>NZ_JBITIJ010000002.1:97759-860210 GCF_044458825.1 Nocardia sp. NPDC050412
AACCTGCTCCGCGCTGAGGGCATGTGCCTGGCTGGTGTCGCCGTTACTCGGTCCGAGTCGCGTGTTACTGCGTCCGTTGATCCGGAGGCGGCCGAACCTGCTCCGCGCTGAGGGCATGTGCCTGGCTGGTGTCGCCGTTACTCGGTCCGAGTCGCGTGTTACTGCGTCCGTTGATCCGGAGGCGGCCGAACCCGCTCCGCGCTGAGGGCATGTGCCAGGCCTGTGTCGCCGTCACCCGGTCCCACTCGCGCCTTATCGCGTCCGTTGATTTGGAGGCCGCCGACCCGCTCCTCGCTGAGGGCATCGGTGTAGTCGGCCGAGTTGCGCGTTCCGCGTTGTGCGCGGCGGTCGCGGAGCAGAATCGACAGGCGTGAACACCGTTGACCCAACCGTGGACCTCGTGGACCGCGCACTGACCCAGATGGGTGAGGTCATCGCGGCGATCCGGCCGGAGCTGGCGACGCTGGCGACACCCTGTGTCGGCTGGAATGTACAGGCGCTCGTGCGACATGTCATCGGGCAGAGCCTGCGGAATTTCCTGGATTCGGCGCGTGGCGAGATCGCCGATTGGGCGGCGCCGCCCGCCGAGCTGAGCCCGAACTGGACGGCAGAGTACCGCGCGGCAGCCGCGCCAGTTCTCGATGTCTGGCACCGGGCCGACCTGGAACGCCCGGTTCCGGTACCGGGCGGCGCAGAAGCGCCTCTGCGCAGCCGAGCCGACCAGCAGATCACCGAATTGGCCATGCACACCTGGGATCTCGCCCGCGCGACCAACCAGACCATCGACCTCGATCAGGAAGTCGCCGAGTACGGACTTGCCTGGTCGCACAAGATGCTGCGCCCGGAATTCCGCGGACCGGATAAGGCTTTCGACCTCGAGGTGCCCGTACCGCCCGACGCTCCCGCATACGATCGGCTAGCGGGATGGTTCGGCCGGGATCCGTCTTGGAAGTCACCGGGGCCGCAGGACTGATCGGTAGCCACCCGAAGGTCGGGAGCACGCGCCTGGCGGTCTCGACCGCGCCGGCCGGGGCACACACGGCGAGGTCGTCGCCGCCCCGCGACGAATACCGTGTTGCGGGTGGGGCAGATACGCACAGAAGATCTCGGCGACTGAGAAGCGCCGCTCGCAGTCCGTCTTCCCGGCATAGCGTGGTCGGGTGGAGAGCCGATTGTCGAGCAGCCCGACTCGAACATCGGCGAATCGGGTTACCAACCAGGCAGGTGGGCCGTCCGGTGTCCGGACCCGGTGCACCCCACCGTCCTCGCGCAATCGTCGCAGCGTGGGCCACGGATTCGCGGCGAACTCGGCATCGAAGATCTGCAAAGTCACGCCGCCATCATCCGGTGCTTTCCCCGCACGAGATCACAGCAACCCCCAGGTGTGGCGAAGGTCGCAGAATGTGCTGGTCATTTGGTCGGCGAGGTGCAAGGCTTAAGCGGTGACACATCCTCCGGATACCACGTCGGTCGCTACGGATCCCGCGACCGACAAGCTCGACATCGCGGTTTTCAAGGTGGCAGGAGTGGTCGTGCTCGGCGCGATCATGTCGATCCTGGACATCACCGTCGTAACCGTCGCGATCCCCAAATTCCAGAACGAGTTCCACACCACCACCGCGATCGCGGCCTGGTCGATGACCGGCTACACCCTCGCGCTGGCCAGCGTCATCCCGTTGACCGGTTGGGCGGCGGACCGGTTCGGCACCAAACGGCTGTACATGCTCGCGCTGACGCTGTTCGTGCTCGGCTCGGTGCTGTGCAGCCAGGCGTGGAGTATGGAGACGCTGATCGCCTTCCGCGTCATCCAGGGTCTGGGCGGCGGCATGCTGATGCCGCTCGGCATGACGATCATGACCCACGCGGCCGGTCCGCAACGAGTTGGGCGGGTCATGGCGGTGCTCGGGGTGCCGATGCTGCTCGGCCCGATCTGCGGTCCGATCCTGGGCGGCTGGCTTATCGACAGCTACGGCTGGAAGTGGATCTTCCTGATCAATGTTCCGGTCGGGGTTGTCGCGCTCATACTCGCCTTCATTGTGTTCCCCGCGGATAACCCGGAGCCGTCGGAATCCTTCGACTTCCTCGGCATGCTGCTGGCCTCGCCGGGTCTGGCGCTGTTCCTGTTCGGCATCTCCTCGATTCCGGGTGAGGGCACGGTTGTCGCGGCCAAGGTGCTCATACCCGCCGCCATCGGCCTGGTGCTTATCGTGCTGTTCGTCTTCCACGCGCTGCGCACCGAACATCCGCTGATCGATCTGCATCTGTTCCGCAACCGGTCGCTGACCTTCGCGGTGTTGACCATGGTGCTGTTCGCGACCGCCTTCTTCGGAGCGGGCCTGCTGCTGCCGACCTACTTGCAGCAGGTGCGCGGCGAAACGGCCATGGCGGCCGGTCTGCTGATGGTGCCGCAGGGTCTGGGCGCGATGTTGACGATGCCGATCGCGGGCCGACTCGTCGACAAGATCGGTCCGGGCAAGATCGTGTTGACCGGTATCTCGCTGATCTCACTCGGCACGGTGTTCTTCGTGCAACTGAAGTCGGATACGTCGTATCCGTTCATGTTGGGCGCGCTGTTCGTGATGGGCCTCGGCATGGGCTGCACCATGATGCCGACCATGACCGCGGCGATCCAGACGCTGACCCACCAGCAGGTCGCGCGCGGTACGACGCTGATGAACATCATCAACCAGTCCGCCGGGTCCATCGGCACCGCGACGATGTCGGTGGTGCTCAGCAGCTTGCTGAACCGGCATCCGTTCGCCAAGCCGGCGATCGCGTCGAACTACGATCCCTCGATCGCGGCGCAGCTGCCGCCCGGTGCGGTCGAGACCGGATTGAGCCAGGCCGCGACGGCGTTCAGCCACACCTACATCGTGGCAGTGGTGCTCATGGTGCTGACCTTGGTGCCCGCGGCATTCCTGCCGCGCACCAAGCCGAAGTTGCCCGAGGTCGCGGACACGCCTGCGCTGGTGCACTAGCGGCAGGATCCGAGTTCGCCTGTGTACCAGGCGAACTCGGATTACGGGCGGTTCGCGTCCAGGAATTCCAGGACGAGCGGGCTCGCGGTGCTTCGGAATTCGTCGAAGTAGGCGTGCCGAGCTCCCGGGATCCACGCCAGCCGCGCATCCGGAATCCGTTCCGCGAGCAGCGGTGCGTTCGCAGCGGGATTGAACCGGTCCTCGCTCCCGTGCACGATCAGCGTCGGAACCGCGATATCGGCGAGCACATCCCATGCGTCGTGCCTATTGCTCGCGTAGAGATGTATGCGCTTCGCGTAGGCAGGCATGCTCGGATCGCCGAGGGTGTTGAACGGTCCTGCGGCGCTCGCCAGATGCTCCGGGGTATACATCAGTTCCAACAGCGCCCGCCGCGCGGCGACCTGATCGGGCTGGGCCAGTGACTTCCGTACCTCGGCGTCCCGCTCGACCGCGTGGCGTCCACCAGGTGAGGTGCAGCCGAGCACCAACGTACGCACCCGATCCGGGAACCGCGCGACCAGCCACTGCGCGACCCGACCACCCATGGATGTGCCGTACACCGCGGCCTGCTCGATGCCGAGCTCGTCGAGCACCGCGATCGCGTCTTCGGCGAGTCCGAGGGTGCTGTACGGGATATCCGGCTTATCGCTGTCTCCGGTGCCGCGATAGTCCAGTGAGACGGTGCGATACGCGGTCTCGAAGTCGGCGCGAACTCCATCCCACCAATGATGGTTATTGGCCTGCCCGGCGAGCAGCAGCAGCGGCGCACCCGCACCGCCGGTCTGATAGGCGATGCGGACGCCATCCGCGGCCTTGGCATGCGGCACGTCGAACTCCTCAGCTGTAGAGCGCGACGAAACGCTCCAACGAGCATTCGATATCGCCCTTCAGCGCCCGCGCGACCCCGGAACCGATCGGGCCGAACAGTGGCGCGCCACCCAGATCGATATCGACGGTGACCTCCGAGCCCGCACCCTTCGCGGCAACGAGCAGTTCCAGCTTGAATTTGGTACCGCCCTTGCCCGCGCCGCTCAAGGCGAGTCGGCGCGGCGGTTCAGCGGCCTTGACCGTCCACGTGACCCGATTGCGCAATCCTTTGACCGATGCGACACCGACCAGTTGGGTACCGACGGTCAGCTCGGCGGGCACCTCGTTGCGCCACGCCTCGTGCATGAGCAGCCATTTGTCGAGTTCGGTCAGGTTGGAGGTATGCGACCAGGCCTCCTGCGGGGAAATCGGCACGTCGACGGACACCTTCAGCTTTGCCATTCGCGCATAGTATCCGGTACCCGCGGTTCGCTATTTATGGCATTCGGTCATACCGATCGGGTGGTAAGCGAAATCCATGGGGGCGCTAGCAGTTCGAGGAATCGGAATGTGGTCCTCGGTTCGAGAGAGACTTCCGGGCGATGCTGCTACTGTGGGCGGGTCGTCGGGTGCCGAGCTACTTATCGGCTCGATCCGCGCGGTAGGTGATTCTTCGAATCACTTGCCCTGCGGGCACTCTGGGGTTGGTGCCGCTGTCGATGTGGCCGCATTCGACGAATGTTGATCCTGGTCGGCGTCGCGAGGAAGGCAAGACAACGCGCAGTGACACCGGCTGTCGCAACGACGAGAGAGCTGATGAATCAAGATATCGCCGTGGTGCTTTCATGGATCCTCGCCCCCGCTCTCATTATTGCGGTGGCGGCGGCGTTGTATGTAGCGCAATACGCGAAACAACAGAAGATCCGCGCCGACGCCCTCAATAGAGCTAATCGGGCGCAAGAGGAAACCCTCGAGCACTTCGCCGGCCAGACACTGCCGGCGATGACCGAGGCGGTGCGTCGCTTCGAGGCACCGGTTTCGGCCATCGAGGTGCCGACGGGTCAGGAGAATTCCCGGTTCGTCCAGTGCCTGCAATGGATTTCCGAGCGTTACGCAGATGACCTGCGCCTGGTGCAGTCCGAGGCGCACGAGCAAGCCGCGCGCGAGGCCGAGGAAAAAGCGCAGCAGGCGATCAAGGCGACCGAGGAGGGCACTCGCGCCGAGATCGAATCCGCCTCGCGGGCCGCGACCAGTGCGGCGGTGCGCTCCTTCGGAACCTCCGTGGTCAGCCTCGGCGCGGATGTCAGTCAGGTGGTGAGCGCCGCGCTGCGCGAGCACCGTGACGACGAGGTCTACGCCACCCTGACCCGCATCGACCACACCGTGCAGCAGATGCTGCGGCAGGCGCAGTCGTATGTGATCGTCTGTGGTGGTCTGCCGGGTCGGCGCTGGCCCGCCCAGTCGCTCACCGATGTGGTCGGCGGCGCGATCGGGCGTGTCCGTGACTACCTGCGGGTGCGGGCCAACCAGCTCGACCGCATCGTCATCAGCCGCGCGGTGGAACCGCTCGTGCACACCCTGGCCACCCTGCTCGACAACGCGCTGCGCTACTCCCCGCCGACGTCGTATGTGGATGTGAGCTTCCAGGAGGGCCACCACGGCGTCACCGTCATCATCGATGATGCCGGTGTGCGGATGAACGCGGAGCAGATGGAGGAGGCCAGGCAGGTACTCGCCAACGAGCGCCCGATCGACATCCACCAGCTCGGCCCGTCCCCGCGCGTCGGTTTCCCGGGCATCGCGGCACTGGCCCGACGCTACGGGTTCACCGTCTACATCGATGGCCCGAACGTCTACGGCGGTATGCGGGCGATGGTCTACATCCCCGAGGCGCTGCTGGTCACCGCGGTGACGAACGCCGAGCCCGCCTTGCCCGCCGTCAACCCGGCCCCGGAGCCCGTGCCGACCGCTGTCGCCGAGGATAAGCCCTTCGAATTATCCCCGGTTCCGGTCTTGGCAGGGGTGAGCGAACAACCCGCCGAGAACGAGGACTTCGCTGTGCACGAGATCACCAGTGGCGGCCTACCCAAGCGACGCCGTCGGGCGGTGTCTTCGGTGCCGGCTCAGACCGGCACCGAATCCGAAGCGGGACAGGCTCGTCCCGAAATCGCTTCCGCCTGGCAGATGGGTTCCAAGAGCGGCCGCGAGGCTGCTGCCTCCGATAACAGCGAAGGGATGTCATCCTGATGAGCACACCGGTGACCGACAGCAGCAATAGGCTGGGTTGGCTACTCGAGGATCTCAGCAACGTTCCCGGCGTCCGGTTCGCGGTGCTGCTGTCCGACGACGGGCTGCGGATCGCGCATTCCGACGGTGTCAATAAGGATGATGCCGAGCGTTTCGCCGCGGCTGCCTCGGGTCTGCGCTCACTAGGTAAAGCGCTCGGCGAATTCTGCGGTGGCCTAGACAATGGTGTGCGCCAGAACATGACCGAATACGACCAGGGCATGATCCTCATTACCGCGGCGGGTGAGGGTGCGCTGCTCGGTGTTTCGACGACGCCCGAGACCGATATCGGGCTGGTCGCGCACCGCATGAACGAACTCGCCGGGCGGGTCGGGCACGAGTTAGGCGCCCAGCCGCGCGGAAGGGTTGAGGGCGGCTTGACGTCATGACGAGGTCCCGGCGAGATCCCGACTTGGTCCGGGCCTACGTGCGCACTGGCGGGCGAATCCGTCCCAGTCGTGAATTGGACCTGGTCACCCTGGTCGTCGCCGCCAAAGATCCGGCACCTGGTGCGACACCCGATGCGCGCCAGGTGCTGAACCTGTGCAGCCGTCGCAGCGCCCTGTCCATCGCCGAGATCGCCGCCTATCTCGACCTGCCGCCCTCGGTGGTGAAGATCGTCGTAGCCGATCTGCTGGACAGCGATCACCTGGCCACTCCGACCCCGGCCGAAGTCATGCCGGAGATCACCCTGCTCGAGGAGGTACTCAATGGGCTCCGCGCTCTCCCGGCCTGAGCGCACTGTCGACTATGTGCCGGAGACCGTGACCCGGTCGGTAAAGCTCTTGGTGGCAGGCAATTTCGGTGTCGGCAAAACGACATTCGTGAACAGCGTTTCGGAGATCCGGCCGCTGCGCACGGAGGAGACGATCACCGAGGCCAGTGTCGGCGTCGACGATATGGCCGGATTACCCGGCAAATCGCAGACGACCGTGGCGATGGATTTCGGCCGTATCACGCTGAATCCCACGCTCGCGCTCTACCTTTTCGGGACGCCGGGGCAGCGGCGTTTCGTCCCGCTGTGGGAGGAGCTGGCGCGCGGTGCGCTCGGCGCCCTGGTCCTGGTGGACACCCGGCGCATCGAGAAGGCCGACGAGGTGTTGTCCGTGCTCGAGGAGCGCGGGGTGCAGTATTCGGTCGCGGTCAACCAGTTCGAAGGCGCAAAGCGCTATCCGCTCGAAGAGATCCGGGACGCACTGGATCTCGCACCGGATACTCCGCTGACCTCGCTCGACGCGCGCCAGCGCAGCACCTGTCTGCGGTCGCTGATCACGCTCGTCGAGTTCCTATTCCATCGCCAGGAGTCCCGGAAGTAACCGACGCATTGTCTAAAGCTAGAAACCAGCCCGCCTCCGTCGCGTTCGGTTCGCCGATCGATACCGATGGCCCGCGCGTAGCGCTCTACTCCGAGGAGTACGCGGCAGATCCGCACCGCGCGTACCGGGAAATGCGCAGCCAGTACGGATCTCTGGTGCCGATCGACCTTTCGCCCGGTGTACCGGCCACTTTGGTGATCGGCTATCACACCGCCGTACGAATTCTCAACGATCCAGACCACTTTCCGGCGGATCCACGCACCTGGCAGCGAGATATTCCCGGCGAATGCCCGGTGCTACCGATGCTGGAATGGCGGCCGAATGCCTTGCGCAGCGCGGGAAATGAGCATTTGCGCTATCGACAGGCAAATGCGGTAAGCCTCGCCGAAGTCGATCTACACGCGCTGCATGCCGTCGTCGAACATGCCGCCATCCCGCTGATCAATGCCTTCTGCGGTGATGGTGCGGCCGATCTGATCAGCCAATACGCATTTCCGCTTACCTTCCAGGTGCTCAATGACCTGCTCGGCTGCCCGCCGGAGATCGGCCAGCAGGTTGCCACCGGGATGGCGGCCATCTTCGAAGGTGTGAATGCCGATAAGGGCAACGCGATGCTCACCGATGCGCTGTTCGAGCTCGTCACACTGAAGCGCAGCGTCCCCGGCGACGACATCACCTCGCGGCTGATCGCGCATCCGACCGTGCTCTCGGACGAGGAGATGATCCACCAGCTCGTCACCATCTACGGTGCGGGCATCGAACCGCAGCAGAATCTCATCACCAACACACTGCTGCTGATGATGACCGACGACCGATTCGCGGGCAACGTGCACGGCGGAAGTCTTTCCACCCGTGACGCACTCGACGAAGTGCTGTTCACCGACCCGCCGATGGCGAACTACTGCGTCTCCTACCCGAGACAGCCGATCCTGATCGACGGCGTCTGGCTGCCCGCACATCAACCGGTCATCATCAGCATGGCCGGATGCAATAACGATCCCGCCATCGGGGTGAGCGAATTCGGGCCCAACCGTTCGCATCTGGCGTGGAGTGTGGGTCCGCATTCCTGCCCGGCGCGGTCGGTCGCCTATCTCATCGTCCAGGACGCCATCGACCAACTGCTCGACGCACTTCCCGAAATGCGTTTGGCGACAGAGCCCGAACAACTCAGCTGGCGCCCTGGCCCGTTCCACCGGGCCCTGGTATCGCTGCCCGTCACCTTTCCCAAATCCCCTCCGCTGGTAATCCTTTAAGGAGATCTGTGGCGCAACAACCTACTACCCTGGATCTGACGGGAACCGATATCCAGGGCGAATCCGTACGCTTGCGTGAGCGTGGGCCGGTGGCGCTGGTGGAATTGCCCGGCGGTGTGCGGGCCTGGTCGGTGACCGATGCCGGGCTGCTCAAGCAGCTGCTCGTCGACGCGCGGGTGTCCAAGGATGCGAGCCAGCACTGGCCGGCCTTCATCAATGGCGAGATTCCGCAGGACTGGCCACTTTTCCTGTGGGTCGCGGTGAACAATATGTTCACCGCCTACGGTGCGGACCACAAGCGGTTACGCAAGTTGGTCGCGCCCGCATTCACCCATCGGCGCACCGAGGCGATGCGCGGGCAGATCGAGCGGATCACCGAGGAACTGCTCGCCGAACTCGCGAAGACGCCTGCGGGCGAATCGGTCGATCTGCGTGAGGGTTTCGCGTATCCGCTGCCGATCCAGGTCATTTCCGAATTGATGGGTGTGCCCGCAGAACTCAATCCGGGCCTGCGCAAATGCGTCGACGGAATATTCGACACCTCGCTCGGTCCAGCGGAGTCGCAGGCGAACTATATGGAGATGTATCGGATCCTGGGCGAGTTGGTGGCGTATCGACGCGACCATCCCGGCGACGATATGACGAGTCTGCTGATCTCACACCGCGATGAGGACGACGGGTCCCAGCTCACCGAGCAGGAGCTGATCGATACGCTGCTGCTGGTCATCAGCGCCGGGCACGAGACCACGGTCAACCTGCTCGACCAGGCGATCTTCGCGCTGCTGACCAATCCGCAGCAGCGGGCGACGGTTGTCGAGGAACGGGCGACCTGGGCCGATCTGGTCGAGGAGGCGCTGCGGTTCGAGGCGCCGGTCGCACATCTGCCGCTGCGGTTCGCGGTCGACGATATCGAGATCGACGGGGTGCATATCGCCAAGGGAGAGCCGATTCTCGCCTCGTATGCGGCCGCCAACCGTGACCCGAAAGTGCATGGTGACACCGCCGATCAATTCGATGTGTCCCGAGACAGTAAGGACCACTTGGCGTTCGGTTACGGCGTGCACCATTGCTTGGGTGCGCCACTGGCTCGCCTCGAGGCGCTGGTATCGTTGCCCGCGATCTTCGCGCGGTTTCCTAATATGCGGCTGGCAGCGGATCCGTCCGAGTTGGGGACGGTGGCTAGCTTCATCTCCAACGGGCATGCCAGGCTGCCGGTTACGCTGGATTAGTCCACCTGAAAAGCCGGGCCCCCTTCCGATTTCGATCGGGAGGGGGTTCGTGTCTTTCCTGGGTCAGCTCGATGCGGCCCTCTGATTGCTTCAGCTACCCTGCACCAGAGAAATTGACGGCGATCGGGGGATGATATTGACGCAGGGGTCATCGTCGAAACAGGTCGAACTCATCGGTCCGGTTGCGGGTGTGCTGGCGTATTGGATCGCCGGCGGCCTCATACTGACCGGGCCGATCTTCGCGCGGACCGGTGAGTCGTTGGCCAGTGGTCTGTGTCCGGGAATCCTCACACTCCCAATCGGAATCGGTATCGCATTCAGCACCTACGAGTGGCGGCGAACCGAGAAGCGATTCCGGATCGCCGGGGTCGCGGCGACAGTGGAGATCATCGCCGTCCACCGGATAATCCCTGGCGGCGAAAATCAGGACACCGCCGAACTGAGGGTGCGGATCAGCGGCCGAGAAATCGAACCGTTCGACGCGGACTGCGAGGTACCGACCGGCAGTCGGCCACCGCAGGTCGGTGACCGACGCAATGTGGTTGTCGATCCGTCCGACAACACCTTCGCAATCGGCTATGACCACCTGTTCCAGCAGGATTGATCGCCTGAGCAGGTCCATGATTCATTTCACCGGCGAGTCGGCCAATGACCCGGACGGCTCCCAGCAGTGATCCGCTAAGTCTCCGGCCGCTGATCGAGCAGTCCCGGTCGATTAGTTCGTGCACCCGCCCGACCGCGAACCGATGGCGGCCGGATCGGTGGCCAGGGGGCCACCGATCAGCAGACAGGCCAGGCCGTGGACCGTCGACCAGGCGGCGATTTCGGCACCGGGCCTGCGTTCCGGGTCCAGCAGTCCGGCCGACTGTGCCGATCCAGTGCGCGGCCGAGGGATCGCAAATCAGCGGATATGTTGACAGCGGTCACATGGGGTCGCATACTCGAAGATGTGACCAGTGGTTACTTTACGGTCGCTTCGTTGTCGTATACCGAAAAGTGCTGAAATGAACGATATTTCGATCGAAATCCCGTACGCGACCGGCATCTCCCGGCTCGGCATCGAACGCGCACTCATCGCCGCGGGCAGGAATCTCGGCAGTCTCCGGCCCGCGGATCTCGCGCTGGTCGAGGACTTTCACACCATGGGTCGCATCGCCACGTATCAACTGGTGGAGCTGACCGGCCTCACGCCGCGCAGCCGGGTGCTCGACGCCGGTAGCGGGATCGGCGGCACCGCCCGTTTCATCGCGGACCGATGCGGTTGCCCGGTGACCGCCGTGGATCTGACCGCCGACTATTGCGACACGGCCGAGTGGCTCAATGAGCTTGTCGGACTGCGGGATCGGATTGCGGTGCACCGAGCCGACGTCACCGCGCTGCCCTTCGCCGACGGCAGTTTCGACGCGGCCTTCAGCCAGCACGTGCAGATGAATGTCGCCGACAAGGAACTGCTCTACCGAGAAGCCCGCCGAGTCCTGGTAGCGGACGGGCTGCTCGCAATCTGGGATATCACCGCAGGTTCGGGTGGTGACCCCGACTACCCGTTGCCCTGGGCCGAACAACCGGAGCAGAGCCATCTGGTGCCTTTCGATGCATTGCGCGGGGCAATCGAGACGGCGGGTTTCGTCATCGAGCAGTGCAATGATCTGACCGAACAAGCGGCCGCGACCATGCGGACGATACTGGCTTCGCCACCCGATCCCGTTGGGCTGCATGCCTTCGTGCGGAACTTCGCTGAGAAGGCCGAGAATCTGACCCGCGGTCTGACTGGCGGTAGCCTCCGGGCCGTCCAGGTGATCGCTTCAGCAATCGCACCGTAATTGCAGAACCGTCGATCACAACATCTCGGACGCGGTGCCGAGGATGACGTCGAAGTACTCCGGGAAATGGGTGTCGAGATCGTCGCGGCGCAGACTGTGCATGCGGCAGGCCCCACGCTCCCGTGCCTGCAACGCCCCTGCCTCTCGCAGCACCCGCTGGTGGCTCGCCGAACGTCAGCGCCGCAAAGCCTTCGTGGGAAGAGCTCAGCCCGCCGCGCGCACTGCGGCGGCGCTGAGATTGTCGATGTTGGCGCAGGCGTCGGATGGGAGTGGCGGCCAGCTACCGTCCGACGGGTGATCGGGGTCTCCGTACTGGGCCAGAGGGACCGCGGTCCAATCGACGGCAAGGCGGATGAGATGACCGTTCAGGCGGCCGTCGCTACTCGGCCGGTATGTGAGGCTGACGGCGCACCGCGACGGGCCAGGGCCGTAAACGTTTGATCGGAGGATGATCCCGCTCAGGCCCGCTGCCTGGTAGGGGCCGTTGCCGGGTCCGGAGGATGCCTTCTGCTCGGTATCCATGCGGTATTCGAGATCGACCTGCAGGGTGTATTTCGCGCCTGGCTGGGTGAAATTCAGTTGGCAGCGATACGGAGCGATCCAGCTGGTCGAGTTCAAGGTCCAATCGCTGTACTGAGCTTTTACCGCGTCTGTGGCGGTGCAGGGATTCTTGCTGTACAGCACCCTCCCGTCGGCTGGCTTGTCGCGGGGAGTCAGGCTGTCCAGCCGATCGACGATCTTGCTGACATAACTCTTTGCTACATCGCACTTTTCGAGCCATGGCGTCTTGTCCGGTGCGCCGTCGGCTGGAACTTTGCGCAACCGCATCCGGTGTGCGTAGCCGGTGTGCCCGGCAGGTACGTAGTAATAGCAGGTGTCGGCGAAGGTGGGGTCGTCAGCCAGGTGGGAGCGGTAGATTGTGCGGCCGTTTACCGTTTCGGCCTTGTCCTGAGCACGGTCGGCATCGTCGTATACCTCACCGAGTGACAGTTCGAACAGGTAGAGCCCATCCTTCGAAGCGGGTTCGCCAACATGATCGCCTACCCTGAGTTGGCATCCGGCCAGGCCTGGCCCCTCGCGCGTCGCCGACTTCGCTCCAAGATTCATCGACTTCAACGGCTCGGTGTCCAACATTGAGCACGGATCGGTGGCGCGGATCCGTGCCATCAGCGGCTCAGCTTCGGCGCCGGTGACGATGGTGTCGTGCTTGCCTACCGAGTCCACGGGAGTGGATGGCCCGGTGGTGGTGGTTGGCGTGGAAGTTGTTGTTCCGGTTGACTTGGGGCTGCTCGCCGCCACCGGGTGCCCGGTTGCGTTCTTTCCGCAGCCGGTCGCCGCGCTCGCACAGAGGAGTGTCAGCGCGGCGGCTGCGGCCAAGGTACGGAGTGTCATTACATCCCTGTCGAAGTGCTCGCGGAGCAGGATACCTCGAACGCGCCGTCTCGAAAATTATCTCATAATTCGCTCGCCTGCTTGCTCAAGTGTCGGTAGAGCGTGGCACGCGAGACATCGAACTCGGCGGCAATCTCGTCGATCGGACGGCCGGAATCTCGCATGCGGCGAGCGGATTCGATCATGTCCGAGGTCATTGCGCCGGGGCGGCCGCGGCGGTTCGGGCGGGTGGTGGGGACCGCGGCTACCGGCAGGTGGATGGGGCGAGTTTGTGCGGCCGACGCGCCGAGTAACCGCCGGGCACCATCGAGAATCGCCGCACGCAACTCGTCGGCGGGCCGGTCGGCGAAGATGACCACCGGATCGCTCAGTGCCGCATAGACCTGCGCGGCCCGCACTCGAGTGGTGAAATCGGCATGCGGCCCGGCGATCAGTTCCTGTGCCGATAGCGCTATGGTCCGCAACCGCGCGAAGGTTGCGTCGTCGGCGGATAGTGCCTGGTCCTGCATCTGCATCCGCAACAACTGACCATGTGAAAGCCACACCTCCAGTAGCCCGCCCACCACCGCCCAGCGGCGCGCCTGCGCGTCCCGCCCGCGTGCCGCCGCCTCGAGCACCATTTCGCTGTCGACCAGCAGCGGCTCGACGAGCGCGGCGACAATCTCGCTCTTGCTTGGAAAGTGGTAGAGCACAGCGGTTTTCGTCAGCCCGACCTGTTCGGCGATCTCGCGCACGGACACCGTGTGGTATCCGCGCTCCGCGAACAGATCGAGCGCGGTCCGCAGGATGCGGGCACGCGAATCATCGGCCATGGTGACCGATACTACCGCTTGACTGACCGTTGGTCAGCGTCATACAGTTGCCTCGCTGACCAACGGTCAGATGTTTTCGAGACAAGGAGCGGGCAATGCGGATTCTGATCTCCGGTGCGAGCATCGCCGGACAGACATTGGCGTATTGGCTTGTGCGGCACGGCTTCGAGCCGACCATCGTCGAGCGTGCGGCCGGACTGCGCGTCGGTGGCCAGGGGGTGGACGTGCGGGATCAAGCGATCGAGGTCGCCGAGCGCATGGGCATCATGGCGCAGATCCGGTCGGCGGCCGCCGATGTCGCCGGTATGCGGTTCGTGAATGCCACCGGCGATCCCATCGCCCAGGTCGATATGCAGAAGATCAAAGACAAATATGCCAGCGCCGAGGTGGAGATCATGCGTGGCGATCTCGTCCGGATCTTGCACGACAACAACACCGACGTGGAATACCTGTTCGGCGATTCGATTCGGGCCCTCGACGAGGACGACGACGGCATCACCGTCACGTTCGAACACGCCCCGCCACGGCGGTTCGACCTGGTCATCGGCGCGGACGGCCTGCACTCCACCGTGCGGCGCTCGGCCTTCGGCCCCGAATCGAATTTCGTCCGCCACCTGGACCATTACTTCGCATTCGGCAACGCCGATGCTGCGCTCGGGCCCGACCGCTGGGTGAGCGTCTACAACACCCCGGGCGCGATGGCGGGCATCTACCGTTCCGGCAATCACGCACAGGCCAAGGCCTACTTCATGTTCCGCAGCCCACTGCTCGACCTCGATCCGCGGGATATCACCGCGGCCCGTGCGCTGCTGACCGACCGGTTCGGCACCGAATCCGCATGGCACGTGGCACAACTGCTCGACGGCGCCCTCGCCGATCCGGACTTGTATTTCGACTCCCTCGGCCAGGTCCACATGGATACCTGGTCGACCGGCCGCATCGCCCTCGTCGGTGACGCCGCCTATTGCGCCTCACCTGCCTCCGGCGCCGGTGCCGAACTCGCCCTCGTGGGCGCATATCGGCTCGCCGGTGCACTCGCGGCAGCGAATGGCGACTACCGCATCGGTTTTCGCCGCTACGAGCAGAGCCACCGCGCGCTGGTCGAACGCAAACAGCAGATCGGCCCGAATCTGCGGCTGATGGTGCCGAAAACCCGCTCGGGCATGGCAATTCGGAATACCCTCACGCGGCTGCCCGTGCTGGAGTCCATGGCGGGTATGGAACGCATCATGGCGCCGAAGACAAACGAGTCCTTGCCTGAATACCCCGAGAGTCCGGTCACTGCCAAGGCGTGTCGCCCGGCGTAGGGTGCCGACCATGGGGTTCTCAGTCGATCGGATCGACCACATCGTCATCAATTGCGTCGATATCGAGGCGACCGCCGCGTGGTACGAAAAAGTCCTCGGCATGCGGGTGGAGAAGTTCGGATCGAAAGGCCGCACCGCACTGTGCTTCGGCAATCAGAAGATCAACCTGCGGCCGATCGGTGCCCTCGCGGTCGACCCTGACTGGGTGACGGCGCGCACCGAGGCCGCAGGTTCGGCGGACTTGTGCTTCGTCACCCAAGCATCGCCCCAGGAAGTGCGAGATCACTTGGCGGCCTGTGGTATCGAGATCACCAATGGTCCGGTCACCAAGTCCGGCGCGATCGGTGACATGATCTCGCACTACTGCCGCGATCTCGATAGCAATCTGGTTGAGATCGCGGTCTATCCGGATCGCTGAGCTCAGCGGCGCAGGAATTCCAGGGCGGCGCGTTCGAAGGCCGCCTTGGCTTCGATCATTACCCAGTGGCCGCTATTCGGGAATACGTGCAGTTCCGCATTGGGAATCTGGCGCATCGGCACCAGTGCCATATCCGGCGGACTGACCCGGTCGTCCAACCCCCAGGTGAGCAGGGTGGGGCACTGCACCTTGTGCAGCATCGACCAATAGGGTGGCGTACTCGAATTCGCCAGGAATTTCTGCTGCATGGTCCAGGCGGCCGAGCTGTACATCATGGCGGCGGTTTTCTGGGTATCCGGATGCTGCGCGGCCGCCCAGCGTTCCTCGATGATCTCATCGGTGATGACCGCGGGGTCGTAGACCATGGCCCGCAACCAGCGCAGCAACTTGTCCCGATCGGGTTTGTCGGCGAATTCCTGCAGCAGCCGAATCCCTTCGCTCGGACTGGAACTGAAGATATTCGGACCGATTCCGCCGATGGTGACCAGCTTGCGCACCCGCTGTGGATGCGCAATCGCCAGATTCGCCCCGACGACACCGCCCATCGAATTGCCGACCATGGCCGCGGACTCGATGCCGAGCCCGTCCATGAATCGCAGCACCGCCGCGCCTGCGGTCAGCACGGGATGTCCGTCGACCGGGTCGCTCACGCCGAAGCCGGGAAATTCGAGGATGTAGCAGTGGAAGTGCTCGGCGAAGACCGCGAGATTCCCGCGATAGTTGCGCCAGCCGTTGACGCCGATTCCGGAGCCGTGCAGCAGTAACAGCGGCAGCCCGTCGCCAGCCTCGTGATAGCGCAGTACACCCTGATCGGTGGCGAGCTCTCGTTTCGTGCCTTCGTATGTCACGTCCATACCGGACACGTTAGAACACGTTCTAGCTTGGATCGTGCACCGCCGCTGATATCGACCCGCAAAGCGAACCGTTGGGTACATAATTGCGAAACGCTGGGCGATTCGGGACGCAGCGGTCTGGGCGACTATCTATGATCTGCGCTGGCAACTCGGCACCGTACGACGAGGAATCATGAGCTACCGAACAATCACGACCGCGACCATGCTGGGCACCGCGATCGCCGCATGGGCGTGCGCAGCGCCGACGGCGAATGCTGCGGTGACCCGGGTGGGGGTGATGCCGGATTCGAACTACGGCCTCGCGACCAACTACGGCACCGACTGTCCGGCCACCGCCGAGGCCTACGTCAACAATGCGGCCGAACTCGTCTCCTTCTACGACAACGGCGTTCTACTCGGAGTGGTCCGTCCGCTGGGCGGCATCGCCCTGCTGACCTGGATCCCGAAGACGACGGGCCCGCACACGCTCAGCGCCGTGCAGGCGCCGGACGTCACACCCATCGCAACGGTGGACGTTCGAGTCGGCACCGGCGTACACGTCGACTTCGCCTGCGTCGTCTTCGGCGGTTGATCTCAGCAGGCTCCGCGATTATGTGATGGATTCGGCCTCTGGGGTCTCAGAGCACCCCGATGGCCTTGAGTAGTAACAGGGTCAGACCGGCCGTGCCCGCGAAGGCGACGCCGCCGTCGCGGATCACGATGCCCGCGGGCGAGCCGCTGGCCCTGGAGAGAATTCCGGAAATCACCGCGACGATTATGCCGACGAGCACGGCGACGACAACGAACAAGGCCTGAACGGTAGTGGACACTCGACGCTCCCTCGGTGTGGATCGTCGCAGTGTAAAGAGTGCGTTGGCTATCGGGTAGCAAAGTTGCGGGATAGGCTGCGCCGGAGCAGAATCCGCCGATGACGGTCCAGTGGCGGCCAGGCGGTTCGGCTGGGTGCGCCGACGATTCACAGGAATCCCTCACGTAATTTTGGCACGGTTCACGGAAAACCGAGGTTCACTGGAGTTACAGATTTGTGCGGATCGGCAGTATTGGGGCAGGTCCAGCCCAAGGAGGTCAGACCTTGCAGACAACCGCTTCGATCGCCATCGTCCGCCCCGAGTCGGTAAAGCTCGCCATCACACCCGGTGTGGTGAGCACGCGTGGGCGGCGTTCGCTCAATGCGGACGCCTTCGCCACCTACACCGACCCCACCGTCGGGCGCACCGCATTCGTCGTCGCCGATGGGGTCGGCGACAACCTGCCGGCGGCCAGGGCGGCGCGGACCGCGGCTTCGGTCGCCGCGCGGATCGGCGCGGGCAATGGCGCGCTGGCCGGGGTGGTCGCGGCCCAACAGGAGTTGCTGCGTGAATTCCCGGAGGAGCAGGCCGACAGTGTGCTCGTGATCGCCGTGCTACCCGCCGCCGATCAGCCCGACGGCCCCTGCGATATCGCCTGGGTCGGCGACTGTCGCGCCTACCGCTGGAATGGTCGGGTGCTGCATCAGATCACCACCGACCACACCGTCGCAGAGTTCATGCGCGCCAGGGGGGTTCGCCCGGCGAATCGCATGGACCACCTTGTCACCACCTCCACCCGCACCGCCAGTCCGGACGTCGTCGGTCGCGCAGCCACCGGATCGAGCCGGGGCCGACTGCTGTTGAGCACCGACGGCGTGCACAAGCGGCTCGATATGGTCGCGATCAAGTCGATACTCGTCGCGGGCCGAACCGCGGCTCATACCGCGGAAACCTTGGTGGACAATGCGTTACAGGTCGGTAGCACCGATAATGCGACGGCACTCGTGGTGGACTGCCGCTGACCCCATTTCCTGCTAGAACTATGTGGTCGGTGCGTCTAGTGGAGTGTGGGGTTATGCGGGCGATTCAGATCAGCGAGCTGGGCGGACCCGAGGTGTTGCGGGAGGTGGAGCTCAATGCGCCGGAGCCGGGTTCTGGTGAGGTCGCGATCGATGTCGAATATGTCGGGGTGAACTTCGCCGACTTGCAGGCGCGTTCGGTGGGGTATCGGGTCCGGGATCTGCCGTTCGTTCCGGGGCTCGAACTTTCGGGGCGAGTGCGCTCGATCGGCCCCGATGTCGACGGGTTCGCGGTCGGCCAGCCGGTGGCGGCGATCACCGAGGGCGGCGCTTATGCCGAGGTCGCCGTAATTACCGCCGCCACGGTGTTCGCGGTGCCCGATGGTGTCGATTTGCGAACGGCCGCAACGCTTCCCACGGTCCTGCCGACCGCTTATGCACTGATCAATACCGTCGGTAGGTTGCAGCCGGGGGAGACCGTGCTGGTGCAGGCCGCTGCGGGTGGGGTGGGCACCGTGGTCGGGCAGGTGGCCAAGTTGGCCGGGGCCGGTGCGGTTTATGGCGTGGTCTCCAGCGAGGCCAAGGCGGAGTACGCGCGCAAACTCGGTTACGACGACGCCTTCCTGGCCGAGACCTTCGAGACCGATGTCCGGAAGGCTACCGGCGGACGCGGTGTCGATGTCGTGCTCGACCCAGTCGGCGGGCAGACGTTGCGGCGCGGTCTCGAATCGCTCGCGCTGTTCGGACGGCTGATCTCCTACGGCAACGCCAGTGGTGAGCCGGGCTGGCAGATCGGCCAGCCCGAGCTCTACCCGCGAGGACTATCGATCTCCGGATTCTCTATCCTCGGACTCACTGCCGATGCGCCGCAGGTTTTGCGGGAGATCGCCGATCGGGCGTTCCGGTTGGTCACCTCGGGGCAGGTGGAGCTGCCGATCACCGCGGAGTTCCCGCTGTCCGAGGTCGCCGAGGCACATCGATTGATGGCGAGTCGCACTTCGACCGGCAAGCTGGTGCTTGCGGTCAACGGTTGAAATCACTTGTCGGCCAGCCAGTTTCCGTGGAATCCGTAGGGCACCCGGGCGGGTAGGTGAATGGTCGCAACCGGTGGCCCGGCCAGCTCGGACGCGTCGAGGATGACGAGATCGCTCCGGTCGGTGTCGGCGTTGTAGACGTAGGTCATGAGATAGCCGTCGCCGCCGGGGCGCTCGTCCGCGGGTGCGAATGCGGCCTCGGCCGGAATGCGGCCCGGACCGAATTCGTGTGCCGTGCTGGTGCCGGTGTGCAGGTCGTAGCGCAGCAATGCGCCGCTGTCCCCGGCGACGGTGGCGTGGCCGAAGCGGGAGTCCAGACCCGCGAGCCGGTCGTCTATGCGCGGGAATTCGGCGTCGCGATCGTCGATCTGCTCCTCGGCGACAGTGCCGGTGACCAGATCGATGGTCCAGCGCCATAGCGAGGCCCGCTCCGAAAGGTGTGAATCCTGTCGCCACAGACTCTGATAGCGGATCACATGCAGCACGATCCGCCCCGGCTCATCGTGGGAATTGAGCGTGTGGAACACGTAGCACGGATCGATCGGGAACCACCGGATGTCGCCGTGCGGGTCGTCACGACGCAGTACCCCGAGCCGGGCCTGGTAATCGTCGCGCCACCGGAACGGCATGCCGCCACCGGATTTGGCGGTTTCGAGATCGAAAACCACTGGCAGATCCATGAATACGATATGGGCGGCGGTGAGGTTGAAGTCGTGGTGCATGGTCGCGACGGGCACCTCGATCGGGCGGCTGACCAGCAGATTGCCAGCGGCGTCCGCGCGGTGGTAGGTCAGATAGGGCGCGGTGAGGTCGTAGCCGAAGAAATGCAGTTCGCCGGTGGTGGGGCAGGTCTTGGGATGCGCGGTCATGGCGGTGCGCAGCTTGCCGTCGAAATCGTAGGGGCCGACCGTATCCAGCTCACAGGTCAATTCGTACGGGTAGGACGATTCGACGAGTGCCAGGGTGCGTCCGGCATGCCGGATGACGTGGGTATTGGCGAGCCCGGCGGTGAGGTCACGGTTGCCATCGGCATCGCGGACCGCGGTGCCATCGGTGAAGGTGGAGGTGCGGACCCACCGGTTGCGATAGGAGACCGCGTGGCCCTGTTCGAGCCGGACCCCGTGCACCATGCCGTCGCCGAGGAACCAGTGCGGGGAGGCCGCAGCGTGCGGATTCGGGCCGTTGCGCAGGTACCAGCCGGTCAATGCGGCAGGAATCATTCCGGTGACCGGTAATTCGTAGGCGGTGAGCTCTTCGGTGACGGGCGCGTAGTTGCCGGTGAGGTGTGCAACCGAGGTGGACATCACGGATACCAATCTGTTCAGGATGCGGAAGGGTCGAGCGAGTTCGCCTTCGCCCGGATGAGGGCGACGTAGCGGATCGTGAAAACCACCGGAAGGACGAAGGCGAGTATCTGCACCGTGGTGCGCACGCCCGACGCGGAGTGTGCGAGCGCGGCCAGCGCGACGCAGCCGATCACGAAACTCGCGGTCCACACCGAAGTGATGACGTATGCCGTGCGGATGAAGATCGGATGATCCCAAAGTTCCTGCGGTGTCGTCTGTTTGGCGATCGGTAGCGTGAATGGCGTGCGCACGGCCAGCGAGACGCCCGCGACCAGGGCGAGCACGCCGGAGGACAGTGCCGGGGTGTAGGGGTGCAGGGCACTGTTCGGATCGGTGAAGGCGATGACGGTCAGTGCCGCGAAGAAGGCAACCGAGCCGATATCGATGGCCATGGCTTCCATGCGCTGACCGGCACGGATCTGCTGGGCGATGCCGAGCACCGAGACACCCGAGGCAGCCAGCGCGCCCCACTGCCAGTACTGCGACGGAACCACGGCGAAGAGGATCCATGGGGCGAAAGCGCGCAGATAGGACATGTCGGAGAACTCCTCGATATTCCAGTTTTGACATGTCTAAGTTAGAGGCTGATCTTTCGACATGTCAATAGTGGAAGGTAGGGTGATGGCATGAGTCTTCGGTACGCCCTGCTCGGACTGCTGGCCGATCGTCCGGCCAGCGGCTACGACCTGTTGCAACGATTCAAGGTGTCGCTGGCCAATGTCTGGCCCGCCACCCAGAGTCAGATCTATACCGAACTCACCAAACTCGCCGACGCGGGCTCGATCGCGGTTTCGGACGAGGGTCCGCGCGGCCGCAAGGAGTACACGATCACCGAGGCGGGGCTGACGGATTTGCGGGAGTGGCTCACCACGACCAAGCCGAAACGTGTGGCGCGCAACGAAATGCTGCTGCGCGTCTTCTTTCTCGGCGCGGTTCCCCGGGCGTATGCCCGCGACTACCTGTCCGATATCGAAAACGGAGCCAAGAAGGCCGGGGCCGAACTGGCTGCACTCGAGGCGTCGATCGACTGGGACGATGACGACCTGTCCGTCTACGGCCGCATCGCGATGGAGTGGGGGCAGCGCTTCCATGCGATGAGCCAGGAGTGGGCCGAGTGGGCCATCGGGCAGATTCCGGAGCGCTAGTTCGAATATGTTTCGAGTCAGGACTTCGACCGATCCTCAAATGTGAATATCAGGATGACATACTCATGAGTTAGAGAACTATCTTCAACAATATGGACCTGACCTTGAATGATCTTCATACTCACACTGAGGTGATCGAACCGATCACATGTCGCCAATCCGCCGGATCGACGTACAGGAGTGTTGATGAAGATCGGAATTCCCCGCGAGGTCAAGAATCACGAGTACCGGGTCGCGTGCACAGCCGCGGGTGTGCACGAGTTGGTTTCGCGCGGACACGAGGTGTACATCGAGGCCGGTGCCGGCCAGGGATCGGCGTTCGAGGATATGGCGTATGCGGCCGTCGGGGCACGGGTGCTGGATACCGCCGACGAGGTCTGGGGCACCGCGGAAATGGTGCTCAAGGTGAAAGAGCCAGTAGCCGAGGAGTATTCGCGCATGCGCGCGGGGCAGCTGCTGTTCACCTACCTGCATCTGGCGGCATCCAAGGAGTGCACCGACGCCCTGCTGAACTCCGGGATCACCTCGATCGCCTATGAGACCGTCGCCGGTAAGGATGGATCGCTGCCGTTGCTCGCGCCGATGAGCGAGGTCGCGGGACGGCTCGCGCCGCAGGCCGGTGCGTATCACCTGATGCGTAGCGGCGGTGGCCGCGGCGTGCTGATGGGCGGTGTGCCGGGGGCGCGTCCGGCCAAGGTGGTCGTGCTCGGTGGCGGCGTTTCAGGGAGCAATGCGATCGCCGTCGCGGTCGGTATGCACGCGGATGTGACGGTACTGGATCTGAACATCGCGCGCCTGCGTGCGCTGGACGAGCAGTATCGCGGTCAGGTGCGGACCATCATCTCCAACAGCTTCGAGGTGGAGAGTCTGGTCCGGGAGGCGGATCTGGTGATCGGCGCGGTGCTGGTACCCGGTGCGAAGGCGCCGACGCTGGTGTCCAATGACCTTGTCGCACAGATGAAGCCGGGTTCAGTGCTGGTCGATATCGCCATCGATCAGGGCGGTTGCTTCGCGGATTCGCGCCCGACCACCCATGCCGAGCCGACCTACCGGGTGCACAACTCGGTCTTCTACTGCGTCGCCAATATGCCCGGCGCGGTGCCGTACACCTCGACCGTCGCCCTCACCAATGCCACACTGCCGTACGCGATTTCGCTCGCCGAGCGCGGCTGGCGCGATGCGGTCGCCGCAGATCCGGGCCTGGCGGCCGGTCTGAGCACGCACCGCGGACACCTGCTGTCCGAATCCGTTGCAGCCGCGCACAACTACGCTACTGAGAGGCTGGCCGCCTAAGCGGGATGGCAGCCGGGGCTGAGCTAAGTCATCGGGCTGGTTCGCGGGCGCACGTGCTCGAAGATAAGGATCGTCTCGGTGGAGGCGACCGCGGGATGTGCGCTCAGATGTTGCAGTACGAAGACCCGAAGTCCCTCGGTGTCGGCCGTGGCGACATGGATCAGATAGTCGTCGGCGCCTGCGATGAAATACACGTTCAGCACTTCGTCGAGTTCGGCCAATTGCTCCCCGAACTCGGCGAGGTGCGGACGTGCATTGCCATGCACCCGAACCGCGATCATGGCCTGTAGATTCCGGCCGAGCGCGGCCGGATCGATGTCGGCGTGGAAGCCGCGAATCACGCCGCGCTCCACCAGCGACCGTACCCGCCCCAGACACGTCGACGGCGCGATGCCCGCGACATCGGCGAGCGCGCTATTGGTCATGCGGCCGTCGCGTGCGAGCTGATCGAGCAGTATCCGGTCGATATCGTCCAATTGCACCGCCGGACCGGGCGCGGTCCGCACGGCACCGACCGCCGGTCCGATCGGCGAATCAATCTTCCTCACCAGGTCAACTGTATCGAAGATCATTCGATCGAGGGCCGGTCACTGCGCTAGGATCGTCGCGTGGGTATCTACTGGCATGCCGTTACGCCGCCGCCGTGCGCCTGATCGGGCGCACCTGCTGAATTCCTGATTCGCGGTCCGGGCTGTTTCTGAGGACAGTCTCGAGGTGATGTCGTGCGCCCGTTTCGAATCCCTGTCGAATTCGATGACGGAAGTGCATGGCCTTGTCTGATATCAAAGATGTTGTTGCGGTTGGGCATTCGAGTGTTCGGGCGTTCAGTGGTCCGGTTCCCATCCTGACCGCGGCGGTGCTGTGGGGGACTACCGGAACCACGAGTTCATTGGCTCCCGCGGGTGCGTCCGCTGCGGCGATCGGATCTGCCGGGTTGGTGCTCGGTGGGCTGTTGTTGTTCTTGTCCGCCGGTGCGCGGTTACGGTGCACTCGCGGCGAGTGGTGGTTGGTTGTGGTCGGGGCGTTGGCGGTGGCAGGGTATCCGGTGACCTTCTATCCGGCTGTGGGGCGGACGGGGGTGGCTGTTGCCACGGTGATCGCGCTCGGTAGCGCGCCGGTTTTCGCCGGTCTGTTGGCCTGGGTGTCCGGACAGGGGAGGACGAGCCGGCGATGGGGCGGCGCCACCGCGGCGGCGGTACTCGGCGGTGCGGTCCTCGTGCTCGGGCCGGAGGTGACGGGCGGGACCGCGCAGGTCGACCTGCTCGGCATCGTGTTCGCCGCATTCGGTGGACTCACCTACGCCGTCTATTCGCTGATCGGCGGCAGGCTCATCGCGCATGGTCATTCGTCGAATGCGGTGATGGGCACGATGTTCGGCATTGCCGGATTGCTCGTGCTGCCGGTTGTGTTGTGTACCGAGACTTCCTGGCTGCATACCGGTCGCGGTATCGCGGTGGCACTGCATTTGGCGGTGTTCACCACCTTCGTTGCCTATCGTCTGTTCGGTTACGGCCTGCGGCATACGACCGCGCAGGTGGCAACGACATTGACGCTCGCCGAACCCGCCGTGGCCGCGGTGCTCGGTGTGGTTGTGGTCGGTGAGCGGTTGCCGATCGTGTCATGGTGCGGGTTGGCTGTGCTGGCACTCGGGCTCGCATTCCTGACGATCGGCGTGCGCGACCGCTGACGGTTCGGTGCTCGACGCCGCAAGGTTACCGATTCGCTTGGGCCAGTGCGGATTCGGCGGCGTCGAGCACCTTGCCGAAGGAGTGGAGAATCACCGGTTTGGCGAGGACGCGGGTGAACCAGGCTGCGGCGAACGGTAGGCGCGCCTCGGCGGTGGTGGTCCAGGTGACCCGCGTGCCGCCGTCGACCTCGGTGAAGATCAGTCGGCCACCCTCGTGGCGCGACGCCGGAACGCTGCGCTCGACGAGGTAGCTGAATTCGTGCGGTGCGTTGTAGCCGGTGATGCGTTCGCGGAACCAGCCGATGCCCCATGTCAGGATTCGGACGGCGCCGAGCCCGTACGGTGCCGTCTCGCCCTGTTGGATCAGGTGCTCGCGCAGCACGATTCGCGCCTTCGTGTAGTTACTTGCGTTGGTCAGCCAGTCGAAGACGTCATCGATCGGCGCCGCAATGACGCGCTCGATTGTCATGGTTTCCATAACACCCCTCCCATTTGTCTACTACATGCGATAGTAGTGTCGTGAGAGGCGGGATGCCAGGGCTACTGCCCTGGAGCTGGCGCCTTGGCGCGCAACACCTCCAAGAACGCGCGCATCCACTGCGGATGGTCCGGCCACGCGCGGCCGGTCACGATATTGCCGTCGACATGGGCCGGACTGTCTTCCCATTGTGCGCCAACGGCATTCAGATCCGGTGCCAACGCCGGATAGGCGCTCGACGAACGACCGTTGAGCGCGCCCACGGCAAGCAGAATCAATGGACCATGGCACAGTGCCGCGATCGGTTTGTCCTCGTCGACGAAATGTTTGACGACCCTGCGACACTCCGCATTGCCGCGCAGATACTCCGGCGCGCGTCCGCCGGGCAGTACCAATGCCGCGTACCGACTCGGATCGACATCGGCCAGCGCGATATCGGCGGGCCAGGTGTGTCCGGGTTTCTCGGTATAGGTATCGAAACCGTCCACGAAATCGTGCACCACGAACTGCAGCTTCTTGGCGGTGGGGGCGGCCACCTGGACCTCGTACCCCTCCTCGAGCAGCCGCTGGTAGGGGTACATGACCTCCAGGTCTTCGGCCGCGTCTCCGGTGATCAGCAACACGCTTGTCACGGGACATCACCTCCGGTGCGAATTTTATCGACAATCGGCAGCGGAGGCAGGGGCTTTCGGGCTACGTAAGGCGGGGATGCGGCCGAATTCGTTCGAGTTGGGCGGCGACGGACAGGATGGTGGTCTCACCATTCGACGGTCCGACCAGTTGGACCGCCAGCGGGAGCCCATCGCTGGCCATGCCCGCGGGTAGTGAGGCGGCGGGATGTCCGGTCACATTCCAGAGTCCAGTAAAGGCAACCATCGGGACCGAGGCGATTTGTGCGCGGACGGTATTCGTATTGTCGAGGACACCGACCCGCGGTGGGCGGTGTGCGATGGTGGGGGTCAGCAACAGATCGCACTTGTCGAAGATGCGATCGGCCTTGCGCGCCAAGGCTTCACCGCGGCGCATGGCCCATTCGACCACCGGCCGACGTGCCCAGAAAGCGAGCGCCAGGGTTTGGCGAGTACGGCGTTCGAGCCGTTCCGGATGGTCGACGAGCGGGATCTCGGCGCGCACACCACCGTAGAACTGCGGATAGAAGGCGAACGTGAAATCGGGATAGTCCGGATCGATCTCGAAGACCGTGTGGCCCAGTTGGGTAAGGAGTTCGGCGGTGTCGTGCACCGCACGCACATGTTCGGGAACCGCTCTCGCGAGAACCGTCTGTGATTTCGTGGTGTAGCCGATGCGCAGGCGCGTCGGTGCGCGCCGCGCGGCCTCCTCGAACGACATCGCCGGATCGGGCGCGTGGAAGCGATCGGCCGGTGTGGCGCCGCGGATGACGTCGTAGATGATCGCCGAATCCAGCACGCTTCGGGTGAGTGGTCCGATAACGCCCAAAGCCCACCACAGATGTGTGTTCGGTGCGGTCGGCACCCGTCCGCGCTGGGTTTTCAGGCCGAAAAGTCCGCAGCAGGCGGACGGAATGCGGATCGAGCCGCCGCCGTCCCCACCGAGCGCTGCGGGCACCAACCCCGCGGCGACCGCCGCGGCGGAGCCGCCGCTGGAGCCGCCGGTGGAGCGAGTCCGATCCCACGGATTGCGGGTCAGCCCGTAGGTGGTGGACTCGGTGTAGGGCCACTGCCCGAATTCCGGCATGGTGGTCTTGCCGACGATGACCGCACCCGCCGCACGCAGCCGCCGCACCACCTCGGCATCGGCGACCGCCGGGGTGAGGTTGGCGCGGGTACCGAAGGTGGTCGGGACGCCCGCCACATCGATCTCGTCCTTCACCGCGATCGGGATGCCGTGCAGCGGTCCACGCGCCGCGACGTCCAGCTGATCCCGTTCGATGGCTTCGGCGATGGCCTGTTCGTGCAGCACGCGAGTGAAGGCATTGAGCTCGCCCGCCTCTTCGATCCCGTCGAGGGTCGCCTCGATCAGTTCACGGGCCGTCAGCACCCCTTGGTCCAGCAGTTGCCGCTGCTCCCACACACCCGCGGATACGACCTCGCGAAGATCCATCTCTACCGCTCCCTCCGACCCACACGTCGTGTTGTTTCGATCGAGCTGCGAGCAGTCGTCACCTGGCCTGACCTGTGGAATCAGTCATTGATCCGAGCACCGACAGTAGTTAGTCAACTGACCATTCCGCAATTGATACGGACCGCGCGTGCGCTGGGTTCAATATTGCAGGTAACAATATTTCCGAACGCTACAGCCAGGGCACCCCGGCCCGCAGCAACACATTGGCGTACGGCCGGGCCTCGCCGGTGCGCACCACGAATCGGCAGGCTCCGATGCGCTGTTTGAAGTCGTCGTGGTCGATCAACTCGGCGTTGAGGCCGCTGAGCAAGCCCGCGGCCTCCGGATTAGTGTCCGCGACGTCGCGGCTGCCCCAAGCGGCTTCGACAGTCACCTCTCCCAGGATCAGTTCGAGTACCGGCTCGAACCGCGGAAATCCGTAGCTGATGCCCAGGTCGATGACCGGCACGCCGACAGGTGTCGGCAGACCGGAATCGCTGACGGCGAAGAGGTCGGTATGGCGCAGCGCCGTGAGTGCGGCGAGCAATTCGGCGTGAATGAGTCCGCTGGTGCGCAAAGTTCGATTCCTTGTCGAAGAAGGGGGTCAGACGAGGGGCTGGGCGATGGGGATGGCCGCGAGCGCTGTGACGATCTGAGCCCCGGTGGGGTAGGAGGCGTGGGTTCCCGGTGTCTGGACGGCGAGCGCACCGGCCGCGGTGGCGTAGGCCACGGCGCCACCGAGCGGCATACCATCGGCGAGTGCGGTGGCCAGCGCACCGACGAAGGCGTCGCCCGCACCGGTGGAATCCACCGAATTCACCTGTGGCGCAGCCTGATAGCCACCGGCAACCGGGGCCGGCACATCGCAGCGGTGCGCCCACACCGACCCGGCGGCCCCCAATGTGGCGACGACGGACTGCACCCCGCGCAGGCACAGCGAACGGGCCAAGTGGAATGCCTGCTCGGGAGTCCGCGCGGTGGTTCCCGTCAGTGCCGACAGCTCGGATTCGTTGACGATCAGCGGATGGCAGCGGCGCAGCAGCTCATCCGGCAGCGCCGTCGCCGGAGCGGCATTGAGGACGAACCGGCGCGCTCGGCGCGCGGCCCATTCGACCACGTTCGGCGGCACTTCCAACTGTGCGACGACGACTTCCGCCGACCGCAGCAAGTCGGCCTCGGCCATGGTGTCGAGTTCGGATTCGGGTTCCCAGCCGAAGTTGGCGCCGGGGTCGACCACGATCTGGTTCTCGCCGTCGGCGACGGTGATGTAGGCGGTTCCGGTCCGCGCGTCCTGCACCTCGCGCAGTGCGGTGAGCTCGACACCATACTCGCGCAACGATTTTCGCAGTCCGGGATCGGCATCACGGCCGATTCTGGCAATGAATTCGACCCGGCCGCCCGCTCGTGCCACCGCGACGGCCTGATTGGAACCCTTGCCGCCCAGGTTGGTTCGCGAGCGCAGTGCCAGCACGGTCTCGCCGGGCCGCGGCAGCTGTTGCACCTCACAGACGATGTCCTGGTTGACCGAGCCGAGGACGACAACCGTCACGACTCGGCTCCGTTCGCGGTGAGCTCCAGATTGCCGGGTGCGGCACCGGTGATCAATGCGACCAACCGGTCGCCGTCCACTTCGTTGATCCGATGTGCCGCAACGGATTTGCCGCGTCGCAGCACCATGACATTGTCGCAGATCCGCATGACCTGTGCCAGATCGTGGCTGATGATCAATACGGTGATCCCGCGCTCGCGCAGGCCGCGCACCAACTTCTCGACCGCCACGGTCTCCCGCACGCCGAGCGCGGCGGTGGGCTCGTCCATGATCACCATGGATTTGCCCCAGGCCACCGCGCGGGCGATGGCGATGCTCTGGCGTTGTCCGCCGCTCATCCGGCGCACGGTGGTACGCACCGAGGGCACATCGACATCCAGATCGCGCAGGATCTCGCTGCTGCGGGCGATCATCGCCCTGCGGTTGACGATGCCGAACGGATATACCAATTCGCGGTTGAGAAACAGGTTCTGCCACACGGCCAGATCGTCGATGAGAGCGAGATCCTGATACACGGTCTCGATACCCATCTTGCGGGCGTGCTCCGGTGAGCGCAGGCGCACCGGTTCACCCTTGAACAGGATCTGCCCGGTATCCGGTGTCTGCACGCCGGTCAGGCAGCGCACCAATGTCGACTTGCCCGCGCCGTTATCGCCGACCAGGGCGGTGACCTCGCCCTCCGGAATCGTCAGCGAGACCCCGGCCAACGCGCGCACCGAGTCGAAGGACTTGGTGAGCTCGCGCGCCTCCAGCAATGGAATCGTCATGTCCTTGGCCTACTTTCGGAAGCGGGCGATGCCGGCGGCAAGCAGTAGCACCGCGCCGACGGCGACCGGCTGGTAGTACTGCGAGATGCCGAGAATGGTGAACCCGTTGATCAGCGAGGTGAACAGCACCGCACCGCAGACGGTGCCGAGCACCGACGCCTTGCCGCCGGACAGTGACGAACCGCCGAGCACCACTGCGGCGATCGAGCTCAGCAGGTAGGTGGTCTGCAGCGACGGATCCGCGCCGCCGTTGCGGGCGACCAGCATGACACCGGCTATGCCGCACAGCAATCCGGACATGGCGTAGGCGAACAGCCGGATCCGGTTCACCGAGATACCGGTGTCGCGCGCGGCCTCCAGTCGTCCGCCGGCGGCGAGTAGATGAGTGCCGATCCGGGTGCGGAAGATGATGCCCGCCACGACCAGTGCGGCGAGCAGTGCCAGCAGCCAGAACCAGCGCACCGGACCGATACCGTCGAGTGCGAGCCGTTGTAGGAAGCGGGAACTCACGGCCTCGGTATTGCCATGCGTCAGCAGCAGGGTGATGCCGTTGAGCACGCTCAACATGCCGAGTGTGACCACGAAATCGGTCATATGCAGTCGGCCGACCAGCACACCGTTGACGACGCCGACCGCCAGTCCGGCGAGGATCGCCGCCCCGATGGCGACCGCCATCGGGTAGCCGTGGCTGGCCAGATAGCCGAGAACCGCTGCCGCCCATGGCAGATTGGCGCCGACCGACAGATCGATGCCGCCGACGGTGATCGCGAACTGCTGACCGAGCGCGAGCACGGTGAGGATGGTCGAGGCGACCAGCAGATCGCCGATATTTTCCGCCGTCAGGAAGTTCGGGGTGGCGATGAAGAATGCCACCCACAACACGACCAGGGCCAGCGGTGCCGCGAATTCGGCGACCTTGGCGAGGATCTCCGTGCGCCCCTCACGCGCGCGGAGTTCTTCGGTTGCCTCTGCGGTCACTTGTTCAACAGCCCTTCCACCGGGTTGTCGAAGGCGACGATCGGGCGCGGGAACGCCGCGATCTGCTGGTCGACATTGTCCTTGCCGATGAAGGCGATGGGGGAGACCACGCGCTCGGGCAGCTTCTTGCCCTGGTGCTCGGCCAGGCAGCTCTGCACCGCGAGTTGTCCTTCGGCATACGGGTATTGGGTCACCGTGCCGGTCAGGGTGCCCGCCTTGACGGCATCGAGGGCGGCTTGGATGCCGTCGACGGAGATCACCTTGATCTGGCCGGTCCGGCCCGCGTTCTTGATGGCCTGTGCCGCACCGAGGCCCATGGTGTCATTGGCCGCGAAGATGCCGGTGATATCCGGATGCGCCTTCAGGATCGCCTCGGTGACCTGCAGGCCCTTGTCCTGTTCGTAGTCGGCGGGCGCCTTCTGCACGATCTCCAGCTTGCCCGCGACGGCATCGGTGAAGCCCTCGTCGCGGTTGATGCCGTTCTGCTCGCCCGCGATCCCCTGCAGGATTGCGACCTTGCCGGTGCCGCCGAGCGCCTCGAGCATCTTCTGCCCGGCGATGCGGCCCGCATCGAGATTGTCCGAGCCGATGAAGCTCGCATACGACACCCCGGCCTGAGCGGAGGCCTTCGCATCGATCTGGGTGTCGAGATCGAGGATCGGAATGTTCTTGCGCGCCACCGGCGTCAGCGGCGTGATCACATTCGTGGCATTGACCGGCACCACACCGAAGCAGTCGTAACCCTGCGCGGCCAGGGTGGAGATCTGGGCATTCTCACCGTCGGCGTCGGTCTCGGACTGTCCGGCCTGCACCGTGACCTTCACCCCGAGCTTCTGTCCCTCCGCGAGGGCGCCGTCACGCAATGCCGCCCAGTAGGGGTTGGTGAAGTTCCGGGTGACGATCGCGATCTTGAAATCGCCGTCGCCTCCGTCCTGTCCACCGCGACCGCAGGCAGCGGCGGCAAGCGCGCCGATGAGGACAAGCGGCGCCATTGCACGCCTGAATCGAGCATTCATCGTGAGTTCGACCTATCCGTCTCAAGTATCAACTCGTGTTGATCAACGCGAGTTGATGAGTAGTGTGTGACCCGAGTCACCGGCTGTCAAGTACTTGTGCGGAGTGCTTGGATGGACGGTCGGAGCAAGGAGAGATTTCCGATGGCAGTCACACGAGCCGACGTGGCGCGGCTGGCCGGTACGTCACCGGCGCTGGTGAGCTATGTGCTCAATGGCGGACCGCGGCAGGTCGCGCCCGCGACCAAGGCCCGGATCGAGGCGGCCATCGCCGAACTCGGCTACCGGCCCAATATGTCCGCGCGCAGCCTGCGCATGAACCGCGGACATGCGCTGGGCATGGTGATTCCGGACGGCGCGAACCCGTTCTTCGCCGAACTGTCCGCAGTGATCGAGGCGGCTGCCTTCGCGCGAGGGTATCCGCTGTTCGTCGGCAATGCCGCCGGCGACGCGCAACGCGAACGCGCCTATGTGCGCACCTTCATCGATCGCAGAGTCGAAGGGCTGCTTGCGATTTCGTCGTCCTGGGAGACCGGCATCGCCGATGCCTGCGAGGAGGCGGGCATGATCTTGGTGGCACTGGACCGCGTCATCGATCCGGCGCGTTGCGCGCACGTCATGTGTGATTCGGTCGCGGGCGCGGAGCAGGCCGTCGCCCATCTCATCGGACACGGTCACCGCGAAATCGCCTGCCTGAGCGGTCCGCACGTGTCCACCGCGGAGGACCGCGTGCAGGGCTACCGAAATGCGTTGGCGGCCGCCGGACTTGCCGAAGGACGTATCGTGCGAACGGATTTCGGCGGTGCCGCGGGCTACCGCGCACTGGCCGACCTCATGGCCGATTCACGCCGCCCCACAGCGATTTTCGTAACCAGCGATTTACAGGCGATGGGTATGCTCCGCGCCGCCTACGACGCCGGACTGCGCGTACCCGACGACCTCGCCGTGGTCGCCTTCGACGGAATCGAATACTCCCGCTACACCCGCCCCGGTCTGACCACCATGGTCCAGCCCACCCGTCTCATGGGCGAGACCGCCATCGACCTGCTACTACAACAGCTCGACGACCACACACCCCGCCCCGGAGTGGTGAATCTCGAAGCGGCACTGCACACCAGAGGTTCGTGCGGCTGCCCCGACGAGTTCTGAGGGCTACTGGTCGACGGTGAGGCCTTTGGCTTCCAGGATCGCGGCCAGGTTCGAGACCTGGATGGGGGTCTCACCCGTTTTGTAGCGTTCGATGTAGGTCGCCTCTGCGGAGTCGCGCTCGCGGGAGGCGGCGATTGCGGATCGGATTTCTTCGCGTCGGATGACCACGACACCGTCGCAGTCGCCCTTGACGATATCGCCCGGATAGATGACTTGGCCGCCGAAGACAAGGGGCTGGTTGATGGGGCCGAGGGTTTCCTTGACGGTGCCCTCAATGGAGACATGCTTGGCGAAGACCGGGAACCCGAGTTCGCGGATTTCTCGGGTATCGCGTACGCCGCCGTCGGTGACGAGGGCGGAAATGCCGCGGGCGGCACACGCATTGGCGAGGACGTCGCCGAATTGCCCGGCGGGCTGGTCGCCGGATGCTACGACGAGCACGTCGCCGGGTTGGGCATAGCTGATCGCGACCTGCAGCATGATGTTGTCGCGGGGGTGGCAGACGACGGTGAATGCGGATCCGCAGAAGGACATGTCGCGGTCGATGGGTTTGATGTCCGAGTCGAGTGCGCCCTTGCGGCCCTGGGCCTCGTGGATGGTGGCCGCCGAGAAGGTGCCGAGTTCGTCGATGAGTGCGCGGTCGGCACGGTCGATCTTGGTGGTGACGTGAACCATGGTTTCTCCGTGATGGGGTCGGGCTGTGGTCAGCTCAGTGCGGCAACGGCTTTCGCGATTTCGGCGGCGGCGGTGCGCAGCACGTCCGCTGAGGTGGCGAAGGAGATGCGCAGGTATGACGGCGCGCCGTAGGCAGAGCCCTGGATCGTCGCGACCGAGGCGGTCTCGAGCAGATACAGCACGACGTCCTGGTCGTCGTGCAGCACTCGGCCGTCCGGCGTCCGCTTGCCGAGGAGTCCGGCGCATCCGATGAACAGGTAGAACGCGCCCTGCGGCCGCACCGGTGCGAGTCCGTCCACGTCGGCGAGCAGGTCGAACATGAGGTCGCGGCGCGCGCGGTAGCGCACGATCGACTCGGCGACGAAGCTCTGGTCGCCGGAAATCGCCGCGGCCGCGGCCGCCTGGCTGATCGAGGACGGGCAGGACGAGCTCTGCGACTGCAGTTTGTTGATCGCCGCTATGAGATGTGGGTGCCCCACTCCGTACCCGAGTCGCCAGCCGGTCATCGCGTAGGACTTGGAAACTCCGTTGACGACGAAGATCTGATCGCGCAGTTGCGGCGCCACGGACAGCAGGCTCGGGGTGCGCTGATCGGTGAAGACGATCTCGTCGTAGATCTCGTCGCACAAGATGTTCACGTGCGGGTGCCGCTCCAGCACGGTGGCGAGTGCCGCGAGTTCCTCCGCGCTATACACCGCGCCGGTCGGGTTGGACGGCCCGTTGAGGATCACCCATTTCGTGGCAGGAGTGATCGCCGCCTCCAATCCCGCTGCGGTGAGCAGGAATCGGTCCGATTCGGGGCAGTCCACGACAATGGGCGTGCCACCGTGCAGGGTGACCATATCCGGATAGGACACCCAGTACGGCGACGGCACGATGACCTGGTCGCCTTCTTCGACCGTCGCCATCAGCGCCATGAAGATGACTTGCTTGGCCCCGCCGCCGACGGTGATCTCGTTGTCGCCGACTGTGCTTCCGGTCCGGTCGAGTATCCGCGCCGCAATAGCCTGCCGCAGCTCCGGAATACCGTTCACCGCAGTGTATTTGGTGAGCCCGGAGTTCATGGCTGTGATCGCTGCGGCCTTCACATGATCGGGGCTGTCGAAATCCGGTTCGCCTACGGTCAGGTCGAGGATCACCCGACCTGACGCGCGTAGCTCACGAACCCGTTGTGCGGCAGCGGAACTCGGCGATTCTCGCATCCGCTCGACGCGGGCGGCGAGGGCAGCGAGGGGAACGGGAGACATGCTTTCCTCCTGGGGAGATCGACATAGGGTTCAGAAAGCCAGCAGCACTTTGGCGGAGGCCGCGGCATCCTTGGCGACGGCGAAGGCCGCCAAGGCATCTCGAAGGGGGAACTCGTGGCTGATGACCGACTCGACGACTAGGCTCCCATCGGCGAGTGCGTCGAGTACCGCGTCGATCTCGTCGTTGAAGCGGAACGATCCGACGACCTCGAGTTCACGTGTGACGACCAGCGACAGCGGCGCGGGCTGAAGTCCGGTGGGCAGTAGCCCGAGCAGGACCACCCGGCCACCTCGGGTGGCGCCACGAATGGCGGATTCGAGTCCGAAGCGGTTGCCGGAGCATTCGATGACGATGTCGGCGTCCACCGCGGCGATCATGTCGGTGTCGTCGGCCTTCAACGTTGTGGTCGCGCCGAGTTCGCGAGCAATAGCCAGTGGATAATCATGGATGTCTACTGCCGTGATCGCGGCGGCACCGGCGCGGCGCAGTACCGACACCACTAGCGCGCCGATCGGACCGCAACCGATCACCAGCGCGTTCTTTCCCGCGACCTCCCCCGCGCGCGAAACCGCATGCCAGGCAACCGAAGCCGGTTCCGCTACGGCCGCCGTTCGCAGCGGAAGACCATCGGGCAGCGGTCGGAGCATCCGGGACGGCAGCACCGCATAACGCGTGAATGCTCCGTGTGTATGAGGGAATTGGGCCGCACTGCCGAGATAGGTGCACCCGGGCGACAGGTTGGGACGATCGGTGGGATAGCGCGGGCTGTTGCCGCCCGGCGTCGCCGGATGTACCGCCACCCGGGTACCCGTTCCGGGCCCGCCACCGTCTGCGGCCTGCTGGACCACCGTGCCGACCACCTCGTGTCCGAGTAGCATCGGTGCCTTCAGGATCGATTCGCCTGCGGCTCCATGGGTCCAGTAGTGCAGGTCGGATCCGCAGATGCCGCCGTATGCGATTTCCACGACCGTATCGGACGGTCCCGGCGGTGTAAGGGCAATGGCTTCGACGCGAAGATCGCCCGCCGTATGTGCCACGACTCCCAATGTGCGAGAAGGCAATTCGGTCATCGGTAGCAGCGACCTCAATCCTGCCGCCGGACGAATTCGAGCCCACCGGGCACCTGGAACGTCGGCGTGATCTCGATCAGACCCAAATTCACATGCCGCGGTGCGTCGATCGCGAACTCGATGGTGTCGGCGATGTCTTTCGTCGTAATGGATTCGTAGCCTTCGTAATAGGTCTGCCATGCCTCCCGCATCGCCTCGGGTGTGCCGCCGAGATTGCGTCCGAAGATTTCGGTCTCCACCCGGCCGGGGCAGATCTCGGTGACCCGGACACGCCTGCCGATGACATCGTTGCGGAGCTGGCGCGAGATCTGGTGGATCGCGGCCTTTGTCGCGTGATAGGCCGTGTGGCCGTAGAAGTTGTAGAGACCCGCGATGGAGCTGATATTGACAACATGACCGAGGTCTCGTTCGACCATGCCCGGCATCAGCAGCCGACACAGATGTAGCACGGCACGGAGATTGACGTCGACCATGGCATCGACCGATTCCGGTGCTGCGTCGAGGATATTCCCGGTGGCCGATACCCCGGCGTTGTTGACCAGGACATCGATTTCGAGCTGGCCGACCGCATTGGTGAGTGCGGCGGTATCGGTGACATCGACAGCGAGCGGGATCATCCCGGTCCGTGCGGCCACCTCGTCGAGCCGTGCGGCGTCGCGGGCGACGCCGTACACGGTGAGGCCACGCTTGGCGAGCGTCTCGGTGATCGCGGCTCCCATCCCGGTATTGGCTCCGGTGACGAGGGCGGTTCGGTAGTCGTCGAAAGGCATGACACTCCTTGTCTCGGGTGAGTCCGTTCTGCTTGTGGTCAGAGCGTGTCGCGCAGGGGCAGGTGGGCACGGTCGGTGACGGTGCTGACCGCCGCGAGCGTGCCGAGTGCGGTGGCGACGGCATAGACGGCCGGGACGTAGATGCCGAAATGCGGGATGAGCCAGGTCATCAGCAGCGGTGCGGTGCCGCCGAACAGCGCCGATGAGATGTTGTAGCCGAGCCCGTAGGCGGAGTACCGGACCCGGGTCGGGAACAGTTCGACGATGAGGATGTGGATGACCGCGGTGTGCCCGGCGAAGATGACGGCCATGATGCAGGCGCCGAGCACCGCGAGTGCGAAACTGCCGGTCGCGATGAGGGCGTAGCAGGGGATAGCGCCGACGGCCATCGCGATCGCGGCACCGGCGATCACCTTCTTACGGCCCAGCTTGTCCGACAGTGCACCCATGAAAGGAATCGCGATGCTGATCGCCACCAGACTGGCGGCGGTGACGATAAGTGCTGTGCCGGTGGAGAATCCGATCTTGTCGCCCTTGAGGAAAGTCGGCATGTAGGAGAACAGGACGTAATAGCCGGAGCCGTTCATCAACGGGATGAACAGGGCGAGCAGCATGGCCCTGCGGTGTTCGGGCGTCGCGAACGCTTCTTTCAGCGGGTTGCGTGACAGGCCGCCGGATTCCTTGAGCTTGCCGAAATTCGGGGTGTCGCTGATGGCGCGGCGAATGTACCAGCCGATCAGGCCCATCGGGATCGCGATGAGGAATGGAATCCGCCAGGCCCAGCTGCCGAATCCGCCGCCGTGGATGGCACTCGCGTTCAACCACGGGGACATCGTGAAGGCGACCAGGGTCCCGGTAAGCAGGGCGAGGAAGGAGGCGATCTGGGCGTAGCTGGTGATCAGTCCGCGTTTGCCCTCGGGCGAATGTTCGGCGAGGAAGGTCATCGCACCGGCGGCCTCACCGCCGACCGAGAATCCCTGTGCCAACCGCAAAGAGATCAACAACGCGGGTGCCGCGACGCCGATGGCCGCATAGGTCGGCAGGACACCGATACCTGCCGTCGCGACGCTGATCAGCATGATGACGAAGACGAGCATCTTCTGGCGGCCGATCTTGTCGCCGAGGATGCCGCAGACCACCGCGCCCAGCGGACGCACGAAGAAGGAAATCGCATATCCGGCGAAGACCAGCAGCAATGCGTCACTCGACTTGGAAACATCGAAGAACACGATGGCAAGGGCGGTTGCCATGAAGGCGAAGATGCCGTTGTCGTATAGCTCGACGAAGATGCCGACGCAGCCGGCCAGTACGACCTTGCGGATCGAGCCGGACGGCGCCGCATGCGTGTGGTCGGTGGGCACGGACCCGGCCGGGGCCGGAGAGATCGTGTCGGTCATGGGTACTCCAGGTGACTGTGGCGGATCTGGTCTGCGCGGGGCCCCTGCGTGGTTACGCAAGCTGCCGCATTCGGGGCCTGACCGTGCAGACCGGGCCGGTGGCAAGTGTTGGTGTGGATGGGAATTCGGAGGCAGTCGTAGGCATTTGCCACACGGGTGCGTAGTCGATCGATCGCGGCCTGCTGCGCGCGGTAGCGGCGCAGCGCGTCGGGAATGCCGATGTGCCGGAATCGGACTCGCTGACCGGGCCGGGCCTGTCCCAGTTGCGACAAGCCGGTTGCGGTGACGACTGCGAGCACTGGATAGCCCGCTGTCACGCCGCGGCCACGGTGCAGCACGAGCAGTTCGTTTCCGGCGGGCACTTCGACGGCTCCGATCGGTACGCCCCGGGATAAGACCTCGGTCCGGCTCTCTCGTTGCGGGACGGCACCATCGGGACTGAGCCGGAGTCCGATGTGATTGCTGTTGTCGCCGATGACGAACGAGGTATCGAACAGTCGCGTGGCGGTGCTGCCGAATTCGGCGATATCGGGTCCATCGGTGACATCGATGGTCCAAATTCCGGTGAGCGCGGGGCGTGCAATGCCGAAGTGGAACAACGGAATTCGGAAATGTGGGTGGTCGAGTAGCGGCCCGTCGATCTCGACGTCGACATTTGCCCCCGCAGTCAGTTGTCGACCGAAACCGAGTACCGGATCCGGAGCGCAGCTGTCGAGCAGATAGTTCGCGGAAATCGTCCCGTGCACCGCGACGTAGACCCGAAGTCCGTCGCGGATGCCGCGAACGGTGAGTTCGGTGCCTGCCGCCCAGATGAACGGTTCCCACTGGGAGCGGGTGACACCGTCGACGCATACGTCGGCGGGTGCACCGGTGATCGCGACGAGTAGATCGGTGCTCGCGACGGCACCGAAATCCAGCGCGACCAGTTCGAGCAGCGGTGCCGTGCGCGCACTGCCGACCAGGGCGTTGGCGACTTCGGCGCTGTACTGGTCGAGGGCACCGCCGGTCAGCTGGCCGATCCGTGAGGCTCGGCGGCGACCAAGATCCTGGACGGTGGTGATCCCCGGGATCGTCACGGTGATGGTCTCAGCCATGCAGCACCCCCTCGAACCGGGACCATTCGTGGGCCGCGATGGCATGGAACCGAAACGTGTCGCCGGGCCGGAAGGCGGACAGCGGCTCGGTCGTCGGGTCGACCATGGTGCGCGGGGTTCGACCTATGACGGGCCATCCGCCGGGCGCTGGCCGTGCCGAAACGACAGCCTGTCGACCGGCCACTGCCACGGCTCCGGCGGGTACATGCGGGCGCGGGACGACGCGTCGGGGTACCGGCCGCGGGAAGGCGGGACCGTCGAGCATCGGCGCGCCGCCTGGGGATCCGAAGCAGCGCATGGTGAGTGGTGAGGATCCGTGCACGCGGATCACCTCGGCCGGGGACAGCCCCAACTGGTCAGCCACGTCGTCGAGATCCGGACCGTACTCGCCGCCGTAGACCACGGGGATATCGAAATGCCGGGCCGGGCGTGGCGTCGGTGCTACCGAATCTCGTACGAGATTCGCGAGCAGCTGTCGAATATCGTCGTGAGTGCTTGCCGCGCAGTCGAATTCGATGAGCACGGCGTCGTAGGTGGGAATGACGCCGGTAATCGCGAAGCGGTCCGCATCGGTGTCGATCGCGGCAGCGATCGCGTGCACAGCTCGCCAGCATTCTTCTCGGTCGGCACCCTGCGCAGTGACGCGTACGGCGGAATCACCGCAGGCCACGACCCGGAAGGCGACTCCCGCTACACCGGACATGGTTCGTTTTCCTTACCGGCACGATCCGCGAGTACCTCGGGCAGCGGGACGATGTGCACACCCGCCGCAATGAGCGCGGTCCGGATCGCCCGTGCATTGCGTACTGTGTCTGCGTTGTCGCCGTGCAGAAGCAGTGTGTGCGGACGGACAGAAAGGCTTGTGCCGTCGACGGATTCGATGATCTCCTCGGTCACCATGCGCACCGCTCGGCGGGCGAGGACCTCGGGGTCGTGGATGACCGCACCCGGCTCGGATCGCGGGACGAGGGTGCCGTCTGCGCGATAAGCGCGATCCACGATGCCGACGATTCCGACCCGAATCCCCTGTGCGCGAGCGTGGTCGGCGAGTTCGCCGTCCTGGGCGAGCACGATCAGGTTCGGATCGAACGACCCGACGGCATCGACCACGGCCGCGGCGTAGTCGGCGCGGGTCGCCACCAGGTTGCCCAGGCGGCCGTGCGGCGCCACATGCGACACCGTGGTGCTGTACGCGACGGTGAAGGCGTGCAGCGCGCCGAGTTGGTACAGGACATCGGTGCGCACCTCGTCGGCGGAGAGGTCCATGGCCCGCCTACCGAAGCCGACCAGATCCGGAAAGCTGGGGTGCGCGCCGATACCGATGCCGCGGGCAACGCACTGACCGACCGTCCGGTCCATGGTCTGCGGATCGCCCGCGTGGAAACCGCAGGCGATATTGGCGGAGGTGAGGACGTCGAGCAGCGCGTTGTCATCGCCCATCGTCCACGCCCCGAAACTCTCGCCGATATCGGCGACGAGATCGATCTTCCATGCCATGGATGCCTCCGCGGGGTGGGAAACTGCGAGCACCGTATGAGTGAACGTGCGGTGTAAAAGGACGCTACGCAGGTTCGCCCCGGCGCGGGTAATACCGGTTTCGAGTGAGGCGATAACGAACCTCTATGGTGTCTGAGCAGCGACTATGCGGTGGGCTCACAATGTCGGCCGTGAATTCGGTACCGCCACGTTTCCGCAGAGCAACAATACGGAAATCATCGCGTGCGACGACGTTGCTGCGAGAAAGGTGGATCGACGACGTGGATACTCGACGCTTGTTTTCGTTCGTGCGCATCGTGGATGCCGGCAGCATCACCCGTGCCGCGGATATCCTGCACATCGCGCAGCCCGCGCTGAGCCAGCAGATGACGGCCCTGGAGGCCCAGTTCGGTCAGCAACTGCTGATCCGGCACAAACAAGGCGTTGAACCCACCGACGCGGGCCGGGCGCTGTACCGGCACGCGCAGATCATCCTGCGTCAGGTGCAGAGCGCACAGGCCGAGGTGAGTGTGGTCGGCCGCGAACTGGCGGGCGGTGTTTCCGTCGGGCTGGCGCCCTACAGCACGGTCAACGCGATCGCTCTGCCGTTGCTGACCGCGGTGCGTGAGCGGTATCCGAGCATCCTGCTGCACATCAACGAGAACTTCGGCGGCGTGCTCAGCGAGGCGATGATGACCGGCCGGATGGATATGGCGCTGCTGTATGACACCGGACCGATCAAGGGTGTGACCTTCGAGCCGCTGCTCACCGAGGAACTGATGGTCGTCGCCCCGGCGGGGACCGGGCTGCCGGGTACGACCGGTTCCGCGGTCTCGATCGCGCAGCTGAAGAGCCTGCCGCTGCTGCTGCCCGGCCCGATGCACACCATCCGGAAAGTGGTGGAGCAGGCCTACGATCACGCGCTGGAACATGCGCATGTCGTGGGAGAGGTGGAGTCGGTGGCGCTGATGGCGCAGGCGGTGCGAAATGGCTTGGGCTCCACCGTTTTACCGTTATCGGTGGCCCGCCGGACCATGACCGTCGACAATCTGGAATTGCGCCGCATCGAACCGCCGATCACGGTCCAGGTATCGCTGGGCACCCCGACCAATCAGCCGCTCTCGAAACCGGCGGAGGCCGTGCGCGAAATACTGCGCGCTGTCGTCGCCAACTACGTCAGGAACAGTGCGGGGCGCACGGCTCAATAACCCCGTCGGATGTCGATGGTCGCGAGCAGCGGTTGTCCGGTGGCGAACCGTTCGACGTTCGCCGTGACATGATCGGCGAGCACCGCGGTGAGGCCCGTCGCGGGATTGGCGACATGCGGGGTGACGATGGCGTTGGGCAGCGTCCAGAGGGGATGGCCCGCCGGAAGCGGTTCGGGTTCGGTCACATCCAGGGCGGCGCCGCCGATCGATCCGTCCTCGAGTGCGCGTACCAGCGTATCGGTATCGATAAGCGAGCCACGAGCCACATTCACGATCCAAGCGGTCGACTTCATTCTGGCGAGAGCATCCGCATCCACGAGGTGTGTGGTGTCCGGTGTCGCCGGTGCGGCGAGCACGAAATGATCTGCTCGCGACCAGATTTCGGTTATCCGATCCGCCGCGACCGTCTCGGCGGCGCCGGGCACCGGAGCGCCCGACCGGGTGACTGCCAGTACCTGTGCACCGAATGCGGTGAGCAAGGGGATCATGGCACGGCCGATGCCGCCACAGCCGACGATTGCCACGGTCGAGCCGTGCAGCGTCCCGACCCGTGGGTCGAAATCCGACTTGCGCCAGGATGTCGCGCGTACCTGCTCGGCAAGGACCCGTACACCGGCGAGCAGCAGCAGGACGCCGTGCTCGGCGACGTTGCGCGCGTACGCACCGGCCGCTGAGGTCCAGACGCGAGTCTCATCGATGATCCCGGCGGAGATCCAGGGTTCGACGCCGGCGGCGGGCAACTGCACCCAGCGCACTGCGTCAGGCAGCAGGTCGGGAAAGGTGGCCGGTCCCTGCGTCCACACCACCGCGTCCGCGTCGGTGAGTGGAACGAGAATGCCGCCGCCTTGCTCGATGCCCTTGGCGAGGGCGGAGTCGGAATCGGGACCGAGATGGATTCGCGGACGGCTGATATTCGGCACGGTTGCCTTTCGAGCTGGAAGTGGATCAGACGACGGCGGTCAAACCGCCATCGACATACAGGATCTGGCCGTTGACGAAATCCGATGCGGGCGAGGCGAGAAACAGCAGCGCACCCACCAATTCGTCGGTACGTCCCCACCGTCCGGCCGGTGTGCGCCTGGTGAGCCAGTCACTGAAATCGGCGTCGTTCACCAGCGCGGCCGTCAACTCGGTATCGAAGTAGCCGGGCGCGATCGCATTGACCTGCAGTCCCAGTGGAGCCCAATCCGCGCACATGCCGCGGGTGAGCATCTTCAGCCCGCCCTTGCTCGCCGCATACGGCGCGATCCCCGCCCGGCCCAATTCGCTTTGCACCGAACAGATATTGACGATCTTGCCGCGTCCACGTTCGACCATCGCGCGTGCGAATTCGCGCCCCACGCAGAAGGCGCTGAACAGATTGGTATCGAGCACGCGACGGAAATCTGCGTCGGAGAATTCGAGCAGCGGGCTGCGATGCTGGACTCCGGTGTTGTTCACGACGATATCCACCGGGCCGATCTCTTTTTCGACCTGCTGCGCCGCGGCGGTCACCTGCGCGGAGTCCGTCGCATCGAATGCACAAACGTGGACTACCGTGCCGGTCTTGTCTGCGATCTCGTCCCGGCTGCGGGCGAGTGCCGCCGCGTCACGGCCATTGAGGACGACCGTCGCTCCCGCCTCGGCGAGCCCGGTTGCCAGCGCATATCCGATACCGCGGCTCGAGCCGGTGACCAGGGCGATCTTGCCCTCGATATCGAAACTTCGATGCGCACTCACCGCGCCACCGCCCGGTCCCGAGCGAACCCGACCACCGACCGCGCGATATCGTCCGGCCCCGCCCCGACATCCAGTACGATCCCGAACTCATCCGGCCCGAGCGGCTCCAGCAATGCGAGTTGAGAATCGAGCAGGATGGGCCGCATGAAATGCCCGCGTCGTGCCGCCATCCGCGACCGAATCGTGGTGGGCGAGCCATGGAGGTGCACGAAAGCGACTGGTGCAGAGATATTTCGGAGCACATCCCGGTACTGTCGCCGCAACGCGGAACACGCCACCACACCGGCACCTCGTGTGCACATCCAGTCGCGTACGGCCTCGAGCCACGGTGCCCGGTCCGCGTCCGTCAGCGGAATACCTGCGGCCATCTTCGCGACATTCGACGGGGGATGCAGATCATCGGCATCCAGGAACTCGCCGCCCGTCATCTCGGCGACCCGCCGCGCGATCGTCGACTTCCCGCAACCCGTCACGCCCATCACCACAATGTGGGGTCGCCGATCGCCGTCCATGAATATTCCCGTCCGCCGGTGTCCAGATACGCAGATCGACCATGCCCGAACATGTCGCGTCGGGGCAATGATCAGGTGATACGAGTCCTGGAGGACGTCATAACGAAAGACGAGGGATGAACCGCGAGGGCGGCTGAAGATCGGGCGCTTCCAGGTGCCCCACGCACTCCATAGCCGGCAGGGGACCTGAAAATCGCGAGCCAGAGAAATGCGCTGAGCTGCAATGGTTCTCGGTGAATGAACTACCGAGTACATGATCGACTCCTGCCGCGTGGCGATGCGGCGTATCGCCGACGGAGGGCTCTTTTCGGTCTATGGCTGGTAGCACGCCCCACCGACGGCCATTGGTCCGTCGGTGGGGCGGGGCTCGGTTATCCGCAGTGGACCTCCGAAGTTATCCGCAGTGGACTCCGAATTCCTCCCAGAGGTCGTCCTTGATGCGCCCGCCCCAGTCGATGCACTTGCCTTCCGCTTCGACCTTCGCGTACGCGAAGTCGGAGAAGACGCGGTCGTCGTTTATGACCACCTGGGAGTGGTCCTTCGACTGCCGGACGGCGGCGCCCATCGAGATCGGGTCGCCCGGCTTATCGCGCACGGTGACTACGCAGTTGGTCCGGCCGTCGTAGGTGAGAAAGACTGTGCCGCCCTTCAACTCGTGCGAGTCGATCACCTTGAAGCCGCCACCGCACTGGCCGTCGTATGTTGCCGCGGACGCGGTGGCCGGGAGGAATACCGCCATCCCAGCGGTGATCCCGATTGCGGCCGCACATGCGGCGATCAGCTTTTTGGCGTTGCTCAAGGTCGAACCCTTCCCTCTTCCATCCATGTGACATCTAGCGTTCGGCTTTTTACCCCGCGTGCTCGGCCGCCAAACTCGGGCACCATCGTTGCTGCCACGCCGAACCTACGGCAGCAGTTGATAACCGGCTATTTGCGGCCTTCCAGATCTGGGAACTTTCGCACCGGATCAGAGCGCCGGGCGGAAATCTTTTTCCAACGGTCGGTGCAGACCGGCACGTCACACCCGGACTGCGACGGGTTCCGCGGAGATGGTGGGCTCGGAGAAGTCCGGAGTCCGGCGGTTCGGGATGGTCGCCGAGATCGCGGCACCGAGTACGGCAACACCGCAGCCGATCAGCAGTGCGACCCGGAATCCGCTTTCGGTCGGAATCGCGTGCCCGCCCATCGAGACGGTCATCTGGGCGAGCACCGCTCCGATCACGGCAGCAGCGGCAGACGTGCCAACCGAGCGCATCAGGGTGTTGAAGCTGTTGGCGGCAGCGGTTTCCGATACCGGGACCGCACCCATGATCAGCGCGGGCATCGCGCCGTAGGCGAAACCTGTTCCCGCACTGATGATTACGGTGACGGCCAACATCCCCCATGTTGAACCCATCAGCGCCATCGAGGCGGCATAGCCGAACGCGATGATCAGGCATCCGATGACCAGGGTGAACTTGGGACCGCGGGCGGCCGAGAGCTTGGCGCCGACCGGCGAGATCAGCATCATGACGACACCCGCCGGTGCCATCCACAGTCCCATCGCCATCATCGACTGGCCGAGGCCGTAACCGGTGGCGGTGGGCAGTTGCAGCAGTTGCGGCATGACCAGCGACTGGGAGTACATGGCGATACCGACTACGACCGAGGCGGCATTGGTCAGCAGTACCTGCGGCCGTGCGGTCACGCGCAGATCGACCAGCGGCGCATCGACCAGCAGCTCCCACCAACCCCAGACCAACAGCAAGACCACCGCGGTGACGAACAAGCCGAGGATGCTGGCACTGGTCCAGCCCCAAGCGGCGCCCTTGGAGATCGCGAGCAGCAGCGATACGAGTCCGGCACCGAGGCCGATCGCTCCGAGTACGTCGAAACGTCCGGTGCCGCCGCTGTTCGGGGTATCCGGGATGATCGCGAATATCAGCACACCGACCAGCGCGGCAAGTGCGGCGGAGCCCCAGAACAGCCCCCGCCAGTTGCTGTATTCGACAACTGCCGCGGACAGCGGCAGGCCCATGGCGGCGCCGATGCCGAGCGACGAACTGATCAGCGCGATGGCCGCACCCAACCGCTCGGGCGGCAGCAGATCACGCAGCGCGCTGATGCCCAACGGAATGATGCCGACACCCGCACCCTGCAGGCCGCGGCCGATGATCATCGGCACGATCGAGGTCGCGACGGCGCAGACGAGTGATCCGGCGACCAAAGGAACGATCGAGGCGAGCAGGATCCGCCGCTTGCCGTAGAGGTCGCCGAGTCGTCCGGCGACCGGAGTGATCACGGCGCCGACCAGCAGGGTGATCGTGACCACCCAGGTGGCATTGGATGAGGTGGTGTGCAGCAGCTGCGGCAGCTCACCGAGTAGCGGCATGACGAGTGTCGCCATGAGTGAGGCGACGATGCCTGCGATGGCCAGCACGGCGAGGACGCCGCCTGGCCGGGCAACGGGGCTTGGAGTATTCACGCGCGTCTCCATATTGGTGGAAATCAGGAAAAGAATGTTGGACGCATACGATGTGCGTAATGCACACTGTATGGCATATACATGTTGCATGCTAGATGCACGCGATGTGTGTGACGCACATCGCGTGGTATATCTGGTGCTACGGAATCCAGGCGCAGGTCGGCGCGGATCGGCAGAAGGACCCGAAATGGACAAAACCCTCGACAAGATCGAGTTCGAGACCATGCTGTTCGGCCGGTACAGCCTCGCCTCCCGACAGCTCGGCGGGCGTCGACTCGATCGCAACACCTACACATTGCTCAATCGGCTGCGGGTGGCGGGCCCGATGACGATCGGGCAGTTGAGCGAGGCGGTTGGCCAGGACGTGTCGACGCTGAACCGGCGGACCGCGGCCATGGTGCGCGACGGTGTGGTGGAACGCATCCCGGATCCGGATGGCGGCATGGCCCGCAAATTCCGCATTACCGCCGAAGGCGAACGGCAACTCGACCGCGAACGCGACGAATCGATCGAAACCTTGGCGGCGATCCTCGCGGACTGGTCACCGCAGGACGCGGCCGCCTTCGCCGATTACCTGCAGCGTTTCAATATCGATATCGAGCGCTATCTCGGCCGCCCCTGGCCGCGCCCGTAGTCGTCAGATCGCGGTGCCGATGTCCTGGGTGACCAGGTGGTCGAGGGCTCGTTCCGCGACGGCGGCGATCGTCATCGACGGATTGCATGCCGCGGCATTGCCCGGCAGCAGCGCACCGTCGACCACATAGAGCCCGCGCTGACCCAGGACCCGGCCATCGAGATCGCAGACCGATCCCATGCTCGCACCGCCGAGGGCGTGCCAGGTGGACGGGAACAGTGCGTTGGTGTCCACCAAAATGCTTGTCGGACCGGCGATTCGGCGCACGGTCGGATCGATGTGATTGTTCTGGATACTCGCGTCGCCGTTCTTGGGCCACTGCAGGATCGCGTCGTCGTTGGCCGAATCGTAGACGAACCGGCCGCGGTCGGCGCTCACGCCGTATCCGACCAGCATGGTGCTTTTGGCATCCATCTGCATCGGCGGTATGGATGCTTGGATGACAGTGAAGGCGGCCTGGGGATCGTTCCAGTTCTTACTTCCGTAGACCACGGGACCGCCTTGAGCCGCACCGAAATCGGCGATGGGGTCGGTCCAGACATAGATCCGGTCGGCATTGGTGCCCCACTGCTGACCCAGCCCATCGGGCAGGTCCGGAATCTTTCCTTTCGCGCCGGCCCGTACCAGCAGCTTGGTGGTGTTCAGACTGCCCGCCGACAGTACGAGGGCATTGGCCGTGATGATCTTGTTTTCCAAGACATTGCCCGAGGTGTCGAGCCGTTCGACGTACACGACCCAGCGGCCGTCGGCGCCGCGTTCGACATCGGTGACCTGGTGCAGCGTCTGCACCTCCACCCGGCCGGTCGCCTCGGCCGCGGCGATATAGGTGACATCGACCGAATGTTTACCGCCGTTGTTCACGCCCATCGCGCCGTCGCCGTTGGTGTACGACGGTTTCATCTCACCCCGTAGCTCGGCGAGTGCGTAGTTCCAGTCGATGGGCATCGGAATCTTCGACAGTGGCAGCCCGGCCTGGCGCACATGATCACCGAATACGCGTGCGGCCGTGTAGTTCCGGTCCGCGATCAACTCGTCGGGCGCCACCGCGAGGCCGAGCATGTGAGCCACCCTCGGATAGTGCACTCGATCCATGGTCGCCCAGTCGAGTTCCTCGGGCAGATTCGCATCGAATACCGGTTGGGTGGGCTGCAGCGACATGCCCTGGTAGATGAGCGAGCCGCCGCCGAGGCCCGCGGCGCACAGGGCGGTCATATTCGCTCCGGGTACCGCCTCGACGAGGCCGGTGTAGGGCTCGAAAACCAGCGGTGTACCGAATAACGTCGGGCTGGACCGGTACCAGAGCACCCGCTTGTCGAGCGCCGAGGCGCGCGGAAAGGTCTCCGAATTCGGCCCGGTCGGCCAGCGCATCCCGCGTTCGAGCAGTAACACCGGCACCCCGGCCTGGGCCAGGCGCAGCGCGGTGACCCCGCCGCCGAATCCGGATCCGACCACCACGACGCGGCGTTCCTCGCGGGTGAGCGGGACGCTGTTGACCCGTGCGGCGATACCGTGCGTCGGGTTGGTGCTTCGTGAGCCGAGTATGGCGACACCGGCCGCCGCGGTCGCGGTCAACAGGGTCCGGCGGGTGATCACCGACATGCTCTTCCTCACTCACATAACCGGACGGTCTTGTCCGGTTGGGTCGATAGTTTGCTGGAGACTGTGGAAGGAGTCAAGCGGTAGGTTGGGCGAATGACAGCGTCGCGCCGAGCAAATCCCGGACCGAAAGCCGCTGCCGAAAACCGAGCGGCTCTGATTCGAGCGGCTCGAACTGTGTTTGCGGAGAACGGTTTCGACGCACCATTCAGTTTGATAGCGCGCGCGGCAGGTGTCGGGCAGGGCGTGCTGTACCGGCATTTTCCGACCAGGGAGAGCATTGCGCTCGCGGTATTCGAAGAAAATATCGTCGAGATCGAAGTACTTGCCGCCGACCCGGCGACCACGGTCGGGGACGTGCTGGCCCTGATCGTCGATCAGCTGACAGCGTCCGCGGCCTTCCTCGCCATGATCTATCCGTCGAACACCGAGGACGAGCAGTTGCTCGGCGCGGCTTGGCGGCTGCTCGGCCTCATCGGCCAGATGCTCGACGACCCCGGCCGGCGCGGCGATATCCGCGCCGACCTTACGGCGACGGATATCGTCATAGCGGTGGCGATGCTGGCGGCCCTGCTGGCGAAGACCGACCCGGAATCCAGACAGGCCACATCCCGGCAGGCATGGGCAATATTGGAGCGTGGCCTGCGCACGTGATGCCCGTGGCGAGAGTGTGCAGTAGCTCGCCGCGTGGGCGTGGATCGGCGAGTACGGTCATCACCATGAGCAAGGCCATAGTTGAGCTGTCTCATCCGATCTCGGACGGCATGCTCACCTATCCGGGCCTGCCCGCACCGCGAGTCACCATACATACCGCGCGTGACCGGTCGGCACTGGTCGACATGACCCACGAGATCGCGCGCGTGGATACCGTCGGCAATGCGGGGACATATATCGACGCGCCCTTCCATTTCGATGCCGACGGCGCCGATATCGCCGAGCTGCCGCTGGAACGGCTGTTCAACGTGCCGATCGTTATGATCCGCGCGGCGGGAATCCGCGTAGTGGGACCTGATCTGCTCGGCGACCCGGCACGGCTATGGGGCAAGGCGGTGCTCGTGCACACCGGCTGGTCGGCGCGCTGGGGTTCGTCCGAGTATCGAGGCCCCGGGCATCCGTACTTGGTCGGTGAGGTAGCCGATGCGCTGGTCGCCGCCAATGTGGCACTGGTCGGCATCGACTCGCTCGACGTCGATGACACATCCCTGCCGACGCGACCGTGCCACCACACGCTGCTCGGGGCGGGAATCCCGATCATCGAGCAGTTGACGAACCTGGACGCGGTCCCCGACATCGGTGCCAGGCTGGTCGCACTGCCTGCGCCGGTGCGTGGGATGGGCTCGTTTCCGTTACGGGCTGTTGCCTGGACCGATCTGTCAGTATTTGGGTGAGGTCGGCGGTCGGTATGCCGCATCGACCAGGCGCATGCCCGCGATGTCATCCCGATTGTGCCACTGCGGCAAGGCTTTCCAGCGGTGGTGCAGCCGCTCGACTGCGTCTGTATCGAGTTCGACGCCGAGGCCCGGTGCGTCGGGGACGGTGACGGCACCCTCTTCGAAGACAAAGGGTTCGGTGATCACATCTTCGGGCTGCCATGGGTAGTGGGTGTCGCAGGCGTAGGTCAACTCGGCGACGGTGGCGGCCACGTGGGTCATTGCCGCGAGGCTGATTCCTAGGTGGGTGTTCGAATGCATCGAGACGCCCTTGCCGTATGCGTGGCAGACCGCGGCCAGGTCGCGGGTGGCGAACAGTCCGCCCCAGAAGTGATGGTCGGACAGCACGATCTGGACCGCATCGATATCGAAGGCGGGGCGGACTTCCTCGATCGAGGTGACGATCATATTGGTGGCCAGGGGCATTCCGGTGCGGCGATGCACTTCGGCCATATCCTCGCGGCGCGCGGTGGGGTCCTCGAGGTATTCGACGACGCCCGAAAGCTGCTCGGCCACAGTCGTTGCGCTGGCCAGCGACCAGCCGCCATTGGGGTCCAGCCGCAGCGGATGATCCGGAAATGCCTTGGCCAGTGCGTCGATCGCGGCGACTTCCTCCTCCGGCGGGAACACACCGCCCTTGAGTTTGAACGAGCGGAATCCGCCATAGGTGGCGAACTTTTCGGCCAGGCGGACGACGCCATCGGGGTCGATCACCTCGCCCCAGTCGTCGGTCGGTGCGTCGGGGAACGGATGTTCGGCCCACTTGTAGAATAGGTAGCCGGAGTAGTCGACCCGGTCGCGGACCTTGCCGCCGAGCAAGGCGTGCACCGGTAGGCCGAGTTCGCGACCGTGGGCGTCGAGTGCGGCGGATTCGAAGGCCGATATCACGCTGAGGCGGACCTTATCGGTGGTGAGGGTGCCGCGCAGACCACCCGCGATCGGGTTGTCGATCAGCACCTCCCCGGTGGTGTTCGCACCGAGCAGGCGAATGGCGTTGATCGCGGCGACCGGCATGCCGATCAGTTGTTCGGCGAGGTCGGCCGCGCGTTCGAGGTAGACGCGATCGCCATAGGTTTCGCCGAGACCGTGAGCGCCGCTGTCGGTTTCGATCTCGACAATCAGGCGCGGCGTATACGGCTGGTGCACGCCGCCGACATTGAGCAGGGGAGCGTCCGCGATGAGGATCGGGGTCAGTCGAACATCGGTGATAACAGGGGACATGTCAGTCTCGCTTTCCGTCGACCCGGCGCGGCAGCCGCCACGGGTTGGCCTCGCGCAGGGCCGGTGGAAGTAGGTCGTCCGGGAAGCCCTGCCAGGCGACCGGCCGCAGGAAGCGGGCGATGGCGGCGGTGCCCACGGAGGTGGCGGTCGGCGCGGTAGTGGCCGGATACGGGCCGCCGTGCTGTTGGGCCCAGCTGACCGTGACGCCGGTGGGCCAGTCGTTCCACAGCAGTCGGCCCGCGAGTGCGGTGAGGGCCGGCAGCAGGGGACGCACATCGTCGATCTCGGAGGTCTCCGCAACGATCGTGGCGGTGAGACCGGGCTCGAGCTGGCGCAGAACCTGTTCCAGCTCAACGGGATTCGAGTATTCGACGACCAGTGCCGCCGGGCCGAAGCATTCCGCCTGTAGGGCCGCGCCGCCTGACCGGAAATCGGTGGCTTGCACGCTCAGTAAGGTCGGTGCGAGTAGATCCTTCGGTGCCGAAAGGGCTGTGACTGTGGGATTGTCGCGCAGGGTGGTGACGCGCGATCGGAAGCCGTTGGCGATGTGGTCGTTGAGTAGCGGCCGTGGTGGCACGGCTGCGACCGCCGCGGTCAGCGCATCGGTGAGTCCGTGCTCCGAAGGCAGCAGCAGCACACCGGGCTTGGTGCAGAACTGTCCGGAGCCGAGGGTGAACGATCCGACGAAACCCTCGACGATCTGTTGTCCGCGCGCGCGGATCGCTCCGGGCAGGACCACTACCGGATTGACGCTGCCGAGTTCGCCGTAGAACGGGATCGGGCGCGGTCGCGACGATGCGATATCGAACAGTGCCCGGCCACCTGCCAGGGAACCGGTGAACGATGCGGCGGCGATATCCGGATGACGCAGTGCGGTAGTGCCCGCTTCGACACCGTGGATGACCGCGAAGGTGCCTGCCGGGGCGCCGGCCGTCGTCAGTGCCTCGCGTACAATGGCTCCGGTCCGTTCGGAGAGTCGCGGGTGGCCCGGATGTGCTTTGAGGACAACGGGACAGCCTGCGGCCAGTGCCGAGGCGGTATCGCCACCCGCGACGCTGAACGCGAACGGAAAGTTGCTCGCCGCGAAAACGAGTGTGGGGCCGATCGGCACTAGGCTGCGCCGGATATCGGGTCGCGGTCCCATCGGCCAGCTCGGATCGGCGTGATCCACAGTGGCGGCGAGGAATTCGCCATCGGCGAGCACTTGGGCGAAGAGTCGCAACTGGAAGGTAGTGCGGGTCAATTCGCCACGCAGGCGCGGTGTTTCGGGCAGATGGGTTTCGGCCGCGGCGAGCGGGACGAGTTCATCGGCGGCCGCGTCGAGGGCGTCGGCGATACGGGTGAGCCACTGCGCGCGTTCGGTGGGTGTGGTGTCGGCTAGGCGGCCTGCGGCATCGGTTGCCGCGGCGATGATCCGCTCTAGTTCGTCGAGGTCGGTGTCCATGAAATCCTTCCGAAGGTTGGCGGTGGTGCTGTTCAAGCGATCGTGGCGATCAGTGGTGCGGGCGGCAGCGAATCGAGCAGTTCGATGACTCGGTGCAGCGCCGGATTGGCGCACTCGCGTCGCCAGATCGCGTGCAGGACAACGGGATCTTCGACGCCGATGAGCGGCCGGAACCGCACGCCGTCGGGATGCAGATGGGTGGCGGTTTCCGGTACCAGTGCCAGACCGCGTCCGGCGGCCACCAGCGCGAGCATGGTGTGTACCTGGGTGAGTTCGTGGGTGGCGGTGTATGGCACGGCCGCGAGGATGCCGGAAACCAGATCGGCGAAATAGCGGGCCGGGCCCGGCGCGTACACCAGCATCGTCTCGCCGCCCAGTTCCTCGATCGCGATCGGACCGTTCCCGGCCAGTTTGTGCTGTTCCGGCACGGCCAGCATCAAGCCTTCGGAATGCACCAGCCGCGAATCGAATTCGCTGCGATCGAACGGCGGGCGGGCCAGCGCCAGATCGAGGCCACCGCTGCGTAGATTCTCGAACTGGTCGGAACTCACCATCTCACGCAGCACGATCTCGACCTGGTCGAGCCCGGCCTCGATGTGGTTGAGGAACCGGCCGAGGAATCCGAAGCCCGACGCCGCGGTGAAGCCGATCCGCACCGTGCCCGCCCCGCCCGCGGCTACCAAGCGGGCGGTGCCGGGCGCAGCGCCCGCCATGGCCAGGAGACGACGCGCCTCGGTCAGGAAGACCTCGCCAGCCGGGGTCAACTGGACCTGCCGCTGGGAGCGGTCGAAGAGTTCCACCCCGATATCGCGTTCGAGCTTCTGGATCTGGCGGCTCAGCGGTGGTTGCGTCATCTGCAGGCGTTCGGCCGCCCGACGGAAATTGCCCTCCTCGGCCACCGTGACGAAGCCGCGGACGTGCTCCAGCGACAGCATCGACATCGTTCTCCTCCTGCGTTGTGGCGTGCACTCCGCCTCGCCCGCAGATTGCGCTCTCCGCAGGCTATGACTCGCTACTGATACTCGTCCAACGCCAATTCGGCATCAACCGATACCTTGAAGGTATTCATCTGAGGGTGACGATCTCGACCCAGTTGGGGTCGCGACCGACACCGAGTTGTTGGCGCGGGATGAGCGAGCCGGTCGCGGGATCGATGGCGTAGCTGGTGACGGCATCGGATTTCTGCCCCGCGACCACCAGGAACCGCCCGCTGGGATCGATGGCGAATCCGCGCGGCTGGGTCTCGGTGGGCGTGTGTCCGAGCGGATCGAGCAGCCCGGTCGCCGAGTCGATACGGAATCCGGTGATCGTGCTCGAAGTCCGTTCGGTCACATAGAGATAGCGGCCATCGGGTGTGCGGCGCAGCTCTGAAGTCCAGGGTGGCCCATCTGATTCGGGCGGCAGCACCGACGCTGAGGCGATCAGAGTGAGCGTGCCCGTATCGGATTCGAAGCGGTAACTGTTCACCGTACCGTCCAGCTCATTCGCCACATAGGCGAAGGAGCCGGACGGATGGAATACGAGGTGGCGCGGACCAGCGCCAGGTGCGGCCTCGACCCGCGGCGGCTCATTCGGTGTGAGCCGGCCGGTTCGGGCATCGAAGCGGTACTGCAGAATCACATCACCGCCGAGTGATGCCGCGAACAGATACCGGTTCGACGGATCGGTCAGTATCGAATGCGCATGCCGCGGTGTCGATTCCACCGTGACCGGCGGTCCGACGCTGCCATCGGATGCGATCGGATTGACCGCGATCTTGTCGCCCGAATACGAAGCGCTCAGCAGATAACGCCCGCTTCGATCCGTCGCGAGATAGGCCATATTGTCCGGCAACGGCGCGGTCGATAGCGGTGTCAACCGCCCCGTCGCCGGATCTGTGGCGAATACCGCCACCGCGAAGGGGGCCGAGCGCAGCGATGCGTAGAGGTACCGGTGGTCCGGACTCATCGCCATGGGCATCACCGCGCCGTCCACCGGCCACGACTCGACGAGCGTCAGCGCACCGTCGTCGTCGAGTCGCAGCACCGAGATTTCGCGACTGTCGGCATTCGAGACATAGACCACGCTCATGCGGATTTTCGGCTGACCCGGGCTCGCAGTTCCAACTCGATTTGTTCCAGACTGCGACCATTGGTCTCCGGCACGAACCGCTGTACCAGCAGGAACATCACCACGCTGACCGCGGCGAAGATCCAGGCCGAATAGCCGAGTCCGAGGTGATCGTTCATCACCGGGAACAGGAACGTGATGGCGAAGGTCGAACTCCACAGCACGACACTGCCGACGCCCATGCCGACACCGCGCACCCGCAGCGGGAAGATCTCCGCCATCATCACCCACACCACCGCGCCCCAACCCAATTCGTAACCCGCGAGATAGACATTGAGCAGAATCAGCGTGGTGAGGCCGGTAATGGTGTGATTGTGCACACCGAGCACGATGGCGCCGAGCAGGAACAGGGACGAGGCCATACACACATTGCCGAGCAGCAGCAAAGGCTTTCGGCCCCAACGGTCTACCACGAAGATCACCCAGGCCGTGAATGCCACCTTGATCGCACCCAGCACAATGGAAGCCAGCAGTGAGGTCGAATTCCCGAAGCCGAGATCTTTGAACATGGTCGGCGCGTACACATTCACGGCATTGACGCCCGAGAACTGTTGTCCGACAGCCAGAATAAGCGCCACGACCAAGGCGGGCCGCGCCCACGGTGCCAACAGATCGCGCAGCCGCCCCTTCTGCTGCTCATCCAATCGAATGACCGAACGGATACTGTTTATCTCGGATTCGATCTCATCGGCCCGATGGGTTCCCGCCAGCACGGCCCGTGCTTCCTCCTCGCGCCCGGCATGGACCAGCCAGCGCGGCGTCTCCGGCAGCACCGACATACCCGCCAACAGCGCCGCAGCGGGAATCACCGCGACCGCGAACATCATGCGCCAGTTACCGCTGCCGGACAGCGCCCAGTCCACGATGTAGGCGATCAGGATGCCCGAGACGATCATCAGCTGATTCAACGTCGACAATGCGCCGCGGGCCCTGGTCGGGGCCAGTTCCGACAGGTAGGTGGGTACGGTCGCCGACGAACACCCCACCGCGATACCGGTAATGAAGCGGGCAATCACCAGGACCGTCACATTGGGTGCGAGCGCACAGCCGAGCGCCCCGACCGAGAAGACCGCTGCGGCCAGCATGATGGTTCGCCGCCTGCCCAGCCGATCGGTGATCCGTCCGGCGATGGCCGCGCCGATCACGGCACCGGCGGCCAAGCAGCCGCCGATCACGCCCTGTGTCACCGAGGACAGGTGCCATGACTTCTTGATGAACAACAGCACACCGGAGATGACCCCGAGGTCGTAACCGAAGAGAATGCCGCCGAGAGCGCCGAAGAAATAGAGAAATTTGACGTTGGACGCGAGCGCCGATTTCGGCGCGGCCGTTGTATTGAATTGCATTGTGCGGTACTTCTTTCGCGGTGGAGCAAAGTGTCATCAGCGTCACATGCTGATGGCGCGAAGTTCGGAGAAAGACGATTCCGTCTGTGTATCGGGTGATGCGTTTTCGGTGGAGGTCAGAGCGGATTCGGTTTGCCGAGTGGGGTTTCCACGAAGGGGCCGCCGATAAGCCACGGACCGGGATCGTTGACAGTGGGAATATCGGCGGCGAACTGTTCGGCGTCGTCCTGGCTGCGGTAGCCGAGTTCTTCGGCCTCGCGCAGTGATACGACGGCACGGGTATTGGCGGAGACGCCCCAGATCACCCGATAGCCTGGTCGCTCGGCAGCCAAGCAGGCCTCGAACAATTGTGCACAATCGTTGGGGGACAACCACATCGACAGTCCGCGCGCATCATGTGGACGTTCGAAACACGAGCCGATCCGGATGCAGATCACGTCCATGCCGAAGCGGGAGTGATAGAGACTGCCGAGCGCCTCGACGGCGACTTTGCTGACACCGTAATAGGTATCGGGTCGGGGCGAGGCATCGCCGGGAATCGGTTCGTCGCCCACGGCGCGGAATCCCACGGCATGGTTACTCGAAGCGAGCACGACCCGCGGCACACCGGCCTGCCGCGCCGCCTCCAGAACCTTATGCGTGCCGTCGATATTGACGGCGAGAACGTTGTCCCAGCTGTCTTCGCGACTGATTCCGCCGAGATGGATGATCGCATCCACGTCTCGGCAGGCCGCTGCGATGGTGGCCGGATCGGCAAGCGATCCGGTGACGAGCTCGACCCGCTCGCCTGCGGTCGGCGCGGGGAGTTCGGTCAGATCCAGTAGCCGCAGAACGCGATCGGGACGCCGTAGGCGGGGCCGCATGAGCGTGCCGATTCCGCCGCCGGCGCCGGTTATCAGAATTCGGTGATCAGTCATGGGGCATCGGTCTCGCTCATATAGCGGAAAATGCCGACAGAACTGCGGTCCGCGCACATTGGTTTCCTCCTGTGTGCCGGGTGGAAGTGTGGGGTAGGTCACTTCCACCCGAACGTGTCAGAAGGGTATGGCCCCGTACTGATGCCTGTCCAAGACCATTTCTGTATCGACCGATGCCGTTGCGGCATCGGTCGATCGTCTACTTCGCCAGCGAGACGTCCCCGTCGCGCTGCAACTTGGAATGCATCCGCGAGTACCCGAAGTACACGGCCAGCCCGATAACCAGCCACACCAGGAAGCGCACCCAGGTCTCCCACGGCAACGACCAGATCAGGTAGATCGAGAAGCCGATACCGACCAGTGGCACCACCGGCATGAGCGGCAATTTGAATGCGCGCGGCTCATCGGGCCGGGTCCGACGAAGCACCATTACCGCGACCGAGACCACGATGAAGGCCATCAGAATGCCGATATTCGTCAGCTCGGCTACCACGGTGATATCGAGCAGACCGGCCATGGTCGCGGATCCGATGCCGACGATCCAGGTCACCCGGGTCGGCACCTTGCGCACCGGATGCGTCTTGGCGAACCACTCCGGCAGCAGCCCGTCGCGGCTCATCGCGAACCACACCCGGGTCACGCCGAGCATGAAGGTGAGTACCACCGTGATGATGCCGACGATCGCGCCGATCGCGATGATATTCGCGACGCCCGGCATGCCGACCGATTCGAACGCGGTGGAGAAACCGCTGGTCGGGCTGATCTCGGTGTACTTCTGCATCCCGGTCAGCACCAGCGTGGCCAGCACATACAGCACCATCGCGATGGCCAGCGAGTAGATGATGGCCTTGGGCAGATGCTTCTTGCCGTCGATGGATTCCTCGGCGGCGGTGCTCATCGCGTCATAGCCGAAGACGGCGAAGAAGACCGTTGCCGCACCGGTCCATACCGCGCCGGCACCGAACGGGAAGTACGGGGTGTAGTTGGAGCTGTCGATGTGGAAGACGCCGAGCACGATGATCAGCACGACCAAGGCGACCTTGATGCCGACGGCGACCGTCTCGAAGCGACCGACGCTCTTGATGCCGCGCGAGAGCAACCACGCGGTGCCCAAACAGAACAGCACCGCGAAGACGTCGATCACGTGCCCCTCTCCGGTGCCGTGCGCGCCCATCATCCAATCGGGCAGCGTGATATCGACTTGTCCCAGTAGGAATTTGAAGTATCCGGAGACGCCGATCGCGACCACCGCCGCCACCGCGATGTATTCCAGCAGCAGATCCCAGCCGATGAACCAGCCCGCGATTTCGCCGAGGGAGACATAGCCGTAGGTGTAGGCGGATCCGGCCTTCGGCACCATCCCGGCGAATTCCGCGTAGCACAGCGCCGCGCAGGCGCTGGCGACACCGGCGATCAGGAACGAGATGAGCACCGCCGGGCCCGTGACGGAATGCGCGACCGAACCGGCCAGCGCGAAAATGCCCGCGCCGATGATGCCGCCGACGCCGATCGCCGTGAGCTGCCACAGTCCGAGTGACCGCTTCAGTTGCTCGTCCGTGGGCCCGGTCTCCTCCTCGATCTGCTCGAGGGGTTTACGGCGCAACATCTGGCTGCGCAACTCCGCGAGGGACATTGGTCTTCCTTTCATCCTCTGCGCTACCCGACATGCAGTAACGCAGATCACATTCTGAGCAGCACTCAGCTAATCGGACCATAAACGCGCTGTGATCGTTGAGTTGGATAAATAAACCTCGGCGGCCTTGTCCGACTGCACAGACAAGACCGCCGAGCACGGGATCAGCGCTGGCTGCCCGGTCGCAGTGAGCGCAGGAAGAACGCCACATTGGCCGGGCGTTCGGCGAGACGGCGCATGAAGTAGCCGTACCACTGATCGCCATAGGGCACATAGACCCGCACATGCCGGTCTTCGCCGACGAGTCGGCGCTGTTCGGCGTCGCGGATGCCGTAGAGCATCTGGAATTCGAAATCGTCGCAGCTGCGCCGGGTTGCGGTGGCGAACACTCCGGCCGCCTCGATGAGTGCCGGATCGTGGGTCGCGACCATCGGATAGCCGTCACCGTTCATCAGCACCCGCAGACAGTCCAGATAGGACTGGTCGACATCGGCCCGGCTCTGATATGCCACCGACGCCGGTTCGCGATATGCGCCCTTGCACAGGCGAATTCGCGAGCCCGGACCGGAGAAGTCCCGGCAGTCGGCCTCGGTGCGCCGCAGATAGGCCTGCAGAACCGTACCGAGCGACGGGAAGTCGGCACGCAACTCCCGCACGATCGACAGCGTCGAATCGGTGGTGGTGTGATCCTCGGCGTCGATGGTGACCAAAACACCCGCATCCGCTGCGGCGGTGCAGATCTGGTGCGCGTGCTCGCGGGCGATCGCGTGGCCGTCCGCCGGCAGGGATTGGCCGAGCGCCGAAAGCTTGAGCGAAACCTCCAGCGGCCCAGGGCTTCCAGCCTCACGCAGCAAACTGAGCAACGACAGCAGTGACAGATAGTGCGTCACCGTATTGCGCGCCTGTTCGATATCGGTAGTGTCCTCGCCGAGGTAATCGACGGTGATATACCGACCCGATCTCAGCAGATTCTCCACGGCCGCAACAGCATTCGGCTCGGATTCACCAGCGACGAAGCGGTCGACCAGCTTCTTGGTGGTCGACATGCGGGTGACGGTGCGCTCCATGCGCGGCGAGCGCGAGGCGGCCAGCATGGCTGGGCGAAGCAGACCGGAAATGGCCATCAGATCTCCTCGGGTGCCTGGTGCGGATAGGTATGCTCGGTCGGCGGGACGAAGGCTTCCTTGATGGTGCGGGCAGAGGTCCAGCGCAACAGGTTCTGGGGCGAGCCGGCCTTGTCATTGGTGCCCGACGCGCGGGATCCGCCGAAGGGCTGCTGACCGACGACCGCGCCGGTGGGCTTGTCGTTGATGTAGAAGTTGCCGGCGGTGAAGCGCAGGCTTTCGGTCGCCTTGGCCACGGCAGTGCGGTCGTCGGCGATGATCGCGCCGGTCAGGCCGTAGGCCGAACCGCCGTCGACCAGGTCGAGCGCCGCCTCGAAGGATCCGGCGACCGAATCGTCGTAGACGTGGACCGCGAGAATCGGGCCGAAGTATTCGGTGCTGAATGCCTCGTCGGTGGGGTCGTCGCCGAGCAGGATGGTCGGGTCGACGAAATATCCGACGCTGTCGTCGGCATGTCCGCCCACCGCGATGGTCAGACCCGAGGTGGCCTTGGCGCGGGCGATGGCATCGGCATTGCGGTCGAAGGCGCGCTGATCGATGACCGCGCCGCCGAAATGCGCGAAATCGGTGACATCGCCGTAGGTCAGCGCGTCGACCTTGTCGATGAGATCGCGACCCATCTTGGCCCACACCGACTTCGGGATGAAGGCACGCGAGGCGGCAGAGCACTTCTGGCCCTGATAGTCGAATGCGCCGCGGATCAGCGCGGTGGTCAGCACATCCGGATCCGCCGAGCTGTGTGCCAGCACGAAATCCTTGCCGCCGGTCTCACCGACCAGGCGCGGATAGGTGTTGTAGTCGGCGATATTCATCGCGACCGAACGCCATAGATGCTGGAAGGTCGCGGTCGAACCGGTGAAGTGGATGCCCGCCAGCCGCCGATCGGTCAACGCGACATCGGAGATCTTCGGGCCCGCGCCGTGCACCATATTGATGACACCGGGTGGCAGACCCGCGGCCTCGAGCAGTTTCATCGTCCAATACGCGGCCACCGCCTGGGTGGGCGATGGCTTCCACAGGACCGTATTGCCCATCAGGGCGGGTGCGGTCGGTAGATTGCCCGCGATCGCGGTGAAGTTGAACGGGGTGATTGCGTAGACGAAGCCCTCGAGCGGGCGGTATTCGATCTTGTTCCACACACCCGGGGTGGAGATCGGCTGGTCGGCCAGGATCTGCCGGGCGAAATGCACATTGAAGCGCCAGAAGTCGACCAGTTCGCACGGTGCGTCGATCTCGGCCTGGTAAGCGGTCTTGGACTGCCCCAACATGGTTGCGGCGGCGATGGTTTCGCGCCACGGGCCGGACAGCAGATCTGCGGCCCGCAGGAAGATCGCGGCGCGATCCTCGAAGGACAGCGCCCGCCAGCTGGGTGCGGCGGCGCAGGCGCCGGCGATCGCATCCTCGACGTCGCCGGCCTCGGCGGTGGTGAGGGTGCCGAGTACGGCGGCGTGATTGTGCGGCTGCACGACGTCGATGCTCTTACCCGAGCCGCGCCGGTGTTCGCCGCCGATGACGTGGTGGATCTCGGTCGGCGTCGCGGCCAGTTCGGTCAGTTTCGCCCGCAGTCGTGCGCGTTCGGCGCTGCCCGGTGCGAAGGTGCCGACCGGCTCATTGGCCGGGGGTGGCGTGGACACGATGGCGTCCATGAGTCCTCCTGTGTTGTTTCGAGCGACCTGCAAGCAATCGCTAGCGGCGCTGGAATATGACGGTGAGCCGAAGTCAACACGGCAAAACAGCCCGCAGAATCGGACAAGCGGACAAAGATGGGATGACCGGATTGGCGAGTCGTATGAAAGTGGGCAGTGGTCGTGGCTAGCGAGGGCGAGTTGGTGGCCGCGGACCTGGATCTGTTCGGATTGGCGCAGATGGTTGCCCAGAATGCGGGCGGGATGGTGTCCATCGAGGACCCGCAATCACATGTGCTCGCATATTCGGCCTCGGATCAGGCGGCCGACCAGCTGCGGGTGCTGTCGATCCTCGGCCGGGAGGGACCGCGCGACTATCTGCAGGTACTGCGCAAGTGGGGTGTGTTCGATCGGTTGCGCGGAACCGACGATGTCATCGATATACCGGCGCACGAAGAGCTGGATATCAAGCGCCGTCTGGTGGTGAGCATTCGCGAACATGCCGAGGGGAGTGCGCCGCGGGTGCTCGGCTCGATCTGGCTGCAGCAGGGCGACCGGCCGTTCAAACCTGATGCCGCGCAGATACTGCGCGGCGCCTCGGCCATTGCCGCCCGGCTGATTTCGCGCAGCCTGGACGCGCCCTCCGCCGAGGCGCTGCTGATTCAACGACTATTCGGGACCGGTGGTGGGACCGCCGACGTGCCCGCCGTGGCGAGTGCGTTGAATCTGCCGCTGACCGGTCCGGCCGCGGTGGTCGGCTTCGCGGCCGCTCCCGGTGTGAAGTCACCCGCCGCCTTCGGCAATATGCTTCGCTTGCGCGCCAGCTCATTTCGCGGTGATTCGGTGACCACCATCCTCGGCGATCGGGTGTATGTGCTATTGCCGCAATACCGATCCGCGCATGCCGTGACCGCGTGGACCCGTCAGCTGGTCGAACAGCTCGAAGCGAAACTCGAATTGCGCGCCGCCATCGCCTGTCCCATACCTGATCTGGCGCATGTCGCGGACGCGCGCTCCGAGGTGGACCGGGTCCTCGACAGCACCGCCGCGACCTATCCGCGCGGTCGGGTGACCACGCTGGCCGAATCGCGCACCGCGGTGCTGCTCGGCGAAATCCTCGATCTCGTCGGCGCACGGTCGGAACTGCACGATCCACGCCTGCGCAAGCTGCTGGACTACGACCGCAAGCACTCCGCGAATCTGTGCGAGAGCGTCGAGACCTACCTGCGCGAACACGGCGATGTGCGCAATGCCGCGACAGCACTACAGGTGCACCCGAACACCCTGCGCTACCGGATCCGCCGGGTCGAGGACATTGTCGGGATGGACCTCACCGATCCCGCCGATCGCCTGCTGCTCGAACTCCAACTCGCCCTGCATCGCCGATCGCCGGAATAGGCGAGCGCACCAGCGATGATTATTCCGGCTCCCGTCCGTCTGATCTGGTGACACGGCATCAATAACCGACCAAGGAGATACCGATGCGGAAAATCACCGCCGGACTGTTCATCGCACTCGACGGCGTTGTCGAGAACCCCCAGGATTGGCATTTCCCGTACTTCAACGACGAGATGGCCACGGCCGTCGACAGCCAGCTCGGCGCGGCCGATACGCTGCTGTTGGGCCGCAAGACCTACGAGGGTTTCGCCGGGGCGTGGCCGGAGCGGGAGGCTGCGGGCGATGTCGATGCCGAAATGGCCAAGAAGCTCGGCGACGCACGCAAGATCGTGGTCACGCATCAGGATCTTACCTTCACCTGGCGCAACTCCGAGGTGCTGAAGGGTGATCTGGTTGAGGCCGTCACGGCGCTGAAGAACGAGCCCGGCGAAGCACCCATCGGCATCAGCGGATCGGTATCCATTGTCCGCCAACTGCTCGAGGTCGGGCTTTTGGACGAACTGCACCTGCTGGTGCACCCGATCGCGGTGCGCAAGGGCCTGCGATTGTTCAAGGAGACCGACTCCGTGCTTGCGCTGCAACTGCTTTCGTCCGACACCTTCAAAACCGGTGTCATACATCTGGTTTACGCGAAGGCGCCGGCGGCCGGCACCGAGGGATACGAATACGCGAAACAGTTCCTGCCCCAAGAGGATTGAGGATTTTCGTGGCACATGGTTTCGCAACCATGTGCCACTCGTGCAGCTACGATCGCGGAGCCATCGGCTTCGATTCGATCATTGCGCGTCGAGGACCTTACGCGCGCGGCTGTAATTCTCGGTGCGCTCTGCGCTCCCGTTGCTTCCGCCATTGATCGAATGTGTGATCGCGTCGATGTCTGATTTATCTGCGTCGTCGTTCAAATCCTTGGAGTCCCAGTACCATCCCGCAGTAGCGAAGGCGTACCTCGGGTCTTCGGCTCGGTCGGGGTTTCCGACGAAATCGACCTCGAGGGCATCGCTTGCCTTGCGGTAGTTGGTGCGCCCGGTCAGTTGCAGAGCGCCTCGACCGTGAAAGTCTGCTCCGTCACTGGGCCGCTGGTTTCCGAGGTCCTTGCGTGCCCCGTAGTTCCGCTCGAAGTAGGCCTTGTCGCCGTACTCTTCGAGGGTTTTCAGATCGTCGGTCTCCACTCCAACCTGTGCAAGGAAAGCGGCCGCACGCTTGGGCGTATCGATCCCGTAGTCACGCATTGCCTGGTCGAGGTAAGGGAGATACTTCTCCAGTTTGCTCTTCGGGGTGTCGGGGAAGATTGCTGCGAGTTGTTCCAAGGTCACCGGACTCATCTGCCCGGCCCGCTCGGAGTTCGTTCCGAGGAGGTCGCGGAAGTCGTTCTCCACATGCAGGACCTTCGTGACGATGACGGTCAACAGCGCCTTTTCATCACTCGCTGTCAACTTGCCCATTACCGCGAAGACAGCCAACGAAGCCGCCTGCAGGATCAACCCCAGCGATTGCGCTTCGTCTCGGATCTCCTTGGCCATCTTCGCGTTATCGCCGGCGACATCCCCGACTTTGCCCGAGAGCTTGGTATCGCGCTCTTTCAAACCGGCGGTCAGCTCTGTCAGTTCGGCCGTTTTCGTATTGTAATGCGCGGTGACCACGGATTTATTGGCCACATCGTAGAGGTTCGCCGCATCGAGCAGGGCTGTCAGATCAGGGATATCGGAGGGGTTTCCGGTGCCGAGTTGGTCGACCATCAATCGAAATGCCGTCCGAGCGAGATCGACCGCATGTTGCATGGCCTGCGAAGAGCCGGGCGGTGCCGCCAGCTTGTCGATCTCCTCGCGCGCCTGTGTTACTACCGGCGATACGGTCTGCTTCGGCGGCGCGAGCGGTCCATATCTGGCGCTCCACCAGGGCTCGAGGTCGATCGGGTCGTACGGGGAGCCGCCCATTCTCGGCATTCTCTCACAACGAGTTCGGCGTTTTCGGGCCTCGACTCCCCAGCGGTGGGCCTAGGTGTTATTCCGTCAGCATCTGCTCGGTGCGAGGGATCGTCAGTGACCAAGCCGTTTCGGTGGGTGTGGGTGTGGTGACCGTCAGGGTCGCGCCGTAGCCGACAAGTGTTTGCGACAATGGTTCGGACTCGGGCTCCGAACCTGCGAGATCAGTTGGTGCCCACATGATTTCGTGTATGACGATGGCAAGTTGGCGGTCATCGAGGGTGACGTTGACCCGGATATCCTCGGCGACTGCCCGCTGACGCACTGTGCCGAGTACCCGTGCTACGGCACCGAGCGCTGCGGATTCGGGACCGGGATCGAGATCGTTGACCGGTCCTTCGAAGCAGACTTGGGACTGTGCGTCGAGTGCCTCGGCCGCCTCGCTGGTGAGTTCCATGATCTGCGTTCGGAACGGGGTCGCGTTCTCGACATCCGCGGCGAGTCCGGTGACGGTATGGCGGATCTGATGGATGACGGCGTCGAGTTCTCGGACCGCGCCGTCGATGCGGGCGGCGATGGCCGGCACGCGGGCCAGCGGACGTACCCCGCTCAGTCGCATCCCGATGCCGAACAGTTGATCGATCACCGTGCGATGCAGTTCGTGGGCGATGCGGTCGCGTTCGTTGATGACCCGCAAGGCGCGCAGTCGTGTCTCGGCCAGCCGGAGGTTCACCAGATGGTCCACCCGTGCTTGGAGTTCGTCGAGCTCGAACGGCTTCCGCAGGTAGTCGTTGGCACCGCCACGCAGCAGATCCAGTCGCGACTGCTCGTCCGCGCGTGCGCTGACGATGAGTACCGGAGTGTTCCGCAGCTCGTGGTCGTTGCGTAGCTCGCGCAGAAGTTCGTCGCCGCTCATGCCCGGCATCATGATGTCGCACAGGATCAGATCCGGCCGGTGTGCTCGGGCCAGCCGCAGTCCCTTGCCGCCGTTGTCGGCGGTGATGACCCGATAGGACTCCGATAGCGCTTCCCGAATCAAGGCGTTGAGGTCGGCGTTGTCCTCGACGACAATGACCGACGGCTTCGGTTCCGACTCATCCGATCCGGTATCCACCCGGGTGGTGCGGTCGCCGCTTTCGTGCGTCAGCTCCGCGATGATCGCGTCGGCGGCGTTACTCGTCCGAATCGGTGTCGGCTCGGTGGCCGACCGGCGGACCGGAGTGCCGGGCGGGGCGGCTCGCGGTAGTTCGATAATGATCATCGCGCCGCCCTCGGGTGCGTCGCTGATAGTGATGTCACCGCGGTGCAGGCGCACCAGATCATGGACGATGCTCAGACCCAAACCGGTGCCGCCCACCGACCGGGTCGCCCCACCATCGACCTGACGGAACCGCTCGAAGACGGCGGTGCGATGCGAGGCCGGTATGCCTGGGCCGCTGTCGGCGATCTCGATGACGACATCGTCCTCGGCAGGGCGCACGGTGCAGCGGATAACGCCTCCTTCGGTGACGAACTTGAAGGCGTTGGACAGCAGGTTCAGCAGGATGCGCTGCAGGTGTTCGGGATCGAGTGCGGCGGGAACGGGCTGCGGCGCGTCGACGGCCAGGCGGATGCCGCGGTCGACAGCCATGGACTCGAAGAAGGCCGAGCCGAGCCGCACTTGCTCGGTGACATCGATCCAGGCGTAATCGGGTCGTATCGCGTCCGTCTCCAGCTTCGAGGCGTCGAGCAGATCGTCGATCTGACGCCGCAGTATGCGCGCATTGCGCAGGATCAGCTCGAGGTCATCGCGGTCGGCGGGCGCGCACCGGTCGAGCGACTTTTGTGTCTGCGCCAAGATCAACATGAGTGGGGTTCGCAGCTCGTGGCTGATATTGGCGACGAACTGGCTCTTCAGTTCGTCCAGTTCCTTCGCGCGAGCGTACAACTGAGCGAGCTCGGCATTGGCCTCCTTGAGCTGTCGGCTGGTTTCGGCGACCTCACGGGCTCGGGCGAACACCTCCTGTTCCATTTCCTGCCTCGAAGCCCGCAGCGCGGCCGTTTCCTGTTGTTTGGCCGCGTCGGATGCTTCGAGCTGGATGAAATCGGTGACATCCTCGACGCGGTGTATGACATAGCGCAGCTCGCCGTTGGTACCGAGAACCGGGGAGTTGGTCGGGCTCCAGAATCGCTGTTCGAAGGCGCCGTCGGGCCTGCGGATGTCGTAGCGCTGTATCGGCATCGCATCGGTGACTTGGTCATGCAGCACCCGTTCCAGCGAAACCCGCAGGTTACGGACTCCTTCTGCCGTCGGATCGTCTGGATTGTCCGGAAATACCTCGAAAATGCTCTTGCCGAGGATGTGCCGGCGTTCGGTCATCGTCGCGGCGGCATATGCGTCGGTCACCGCGACGATACACAGGTCGGGATCGAGCACCAGGTACAGACCTGGTGCGGACTCGAACACGGCGCGGAAATCGATTTCCACGGACACATGTCGACTCTATCCCCACCGTGCGACCACCGATATGGGCAGGTCAGGCCTGTACGGGTGCCTCGGACTCGCCGGTCCCGACGACCGTTCGCCTGGGTCCGGTGAACCAGTGTTTGGCTGATGCGAGCCACCAGATGCCGATCGCGCCCACCACGCCGGCCAGGGTGATCGGTGCGTAATTGACGGTGTTCCAAGTGAATTCGCTGTTCCAGGGGTAGCCGCGGTCATCGGTCGGCAGAATGAACAACAGGCTGATCAGCACGATCCAGATCAACGCGATGACGCCGACAGGTCGATACCAGGGGCCGAGTTGCCAAGGGCCGGTGTGGAATCGGCTGCCGTGCAGTTGGCGCAACAGGATCGGGATGCCGTAGGCGATGTAGAGACCGATGGTAGCGACGGACGTGGCTGCCGCGTAGGCGGTCGGCGCGTTCTGCGCGGGAACCAGCATCGACGGGATCAGTAGGACGAACGAGAAGAACGAGATGAACAACACCGCGTGCACCGGCACCTTGCGGGCCGAAAGTCGCGACCAATAGGCCGATCCCGGCACCGCACCGTCACGGGAGAAGGCGAACAGCATGCGCGAGGCCGAGGTGACCGAGGCGTAGCCGCAGAACAGTTGCGCAATCGCGGCGATGATCAGCAAGAGACCGGACCAGAACGAATTCAGCGAGTTCTCCAGGATGTAGATCACCGGGTAGCCGCTGTTCTTCGTCGGATCCAGCGCATCGTCGAGATTCGGGATGGCGAAGGTCACTGCCATGATGAGCAGATATCCGGCAACAGCCGAGACGACAATGGTGTTGATGATGCCCTTGGCTGCCGTGCGCGCGGCATCGTGGGTTTCCTCCGACATATGCGCAGATGCGTCGTAGCCAGTGAATGTGTACTGCGCGTGCAGCAATCCGAGCAGGAAGCTGAACGCCACACCACCGAAGCCGACCGCGCTGTTGTCCACGGTTTCGGTGAAGACGAAGCCGACGCTCTGATGGTGGCTCGCGCCGAAACCGAGGACGACAACGAAGATCGCCACACCGCCGACATGCCACCAGGCCGAAATATTGTTGATCACCGCGGACAGATGCGGGCCGAGCGCATTGAGTACGGCGTGCAGGATCAGGATCGCGGTGAAGACCAAAAAGATTGCGGTGCGGTCGGTTCCGATATCGATGCCGATCACATTGAGCACCGCGGTGGTGAAGATGGCCGCGCCGTAGTCGATGGCGGCGGTCACCGCGATCTGGCCGATCAGGTTGAACCACCCGGTGAACCAGCCCCAGACCGGGCCGCCCAATTCGGACGCCCACCAGTAAAGACCGCCGGAAGTCGGGTAGGCCGAGGCCAATTCGGCCATTGCGAGGCCGACGAACAACACCATGACCGAGACCAGCGGCCAACCCCATGCCATGGTGATCGGGCCGCCGTTGGCCAGACCGATGCCATAACTGGCCAATCCGCCGGTCAGGATGGAGACGATGGTGAAGCTGATCGCGAAGTTGGAGAATCCGGACCAGGACCTGGCCAATTCCTGTTTGTAGCCGAGTTCGGCGAGGCGCCGTTCGTCATCGGATGGTGTGGTGGCTTCGGTCATGATCGCTCCCGGGTGAAAACGCCGCCCTCATACTGCGTTTGCCAGAAGCTAAGTGTGAAGTGAGTGCTGGTCAATCGCAGGGAAATATGGAAACCGGGCCGTAATCTCTCGGCAATCGCGCAATCCGTGGTAGGCAGAACGGATGCGACCGATGCGCTCCTCCTATGACGTGGTGGTGGTCGGTGGCGGTCACAATGGGCTGGTGGCCGCCGCATACCTGGCGCGAGCCGGGCGTTCGGTGCTGGTGCTGGAGCGCCGAGAGCACACCGGTGGGGCCGCGGTTTCGGACCGGGTGTTTGCGGGTGTCGACGCGCGGTTGTCACGGTATTCGTATCTGGTGAGTCTGCTGCCGCGCCAGATCGTCGAGGAGCTCGAGCTGCGGTTCGTGACGCGGCGTCGGCGGATCTCGTCGTATACGCCGGTCGGGGACGGCGGACTGCTGGTCGATACCGGCTCCGAGGCCAAGACCAGGGAGAGCTTCGTGCGGCTCACCGGATCGGATCGAGATTTCCGGGCGTGGCAGGAGTTCTACAGCGCAACCGGCCGGCTCGCGCAGCGGGTGTTTCCGACGCTGACGCGACCGTTGCCGACACGTTCGGAGCTCGAGCGGGTCGTCGATGATCCCGCTACCTGGGCGGCGCTGTTCGAGCGGCCGCTGGGGGAGACGGTCGAGTCGACCTTTGCCGACGACACCGTGCGCGGGGTTGTGCTCACCGATGCGCTCATCGGTACCTTCACCCATGCGCACGATCCTGAACTGCGGCAGAACCGGTGCTTCCTCTACCACGTGATCGGTGGCGGCACCGGCGACTGGGATGTGCCGATCGGCGGTATGGGCGCGCTCACCGACGCACTCGCCGATGCCGCCCGTGCCGCCGGTGCGGAGCTGATCACCGGTTGTGCGGTGACCGAGGTCGAATCCGACAATTTCACAGCCGAAGTGCGCTATGAGGGCGGTGTGGTCGGCGCGCGGCATGTGCTCGCGAATGCCGCACCGCATGAGCTCACCCGGCTGCTCGGTATACCGGGGGAGCTGAAACCCGAAGGCTCCCAACTGAAAGTGAATATGGTACTGCGGCGGCTACCTCGCCTACGCGATGCCTTCACAGATCCGCGCGAGGCATTCTCCGGGACATTCCATATCGCCGAATCGTATTCACAACTGGAGCAGGCATACCGCGAGGCGTCCGGTGGACGGTTCCCGTCGGCCGCGCCGTCGGAGATTTACTGTCACACCCTGACCGATCCCTCGATCCTGGCACCCGACTCCGATCTGCACACTCTCACGTTGTTCGGATTACACACTCCGGCAAGACTTTTCGAGACAGATCCAGAGGCAGCGAAGGCGATGGCCGTGAAAGCCGCACTCGCCCAATTGGATGCGGTGATCGCCGAACCGCTTGTCGACTGCCTCGCCCTCGACGAGGACGGTGCACCCTGTATCGAGGCCAAGTCACCGGTAGACCTGGAACGTGAGGTCGGCCTCCCCGGCGGGCACATATTCCACCGAGACCTGGCCTTCCCCTATCGCTGCGACGACACTGATACCCCGGCATCGCGCTGGGGTGTGGCCACGGACGTGCCCAACGTCTTCATTTGCGGTGCCGGCGCGATTCGCGGCGGCGGCGTCAGCGGTATCCCAGGCCACAATGCCGCCATGGCGGTTCTCGAAACGCGCTGACCACGAGTGGGTCGCCGATGTGTGGGGCATCACATTTTTGATTGCGTCATGCATATTCCGCATTACTTTGGGTGGTCGAAGCGGGATGTGTCGTGGCGGTTTTCGCTGGAGGATTTGTGTTTGCGCATGTTGGAATCCGATTGCGGCGTTCCGGTTTCCCGTATGAGGTGCCATCGGCTCACGTTAACGCTGATTCTGGCGTCAATGTGATGCAGATCACATCATGATCAACTCTCGCATGACCTTGCGGCAATTGACGGGCAAATAATAACAATTTGATCACACACCAATGCCTTGCTGCGGCTTTAATGGGCTTGCTTCCGAAGTCCACCCCGTTAGGAACCAAAGCATGTTGATGAGGAAATTCGCCGCGACCTCGGCGCTGGTGATCGCGGCGCTCGGTGTCACGGCCGGGACCGTGAATGCCGCTCCCGAAACCGACAACGGCGTCGTGAACTACACGGCTACCACGACCCCGTCCTCGACCATTATCAAGACCGATGTCGGTTCACTGGTCGACGAGAACGGTGTCTTCAAGATCAAGGCCGGCGACGGAACCACCCTTGCGGGCACCGACCTGTCGTTCCGGGTCGACGATTTCATCTTCCCGATCGCGGCGGATATCCAGGATCACAGTGCGACGCTGACTCCGCAGTTCGATATGGCTCACGCCGTGTACAAGCCGGTCGCGCTGCCGTTCGAGGACAAGGCCCCGTGGAAGTCCGACTACGACCGTGAGCAAGCCGCCTGGAACCGCCTGACCAGCACCATCAGCATGGGCGCCACCGTCGGCACCCTGGTCGGCGGTCTCGGTGGCGGCGCCGTCGGCTGTGTCCTTGGTGGTATCGCGGGCGCGACCGTCGCCGCGGCCACCATTGTCGGCCTCTTCGGCCCGTTCATCCCGGCCGCGGCCATCGGCTGCATCGGCGGCATCATCGCCGTCGGCGCACTAGGTACCCTCGCCGGACAGATTTTCGTCACGGCCCCGGTCGCCATCGCCGCCGCAATCCAGTACTTCACCACCATCAACCAGCCTTTCGCGGCGCCGAAGTAGACCCGGCACATCGATCGGCGGGCGCTCGCATTGAGCGCCCGCCGATTTGTTCTGTCGGTCCCGAAGTTGCCGGTTACCGATCTGGCGCGCAGTGTCGCCTGGTACCGGGACTAGCTCGACTTGCTGACAACTGATCCACCACGGCCGATTCCTGGCACGGACTCCGGTCGGGACGGGTTGAATCTCTACGAGGAGCCGACGCTGGACGGCGCCTAGCCCGCGCATGCTGGTCGTAGCTGGTTTCATGAATCGACAAGGACCGCTATCCCGAGGAGCCTGCGCCATGGAGCTGCGCCAATTGCGCTATTTCGTCACTGTGGCCGAGGAACTGCACTTCGGGCGAGCGGCCGAGCGCCTGCATATCGCGCAACCGGCGGTGAGTCAGCAGGTGCGGCGGCTCGAGCGGGAGTTGAAGGTTCAGCTGCTGGATCGGTCGCCGCGGCGGGTGCGGCTGACGGAGGCCGGGCAGCGGTTTCTGCCCGCGGCGCGCAGGGTATTGATCGCCGCCGATCAGGCGCGGGCAGCGGTGGCCGATCTGGCTGGTTCGCGTGCCCCGGCTCGGCACAGTTACCGGACTCGGTACCCGGCTGGACGCCATCCTCGATGCCTTTGCCGAGCGTCTTCCGCGGGTGCGGATCGAGTTGGTCACGCTGCCGGTACGCCAGCGGTTGGCACAGGTCGCCGACGGACAGCTGGACGCGGCGTTCGTCCGTGCACCCGCCGCCGAGGAAACTCCCGCCCTCGAATATCTGCGCGCATGGGATGACCCGCTCGTCGCGGCACTCCCCGCCCGGCATCCGCTGGCCGCACAGGCGACGGTGCGATTGTCCGACCTGGCCCCGGTGCCATTGCGGATGACCGAGCGGCGCAATCATCCGGCACTGGTGGACCTGGTGCTGATGTCTTGTCAGCGTGCGGGTTTCGAGCCCGTTCCGGCGCCGACCGCCACCACTCTGCAGGACAATTTGGCCGCGATCGGCACCGCCGCCGCAATGTGGACGGTGATCTACGCCGCCAATGCCGGCCAGGTGCACAATCCGCGCGTGGCCTTCCGTCCGTTCGCCGACGGCGGCCTGAGCCTGCCGATTGCCGTCGCCCTGCGGGCCGGTACCGATTCGCCCAGCTCGGCGTTGTTACGCGACCTCCTAGCGAAGTGAGCCGCAACAATAAGCACTCGTTATCGCTGTGCGAACGAACTGGCCCTTGGTCGACGACCTTGCTTCGGGTGAACTGACAACAGGCCGCCGAACAAGTCGGAATCACCCGGATGCGGTCTGTCCCAACCCTTTTCAGACAGGAGATCAGTAATGCCCATCGTCACCGTCCAGCAGGGTCCGCGCGCCGTCGAACTCGAGCGGGATCTGGTCCGCCGGATCACCGACGCCTTCGTCGACGCCTACAAAATTCCGGCCGAAACCGTCCAGGTGTGGATTCACGAGACGCCCGCCGACAGCTGGGGCGCGGCCGGACAGCTGACCGCCGATAAGAAATAGCCCACAGCAGGGGTGCCGAAGCCCGACCGATACCGTCGCGGTCATGCCGATCAAGCATGACCTGCCGCGCTGGTTACCGGTCGGGCCGGTCACCCGGGTGCTGCTATCCGTAGAGGGTCGCCCGGTGCTCCGAGGCGGCCGCGAAGGCGTGCTCGATGGCGGCGTGCAGCTCGTCTGCAGTCGGGTGTGGGTATTCGGCTAGGGAAAGGCGACGGTTTCGTCGCAGCTGTCCGGGGGGTCGACCAAGCCGCATTCGACCGGCGGGCGGGACGGACGGTAGGTGGTCGGGACGCCGCCGGATTGGATGACGCCGCGGTAGGCGTCGACGGCGTCGGTGGGGTTGCGGGCCAGCGTGGGGTCGGTGCGGACGTCGACGGTGTAGAGGCCGAAACGTGGTGTGTAGCTGCCCCATTCGTAGTTGTCGGTCAGGCTCCAGTAGTTGTACCCGACGACGTTCATGCCGTCGGCTTTGGCGCGCTGGAGCCAGTAGACGGTGTCGCGCAGGTGGTCGGTGCGGGTGTAGCCGTCGGCGCGTGGCTTGCCGTCCTCGGTGGGCATGCCGTTCTCCACGACATACAGTGGGCGATCGGGAAACAGCTGCGCGTAATGGCGCAACGCGTAGTAGATGCCCTCAGTGTGAATCGGGAGTTCCCAGATCGCTGGACCCTCGTTCGAACCACCCTGTACTGCTTTGTTCGTTTCCGGCAGGGGCGCGAAATAGTAGTCGACGCCGATGAAATCGAGCTTATCGGCGATCCGGTCCACGATCGGCTGATTCACCTCGGTCTCGGCGCTCGCTACATAGCCGAGGTTGCTGGTGACCTGCGCGTCGGGCCGGTTCTGATGGATGGTGTCGTAGATTGCGTTGTGCGCCTGGGCAATTCGATCCAGCACTGCGGGCGCCTCGTCCGGTGTGATCGCGCCGATGCGAAGTTCGGTGCCGATGTAGGCGGCGGGCTCGTTGAAGGTGACCCACAGCGGATCGCGAGAGCCATAACGGCTCACCACCTTTCGCATATTGGCCAGCCAATCCTCGACCATGCCGGGGTTGCGCCAGCCGCCGCGATCGACGGCCCAGCCGGGATAGACCCAGTGATCCAGGGTGAGCATCGGCCGCATACCGGTCGCGAGAATGCGCGCTATCACGTTGTCGTAGAAGCCGAATGCCGCCTCGTCCCAGGTATCGGGTTGCGGCTGGACCCGCGCCCATTCGATGCCGATCCGATACACCCGGACCCCGAGGTGTGCGGCCAGGTTGATATCGGAGATGTAGCGCTTGTAGAAGTCGACCGAATTCTCGTAGTCGTCCCCGGCGTTGCCGGATTCGATATAGCGGGTCCAATTGCTGTCCGGCGCATGGCCTTCGGATTGGAAGCCCGATGATGCGACGCCCCAGAGGAATTCCCGGCCGAACGGAGCGATGGTCGCCTGGGCGGTCGGCATGGTGATGCCGGGCAGCAGTAGCGCGGTCGCGATGAACGCGAGTCCGACCAGGGTGCGGCGGCGCATCGGTGTTCGCATCGAGCTCCTGTCCCCATCCGGCACTGTTGGTCGTGCGTCACCTGGTGGGGCATTGCCCCGGGTAGTGATCTCTCAGCGTAACTGTGAGATTGCTGAAATCTGGGCAGGCGATCGGTGTGTCGCGCTTGTGGTCAAAAGACCTGGGAGTTCGTCTCGATTGCTACCTACTCGCGTCGTTAGCTCACCCGTCCACCGATGCGGCGGGTGAGCTCGTCAGCGGTCGACCGCACCTGCGCGGCGAGACCGGACCAATCGGCCGCGCAGGGGATCTGCTCGCAATGGTGCCGCAGCGTCAGGCTGATCGCCGCGATCGGCCGGTGGTCGTGATCGAATGCCGGATAGGCGACCGAGGCGAATCCGGCGGTGACATGTCCGTCTTCGCTCGCCCAACCGCGCCGCCGCTCGGCGGCCAGGATGGTGCGCAGCGCCGCGAGGCTGGTCGGCCCGCGGTCCGTGCGACGTACGAAGGCCGCCGCCGATGGGAACAGTGCCCGCACATGGGCGGCCGGTAGATGCGCCAGGATCGCCCGGCCCGACGCGGTCAACTGCGCGGGCAGGCGGACGCCGACATCGGTCACCAGAGTTTCAGGGCGCGCCGGGCGTTCCTTGATCAGATACAGCAGTTCATTGCCGTGCAGAACTCCGAGGTGCGCGTTGTGCCCGACCCGTCCGGCCAACTCGCGCAGCAACGGTCCGGCCACCCGCTCCAGCGGATCGTGGCGCAGATAGGCCGAACCCAATTCGAAGGCGGCGATACCGAGGCCGTAGCGCCGTTCGGCGGGCAGTCGGGTGACGAAACGGGCCTGCTCCAACTCCGCGAGCAGGTGATAGGTGGTGGAGCGGGGGATGTCCAGCTCACGCGCGACCGTGGATGCGGAGACCGGTCCGGCCCGGGTCGCCATCAGCTGCAGCACGGCCAGGCCGCGCCGCAGCGCCGGGATGTCGCTGCTCGTTCCCATGCCACTTCCTCCCAAGCCGGTTCGGGTCAGTGTCTCGGATACCAGACGGAACCTGCCCCAGCCTCATTCTGCACCCGCCCCGGTGGCGGTGGAATGGGCCTATGCCGGATACCACGCAGTTACCGCCCGTGGAACTGGACGGACCGCTGACCATCGAACGCATCGTCGCCGTTGCCCGCGACGGCGCCAAGGTGGTATTCAGCGAGGCCGCCGAGAAGCGGCTGACCCATGCGCGCCAGCATGTCGACGCGCTGGCCGCGGGTACGGTCCCGACCTACGGCGTCTCCACCGGCTTCGGCGCACTGGCCACCCGGCACATTCCGCCGGAGCGTCGGGCCGCGCTGCAGCGGTCGCTGATCCGCTCACATGCCGCGGGCGCCGGCGCGCCGGTCGAAACCGAGGTAGTGCGCGCCATGATGCTGCTGCGGCTGCGCACCCTGGCCACGGGACATACCGGGGTGCGACCGGAGACGGCTCGCACCCTGGCCGCGTTGATCAATGCGGGCATTACGCCGGTGGTGCACGAGTTCGGCTCGCTCGGCTGCTCCGGCGATCTCGCGCCTTTGGCCGCGGTCGCTTTGGCGTTGATGGGGGAAGGTGAGGTCGCCGACTCCTCCGGCAAGGTGATTGCGGCCGCAGAAGCCTTGCGTGCCAAGGGGATCACCCCGGTAACTCTTGCCGAGAAGGAAGGGCTCGCGCTCACCAACGGCACCGACGGCATGCTCGGCATGCTGGCGCTCGCGATCAGTGATCTGCACCAACTGCTCGACGTCGCCGACATCACCGCCGCCATGAGCGTGGAGGCACTCCTCGGCACCGACCGGGTCTTCGCCGATGATTTGCAGGCGTTGCGTCCGCATCCGGGCCAAGCGGTGTCGGCGCGCCGTATGGCGGCCGCGCTTGCGGGATCGGAAATCGTTGCCAGCCACCGGGGGCCGGAGTGCAACCGAGTGCAGGACGCGTATTCGTTGCGCTGCGCACCGCAGGTACACGGTGCCGCCCGCGACACCGTCGCGCACGCCGAATTGGTGGCCGAACGCGAAATGGCCTCGGCGATCGACAACCCCGTCGTGCTCGCCGATGGCAGGTTGGAATCCAACGGCAACTTCCACGGCGCTCCGGTGGCGTATGTCCTGGACTTCCTGGCTATTCCGATCGCCGATGTCGCGAGCATGGCTGAGCGGCGCACCGACCGGATGCTGGATGTCGCACGCTCGCACGGCCTTCCGGCCTTCCTCGCGGCCGATCCTGGTGTCGATTCCGGTCACATGATCGCCCAGTACACCCAGGCCGGAATCGTAAGCGAGCTCAAGCGCCTCGCCATGCCCGCCTCGGTGGATTCGATTCCGAGCAGTGCGATGCAGGAAGACCATGTGTCGATGGGCTGGTCGGCCGCGCGCAAATTGCGCAGGGCCGTCGACGGTCTGGCCGCTGTGCTCGCCATCGAATATCTCACGGCCGCAAGAGCGTTGGATTTACGAGGCCCATTGCATCCGGGCCCGGCCACTGCGGCCGCTGTCGCCCTGTTGCGCACCGAGGTCGACGGTCCGGGACCGGACCGACATCTCGCCCCGGAAATCGCCGCCGCGACGGAACTCATCCGTTCCGGCGAACTGCTGGCCGCGGTCACCCCCCTCCTCGACACCTCAGGAAAGTGAGCTCCCTTGCCAACACCCGAAGCGATCCGGTTCCCACATGGCGAATCAGGCTTGCACACATGGTCATGCGAGGTCACCAGTAGCTATCCGACACCGACCTGCGGGACGGATCGGCAATTCGTTGATATGGAGGCAATCCGATGACACGGACAGTGCGCGCGGCGCGCGGCACGCAACTGACGGCCAAGAACTGGCAGACCGAGGGCGCCCTGCGGATGCTGCAGAACAATCTCGATCCCGACGTGGCGGAGCGGCCGCAGGACCTGGTGGTATACGGCGGCACCGGTAAGGCGGCGCGGAACTGGGCCAGCTTCGATGCAATCACCCGCACCCTCACCACGCTCGAGGCCGACGAGACCCTGCTGGTCCAGTCGGGTAAGCCCGTGGGCGTATTCCGGACGCACGAATGGGCGCCGCGGGTGCTGATCGCCAATTCGAATCTGGTCGGGGACTGGGCGACCTGGCCGGAGTTCCGCAGACTGGAATCGCTCGGCCTCACCATGTACGGGCAGATGACCGCGGGTTCGTGGATCTACATCGGCACCCAGGGCATTCTGCAGGGCACCTACGAGACCTTCGCCGCCGTGGCGGATAAGCGTTTCGGTGGCACCCTGGCCGGAACCGTCACGCTCACAGCAGGATTGGGCGGCATGGGCGGTGCGCAGCCGTTGGCGGTAACCATGAACGGCGGTGTCGCCCTGGTCGTCGAATGCGATCCGGCGCGCGCCGAGCGGCGCGTGCACGACCGCTATCTCGACGAGATCGCCACCGATTTCGATGATGCGGTGCGTCGGGTGTCGAAGGCGCGCAAGGAACGAAAGGCGCTGTCGGTCGGTCTGATCGGCAATGCGTCCGAGGTGCTGCCCAAGCTGCTCGCGGCGGGTGTCGAGATCGATATCGTCACCGACCAGACCTCGGCGCACGACCCCCTCGCGTACCTGCCGCGCGGTGTCGCAGTCGAGGACTGGGCCGATTACGCCGCGAAGAAGCCCGACGAATTCACCGATCGCGCCCGCGAATCCATGGCCGAGCACGTCGATGCGATGCTCGGGTTCCTCGATCGTGGTGCCGAGGTCTTCGACTATGGCAATTCGCTGCGAGGTGAGGCGAAACTCGGTGGCTGCGAACGGGCCTTCGACTTCCCGGGTTTCGTGCCCGCCTACATTCGACCCTTGTTCTGCGAGGGCAAGGGGCCGTTCCGCTGGGCCGCGCTGTCCGGTGATCCGGCGGATATCGCCGCGACCGACCGCGCCATGCTGGAACTGTTCCCGGAGCACGAATCCCTGCACCGCTGGATCACCATGGCCGGGGAACGCGTTGCCTACCAAGGACTTCCGGCCCGCATCTGCTGGCTCGGCTACGGTGAGCGACACCTGGCCGGACTCCGCTTCAACGAGATGGTCGCCAACGGTGATTTGCGGGCCCCGGTGGTGATCGGCCGTGACCACCTCGACTCCGGCAGTGTCGCCTCGCCGTATCGCGAAACCGAGGCCATGGCCGATGGATCCGATGCCATTGCCGACTGGCCGCTGCTCAATGCGCTGGTCAACACCGCTTCGGGCGCGAGCTGGGTTTCGATTCACCACGGCGGCGGGGTGGGCATGGGGCGGTCCATTCACGCCGGACAGGTCTGTGTCGCCGATGGAACCGCGTTGGCCGGGCAAAAGATCGAGCGCGTGCTCACCAATGACCCCGGTATGGGCGTCATTCGGCATGTGGATGCCGGGTACGAGCGGGCCAGCGCGGTCGCCGAGGAGCGTGGCGTGCGAATCCCCATGCAGGAGAACAAGTGACGGCGAATGGCTTGCTCGCCGAAATCGCGGATGTGGGCCGCGACGCACGGCGCGGCGGATACTCGCGGCACGCCTTCGATCGTGCCGAACTGGAATTGCGGGATTGGTTCATCGAGCAGGCGGCCCGGCGCGGTCTGGATGTAACGACGGATCGCAACGGAAATGTCTGGGCGTGGTGGGGGAGCCCGGGGGCCGGTGCGGTGGTCACGGGGAGTCATCTGGACTCGGTGCCTGGTGGGGGCGCGTTCGATGGCCCGCTCGGAGTGACGAGCGCGCTCGCGGCAGTGGATATCTTGCGCGCGGAGGGTTTCACTCCTGTGAAGCCGCTCGCACTATTGGTGTTCGCGGAGGAGGAGGGTGGACGTTTCGGGGTGCCATGCCTGGGGTCGAGGTTGCTCACCGGTGCCATCGACGCCGACCGGGCGCGCGGACTACGCGACGCCGCTGGGATCACCTTTGCGGAGGCCGCGGCCAAAGCGGGGCAGGATCCGGATCGATTCGGCGCGGATCCCGAAGCGCTCGCCAGTATCGGCTGCTTCGTCGAATTGCATGTCGAACAGGGACGCGGACTGATCGACTTGGACAGCCCGGTCGCGACCGGCAGCAGCATCATCGCGCACGGGCGCTACCGGTTCTCCTTCACCGGGCAGGGAAATCATGCGGGTGCGACCCGCATGTCCGACCGTCACGATCCGATGCTGCCCGCGGCCGCTGTGATCGCGGCCGCGCGCCGGGTTGCCGCGGCCACCGAGGATGCCAGGGCTACGGTCGGCAAGCTGATGCCCACACCGGGCGGCACGAATGTCATTGCCTCGACCGTGGATCTGTGGCTGGACGCGCGCGTCGCCGGAGACGGCCGCACCGCCGCGCTGGTCGAGGATATCGCCGGATTCGCACGCGAGGCGGCGGCCACCGAGGGCTGCGAGATCACCGTTACCGAGGAATCCTATTCGGACGATGTCGTTTTCGACAAGACACTGCGAGGCCGAATGGACGCAGTACTGGGAGGTGTACCCGCTCTACCGACCGGCGCGGGGCACGATGCGGGGATCCTGGCGGCCCATGTGCCCTCCGGCATGCTCTACGTGCGCAATCCGACCGGTATCAGCCATGCGCCGCAGGAGTATTCCGAACCCGCGGATGTGGACTTCGGCGCAGCGAGCCTGGCTCGCGTGCTCGAGGATTTGGCGAAATGAGCACGCGGGTTCAGGCGTCAGATCTGTGTCATCGGAATCCGATGCATGGGAGCGCGGCCGAATGAGCGTCTATTGGGCCGAATACGCCTGGCTGCCAGATGGTTTGGCCGAACGGGTGACGATCGATGTCACCGGATCGACGATCCGCTCAGTGGCCCGGGGAACCGAGCCGAATGGAAACGTATTGCGCGGCTTGACTGTTCCCGGTTTCGCGAATGCGCACTCACACGCCTTCCATCGCGCCTTGCGCGGACGCACCCACCATGCCCGAGGCTCGTTCTGGACCTGGCGGGAACGGATGTATGCCGTCGCCGATCGGCTGGATCCTGACTCCTACTACCGGCTCGCCCGCGCGGTATACGCGGAGATGGTGCTCGCCGGATACACCAGCGTCGGCGAATTCCACTATCTGCATCACGCACCCGGCGGCGTAACCTACGCCGATCCGAATGCGATGAGCGCGGCGCTGGCCGCAGCGGCACGGGATGCGGGAATTCGGCTCACCCTGCTCGATACCTGTTATCTCAGTGGCGGATTCGGTCAACCGCCGAACGAACACCAGCTTCGCTTCAGCGACGGTGATGCGGCGACCTGGGCCGAGCGCGCCGCCGCGTTCAAACCGGAGTCGGAGCTGGTGCGCACCGGTGTCGCCGCACATTCGGTGCGCGCGGTACCGCCGCAGGCGCTGGCGGTGGTCGCCCAACAGGCAGATGGTCGGCCGGTGCACGTCCACCTCTCGGAACAACCGGGCGAGAACCGTGATTGCCTTGCTGCACATGGGCTTACGCCGACCGCTCTATTGGCTCGAAGCGGGTTGCTCGGTCCGGACACGGTAGCCGTGCATGCCACACATATGAGACCCGCCGATATCCAGATGCTGGCGGACGCGCGGTCGAGGGCTTGCTTCTGCCCGACCACCGAACGCGATCTCGGCGACGGCATCGGCCCGGCCCGCGAACTTCTCGACACTGGAGTCCGGCTGTGCCTCGGCACTGATAGTCACGCGAGCGTCGACGGTTTCGAAGAGTGGCGTGCACTGGAGTTGAACGAACGCCTCGCATCCCGCACTCGTGGACGATTCCAGATCGCGGAGTTGTTCAGTGCGGCAACCGATCACGCATCGATCGGCTGGCCCGAAGTGGGCCGCATCGAAGCGGGTGCCGCTGCCGATCTGGTCACCGTAGATCTCGACTCGATCCGGACCGCCGGCACCGCACCCACGGCCGCATTGTTCGCCGCCTCGGCCGCGGATATCCGCGCGGTGCTGATCGCCGGGCGGCAGGTGGTCTCGGAGGGCCGCCATTTGCTGGTGGAGGCCCCCGAAATCATTCTGCGAGACGAGATTCGGGCCTTGTGCCCACCGTGACAGCTTGCGGCAACGACGAGACCAGAATCTCCACCGACAGAAAGGCCACCGTGTCGACCCTCATCACTGGAATCGGTGAGCTGACTACCAACGCACCGGACGGCCCGCTGCACGATGCCGCGGTGGTGCTCGATGGTGAACGCTTCGCTTGGATCGGCCCGGCGAGCTCCGCACCGGCCGCAGATTATCGTGTCGATATCGGCGGCCGCGCCGCGCTGCCCGGCTGGGTCGACAGTCACACCCACCTGGTCTTCGCCGGTGATCGCACCGCCGAATTCGAGGCCAGAATGGCTGGCCAGCCCTACCGTGCCGGTGGTATCGCGACGACCGTCGCCGCCACCAGAAGTGCCTCCGACGAACAGCTTTCAGCCAACCTGAGCCGCCATGTCGCGGAGGCCTACCGCCAGGGCACGACCTGCCTGGAGACCAAAACCGGATACGGCCTGAGCGTCCCCGACGAGGCACGTTCGGCCCGAATCGCCGCCGCCATCGCCGACGAGGTGACCTACCTCGGCGCACACCTGGTCCCGCCCGGTACCGACGCCGAAACCTACGTCGACCTCGTCTGCGGCGATATGCTCGACGCGGTCGCACCGCATGTGCGCTGGGCCGATGTCTTCTGCGAGACAGGCGCTTTCGACGAAGCTCAGTCCGATCGCGTCCTGCGCGCCGCCGCCGCACGCGGACTCGGGTTGCGCGTACACGGCAATCAATTGGGCGCCGGCCCCGGCGTGCAACTGGCGGTCCGTCACGGCGCAGCGAGCGTGGACCACTGCACCCACCTCACCGAAGCCGATGTCGATGCCCTCGCCGCCTCGGACACCGTCGCCACCGTCCTGCCTGCCTGCGATTTGTCCACCCGACAGCCTCTTGCTCCGGCCCGCGCACTGCTCGACGCGGGCGCGATCGTAGCCCTGGCTACCAATGCCAATCCGGGCAGCTCCTACACCACGTCGATGGCCTACTGCGTGGCAACGTCGGTACTCCAAATGGGCCTCTCGATCGCCGAAGCGGTGTACGCGGCAACGGCCGCGGGTGCGAAAGCGTTGCGCCGCAACGATGTGGGGGTCATCGAGGTCGGTACGCGCGCCGATCTCCAGGTACTCGACGCTCCCTCGGTAACCCATTTGGCGTACCGCCCAGGCGTCCCACTGACGCTTGCCGTTTGGCGCTTGGGGCAACGCATTCCGACGACCGAATGGCCGAGTGCCACCGGGTGACCGGCCGCGGCCTATGAGTTTTCGAGCGAGTGGAGGGCGGCATCCACGAGAGTCATTGCGGTGCGGGCACATACATCGACGGCCACGTCGGGTTCCAGTGCGCGTACATCGATCAGCACGATGAACGCCTCCCAGCCCACCACGAGCGCAATACTCGACACGAGATCGTCGAATTGCGGCTGGGGCATGCGGTCACGCAATGGTTCGAGCGCCCATTCGATCCAACGCACCCGACGATGCCCGGGCGGCGGTGCGTCCTGCGCGGGCGGGTCGACGGTGAGCTTCACCAGCCGCCGCCCCATCGGTAGCAGCTCGGTGATCTGCGCACCCATCGCCCGCGCCAATTCGCCGATGCGTACGCGCGGGTCGTCGGAACGGATATTCGTCAGCGCCTCATCGGTGTTCGCGCTGAGCAGGCTCATGGTGGCATCGAGCATCAACTGGTCGAGAGTTGGGAAATGCAGGTAGACAGTGCGTCTGGATACGTCCGCGGCGGCGGCGATGTCATTGACCGAGGGTTCTATGCCGCGGTTCAGCAATGTCATGGAGGCGTCGACGATGGCTTTGCGGGTGCGTCGGCGCTGGGCGACGCGGCCCGATGTGAGCTGGGCGGTTTCTTCGACCTGGCTGGTCTCGCTGACCTGGGCGCGGTGCTCGGTCATTCCTGCTTGTCCTCCGAGTGCCATCTTGACAGTGCTGCCTCGGCCAAAACTATACTAAGTTGCACTTATTGCACAGGAGTGCATTTAGTATCGGGAGGAACTAAATGACTATCGGGGATGTTCGATCTGCGCTGGAGCAGGAGTTATGAGCCGCCGGGTTGTCGAGGACCTGGGCTGTCGAACCCACGACATGGTGCTCGTGCACCGCGTGTTCCGTCGCGAATTCCGTTTGCTGGCAGACATTGTCGAGGCCACCTCGCCCACGGATGCCGAACAGGTGACGCGAGTGAGTGCACATGCACGTGAGATGCTTGCCGCGCTGCATCGTCAGCACCGCAATGAGGACGAACTGGTATGGCCGAAACTGCTTTCGGCGGAACTGGATTCGACGGTGCTCGATCTCATGCAAACCCAGCACGAACAGATCGATGCGATCATGCGGCGTCTCGATGCCGAACTGTCCGAATGGGAACATCAGGGCGGTGCGGAAACGACCGACCTGCTGGCCGAAGGGCTGCGCCGACTACACGAGGCCCTCACCGAACATCTTCGCCTGGAAGAAGATACGGCACTGCCGATAGTGGCGGCGACCTTGACCGCATCGGAGTGGGCCGAGCTCGGTAAGCGCGGTATGGCGTCGTTCTCGAAAGGGCGGGCCCTGGTATTCCTCGGTCATATCGCCGAGGAGGCCGATGAGCGCGAATGGTCGGAATTCCTGCGAGAAGTCCCGGTTCCCGTCCGGCTGCTGTATCGAGTGTTCGGCCGCCGTGGCCACGCACGGGAGACCGCACTGCTGCGTCGCGATCTGCGCTCGGTCGGAAAGGTTGTCAGATAGTCGAATTCAGCGCGCCGGGAAGCGGATGATCCGATCATCACCGGCACGGACGTCGCCGCGGCCGTCCGTGTTGGAGGTGGTCAGCCACAGTGCGCCGTCCGGGGCTATTGCCACCGTGCGCAGGCGGCCCAGGTCGGGCAGCCAGGACTGCGGTGTGCCCAGCGTGCCGTCGCGCAGTGGAACCGTCCACAATCGTTCGCCGCGCAGCGCCGCCACATAGAGGGTGTCGCCGGATATGGCGATGCCGGACGGCGATGCCTCCGAAGGTTTCCAAATGACTTGCGGGTCAGTGAATCCCCGCTCCGTGCCGCCCATACCTTCGACGATCGGCCAGCCGTAGTTGTGGCCCGGCTCGATCGGATTGATCTCGTCGAACGCGTCCTGACCGAACTCCGCGGCGAAGAGTCTGCCTGAACGATCCCAGGCCAGACCTTGCACATTGCGGTGCCCCAGGCTGTAAACCGGCGAACCGGGCGTTGGATTGCCCGGTGCCGCAGCGCCATCGGGCGTCAGCCGCAAGATCTTGCCATTGGGGCTCGCCGGATCCTGAGATCTATTGCCCTGCGCCGCATCTCCGGTACCGATATACAACATGCCGTCGGGCCCGAATGCGATCCGTCCGCCATTGTGGTTCCCGGCCTTGGCGATACCGGCGAAGATGACTTCCGGTTGCCCATCGAGCCGGAACCGCACGATCCGATTATCGTCGGCAGCGGTGAAATACGCATAGACATACCGTGTTTCGGCATAATCCGCCGCCACGGCCAGCCCCAACAGACCACCCTCGCCCCGCGCGACCACCCCGGGAACCTCGTACACCTTCTCGGCCGGGCGGCCGGGCACCACCCGCAGAATTCGGCCGGTATCCCGCTCTGCGACCAAGACACCACCATCGGGCAGGAAGGCAAGCCCCCACGGCACATCGATATCGCGCACGATCTCCTGCCCCGCCGCCAGATCCGGCACACCCGACGGCGTACTTGGTGCGGTGCTCGTGACGACGCTCGCTTCGGAACCGGAATCGCCGCCGCATCCGGTAACCGCGCCCACCATCAGCACGGCGATCACGATCCCGATGAATCTCCGCATGCGTATCCCTCCGATTGATCATTCGGGGTGCTATCTCGATCGTGCCCGCTCGCACGCCTACCCGCCACGGCATCAGGACTAGTGTCGACGGCGCTATCCACCATGTGAGTCGCGAAGCTGTCCTGGACCACGGCCATCGGGCGAGCTCGCGCGCATCGGTCGGTTCGGCAAGCGTTGGTTAGCTGCTGCCCGCCACTAGGACGGCGACCAGGGCGATCGCGCCGGGCAGCGCCTGAACGATCAGGATCCGACGGTTCGCGGTCGCAGCACCGTAGATTCCGGCGACGACAACACATGCGGTGAAGAAGATCATCGCGGCGAATCCGACCGGGTCCGAGGCGATGATGCCCCAGATCAGACCGGCCGCCAGGAAGCCGTTGTAGAGGCCCTGGTTGGCGGCCAAAACCTTGGTCTGCTCGGCGAATTCGACGGTGCTGCCGAAGGACGCGCGCACTCGCGGCGTGGTCCACAGGAACATCTCCATGACCAAGATATAGATGTGCAGCAACGCCACCAGGCCGACCAGCACTTCGGCTACTATGCGCATTCGATTGATCCCTTCACGCGGATTCGGCTCGTTGTCGGTCCACAGGATGGACGATGGGCGTCGAGTGCGTAGGAAGGCGCGCCCGATGAATCTCGCGCGCTAATTCTTGTGCAGAGTGCCGGTGACGTCGCCGAGCACACCACTGAAACCGCCGCTGAAGCTGTAGGTGACCGAACCGTCCGGCTGCAGGATTACCTTCGATGTCGACCCTTCATCCATGCACCCGCTCGCACCGCCGCTGAGCCGTGCCACGAAGGTGAGCTGGGTATCGGTCGCATTCGTCAGACGTTCGGCGCGTTCACAACGGTTGTGCGATGCCTGGCCGGTATTGGCCGAGGAGGCGAGCTCCTCGCCGACTTTCCCGTCGTGAATGGTCAATTCGACATCGAAGGTGGCGAGCGCATCCCTTGCGGTGCCGGTCCACTTGCCGACGAACGCTTCGGGTATCACGGAGTCCGTTGCCGCTGCCGAGGTGCTCGTCTCGGAGGTCTGCGTCATCGAGGTGGTCGTGCGCGGGACGGTGGTTGCCACCGCCGAAGTGCTCACCGTCGCCGCGGAATCGGAGGACTTGTCGGTCAGCTGCGTGCCGATGAGGAATGCGCCGCCCGCGACGATGAGACACACCACCAAAGCCGCGACGATCAATGCGCTCCGGCGTGACCGACTCTTCGGCGCAGGCTGCGCGTGGTAGTAGGCAGGTTGCGGCCCCGACCGATCCTGCGCAGGCGGATAGGGCGCATAACCATGACTCGAATTAGCTTGTGGCCCAGGAGGTCCGGATTGCCATGCGGTATTTCCGGGCTGCCAAGCCACCGCATCGGTCCCAGTCCGCGACAGCGCATGGGGCGCTGCGTGCGGCCCCGAATTCGATTGCGGCATCGGCCGCGAAATCGTCGGCGCCGACCGCGACGGATCCGGCCCGACCGCCTCGACCGGCCCGGATTCCAGATCGAGCAGCGCAACCGCCCGCCGACTCACCTCTTCGAGCACCGGCGCGGGCAGCCAGCCGACACGTTCCGGAACCTCGAGTTCGGCCAGCTGATCGAGTAACTGCTGCGGAGTCGGCCGCGCTGTCACATCCTTGTTCAGACAGGCAGCGATGAGCGGCCGCAGCCGGTCCGGCACCGCCGCGAGGCGCGGCTCCTCGTACACCACCCGATACAGCATCTGCACCGTCTCGCCGGAGCCGAACGGTCCCTGCCCGGTTGCCGCGTAAACGAGCACGCCGCCGAGTGCGAAGACATCACCCTCGGGCCCCATGGTCGGTCCGACCACCTGCTCCGGACACATGAAGCCCGGTGAGCCGATGACACTTCCGGTGGTCGTCAGTGCGCTGTCCTCGGCGGCGCGTGCGATGCCGAAGTCGATCACCTTCGGACCGTCCACGGCGAGCAGCACATTGGACGGTTTCAGATCGCGATGCACAATCCCGGCGTCGTGCACGGCGATCAAGGCCTCCGCCAGACCGTGCGCGAGCACCAGCAGCGTGTTCTCGTTGAATGTGCCGAACTGCTCGACCGCATCGGTCAACGAGAATCCGGCCACATAGCCGGTCGCCAGCCACGGCGGCGTCGAATCCACATCCGCGTCGAGCACCGGCGCGGTGTACTTCCCGCCGACCCGCCGCGCTGCGGTGACCTCGCGGCGGAACCGCTCCCGGAACTCGTTGCCGATCAGATCCGGCCGTATCACTTTCACCGCGACCGTGCGGCCACCCGCGCTGCGCCCGAGGTACACCCGGCCCATACCGCCCGCACCGAGCAGGCCGAGTAGCCGGTAGTCCCCGATCCGCGTGGGATCGTCTGTGCCGAGCGGTCGCATCGCGAACTGAGGTCCTCTCACCTGACGTCGAACACGCAAAGGCTACCCATCGACGCGCTCGGCCGCCCTAGCCGGTGGCGGCCGGAACCGGTGTGGGAGCCGCGCGGCGCAGCTGCCGCGCCAACAAGTATGCGGCGATGGCGGCCGGAACATTCATCAGCACCCCGTAGACCGCGGGCGGCACCGCCATCTGCGAATTGTGCAGCACGCTCGAGGCGACCGCGATGGCCAACGCGCCGTTGTGGATGCCGATCTCCATCGCCGAGGCGATCGCCTGATCGGTCTCCACCCGGAACAAGCGCGGCACGGTGTACCCGATGACGAAGCTCAACGTCGACAGCAACAGACTGAGCGTGGCGAGCTTGCCGATATTCTCGGTCAGCGTGTCGAACTCGCGCCCCACCGCCGCCACGACGACCAACAGCAGCACCACTGCCGAGACGATCTTGACGTTCTTGCGCATCCGCTCGGCCCAGTCGGTGAACCGGCGATGCACCCACATCCCCACCGCGACCGGGACCAGCACGATCGCGAACACTTGGGCGAACTTATCCGGCCGCAGCCCGATCGCGGCGTCATCGTCCATGAACAGCGTGAACGACAGCGTGACCACAAGCGGCAGGGTGAAGACGGCGAGAATCGAATTGATCGCGGTCAGCGTGATATTCAGGGCCACATTGCCACCGGCGATATGGCTGAACAGATTCGCCGACGGCCCGCCCGGTGAGGCGACCAGTAACATCACCCCGACGGCCAGCGCACCCTCGAGTCGGAACAGATAGACCAGACCCAGGCAGATCGTGGGCAGCAGGATCATCTGGCATACCAGCGCGACCACCGCCGCCTTGGGATACCGCAGCACCCTGGCGAAATCGTCGACGGTCAAGGTCAACCCGAGTCCGAACATAACCAGCGCCAGGGCCAGCGGTAGGAACACGGCGAAAATCGTTGAACCCATTCAGATCTCCTCATCAGGACTCGGACGGTTATCGACGTTATCGACTCACCGTCCCCGTGGCGACCCCACCTGTGGGAGACCGGCCGCGGCGATCGCCGGATTCGACGATGCGATGATGGTGTGCGCAGCGCGATCGAGATATTCGTCCGACCTGAAGGGCTTCCCCTCGATGCAGACTTATCGGCTCGTTTTGCTCGGCCTCGGTATCGCACTGACCTGTGTGACCGGATGCGGCTCGGGTGATAACGATGACCGGATAACCGATTTCGCCCCGACCACTACGGTGGCGACCACGTCACCTGCGGCGAAATGTGGGGTCGATCTGACCGCGCCGGTGATCAGTTCGGCCATCGCGACGTTGCCCGTCGATCCGCTCACCAAGGTGCCGTGGTCCACCGATCCGGCCGGATTCGAGGGCACCTTCGATCCGTGCGTCACGCTATCGGCCGTCATCATCACCGTCGAGGGCGCGACCGGTAGTTCACCGAATCAGGTGCTGCTGTTCCACAAGGGCGAATTCGTCGGTACCGGCACGCGGGACAGTCTCGGGTTCACTTCGCTGGATCCGGGGCGCACGACCGATGACACCGTCGGTGTGATCTACAAGACGCCGGGTAGTTGCAATGCCTGCCCGGACGGCACGTTGACGCCGGTCCAATTCCATTGGGATGGAAAGCAAGTCCAGACGATCGGGACGCCACCGAAATAACATCATCGCAGTATGCGATCCAGGGCGGTGTGCAGCTCGGCGGGCGGATCAGGCGGCAGGCTCGGCATGCGCCAGGCAATGATCTGATCGGGGCGCACGAGCAGCGCGCCGGCAGGGGATATGCCGACGGTTTCGGGCCAATCCTGGTCGAGCTCATGGATTTCCAACGCTGGATCGGCTTTCCATGCGGTGCCTGCTGGACCGACCAGCAGGGCAAAGGACGTCTTGATGAGGTCGAGTGTGGAGCGACCGTCGGGAAGCCGGCGATGAGGCAGTCGAGTGCCGGGTTGGCCGGTGAGATCCAGATGCGTCATGGTGTGCGTGCTGCCGTCGTCGATGAACGCACCCGCACGGTAGCGATTCCCGAGGATCAGCGCGATCGGATCGGCGAGTGGTGTGGCGTCGGTGGATTCGCGATTCATGCTGCGCAGGTCGGCGGTTCGGATGCTCGACTGGTCGGCGATATACCAGCCGACCGGGCGACGTTCGGCGTGGTAGGTGTCCAGTAATGTCGGATCGGCCTCGTCGCGGAGTACAGCCGCCAACTTCCAGGCGAGATTATGCACATCCTCGATGCCGGTATTCGCGCCCGCGGCGGCGAAGGGCGGCATGACGTGTGCGGCGTCACCGGCCAGGAAAACGCGGCCCACACGGTATCGCTCGGCGACGAACATTCCTGGCTCCCAGGGCAATACGCTGACCAGCTCGATCGGAATATCGGGAACGCCGATGGCCGTTCGCAAGACGCTCGGCCATTCATCCGTGGGACGGTCAACTCCCTCGGTGGTGGTGAATATCCAGCGCTGTGACCCGTCGACCGAGGCGAAAGCTCCTGGTGCGTCGGCATTCTCGATCTGACAGAGGTTGAATTCGCGGCCGCGCACCAGCCCGGCGAGATCGGCGCGGAAGTACACATTGACGGCTCGGCCGAGCGTGCCACGCCCATCGCGCGGAATACCCAGCCGCTCGCGGATCGGACTCGACGCGCCGTCGGCGGCGATCAGGTAGTCCGCTCGCAGTCGCTCGACCGTGCCATCGGCGGCGCGGATCGTGGCGGTGATGCCATCGGTCTCGTCGACGAAGTCGACGAAGTCGGCGAACTCGACGCCGAATCGCACATCGCAGCCGCGGGCCACGGCAATGCGCCGCAGCACCGGCTCCAGCAGGTCCTGGGCACACAGGCAGGCGGTGGCCGGGGTGATGGTCGACCAGTCCGGCACCCCGCCGGGCAGCGTGAAGGGGATTCGTTCGGCCTGCGCGAGCGTCGGACCGGCCGCGAATTGCTGGTACTCGGCGAGGTCGCGGGCCGCGTCCAGCACCTCCTCGGCAATGCCGAGCTGGCCGAACAGTTCCATGGTCCGGATATTGACGCGCCGGGCCTTGGGTTGCGGTGAGGTGCTCGGTCTGCGTTCGACCAGCACCGTTGCTACGCCATGCCGACGCAGGAACAGCGCGGCCGACAGTCCGACCAATCCGCCACCGGCAATTAGAACACGAGGTGCGTGTACGTTGTACATCATGTGTACGTTGTACACGAATGGTTGAATGCCTGGCAAGGAGGTGGCAGTGGGCGAGCGCCAGCGAGGTGGAGGCATGAGTGAGGATTCGTCGCCGCCCGGACCGTTGATCTGGTCGCTCCCGGAACCGCCGGGCCGACCGACCACGACGCTGAGCCGGGCGAGCATCCTGCGTGCGGCATTGACCGTGGCTGATGCCGAGGGTGCGCGGGCGCTGACCATGCGGCGGATCGCCACGGCGGTCGGTGCGTCCACGCCGATGTCGCTGTATCGCTATGTCGGCAGCAAGGACGGTCTGGTCGACCTGATGATCGACGCCGTCTACGGCGAGATTCCGCTGCCCGCAACGCCTTCGGGGCATTGGCGCACCGCACTCGAAGAGCTTTCGCTGGCCACCTGGTCGGTGATCCAGCGCCACCTCTGGTTCGGTGAACTCGTGCATACCAGACCGCCGCTCGGGCCGAATGCGCTGCGCTACTTCGACTTCCGTTTCGCCCTCTTGGAGCCCCTCGATATCGCCGCCGACGATATGACGCTGATCACCGCGGCCGTCGACGGCCACCTCATCGGCGCCGCCCTGCAACTCGCCGAAGAGAACCGCATGCGGGCCCGCGCCGGACTGCACACCGACGACGAACTGGCCGCCGCCGCGCGACCGATGCTGGCGCCGATCCTCGCCGACGGTCGCTACCCGGCCTTCGCACGCTGGATCGCCGCGCGCACCACCACCACCGGCGTCGACCCCGTCGAGTGGACGCTGACCAGCCTGCTCGACGGCATCACGGATCGTCTCCGACTGCCGAGATAACTCAGTTCGCGGCATCGATCGGGACGTAGCGCGTGAGGATGTTGTCGGAGTCCTCGAAGGTTCGGGTTTCCACCCGTCGCAGGGCCGGATGGTCGCCGATGAAGATCGGGGTGCCCGCGCCGAGCGTGGTCGCCCCGATCACCAGATGCAATTCATCCACCAGGCCGTGGATCAGCAGGTCGTTCCACAGGATTCGGCTGGCGAAGACGACGATATCGCCGCCCGGCTGTCGCTTCAGCTGAGCGATCGCCTCGTAGACATCGGAGCGGGCGACGATGCGGGTGTTGTTCGCCCAGGCGTGGTCCGCTGGTGGAAGTTCCGCGTGGTCGGAGACCACGACCTTGTCGATGGCGTTGTAGCGCTTGGAGAATTCGCGATTGGTGGTCGAGGACGTCGGATCGTGCTCGACATTCGGCCAGAAGCCGCTGAACATCCCGTAGGACGTGCCGCCGAGCAGGACGGTATCGGCATTCCGGATGTGCTCGAGGTTGGTGCGGTCGAAAGATTCGTCCATCGGCAGGGCCATGACATTGCCGCCCGGGCCTTCGAAGTAGCCGTCCAGCGACATGATGTTGACGACGATGAGCTTGCGCATTTCGATCCTTCCGGTTCATCACGCCTCGGTGGCGCATACCCGTGGGTCGGAGCGCGGCTCGGTGCTTCGACATAGATCGGTCACGGTTCGATAACGCCTCAGAATGGGTCCAGCGAGTCTGCGGGATATCCGACGAACCGAACGGACCGAACCTAGCGGGATATTCGCCAATGGGTTGCTATGGTCGTCGCGCGTCGATCGGACGACCTTGTCTGCATGCTGCGTACCAATCGAGAGGGGATCACGAGTTGTCGGGGCATGGAGTGGCACCTGCGCTTATGCGTTGGGTTCGACTGGCGACCGTTGTCGCCGCCGTTGTGGCACTTGCTTCGAGTGCTGGTGGCTCCGCGACCGCCGAGCAAAGCGTCGACAGCACCCTCGGTGAGCGATGGACCGCTATGCACGACGGCCCGCAGGAGTACCCCGATGTCCATATCGACTGGGATGTCCCGATTCGCATGAGTGACGGCGTCATACTCAAGGCGAATGTGTATCGGCCCGTCGATGCGGCGAACACGGTGGTCGACAAGCCGTTGCCGACGATCGTGAATCTCACGCCCTACACCAAACTCATTAGCAATCTGGTGGATTCGGCCTTCGCCGCGCCCGGGCTGCGGCCTTTCACCATGGATATGGTCCGGCGCCTCAATCTGTCCGGCACGCCGATCAGCGGATTCGGCGAGCTGATGCACGCACTCGACGGCGGCATGATCCAAACCGTGCTCGGCATCGACCGCAATCTCATCCGCAGCGGCTACACGTTGGTGGTCGCGGACGTCCGTGGTACCGGCTTCTCCCAGGGCGCCTGGAACACCCTCGGCAAGCGTGAACAATTGGACACCCTCGAGGTGATCGATTGGGCGGCCGAGCAGCCGTGGTCCAACGGCACGGTCGGTATGAGTGGCGGCTCCTATGCCGGTATCAATCAACTGCGGGCGGCCGAAAACGCCCCTGCCGCACTGAAAGCCATCTTCCCGGTGGAGGCGGGCAGCGATCTCATGCGTGATGTCGTCGCGCCCGGCGGCGGCATCGGCACGACCTTCCTGCCGCTGTGGTTGAACAATGTGAACCAGACGAAGCTGATTCCCGATGTGCAGGCGATGCTCAACGGCACCTTCGATTGGAAATGGCTCCAGTCCAGGGTGGCCGATCCGACAACCAATTCCGATCTGCTCGCCCAGGCGCTGCTCACCCCGTCGCTGGACCGGGTGCCGACGGCACTTGCCGCGGCACTCGACGACAACAGTGAATTCCGGCAGGGGATCCTGGGGCATCCGGAGCGAATTACGGTGCCCACCTTCATGTATGGCGGCTGGCATGACATCTTCGCCAATAGCGCGTCCAAACTTTACAACGTCATCCCACTGCCACAGGCGAAGAAGCAGTTACTGATCGGCGATACCTACCATGCGAATCCGGGTGCCGGTACCGGTGCGCCCGGCGCGCCGCCGCGGTTGGATGTGCTGCAGCGGGTGTGGTTCGACAAGTGGCTCAAGGGCATCGACAACGGCATCGGCGACTTCGGGCCGATCACGCTGTGGGAGCAGGGTTCGGGCTGGAAGACCTTGGGGCAGTTCCCGGAACGCGACGTCACACATCACCGTGTCTACCTGTCCTCGGCGTCGAGCGATACCGCCGAGCACGCGGTGCACGACGGGTCACTGGCCTCGACGAAGCCGAACGAGCGCGTCGCCCTGCAGGTCGCGCCCGGGATGACCACGGCATGCTCACGCGATACCGCGCAGGGCTCCGCCGGTTTAGCCGCGCCATTCGATATCTGCGCCAAGGATTCCCGTATTGCCGAGGGCAACGGGCTGACCTTCACCAGTGCGGAGATGAGTGAGCCGACCGTGATCTCCGGGCCGATCAATGTGCACCTCAATGCGGTTCACGATGCGAGGGACGGCTATTGGGACGTCACCGTCAACGATGTCGCGCCCGACGGCACATCGACCGTATTGACCACCGGCCAGCTCACCGCGTCACTGCGCGCGGTGGACGAGTCGCGGAGCGTGCGTTCGGCGAGCGGCGATTACACCGCCCCGTACAACCCGATCACCCTGGAGAGCATGCTGCCCGTCGTGCCGGGAAACCCCGTGACGCTGGATATCGCGGTCATCCCGACACAGGCCCTCTTGCTGCCCGGCCACCGGCTGCGGGTGGATGTGTTCGCCGGAAACGCGCCGAAGGCATTGGCATTTCGGCCGATGCTCAACGCCACCGAACTCAAGCCGCAATATCTGCAGCTCGATCCGGATGCGCCGAGCTTCGTCAATCTGCCCACGAACCGGCCCATCCCCTGAAATGTGGCGAAAAGCTTGACTCAGCCGGGAGCGGCGAGTTATTCTATAAATGGGAAGCAATTCAGCGTGGGTTCGACGTAGCCCAAAAACAGTGGTTCCTATTCTGATTCCGCACTCGACATTCCATGAGTGTGAGTGTAATTTTGGACGTTGCGCTGGTTGCCTCCTGTCCACCTCACGAACCAATCGTTGTAAACATCATCCGCTGTGGTGATGTTTCCTTCGTGGTGCGCGAGTTTCGTTCGGGTGCGTGGCCGGGGCGAAATTCGTCAGTAGACAAGCGATGTTCGCGCATTGCGTGAGGGGAAGGACGCACCTTGTCAGAATCGAGTCGGACGGTCGGTGCACCGAAGCGGATTTCCTTCGCCAGGATCCGGGAGCCGCTGGAGGTCCCCGGCCTGCTCGACGTGCAGACCGATTCGTTTGCCTGGTTGATCGGCGGCCCGGAATGGGAGACCCGCGCCGCCGAGCTCGGCGTGGGTGATTCGACGGGCGGACTGCAGGAGGTGCTCGAGGAGCTTTCGCCGATCGAGGACTTCTCCGGGTCGATGTCGCTTTCTTTCTCTGATCCTCGTTTCGAGGAGGTCAAGGCCTCCATCGACGAGTGCAAAGACAAGGACATGACCTACGCGGCGCCGTTGTTCGTGACCGCAGAGTTCATCAACAACAACACCGGTGAGATCAAGAGCCAGACGGTCTTCATGGGTGATTTCCCGATGATGACCGATAAGGGCACGTTCATCATCAACGGCACCGAGCGCGTCGTCGTTTCGCAGCTGGTGCGTTCGCCGGGTGTGTACTTCGATCACAGCGTCGACAAGGGCACCGAGAAGGATCTGCACAGTGTGCGGGTGATTCCGTCGCGTGGCGCTTGGCTGGAGTTCGATGTCGACAAGCGCGACACCGTCGGTGTGCGTATCGACCGCAAGCGTCGTCAGCCCGTGACGGTTTTCCTCAAGGCGCTCGGCTGGAGTTCCGAGCAGATCACGCAGCGCTTCGGTTTCTCCGAGGTCATGATGTCGACCCTGGAGAAGGACCATACGGTCGGTACTGACGACGCCTTGCTCGATATCTACCGCAAGCTGCGTCCGGGTGAGCCGCCGACCAAGGAGTCCGCACAAGCGCTCCTGGAGAACCTGTTCTTCAAAGAGAAGCGCTACGACCTGGCGCGCGTCGGTCGCTACAAGATGAACAAGAAACTCGGCATCAGCGCCACCACGGATCAGGTGCTGACCGAGGAGGATCTCATCGCGATCATCGAGTATCTGGTCCGGTTGCACGCGGGCGAAAGGACCATGACGGCGCCCGGCGGTGTCGAAGTTCCGGTTGAGGTCGATGACATCGACCATTTCGGTAACCGTCGCCTGCGCAGGGTCGGCGAGTTGATCCAGAACCAGCTCCGGGTCGGCATGTCGCGGATCGAGCGTGTGGTCCGCGAGCGGATGACCACCCAGGACGTCGAGGCCATCACGCCGCAGACGCTGATCAATATCCGTCCGGTCACCGCGGCGATCAGGGAGTTCTTTGGAACTTCGCAGCTGTCGGTGTTCATGGACCAGAACAACCCGCTGTCGGGCCTGACCAATAAGCGTCGGCTCTCGGCGCTGGGCCCGGGTGGTCTGTCGCGTGAACGCGCCAGCCTCGAACTGCGGGATGTGCACCACAGTCACTACGGCCGGATGTGCCCGATCGAGACCCCCGAAGGCCCGAATATCGGCCTGATCGGCTACCTGTCGGTGTACGCGCGGGTCAATCCGTTCGGCTTCATCGAGACGCCGTACCGCAAGGTGGTCGACGGCAGGGTCACCGATGAGGTCGTGTACCTCAGCGCGGACGAGGAGGAACGGTATGTGCGTGCGCAGGCCAATTCGCTGATCGATGCGGACGGATACCTGGTGGAGGACAAGATCCTGGCCCGCCGCCTCGGCGAGGAGGTCGAATCTGTTCCCGCCGACGAGGTCGACTATATGGATGTCTCGCCGCGCCAGATGGTTTCGGTCGCGACCGCGATGATTCCGTTCCTCGAGCACGACGACGCCAACCGAGCGCTCATGGGTGCGAACATGCAGCGCCAGGCCGTGCCGCTGATCCGTTCCGAATCCCCGATCGTGGGTACCGGTATGGAGTTTCGTGCCGCTCTCGATTCGGGCGATATGGTCGTCAACGCGAAAGCCGGTGTGGTCGAGGAGGTTTCGGGCGACTTCATCACCGTCATGGCCGACGACGGCACCCGCAAGAGCTACCGGTTACGCAAATTCGCCCGCTCCAACCAAGGCAATTGCGTCAATCAACGCCCGATCGTGGACGAGGGGCAGCGGGTCGAGTCCGGACAGGTGCTCGCCGACGGTCCCTGCACCGAGAACGGTGAGATGGCCCTGGGCAAGAATCTGCTCGTGGCGATCATGCCGTGGGAGGGGCACAACTACGAGGACGCGATCATCCTGTCGCAGCGCATCGTCGAACAGGATGTGCTCACCTCGATCCACATCGAGGAGCACGAAGTCGATGCCCGCGATACCAAACTCGGAGCCGAGGAGATCACCCGCGATATCCCGAATGTCTCCGACGAGGTGCTCGCTGATCTGGACGACCGCGGGATCATCCGCGTCGGCGCGGAGGTGCGACATGGCGACGTCCTGGTCGGCAAGGTCACTCCCAAGGGTGAGACCGAGCTGACACCGGAGGAGCGATTGCTGCGGGCGATCTTCGGTGAGAAGGCGCGCGAAGTGCGCGACACTTCGCTGAAGGTTCCTCATGGTCAATCGGGCAAAGTTATTGGTATTCGGGTGTTTTCGCGCGAGGACGACGATGATCTGCCGCCCGGCGTCAATGAACTCGTGCGCGTATATGTGGCGCAGAAGCGCAAGATCCAGGACGGTGACAAGCTGGCCGGTCGCCACGGCAACAAGGGTGTCATCGGCAAGATCCTCGCGACCGAGGACATGCCGTTCATGCCGGACGGCACCCCGGTGGACATCATCCTGAACAGTCACGGTGTGCCGCGTCGTATGAACATCGGCCAGATCTTGGAGACCCACCTCGGCTGGATCGGCAAGGCGGGCTGGCAGATTCAGGGCACACCCGATTGGGCCAGCTCGTTGCCGGCGGATATGCGCGCCGCGCCCGCCGACAGCAATCTCGCCACCCCGGTGTTCGACGGGGCCCGAGAGGAAGAGCTCAGCGGGCTGCTCGGCGCTACCCTGCCCAACCGCGACGGCGAGGTGATGGTGGGCGCGGATGGCAAGGCGACGTTGTTCGACGGACGTTCCGGTGAGCCCTTCCCGTACCCGGTGGCCGTCGGCTACATGTACATCCTGAAGCTGCACCACCTGGTCGACGACAAGATCCACGCCCGTTCGACCGGTCCGTACTCGATGATCACCCAGCAGCCGCTCGGTGGTAAGGCGCAGTTCGGTGGTCAGCGCTTCGGTGAGATGGAGTGCTGGGCCATGCAGGCCTACGGCGCCGCCTACACGCTGCAGGAGCTGCTCACCATCAAATCCGACGATATCGCGGGCCGGGTCAAGGTGTACGAGGCGATCGTCAAGGGCGAGAACATTCCGGAGCCGGGCATTCCGGAGTCGTTCAAGGTGCTCCTCAAGGAGCTCCAGTCGCTGTGCCTCAACGTCGAGGTACTGTCCTCCGACGGCGCCGCCATCGAAATGGGCAGCGCCGACGAGGACGATATCGATCGGGCAGCGGCGAATCTGGGCATCAACCTGTCCCGCAACGAATCCGCCACCGTGGACGATCTACAGCTGTGACATCACCTGGGCCGCAATGAGTTCCAGGTGCGCGAGATCGTCGAGATCGAGGATCTGGAGATAGAGACGGGTAGCGCCGATTTCGGCATAGCGGGCGATCTTGTCGACGACTTCGGCAGGGGAGCCCGCGAGCCCGTTGGTCTTCAGTTCCTCGACCTCACGGCCGATGGCGGCGGCCCGGCGCGCCACCTCGGCATCGGAGGCGCCTACACAGGCCACCAGGGCATTGGAGTAGATCAGATCGTCGGGGCGGCGGCCGCGAGCCTGCGCGGCGGCGCGCACGCGGTCGAATTGACGGGCACTGTCCTCGAGCGAGGCGAAAGGCATATTGAATTCGGTCGCGTATGTGGCGGCTAGGCGCGGGGTGCGCTTCGCACCGTGCCCGCCGATCAGCACCGGCACCGGATTTTGCACCGGCTTCGGCAGGGCGGGGGAGTCCGTGATCGCGTAATGCGCACCGTCGAAGGTGAACTTATCGCCGAGCTTGGTTGCCCACAGGCCGGTGATGATCGCCAGCTGCTCCTCGAACCGGGTGAACTTGTCCTGCGGGAACGGGATTCCGTAGGCGGCATGTTCCTCGGCGAACCAGCCGCTGCCCAGTCCGAACTCGACCCGGCCGCCGGACATCTGGTCCACCTGGGCGACCTGGATGGCCAGCGGTCCGGGCAGTCGGAAGGTGGCGGCCGTCACCAGGGTGCCGAGCCGGATGCGCTTGGTCTCCCTGGCCAGCCCGGCCAGCGTGATCCAGGCATCGGTCGGACCGGGCACGCCATCGATGCCGCCCATGGCCAGATAGTGGTCGGAGCGGAAGAACGCGTCGAAACCCAGATCCTCGGTGGCTTTGGCGACGGTGAGCAGCATGTCGTAGCTCGCACCCTGCTGCGGTTCGGTGAAGATGCGTAGATCCATGCCGACCATGGTGCCCGAAATTGATCTTGGGGGTCGGGTCTGATTCACCGCCGCTTATCATTGGCCGGTGGTTGGCGCGGTCGAATCGGAATCCGATCTACGCAGGGGTGTTTCGCCGAGATCGGTATTCGCCCAACGTCTGATGAGTCTGTTCGAGGCTGCGGGCAATCCGAAACTGCGCCAGGTTGCCGCTGCGGCGGAGGCGCGGATGAAGGCTACCCGCGGACCGGCCAAGGGCGGTACCGCATCGCTGCAGCGGATCAGCGACTGGCGCTCCGGCCGTAATGTCCCGGCGCAATTCGAAACGCTGCTGCCGATTCTGCTGACCTTGACCGATCTGGCCAAGAAGTCGGCCGCGCCCGTGCAGTGCGAACTGGTGGATCTACAGGAATGGCGGCGGCTGTGGCAGGCGGCCGTCACATGGAAACCCGACAACGATCCGGCCACCGCCGTTTGCCCCTATCGGGGATTGACGTCGTATCAATCCGACGATGCCGCATGGTTTTTCGGACGCACCCGCGCCACCACCAACTTCACCGAACTGGTGCTGAGCACGCTCGACGCCGCCGGGGGCGGCATGGTCGCCCTGGTCGGCGCTTCGGGTGCGGGTAAATCCTCGCTGCTGCACGCGGGTTTGATCCCGGCGGTCCGGAAGATCGAAAAAGATTGGCAGATAACGACTGTCACTCCCGGCGCGCAACCACGGACTGCGCTGGCCGAAGCGGTTCCCGCCGACTGGGCGATCGGCAAATACGGATTGTTGATCGTGGACCAGTTCGAGGAATTGTTCACCGCCTGCCAGGACGAGCAAGAGCGCGAGGATTTCCTCACTGCGCTGGCGGATCTGGCTACACCTCACGAAAACCGTTGGGGTACCGTAGTATTGGCTGTCCGCGCCGACTTCTACGCACCCTGCCTCGACTATCCGATTCTCGAAGACGTACTGAACAACCGGGGTTATGTACTCGGCCCGATGCGGCTGAGCGAGCTATCCGAGGCCATCACCGGACCGGCCTCGGCGGCGGGACTCGAACTCGAAGCAGGCTTGGTCGAATTGGTGGTCACCGAACTCTGCGGCCTCGGCGATCACCAGAACCGGCGCAGCTACGATCCCGGCGCATTGCCACTGCTCTCCCATGTCATGGTGGCGACCTGGGAACATCGGGAACGACTACGCCTGACGGTTGCCGGCTATCGCAAGGCGGGCGGGGTCACGGGTTCGGTCGCGGCGACGGCCGAACAGGCCTGGGACGGACTCACCGTCACCCAGCGGATCGAGGCCGAACCGCTGCTGCTGAGCCTGGTCAGCGTCGGTCCGGACGGTCACGACACCAGGCGGCGCGCCGCCCGCGCCGAATTGATCACCCGTGCAGTGGATTCCGAGGCCGCCGATGCGGTGCTGGAAACTCTGCTTCGCGCCAGGCTGGTGACCTCCGATGCCGACAGCGCCTACTTCACCCACGAAATCGTGCTGCGCGCCTGGCCCCGACTGCGGGCCTGGATCGAGGAGGACCGCGTCGGCTATCTGGTGCGCCAACGGTTGGAAGCCGATGCGGCGGACTGGTCCTCCTCGGGCAATGATCCCGCCCTGCTCTACCGCGGCACCCGGCTTGCGACCGCGAAAGAAGCTGCCGACCGGCATCCGGCCACCGAAGCGGTGACCGGATTCCTCACCGCGGCACAGAGTTCTCGAACCAAATCACGACGCTGGGCCGCCGCGACCCGTGCGGTGCTCGCCCTGCTCGGCGTCGGTGTGCTGGTCCTCGGCATCGCCGCCTACGGCCAGGTCCGGTTGAAGGACGAACAGCGCGACAATGCCCTGCTGTCGGCGGTGCTCGCCGAATCCGAGAGCCTGCGCACCACCGATCCCACCCTGTCGGCCCAACTCGCCTTGGTCGCCCATCGCCTCGAACCCGATGACCCGGACGTGAATTCGCGATTGCTGAGCACTCAGAATCTACCGATGGCCACTGCGCTGTCCGGCCATGTCGGCGCGGTCGACCAGGTCGCATATCAACCGGGCGGTGCGCTGCTCGCCTCGGCGGGTGAGGACCACACGGTCCGGTTGTGGGATCTCGCCGATCGCGCGCGTGCGCAGCCCCTGGGCACGCCGCTGAACTGTGCAGCCGCGGCGACTTCGGTGACGTTCAGCCCCGACGGGAAACTTCTCGCGGCGGCCTGCGGCGGGGCATTACGGCTGTGGAATGTCGAGGATCCACGACATCCGGCCCCGGCAGCGGCCCCGATCGCCGGGGGTGTGTTCCGGGTGTCCTTCGGTCCGAGCGGTCGGGTGCTCGCGGCGGCCGACAACAATCGCACTGTGACGCTGTGGAATCTGCAGAACCCTGCCGCACCGACGAAAATCGGTGCCCCGCTGCCGATTCCGCAACCGATCCGATCAATGTCGTTCCACCCCAAGGGATCATGGCTCGCCATCGGATACGACGATGCGATCCAACTCTGGACCATCGGGGATGCTCCTGCGCCGTTGGGCGCGCCGATTCCGATTCCGGCGCGGCCGGTGCAGGCGGTGGCGATCGCCCCGGACGGTGTGACGCTGGCGGTCGGCAGTGGGGGTGATTCGCCGTGGGCGCAGAATACCGGCGATGCCACCGTCGGACTGTGGGATATCGCCGATCCGGTCCGGCCCGTCTTCCGCAGTTCGCTACTCGCGACTGCCGATTCGGCGGTGCGCTCGCTCGCGTTCGGCCCGGACAGTGACGTCCTCGCCGCAGGCAACCGCAACGGTGTCACGGTGTGGAATATCGCTGACCGCGCCGATCCGAGGCCGCTCGGCGAACCGCTGCTGGCATCGTCGTCACCGTGTCCCGAGGTCGGTACCATCCTGGTCTGTCAGGACGCGCAGAACTCGCTGGCCTTCGCTCCGGACGGGCATACCGTCGCGGCCGGGGGCGCCCTCGGGATGGTTCGGCTCTGGTCGCTGGCGCCCGCTGTGCTCCCCGGGCGACTCGGTTGGTTGCCGGTTTCGCCCGCATTCAGCACCGAGGGCACCATGGTGACCGGTGCGATCAACGGCCGAGCCGCACTGTGGGATGTGCACGATCGCGCCGACTTGCGCAAACTCGCCGACATCGGGCCCGGCCCCACCGTGCAGTACGCGGCGGGAGCAGCGCTGAGCCGAGACGGGCACATGGCCGCCTCGACGGTCGGATCGCCACCACGCGTGCTGCTGCACGATGTGAGCGATCCCGCGCACGCGCACACGGTCGCGGAACTGCCCGGCGTCTTCGCCGCCATGTTCAGTCCGGGCGGTCGTTATCTGTGGACCATTGCCGACGATGCGGCCTGGTCGTTCCAGGTATGGGATTTGGCCGACCGTGCCCATCCGGTGCCGCTCGGTCGCCGGATGCCGCTGGCCACCGGGAGCGGGGGCGCATTCGCCATGTTCAGCTCCGGCGACGAGCTGATGGCCACCATGTCCTCGGATCGGACGGACACCGGTCAGGATCGATACGTCATCCGACTCTGGGACATGTCGAATCCGGCCGAACCCCGTGTGGTGAGCGAGATTCCGAGCGAGCCGACCAAACCGTTCGGCTGGATCGGTATCACGCCGGACAATAAGACTCTGGTCAGTCTCGCGGCCGACACCCTGCAAACTTGGGATATCTCCGATCCCGCCGCGGTGCGCAAACTGGGCGAGCCGATCGCGACACACGGTTTGAATATCCTGTCCGTCGACTTCAGTCCCGACAGCGCGACGATGGCGACCTCGAGCGCGGATTCGACGGTTCGTATCTGGGATTTCACCGACCGTGCGCATCCGAAACCGCTCGGCCATTCGATCACTGTGCCGAGCACCACGAGCTGGCAGCTGGCCTTCGATCCGGCGGGGCGATATCTGGTCGGTACCGGCAATGGCGTGCTGAGCATGTGGGATCTGGATCCGCAACACGCCGTAGCGCGCATCTGCGATGTCGGTCGCGCGGTATTGACCCGCGAGGTATGGCGGGCCCATCTGCCGCGGATGGCCTATCGTCCGCCCTGCTGATCAGAGGGGGTGGCAGCCGACGGAGCTTGCGGAGGCGGCGGGGTGGGTGAATACAGCGCGCAAAAGGTTCGCGTCGCGGCATCGTCGAGAAACCCTGCGGCGGAGGCGTTGTCGGCGAGGTAGTGGAATTCGTTGCCGGTGAGCAGCACGATGCGGCTGCCGTCCGGGCTGGCGACGAGCCGATTGTCGTAGCCGAGCGTCCGGCCGAGGTAGGTCCAGACCGGACCGCATGGCGCCTGCGCATGCAGGACACCGAGTCCGTAGCCGCTGCCCGCATCGGGTGTCGGCACGGTGGTGGTGAGCTCGGTCTGTTGCGCGGGTGGCAGCAGGCGGCCGGAGAACAGGGCGTGGGTGAAGGTGGCGAAGTCGTCCAGGGTGGAGATCATCGCGCCCGCCGCGCCGTAGATCTGTGGATCGGCGACCGAGATATCCCGTTGCCAGGTGTAGCCGTGCAGCCAGTTGCCGTGCGGGTTCGGGTCGGTGACCGGGTAGGTGGTGTCGCGTAGTTGTAGCGGTTCGATGATGCGTTCGTGCACTTCGTCGGCCGAATGTCGACCGGTTACGGCCGTGATCACCATGCTCGCGAGGACATAGTTGGTATTGGCGTAGGAGAACCCCACGCCGGGCGCTCCGGTCCGACCCCGCTGCAGCGCGATATCGACTTCCACCTGGGGTGACCACGCAGGCCATCTCTCGACCCCAGCGATATAGGGCAGCGAGATCCTCGGATCGTCGGTGTATTCCGGCAGGCCGGAGGTGTGATTGAGTAACTGGCGGACGGTGATACCGGCACTGTCGGGCACCGCGCCGGGAATCCAGCGGTCGATGGGGTCGTCGAGGGACAGTCGATGTTCGGCTTCCAGTTGCAGCAGTACCACTGCCACGAACGCCTTCGTGAAGCTGCCGATGCGCAACCGCGCCTTCGGGTCGGCGGGGGTGCGGTTGGAAATCTCGCCGTAGCCCGCGTGCACGTAGCGCGTTTCGGATCCGTTCCGGACCAGACCGATGACGCCCGGATAACCGCTCGCGACACCGGCGTCGGCACCCGCCTGCAAGATATCGACCGGTTCTTCAGCCCGCGCGACGCTGGGCATCGCCAACACAACGAGCGCAGCGGCAACCGTCCCCCTGATGGCAGTCATTCCCCCTCCTGCGGCATGCGCGGCGTTGCGAGCATCAAGCTACCGCAACCGCGCCGACATAAAGGTATTCCGGTCCGGAATTCCGGTGAGTGCCCCGTGAACTGCGCAGATGTGCCACTCGGCATGCCGATCGGTTAGCTGTGTGCTCGCGCCGCCGCATAACGTCCGGTCGTCGAGCGGGAACAGGAATCACGCCGGCCGGGCCATGTGGAGGGGAGCTCGGCGGGTCGACTCCTGTTCCCGCGGCCGTCGGCAATCACACACGGAGGGGAATCTTGAGCACGCCCAGTACCGCCTACCTCACCATCCCCTCCGGTCGGTATCGGCTCGCGGGTATGCGGACCCGGCTGTGCGCGCGGCTCATCGATACCGTCATCGTCGGCATACCGATCGGTATTGTCGCCGCCGTCGTGGTCGTGAGCACCGACTCGTCGAGTGAATTCCCCGTCGATACTGATCCCGGATTCGGCGGGGGGACCACGCTGCTGGTTGTCGTACTCGGCTTGCTCGCCTGCATCGCCTACGAAGTCGGCTTGACCGCGACACAGGGCGCGACCTTCGGGAAGAAGGCGCTCGGCATTCGGGTCGTGCGGATCGAAACCGCCGACGCGCCGGGAGAAGGTATCGGCGCGGCGGCGGCCTTGATGCGCTGGGCGACTCTCGTGCTGCCGAGCGTTCTGTGCGGTATCTGGGGGTGGTCTGTGCGGTGTCGCCCTATTTCGATCATGTCGCTCGGCAGGGCTGGCATGACAAGGTTGCCGAGACTTTCGTCCTCGCGGCGTCGTAGCGCGGGCTACCGATAGGGTCGGCGTGGTGAGTGGAGGTCTCGTATGACACGAGCATCGCGCAGCGATTCGACGAGGGATGGCGGCCGCGTGACGGCCGGGCCAGATCGGCCGATCGTGGTCGTAATGGGCGTCTCCGGATCTGGAAAGTCCACGGTCGGTGCGCTGCTTGCCGACACGCTGCAGGTCGAATACGCCGAGGGCGACGATTTCCATCCGGCTTCGAATATCGAGAAGATGGCGGCCGGTGTGCCACTGACGGATGCGGATCGCGCGCCGTGGCTCGATATCGTGGCGGCGTGGCTTGGAGAGCGGCGCGAGCGCGGCGGGGTGGTCAGCTGCTCCGCGCTCCAGCGCGGCTACCGCGATCGGCTGCGTGCTGCCGCACCCGAGGCGTTCTTCGTCCATCTGTCCGCATCGCGCGCGGAACTGGCCCGCCGGATGCAGACTCGCCGTGGTCATTTCATGCCGGCGACGTTGCTCGATTCGCAGCTCGCCGCCTTGCAGCCGTTGGCTTCCGATGAATTCGGCATCACGGTGGATGCGACGCAGGATCCTGCCGAACTCGTTCGCGAGGCGGTAACCGCCTGGCAGTCGAGCTGACTCAGGTATTCGTGCGTCGACGCACGACTCGGGTCGCCAGCCAGGCCACGCCGAGAATGAGCAGTGGGGTGAGCAGCAGCAGCGGTACGGTCGCCGCACCCGCGAACGGATGCAGCCAGCCCGCGACGGTATCGCATATCGCGTCGATCAGGGCGCGAGCCAACTCCGCCACTGGCGAGTGCTCGTCCGGTCCGGTGCTGGCGTGGTCCGGCCATCGATTCACGGCCAACACCCTACGACATCGGATCGGTATGTCCGGTAGATACTCGGCCGGACACTCAGCAATCTCACAGCTGCGAATCTGGCATGGTGGAGGTATGACAAGTCGTCCGCTACCGGTTTGGAGCATCGTGGTGCTGACCACGATGGTCTTCGCCATTACCGGCAGCGTGCTCGGGCACGACGGGATCACCGCGATCGATCAGCCGGGGACCGATTGGGTGGTCCAGCGGCGTGACGGGCTGCTGACGCCGGTCGCGATCAGGGTCAGCGACTTGGGTGGCACGCTGGCGATGACCGGGTTGGCGGTGGTCCTATGTCTCGTGCTGGTCTGGCGTCGGCGGTGGCCGGAGGCCGTACTGGCCGGCGTCGCCACCGTGGGTGCGGGCGTGCTCGTCGTGGTCGGCAAACATCTCGTCGGACGCACTCGCCCGCCCGAGGCGGATCGTCTGGTCACCGAGACCAATCAGGCGTTTCCGTCCGGTCACAGTCTCGGATCGATCGTGGTGATCGGACTCCTTGCCGCGGTGGTGATTTCGCGATCGCACCGCCCGGCCGCCCGCCGCATCGTCGTGACCGTCGCGGCCGTATTCGTTGTGGCCGTTGGCCTTTCCCGCTGGTATCTGGGCGTGCACTGGCCGACCGATGTGCTCGGCGGCTGGAGTATCGGCGCGCTGTGGCTTGCGCTGTGTCTGGCGGCGTACCGGACTTATCTGGTGGGCAGGGCCGGTGTGGTGCACTCTGCGCCGGAGACATTGGGAATGCAGACACCCGCGGCCTCCGACAGCAGCAGCGCCCCGCCGACCAGCGCGGCCACCGCGATCGCACCGAAGACGAATACCCACAGCAGCGCGGGGATGTGAGTGAGCCGGGCGAGCTGATCGGCATCGGAATCCGCGCCCTGCGGCATATTCCAGCGACGAACCCGCCCACGCTGCAATTCGATCACCGGCCGGGTGCCCGCGAGCAGTAGGAACCACGCGCCGAGATATGCGAAACCGGCCTGCACCGTATCGGTCCCGAACCAGGACACCGCGAAGACGATGGCGCCCAAGCCGAATACCGTCAGCAGCCCGTATATGTTGCGCACCTTGATCAGGACGGCGGCGAGCAGGGCGATCGCGGTCCAGAGCATGAGGGTGATCCGGTTGGCGCCGAGGAGGGCGGCGAAACCGAGACCGAGCAGCGGTGGCGACGGATAGCCCGCCATCGCGGTCAGAATCATGCCGAGGCCGTAGGGTTTTCCGCTCGATACTGTTAGGCCGGAGGTGTCGGAGTGCAGTGTGATGCTGTTGAGCCTGCGGCCGGTCAGCAGCGCGGTGAGCGCATGGCCGCCCTCGTGCGCGATGGTGACCACATTGCGGGTTATCCGCCACAGCGGGCTGTATCCGACCAGAATCAGGGCCGCGACGGCGGTTGCGAGGACCAACCACCATGGTGGCGCGGCCTGGGTTGTGGTGAGCCGGTCCGCGATGGAGGCGCCGCGCTCGACGAATTCCGCTGTTTGCACCGCCGCACCTTATCCGGCCGCGGCGAGCTTCGCTGAGTCGTTGCGAGCCGGTCAGGTGGTGACGAGCTCTCCGAGATCCGCCGATCTGCGGGCGGCGTCGAGCAATCGCAAGGTCGTGACGGCGTCGTGTGGGTCGACCGGAACGGGTGCGCCGTCGAGGAGTGCGGCGGCCATGGCGTCGTAGAACGCGGGGTAGTCGCCCGCGATCGTGGGGACCGGTTCGACGGTGGGTTCCGTGCCCACCGTTCCCCACCGCTCGGGTTCGACAGTGCCCCAAGGGCCGTCCCCGGGGCGGCGGCCCGACCGCAGCGCCTCCTCCTGTGGATCCAATCCGTAAGTGAGGTAACCGGCTTCGGAACCGAGCACCCTGAAGCGGGGCCCTAGCTGCGGAGTTACCGCACTCATCCAGAGGTGCGATCGCACACCCGAGCTGTGGGTGAGTGCGACGAAGGCGTCGTCGTCGGTCTGGATATTCGGCCGCCGCCGGTCCAGTTCGCCGTAGACCGAGCGCACGGGACCGAACAGCGTCACCGCCTGGTCGATCAGGTGACTGCCGAGGTCGAACAGCAGTCCGGCGCCGTCGTCGGCGGAACCGACTTCGCGCCAGCCGCCCTTCGGCACCGGACGCCAGCGCTCGAACCTGGACTCGAAACGGCGCACTTCGCCGAGCCGCCCATCCGCGATCAGCTGGCGCACGGTCAGGAAATCGCCGTCCCAGCGCCGGTTCTGGAATACCGACAGCGCCAGACCGGCGCGCTCGGCCCGCGCGATCAGATCCTCGCCCTCGACCACATTCACCGCGAACGGTTTGTCGACGACCACCGGCAGCCCGGCGTCCAAAGCCTGTCGAGCCAGTGGCGCATGCGTTCGATTCGGCGTTGCGATAACCACGAGATCGATACCCGCCATATCGGTGAACAACTCGTCGGCGCTCGCCAGCACCCGCACCCCCGGGTGCTCGCGCCGCGCCTGCTCCGCTCGCTCAGGCGACCCCGTGACCACTGCCGCCACCCGCATCCTCGGCTGCGCGGCGATCAGGGGTGCATGGAATACCGACCCGGCCAGTCCGTACCCGACTATGGCGACCTGCAGGCTCATCGTTGCGACGCTACCGGACCGCTTGACGGTCCGTTTCGGCTGATCTTCCGGCTGATCTGGGAGCGCGGCATTCGCACCGATATGCAGTCGACCTTCGCGGCGCTGGAACTCGAGGCGCGACGACTCGAGGGCGAACATGGTGAAAGAATTTGCTGGTCCGCAACAACAGCGCATCCGGTTCAGTCATAAATCCTGCCACCTGATCTTCGGACGGTGTGCGCGACTAACCGGCTCCATCGAAACCCAATTGCGCAGCATTCCGCGGCCGCCTCGCCGAAATCGCTTTGCTACCGAGTTGCTTGACCAAGATCGCGTTTCGAGATGTGATATCCGAGTGGCACAGCGATGGTGGCAGGAGCTACCCCCGGTGGCGGGATCATTCGTCATGGCGACCGCAATCATTTCGGTGGGGCTGCACCTCACCGGATTCGAGGTCGTCTCATGGCTGATATTCGCGCTCGCGGCCGCGGTATGGGTGTTGGTCCCGATCGATTTCGGCAAGCGGCTGCTGTGGCATCGTTCGCAGTGGGAGGCCGAGACCGATACTCTGCCCGCATTGACCGGGGTCGCGGCGACGACGGTAATCGGGACGCGGTTATCGCTATCGGGCTGGCAGATTGCGGCCTTCGCATTATTGGTGCTGGCCGCCGCGATCTGGCCGGGATTATTGCTCGCGGTGCTGCGGCATCGGAATCGGCGGATGCCGGGCGCGGCATTCCTGGTTTGTGTTTCTACCGAGGGCCTCGCGGTGCTGGCGGGGACACTGGCGCTGGCCGGTGTCGGTAATTGGCTCGCTTGGTTGGCGTTAGCGTTGTTCTGTGTCGGTGTGCTGCTCTATGTAGCGGCATTGGTCCACTTCGATATTCGGCACGTGTGGATCGGTGCGGGCGACCAATGGGTCGCCACCGGTGCGCTCGCGATTTCGACGCTGGCGGCCGCCGAACTCGCCGGCGCATATCGGTGGACCGGCACAGCGCATCGGCTGCTCGATGTGGTCGCGCTGACCGTCCTCGGCATCAACCTGTTCGGCTACGCGATCCTGATGGTCGCGGAGGTGATTCGTCCGCGACCCGAATACGACATCCGGCGCTGGGCCAGGGTTTTCCCGCTCGGCATGACCGCGGTCGCGACGCTGGCCACCGGTGCGGCCACCGACCTGCCCGCACTGCGCACGCTCGGCGAATTACTGCTCGTGCTTGCCATGGGTGCGTGGGCGCTCACCTTTGCCGTATTGCTCGCGGACCGAACGACTTTCGAATCCGGTCGGTCCGTGTAATCGGCATCGGATTCGCTCTGCCTCCAGCACGCGGATCGGCAGCAATAGCGCACCCGTCTCAATACCGGCTGCGGTCTACCGATATCCCACGGGACCGATGAGTTCCGCCTTGCGGCGTCGTCTGCGGCGCGGGCGCTCGGCCGTGTCGAAGCGGTAGGCGGGTGTGGTCGTCGGCGCGACGAATCCGAAGACCATCGTGTTCTTCGCGCCGTCCTACCGCAGTTCGCCGACCCGGCCACCGGCGCATAGCCATTGCAGTTGCTGACGCTCGGGGCGATCGCGCTCGGCATCCAAATATTTCCGGCGGCATGTGGGCCATGATCGCGGGTGCCGCGCGGGCGTGGTTCGTCCGGTCACGCGCCGCCTCGAATCCGTCGGCACCACCGGCGGATTAATGATCATCGGCGTCGGTGCGAGCGTGGCGCTCAGCGGTACGAACCGAGGATCACGCGCGGTTGGTGGTGTTCCAGAAGCCGATCCAGAGCGCACCCCACCAGCAGGCCTGGGAGATGAGCAGGGTTATCGCGCCGCGGGCGATCAGTGGTCGGTCGAGGATTCCGCCGCGAGCCGCGACCCGGTCGGTGAAGTGGGATGCTTGTAGGCCGTTCAGGGTCAGGGCGACGACGAGTGCCATTTTGGTCTGGGTGGCGTGGTTGGCGATATTCGGTTCCAGGAGTACACCGCTGGCGACCAGACCGATGACGCCAAGCCAGATGGGCAGTTGGAGGCGATCGGCGACGGTCAGCATTTCGCGCAGGGGTGTGCGGCGCAGCACCCAGGCTACGGCGAAATAGTCCACCGCCAACACCGCACCGAAGCCGAGGACCAGCGATGCCAGGTGGATGAGCAGCGCCGCATGGTGCAGCGCCGGCGTGCAGTGCAATTGGGTCGACAGCCAGATCGCCGTCACCAGCGCGGCGCAGGTGGCGACCGTCCGGATCGCGAAACCGTGCCGGGTATGTACCCCGCCTACCAGCGCCGTCATCGGCGCCGCTCCAAGTCGCGGCCATGCATTTGTCGATCCTCACTCACACAACTCGCCCAACCTGGTTAAGGTTAGGCACGCCTAATGCTAATGTCTCCGATTTCGGTCGAGACCGACAGGGGTATTCAGCGGCGCGGTACGGCGGTGTACTCCTGTTCGGGGCGGCCGGTGGTGCCGTAGCGCAGACGCATCTGGACAGTGCCCTTGGCGACCAGGGCGGCGAGGTAGCGCTGGGCGGTGGCGCGGGAGATGCCGATGGCGGTGGCCACCTCGGCGGCGGACAGGGGTGTGGTGGCCTCGAGGATGGTGTGCAGGACAAGATCTTTGGTAGGGGAGGCGATGACGGTGGCCGCGGCGGGCGTCGAGGTCGGGCGCAGCGCCTGTAGTGCGGCCTCGATGGCAGCGTTATCGATCTGGGGTGCGGCGAGGGTGCGGCGATAGCGGGCGTATCCGGCCAGGCGGGCCGCGAGCATGGTGTGTGGGAAGGGTTTCACCAAATATGCGAGTGCGCCGGCGGCGAATGCGGCTCGAACGGTGGCGCTTTCGGTGGCTGCGGTCAATACCATGGCGTCGCAGTGCAATTCGCGCACGAGATCGATGCCAGAACCATCGGGCAGATACACATCGACCAGCGCCAGATCGATCGCATTGGCGGCGTTGAGTTCCCGCGCGCCAGCCAGCGTATTCGGGGTGCCCGCTACGGTGAAACCCGCTATGGATTCGACGATTCCGGCGTGCAGATTGGCCACGCGGAAGTCGTCGTCCACCACCAGCACGGTCAGATCTGTTGCGGCCATGGCATTTCGCTGTCTACGAGTACTCCGGGGATTCGGGCAATGAATTCGGCACCGGTGAGCGGCGGCGCACCGCCACGCGCACTGGCGAGCCGGACATCGCCGCCGTGCGCGCGGGCGATCTGGCGGATCAGCGCGAGGCCGACGCCGCGCCCGCCCGGCACACCGCGATCCTCGCGGGTGGAGGTGCCCTCGGTGAACAGGGTGTCGATCATTTCGGGCGCGACACCGTCACCGCTGTCCGCGACCGCGATGTGCAGCGACGAATCCTCCTGCACCAGTTCGACTTCCACCTGCTTGGTGGGATTGTCGGCTATCCGCGCCGCCTCGATCGCATTGTCGAGCAGATTGCCGAGCACCGTGGTGACATCGACAGGTTCGGCGAGATTGCCGTCCACCCAGGTATTCGGGCCGAGTACCAGTTCGACACCGCTCTCGCGCGAATGCGCCGCCTTGGCCGCCAGGAAGGCCTGCAGATACGCGTCGTGAATCGCATCGATGCCGGGTGTTGCCGCGCCGAGTGGACCGGCACCGATCAGCTCATCGATGACATGCGAGGCTTCCCCCGTGCGGCCGCCGTGCAGCAGTCCGCTGAGCAGGTGCATCTTGTTGGAGAACTCGTGACGCTGGGCGCGCAGTACGGTGCTCATCGATTGCACGGCGTCGAGTTGGCGGGTCAACGCCTCGACATCGGTGCGATCGCGCACGGTGAGCACGGCACCGAGATCGCGTCCGTCACGGGTAACCGGCCGGGCCGCGACCACCACGATATGCGAGCCGATGGTGGCCGGTGTCGGTTGTTCGTCGAGCGCGCGGAAGACCTCCAGCACCCGTGGCGTCAAACCGATCTCGTCGACCGGCCTGCCGATCTCGGCGCTGATCCCGAGCAGCCGCCGCGCCTCGTCATTGACAAATGTTGTGCGCCAAGCGGAATCGACGGCAAGCACACCACGGCCGATGCCGTGTAGCACCGCCGCCTGACCTTGGACCAGTTCGGCCAGTTCGGCAGGCTCGAGTCCGAGCGTCAATCCGCGCCAGCGCCGCGCCAGCAATGCCGAACCCGCGATGCCGATCAGCAGCGCCGCGGCGATGAACAGCGCCGCGGCACGCAGATCGGAGAGTAACTGCTCGCGAATCGCGGTGGTCGGGATACCGACGCTCACCGCGCCGACAATGCGATCCGAGTCAGCCTCCATCACAGGGACTTTCGCACGTACCGATGGTCCGAGCGTGCCGCGCTCCTTGACGATCACCTCTCGGCCCGCCAGCGCCTCCGACGGATCCGTGCTCACATGTTCGGTGAGTCGTGTCTGGTCCGGATGCGCCAACCGGATTCCGGCATCGTCGGTGATCACCACGAACAGTGCGCCCGTGCGCTGCGTCGTATCGATGGCTATCCGCTCCAGCGGTCCCGCGGTGAGCTCCGCCCGCAGCTCGGGTGTCACCGTGCCGGGCGCATACCGTGTGACCTCCTCGCGCACCACTGGTTCGGCCGCGATGCTGCGCGCTATAGCCAGTGCGCGCTGCCCGTACTGGTCGTTGAGTCGTTGGCCGCTGACGTAGCCGAATACCGCGAAGGCGGCGCCGAGGGTCACCGAGACGATCACGATCTGCAGCAGCAGCACCTGGGTACGCAACCGGAAGTGTCCGGTCGCGCGCCGTTGTGCTCTGCCGTCGTTGGCCATTTCCGCAGCATAAACCACGCAGACGGGCGTGAGCAGAATGCGCACAACCTTCGAATCGGTCGTTTGCGCCGGTTGTGCGCACAAGCCTCGAAGTGTGACCGGGCCCACGTAGGTTCGCTCTACCTGATCCGCTAGGAGCAAGAAAAATGACCGAACCACTCATCGAGCTGCGGAGCGCGACGAAGCGCTTCCCCGGCACCGGCGGCGGAATCCACACTGCCGTCCGCAATCTCGACCTCGCGGTGCGACCCGGCGAATTCGTCGCCGTGGTCGGCCCGACGGGCTGCGGAAAGTCGACGACGTTGTCGTTGGTCTCCGGGCTGGAGCCGGCCTCGGCCGGGCGGACGCTGGTGCGCGGCAAGGATGTCCACGGCATCCCCGACGGCATCGGCTACATGTTCCAGCAGGACGCGGTGCTGCCGTGGAAGAGCGTCATCGATAACGTCGCGCTCGGCCCGCGCCTGCGCGGCAAGTCCAAGGCCGAAGCACGCGAACAGGCCCGCGGCTGGGTGCACAAGGTCGGTCTCGCCGGATTCGAGAGCTACTATCCGCATCAGCTCTCCGGCGGTATGCGCAAGCGCGTCGCACTGGCGCAAACTCTGGTCAATGATCCCGAGATTCTGCTGATGGACGAGCCGTTCAGCGCGCTGGACGTGCAGACCAGGCAGCTGATGCAGGACGAGTTGCTGCGCGTGTGGGCGGGCACCGGCGCGGCCGTTATCTTCGTGACCCACGATCTGGAAGAGGCCATCGTGCTCGCCGACCGGGTCGTCGTCATGACCGCCAGCCCGGCCACGGTTTGCGGCAACTTCCCGGTCTCGCTCGAGCGTCCGCGCGATGTCGAGGAGGTCCGGCTCACCAACGAATTCCGGGATATCTACAAGGAAATATGGGAAACGCTGCGCGATCAGGTCGAGGCAGCCCGAGGCAAGGGAGCCTCCCGTGTCGCATAACGTGCTCGAAGATGCGGCGAAGTCCGCGCCCGAGGTCGAAATCGAAACCGAGGAGCAGATTCTCGCACGCGTGCGGACCAACCTGCGCCGCAACCGGCTGCGCACCTGGGGTCTGCGGATAGCGCTGATCGCGGTGTGGCTGGGCGCGTGGGAGCTCACCGCCACGCTGTGGATCGACCCCTTCTTCTACTCCAAGCCCTCGCTGATCTGGGACCGGCTGGTCGAATGGTTCACCGAGGGAACGCAGTTCGGATCAATCTGGCTGCAGATGTACACCACCGTGCAGGAAGCGGTGCTCGGCTTCGTGATCGGCGCGGTGGCCGGTGTCGTTCTCGGCACGCTGCTCGGCCGCAGCCGGTACTGGGCCGAGGTGCTCGCGCCGTTCATCAAGGCGCTCAACGCCGTTCCGCGAATCGTGCTGGCATCGCTGTTCATCATCTGGTTCGGTCTCGGGCTCAGCTCGAAGGTCGCGACGGTCGTGGTGCTGGTGTTCTTCGCCGTATTCTTCAATGCCTTCACCGGTGCGCGTGAGGTCGACGGCAATGTCATCAATAACGCTCGCATCCTCGGTGCGAGCAAGCGTCAGGTGCTGAGCTCGATCGTGCTGCCGAGCGCGACCACCTGGATCCTGTCCAGCCTGCACACCGCCTTCGGTTTCGCGCTGATCGGCGCGGTCGTCGGTGAATATGCCGGTGCCAGTAAGGGCTTGGGTCTGCTGATCAGCAATGCCCAGGGCACCTTCGATTCGGCCGGTATCTACGCGGGCATGATCATCATCACCGTCATCGCTCTGCTTGCCGAATGGGCGATCAGTGTGGCGGAGGGCCGATTGCTGAAATGGCGTCCGTCGCAGGCCACTTCGAGCCACGGGATCTGATCATGCGGTACGTCAAACATCTGACGATCATTCTCGGAGTCATCGCGGCACTGCTGCTGGCGACCGGTTGTCGGGACTCCCGAACCATTCCGATGGCAAACGGGCGGCCCCAGATCACCATTATGGTCGGCGGTTTGGAGAAGGTGATCTACCTGCCCGCCATGCTCACCGAGAAACTCGGCTTCTTCGAGAAGAACGATATCGATGTCAAACTGCTCGGCGAACAGTCCGGCGCGAGTGCCGAAACCGCGTTGCTGACCGGTGATGTGCAGGCCGTGGTCGGCTTCTACGACCACACCATCGATCTGCAGGCCAAGGACCAGTGCCTGACCTCGGTGGTCCAATTCGCCGATGTGCCGGGCGAAGTGGAACTCGTCTCCAAGGCGGATGCGGCCGGTATCAAATCGCTGGCTGATCTGCGCGGCAAAAACCTCGGTGTGACCTCGCTCGGCTCCTCGACCGACTTCCTCACCCAGGCGCTGACCGGGCAGGTCGGGATGACCACCGCCGACTACACGCGCGTGAAAGTCGGTGCGGGACAGACCTTTATCGCGGGTATGAACCACAACGGCATCGATGCGGGCATGACCACCGACCCGACGGTCGCCACCATGGTGAACTCCGGTGAGGCGAAGATTCTGGTGGATATGCGGACCGAGGAGGGCACCCGGGCGGCATTGGGCGGGCTGTATCCGGCATCGTCGCTGTACATGCGCTGCGATACCGTCGACGCGCATCCGGATATCGTGCAGAAGATCACGACCGCCTTCGTGCAGACGCTGCAGTGGATCAAGACGCACACCGCTGAGGAGATCGCCGACAAGATGCCCTCGCAATACGCGAGTGCGGGCCGGGATCTCTATGTCCAGTCCATCCGCGACTCGATCGGCATGTTCAACGGCACCGGCCTGATGAAATCCGAAGGCGCCGAGAATGTGCTGAACGTGCTCGGCAAGTATTCGAAGAATGTGGCGCCCGTCAAGGACCGCATCGATTTGTCGAAGACCTACACGACGCAGTTCGTGCAGGAGGCGCTGCGCGCGAATCAGCAGTAGCGACACCACGAAATCCCATGGCGACCGGCGAACATCCGCTCGCCATGGGATTTCGGCCGTTCACCTGGTCGGCGCATCCTCGGTGTCCTGGGCCTTGAATTCGGCCTTCCACTCGCGGAAGCCCTCCTCGGTGCGGCCGCGCCGCCAATAGCCGGAGATCGAGGCCGCCCAGTCCGCGGAGATGCCACGCTCGCGGCGGACATAGCGGCGTAGATCCTGCATGACGGCGCGCGCCTCGCCGTGGATGAAGACCTGCACCTGGCCATCGCGCCACGTTGCCGCACGCACGGCTTCGGCCAGCACATCGCCCGGCTCGCGTGCACCGCGATGCAGCCAGGTCAGCTCGATGCCGGCCGGCTTGTCCAGCTTCAGTTCGTCATCTTGTCCGGCGACCTCGACGAACGCGTACCCGACCGCATCGGCGGGCATCCCTTCCAGCGCGGTCGCGATCGCGGGCAGTGCCGCCTCGTCACCGGCCAGCAGGTGCCAGTCGGCGTCGGCGCGCGGCGCATAGGCTCCGCCCGGTCCGAAGCAGTCGATGGTGTCGCCTGGCCGGACCGAGGCGGCCCAGGGGCCGGCAATGCCCTCGTCGCCGTGGTAGACGAAGTCCACGGCCAGTTCACCGGCATCCGGATCGACCGAGCGCACGGTGTAGGTGCGCAGCACATCGATCCCGTCGCGCGGGTAAATGAACTTCACGTACGAGTCGGTGAACTCGCTCGGCCGGAACGTGGCGAATCCGGGTCCGCCGAAATGCACCCGGATCAGATGCGGGGTCAGCCGCTCGGTGCGCTGCACCGTCAGAGTGGTGCGGGGTCGTGCCAAGGTAACCTCCACTATTTCTAATTAGGCTTGCCTTACCAACCGTACCCGGTTCGGTTCATGCTGAGGGTTACCGCAGACGGGCGCACCGTACATGTCACAGGATGATCGGCATGACGCAGACCGTGCCGAGCCCCGCCATCGCCGTCCAGCAGCGCTATCGGGATCCGAATCCGACCGAGCCCGCCGAGTGGAATCCGGTGCTGCAGGTGCTGCACGAACACCGCTCGGTGCGCCGCTACCTGGCCGACCCGGTCTCCGACGACACCCTGCGCCTGCTCATCTCCGCGGCCCAGTCCGCGCCGACCTCCTCCAATCTGCAGGTATGGAGCGTCATCGCGGTCCGCGATCCGGCGCGCAAGGCCCGCCTCGCCGCGCTCGCCGGCGGGCAGGCGCATATCGAACAGGCCCCGGTGCTGCTTGTATTCACCGCCGATTTCGCCCGGCTGCGCCAACTCGCCGACGATCGCGAAGCGCCGCTGGTCGGAGCCGACTACCTCGAATCGAGCTATGTCGGTTTCATCGACGCTGCCCTCGCCGCGCAGAATGCCGTCGTCGCCGCGGAATCCCTCGGCCTCGGGACCGTCTATATCGGTGCGATCCGCAACAATCCGGAACAGGTTGCGGCGGAACTGAAACTGCCCGAGCAGGTGTTCGCTGTCTTCGGGCTCGTTGTCGGACACCCGGATCCGAGTGAGGACGCCCGCGTCAAACCGCGCCTCCCACAACCGGCCGTACTCCACCATGAAACCTACGACCTCCCCACTCAACGCACCCACGTCGCGGCCTACGAAGACCGCATCGCCGAGTTCTATGCCGAACAGCAACTCGCGCACTCCTGGACCGAACGCGTCCTGGCCCGCCTGGCCTCCGCCGCCAGCCTCAACGGCCGCCAGCGGCTCCGCGAGTCCCTGGCGAATCACGGCTTCCGCCTGCACTGATCGCGGTGTGGTTCGGGTCGTGCGGCAGTCCGGTGGTGCGGCCGGTAGCGTGACGGGCTGATCGATCTCGAGCTCCAGGCGAAGGACCGCACCATGACAGCCTCTGACCGTCAGCTACAAGCTGAATCGGCGCCCACCGACCCGGCTGTATCCGGTGAAGAGGGCTACTCCCGGGGGCTGAGCCCGCGGACCATTCAGATGATCGCGATCGGTGGTGCGATCGGCACGGGCCTTTTCTATGGTGCGGGCGGCGCGATCGAGCAGGCGGGGCCGGGGCTGATCCTGGCCTATCTCGTGGCGGGTCTGGCGATCTTCGTGATCATGCGAGCGCTGGGGGAGTTGCTGACCTACCGGCCGATCTCGGGCAGTTTCGCCGAGTACGCGCACGAATTCCTCGGGCGCTTCGCGGGATTCGTCACCGGGTGGTCGTACTGGGCGGTGTGGGTGGCGACCTGTATGGCCGAGATCACCGTCGCAGGGAAGTATGTGCAGTACTGGTTCGATATCGCGCCGTGGCTGACCGCGCTGGTGGTGTTGGCGGTCATGTTCTGCGCCAACCTGATCTCGGTGCGGCTGTTCGGTGAGGGCGAATTCTGGTTCTCCGCCATCAAGGTCACCGCGATCGTCGCGATGATCCTCATCGGCATCGGGGTGTTGACGATCGGCTTCGGTCATGCCGCCAACCCGACGGTCACCAACTTGTGGGCCGATGGCGGTGTGTTCCCGAACGGATTCGGACAGTCGCTGTTGGTGCTGCAGATCGTGCTCTTCGCCTACGTCGGCGTCGAACTGGTCGGCGTGACCGCGGGCGAGGCACGGGATCCGCGCCAGACGTTGCGCAAGGCGATCAATACCCTGCCGTTCCGGATCGGCCTGTTCTACGTCGGCGCGCTCGTGGTGATCATGTCGGTGGCCAGCTGGCGCAACTTCCACGCGGGTAAGAGCCCGTTCGTCGAGGTTTTCCAGCAGATCGGTATTCCGGGTGCCGCGGGGATCATCAATTTCGTGCTGCTCACCGCGGCGCTGTCGTCGTGCAATTCCGGCATCTACTCCACCGGTCGCATGCTGCGGACGCTGTCGCTGCACGGGGAGGCGCCTGCGGGGCTGAACAAGCTGAGTTCGCGCGCGGTGCCGTATGTCGGCATCACCGCTTCGGCGGCCGCGATGGTCATCGGTGTGATCGTCAATGTGATCTCGCCGGATAAGGCGTTCAACTACATCACCTCGGTCAGCACCATCGGCATCATCTTCGTCTGGGGCGTAATCCTGGTGTGCCACTTGATCTATCGCGCCAAGGTCGGCCGCGGCGAACTGCCCGCCAGCGATTACCGGCTGCCCGGTGCTCCGATCACTACCTGGTTGGCGCTGGCTTTCCTGGGTTTGGTTGTCGTCCTGTTGTTCTGGACCGAGAGCGGGCGTACCGCGATTATCGTCGGAGTGGTCTGGGGTGTGCTGGTTTGCGGCGGCTATCTGGCGATGACCAAGCTCGGCAAGGGCGGCGCGGTAGCCGAACCGGTGGCCTAGCAGTCCGCACCGGCCTGAGGAGGCACATGGTCACGATCATCGGCGGCGGCATCGCGGACGCGATACTCGCCGGAGCCGTGTGCCGCTTACGCATCCGCGCCCACCCCGAGATGACGTAATCCTTGTGGCGATGCCGATCACGCCATCAGCCCCGCTGCGGGCGTAGGCGCTCGCGATGCTATCGAAGACGCCGTCGCCCTCTACCGTGCCCTCGTCGCGAAGGCCTCGATAGCGGAGACCATGGTGAACCGCCGCCGCCAGATCCTCAGCGAGCGAGCGGAGGTCGCCGAGGCCTTCCGGCGCGGCTGCAGCTGATGTCGGCCGGTTGCCCGACGCCGAGTCGATCGCTATCTGGCGAGAGTTGACCAGGAACGGCAGTTGCTCGTCGTCGAAGTGTGGCAGCGCGTCCGGGTCATCAAGCGGTCGTGAGCGCTCTGGCCCTCGTGCGAGACTGGCTGGATGGCTGTGAATCGAGATGCCGATGCCAGCAGGTTGGCCGCGGAGTCGATTGCGAAGGACGATCCGACCGGGTGGTTCGAGCGGCTGTATGCCGAGGCGGCCGCCGGGGACGCGGTCGTGCCGTGGGATCGCGATCAGCCCAATCCAATGCTGGTCGAGTGGGCCGAGCGGCGCGCTGCGGACGGTGTCGGGCGTCGGGCACTGGTGATCGGATGCGGGTACGGGCAGGACGCGGAGTACATCGCGCGGCTCGGCTTCGTGAGCACCGCCTTCGATATTTCACCGACCGCGATTGCCGAAGTGCGACAACGATTTCCGGAGTCATCCGTGGAGTATGTGGCGGCCGATTTGCTGGATCCTCCCGCCGCGTGGCGGAATGCGTTCGATCTGGTCGTCGAGTCGATTACGGTGCAGTCGATGCCGGTGTCGGTGCGCGACACCGCGATCGCCAATATCCGGCGGTCCGTGGCATTGGGCGGTCAGTTGATCGTGATCGCCGGAATCCGAGCGGAGGGAGAGCAGGTCAGTGGACCGCCGTGGCCGCTGACCTGGTCGGAGGTCAATTCGTTTGCGGCTGAGGGACTTCGGGCAGTGGAGATCGAAGCGAATCACGAGACGCAACGGTGGCGCGCCGAATTCATCCGCTCGACTGCGAGATGAGGTCAGCCCACCGCTGTGGGCTTTCGGTCCCCAGTGACCAACGCGGTGATCTCGGCGGCGGCTCGCTCACCCGAGCGGATCGCTCCATCCATATAGCCCATCCATATGGTCGCGGTTTCGGCTCCAGCCCAATGGATTCGGCCGATCGGTGCGCGCAGGGCCGGCCCGTATTCGGTCCAGGTGTTGGGTGGCATGAAGGCTCCGTAGCATCCGCGGGTCCACTCGTCGGCGGACCAGTCCTTCTCGATGTAGTCGATGGGTGTGGCCGCCGTCGGGCCGAAAAACCTTGTGAGACTGGAGATCACGATGTCGCGGCGTTCTTCGCGCGGGTAGCGGCCCAGTCGTCGGGCATCGCCGCCTTCCAGGAAGGCGAGCAGCACACCGGGATTCCCATCCGGCGGGGAGTTGTCGAAGGTGACCTTCACCGGTCCGGTGGCGGCGGTGACCTGCCCGGACAAGCCATCGGCACGCCAGAAGGGTACGTCGTACACGGCCATGGTCTTGATGACCGAGCCGTTCGGCATGCGCTGGGTCAACTGGTCGCGATCGGCTGGCAGCGCGGGGGAGTACAGCAGCCGGCCAGCCAGCGCTGGACTCATTGCCACGATCACTCGGCGGGCAAGGATTCGAATCTCATCGCCGTGTACGACAACGGCCCCCTCGGACTGCTCGATCTTGCGCACCGGCGTATTCAACAGCACATGCTCGCCCAACTGCTCCGCCAGCGCCAGCGCGATCCGCTGCGAACCGCCCACGATCCGGGTTTGCTGTGCGCCACCGTCGGTTTCGATCATCGAATCCACACCGCCACCGGCATTGAGATAGGCGAGCAGATGCAGCAGTGACACGTCGGCAGGGTCCGCGGCCCACACCGCTTTGCAGACCATCGTGATAGCCCGGCGCGCGATCTCCGAATGTAGATTGCGCCGCATCCACGACTCGACGGTCTCGGCATCCCACTGCCGTGCCCGGGCCGCCGACCATGGTGCCGCCGCTGGCACCGCGCGCGACATTCGATCCAACCGCTGCAGACCGATATAGGCATCCAGCAGTGCGGCGGAGGCGATCAACGGAATCCGACCGCGATAGCGCCGCAGTTTCCCGCGATGTTCGAACAGGTGCCGACCGGCGGTGTAGGTGGGAAACGTCTCCAGTCCCAATTCCTCGATCAGCGCCAGCACCCGATCCTGACCGGGACCGACCCACTGCCCACCCACCTCGACGATCTTGCCGTCCCCGATCGGATGGTTCAGCGTTCGACCACCCACCCGATCCCGCGCCTCGACGACCACCGCATCGAATCCGTCGCGACGCAACTGCCGAGCCGCCGTCAATCCGGCCAGTCCGCCGCCGATCACCGCGATATCCACTGTGTGCTCGATACCCATGGCGACCACCGATCCACCCGTGACCGATCGATCGACGACTCGGTCGTATGCTCCGACGTTAGGGCATACGACCCCGGCAATGCCCCGAACAGCACCGTTTCCTTGCATCGAGCCGTAAATCGCCCCACTGTGATCATGAACCCGATGTGCCCGACGGAGGCAACCATGACAGAGCACACGCTGGCGGAACTGATATCCGAGGATCTACCCCCTGGCATTGCCGCGCTGAGCCCGGAGCACCAAGCCGAACTCGCCCAGGCGGTCGTCGATGCCCGATGGCGGCAGGCCGACGAGCTCAAGGCCGCGGCCCTCGGAATGCTCGACTTTCTGCCGCGTTTCCTGCGTGGCCCGGTCAAGAAGGCGGCCGGACTGTGACGGCGCAATTGCTGAAACTCGCCCGGACACTGGGTGTTCCGGTCGAACAGCTGGCCTATCTGGCCGACGTACCCGATGCGGATCTGCGTGAGTTCCGCCGTCAGGTCACGGATCTGTTCGTGGCCGGACAGGAGGCTGGACTGCATCGGGTTGCCCAGGCGTCCAAGGTGATTCCGACGCCGATCACCGCGAAAATGGTCGCGCGCAGCCGCGGTGCGCTGCTCGCGGCCCGGATGTCGGGCGTGCTCGACCCGTCACACGCGGTAGAGGTTGCCAAGCGTCTGCCGGTCGACTTTCTCGCCGATATCGCCGCCCGACTCGATCCACGCCATTCCGCGGCCATAATCGGTGCTCTGCCCGAGGCGACTATTGTCGCGGTCGGCAAAGAGCTCGCGGCACGCGAAGATTGGATCACCCTCGGCGATCTGGTTGCCTCGATCTCCGATACCGCGGCCCGCGCCACCGAATCCGCACTCGATGGCGTCGCACTCGTCCGCTCGGCCCACCTCGTCGACGATGCCGCACAGCTGGAACGCTTCGTCAACCTGGCTTCTCGAGATAAGATCATCGAAATGCTGTGGGCCACAGCTGAATACGATCTGTGGTCGGAATATCGCGGCGCGCTGGACGTGCTCTCCGAATCCGCGATAGACGCGGTCCGCGCCGCCGCCGAAGAGTTGCCGGTCGAGCAGCGCGATCGCGCGCTGACCGAAATCGCCGATCGGCGTTCTGCTTGGTAACGACGGATCCGACCGGTCACTCGGTGATCGTCGGGCGAGGCAGCCGCGCCTGCGCATCGCGCGGATCGAGTTCCTGATGGCATCGGCACAGACCACGACCGCCTAGGTGTCGTGGTCGCAGGGCTGTGGTGGAGGCGGACACGTTCGCCGAAGGCGGGGCGCTGGATGTCGGCCAGGGCTTCGAGGCGTGTCGGCGGGCATCGCCACCGCGGTCAATGGCAATTGGCGTGCCGCGGAAGCGGATCAGCAGCGATGGGCTGCGCGAATTCGCCGCCAACAGGCTCTGGCAGCTGCGCCGCGGCTTGGTCCGCGACTTCTGGGTGGACGCACAGCCGCCGAAAGCACTAGGCGGCGTTCGTGCCCAGGCGCGGCATCATCGCGGATGCGGTCACCATGACCAAGGCCATCGCGGCGACCGCGAGAAAGACCAGATGCACCGCCGAGGACAGCAGTACCGGAGCCGGGTGGTCGGTGTCGCCGACGCGTGAGTTCACGATCGCGCCGAATATCGCGACACCGACCGAACTGCCCAATGATCGGGCGAACATATTCGCCGAGGTGACCACGCCGCGCTCGGACCATTCCGCCGTCGTCTGCGCCGCGATCAAGGTGGGTGTTGCGACCAGGCCCATGCCGGTGCCGATCACGAAACACGAAGCGGCGACCTGGATCAGCGAGGAATTCTCATCGATCAGCAGCGTGGTTGCGGCACCTATCGTGGCCAGGGTGCTGCCGATCAGCGCGGTCGCGCGAAAACCAATGCGCAGGTACACCTTTCCGGCCTGTGATGCGGCCAGCGGCCAGCCGAGGGTGAGTGCGCCGACGGTGAGACCGGCGATCAGTGCCCCGGTGCCGAGCACACCCTGGGTGAAAGTCGGCACATAGGAGGTCATGCCGAGCAGGATCGCGCCGACCAGCACCGAGACCAGACTGCTGGCGATAATGACCCGTCGCGTGAAAACCCACAGCGGCAGAATCGGATTCGCGGCTCGTCGCTCGACCAGAGCGAACAGCACCAGCACCAATGCGCTGCCGAGGAAGATGCCGATGCCGGTCGGCGACGACCAGGCCCAGGCCTGTCCACCCTCGAGCAAACCGAGAATCAACGCCCCCGCGCCGACGGTGAGCAGTGCCGCACCGAGATAGTCGACGCGCTGCTTGCGGCGAGGGGTGATCTCCTGGAAGTTACGGACCAGCATCCACCCGGCGAGTGCGGACAGCGGGATATTGATCAGGAAGATCCAGCGCCAGCTGACGTATTCGGCGAACAGTCCACCCAGTAGCGGTCCCACGACCGCCGAGATCGCCCACACACTGGCCAGATAACCCTGAACCTTGGCGCGTTCGGTCAGCGTATAGAGGTCGCCCGCGATGGTCATGGTCATCGGCAAGATGGCGCCCGCGCCGATGCCCTGTACCGCGCGGAAAATGATCAGGCCCAGCATGCTCGTCGCCACACCGCACAGCAGCGAGCCGAGCGCGAAAACCGCGATGCCGAACAGGATTACCGGTTTGCGCCCGACCGTATCGGCAACCTTGCCGTACACCGGAACCGTAACTGCTTGTGTCAGTAGGTAAATCGAGAACAACCATGGGAACTGCGAGAATCCGCCGAGGCTGTCGGTGATGGTCAGCACCGCGGTCGCGATAATGGTGGAATCCAGCGCGACCAGCCCTGTCGCGAGCATCAGCGAAGCAAGGATCGCACCTCGATCGGATCGCAGACCGACGGACGACTCCACTGCCTCGACTGCCACCGACCGGCCCCTCTCCTTCGCTCCACTAACCACCCCGGAGCAACGTATCGCGGCCGCAGCTATTCCCGCACGGAATTATTTCGGGGCTTGGTCGCGATCTGCTGTGCCGTCACCTTGTGGTGGCCTTGTGGCTGGGCACGCATACGTGGGAGCGCCAGGGTGCCGGTAAGAGGGTCCGGTTCCTGAGGCGGTCGTGAGCTTGGTGTGCACGTTCTACTGAATAGTTACGTGCTTGCTGTCGCCGATGCCCTGAAATGGCCTGCTAGATAAGGTGCTGAAACTTCTCAGGTTGTTTATCTACTATTCGTCTCAGTAGTTGTAGCGCTGAGGCAAAGGGGCCATGATGCATCGAACAACAACCATGAGCAAGCGCGGTGGAGCACGAGGCAGAGCCCTCGCATTGCTTGTCGGCGTGATCACCCTGGGCACGGTGGTCGGCGCGGGCGAGGCGCTCGCGATTCCGGACGCGCGCTCGGACCACTTGAACAATCGCAGCAGTACCAGCGGTCGCGACACCACCGGCTGGCATCACATCGATCCGTTCGGCTACCACCACGCCCCGCAGAATTCGTTGCGGCGCAACGAACAACAGAACAATCTGCGCGAATACCGCAGCCAGAACGAGTCCGGCACCGATGCCTCCGGCAACCCCACCGGCGGCACGACGACATGGACCCGGGTACCGCGCCCGGACGGTGACGGCTGGACAGTATGCCGCGCCGCGGCAAGGACTTGCTGATGATCACGACTGTGCGAAAGGTCGAGGCATCCACCCTGCTGACGACCGTCGCGGTCACAGTGGGCGCCCTCGAATTCGGTGCCGGGACCGCATCAGCGAGTACCCGGGAACTCGGTGCCGCGACCGCAGCGGCGAGTACCCGAACCGTCGGATCCACTGTCCCCTGTCTCTGGGCGGGCACTACGCACGTTCGAGGCGCGACCGTCGTCGCAGGCGGTCGCGACTTCCGTTGCGAAACCGACAGCCGCGGCGCACCGCACTGGTCGAAGGGCGGGCCGACGAACCGGCCGAGTTCCGTGCCGAACCCAGGTGCGTACGCACATCCGGTCCGGCTGTTCAGCGCGGGCGCACACCAGCCAGGCACCGAATACACCGACTACTGCGTCGGCAACCAGCTCATCGACGGCGCTGACCATGTATACCGGGTGGTCGCGGACAGCAAGGGTGGGCTGCATTGGAAGGCCGCGGGTCCGATTTCGGACTGGACCTTCGATCCCGAGTCGCCGCGCCCGGGACCGTCGTCGCGTACCGCGAGTCTGTGCTACGACGGCGGCCCCACCTGATCGCACCTGCGAGATGCGGTGTGGCGCAACGTAAGCGCCACACCGCATCTTTCTAGGGCTGCCAGGTGATCCGACCGCCCTGGAAGTCCTGCGCTTTTCCGCCCTGGTAGTCGTATTCCTCGCCCGTCGGGAATCCGTACCGCCCGGATTCCGCGCCATTGGACACCCACAGATCGCGGATCGCACCCCAGACGACATGTGCACCGGAACGTGGGGACCAATAAATCGCGCCACCGGGGAACAGGTTGTAGCGGCCGTTGTCCGCGCGCGCGGCCGCCTCGTCGGTGAGCGGGAACCCGAGCGCACCGCTCTCCCAGCCGTAGGACCCCCATTTATCGCGGATCGCGCCGCCGATCTGGTGCGCGGCGGTGCCGAGGGACCAATAGATGGATCCGCCCTGGAAAACGTTGTAGTTGCCGAAGCCCGACGGTGTGGACAGCTGACGGGTGACCGGATAGCGCAGCACACCGGTCTCCCAGCCGAGGTCACGCCATTTGTCGCGGATCGGACCGCCGACCTCATTGGCGCCGCTATCGGAATGCCAGTAGATCGAGGCATTGCGCTCGAACGCCTGATACCGGCCGCCGTTGGCGGCATCGAGTTCGGGACCGGTCGGATCGCCGAGCGCGCCGGGGCCGCCCACCTGGTCGTATTCGACCTCGATGGCTCCGCCGACGTCGAACGGACCGACAGGGCGGGCGGTTGCGGTGCCGAGGCCGACGCTCAGCAGCAACGCCAGTGCAGCGGTGGTCGTGAGTGCTGTCCGCGCGGGGCGTACGGTGCGAAATTGCGGCGCCAAATTAACTCCTGAGCAGGTCGTAGTCGAATACGAACTTCGGTGAAGCCGCGAACTGTCGTCAGGGGAGTTGACAGCCCTCTATCCATGGCAGCGCGATATCTGTTAGCCAACCTAGCTATTCCGTGCTTCGCTGAGTGGCTAGCGATAGGGTAAGCCATATGGTCGAGTCGACGAGGATTGTGCTGGCTTCCCGGCCGGAGGGCGCGCCCAACCCGGCGAATTTCCGCATCGAGACCGCGGCACTTCCCGAGCCCGGTGCGGGCGAGGTGCTGCTGCGCACCCTGTATTTGTCCCTCGATCCGTATATGCGCGGACGGATGAGTGCCGCCAAGTCGTATGCGGCGCCGGTCGAGATCGGCGATGTGATGGTGGGTGGCACCGTCGCCGAGGTGCTCGAATCCCGGGACCCCTCCCTCGCGAAAGGTGATGTGGTGCAGGCCTATTCGGGCTGGCAGACGCATCAGATCGCGCCCGCGTCGGGCCTGCGCAAGCTGGATCCGGACAAAGCGCCGATATCGACCGCGCTCGGCGTGCTCGGTATGCCCGGGTTCACGGCGTACTCCGGGCTATTGAAGATCGGGCAGCCGAAGGCGGGGGAGACCCTGGTCGTCGCCGCGGCCAGCGGCCCGGTCGGTTCCGCCGTCGGCCAGATCGCCCGCATCAAGGGGGTCCGGGCGGTCGGCATTGCGGGTGGCCCAGAGAAATGCGCCTATGTGCGTGAAGAATTGGGCTTCGATGCCGCAATCGACCATCGCGCACCGGATTTCGCCGATCAACTGGGGGCCGCGGTACCCGATGGCATCGATATCTATTTCGAAAATGTCGGTGGTGCGGTGGCGGACGCGGTATATCCACTGCTGAATACCTATGCGCGCGTGCCGGTTTGCGGACTCATCGCGAATTATAACGTGACCGGCGCAGCAGCGGGACCCGATCGCCTGCCCGACTTCTACGGTCGCATTCTGACCAAGAGTCTAACTGTGCGCGGATTCATCCAGAGCGAATTCGTCCGGGAGATGTACAAAGACTTCCTGCGCGAGATGTCCGGCTGGATCACCGAGAACCGGGTCCGCTACCGCGAGGACATTGTCGAAGGCCTCGAGCATGCACCGGAGGCGTTCATCGGCATGCTCGAGGGCCGTAACTTCGGCAAACTCGTGGTGCGAGTCGGGTAGCGGACTCGGATCGGACTACACCGGTTGCGGCGACAGCGCGATCTTGGCCGACCGCCCCGGTGTTTCGCTCGCTGCTGCGGCATCGGCGGCGGACTCCAGCGGATAGACGGCCTCCACATCGAGGCGCAGCGCACCGGTCGCCGCCATCCCCACGAGTTCACCGATCAGGCGCCGCATATCCTCGCCGCTGGTCTGCTCGGCCCGCTTGGAGCCCCAAAAGCCCTTGACCACAGCCTGTTTGAAGATCAGCGGACCCGGATTGATGGACAGCGGCTGGCCGGACAGTGCGCCGAACGAAATCAGCTCACCGTCCTGGCCCAGCAGCGAAAGCAGCGCATCAGCTGCCCGCCCACCGACCTGGTCCACGGCGCGCACGATCGGCGCACCCGCCGTCGCCGCGACAGCGTGGTCGAGCCAGCCCTCCGATTCGGTATCGAAGACCGGTTCGAAACCCAACTCCTGCAACGACTTAACGGAAGCTGGGCCGCGAACCAGATTGAGCACATTGAGACCGCGTTGCCGCGCAAGCACATTCACCAGGCGGCCGACCGCACCATTGGCGGCATTGATCGCAATCCAGTCACCGGGCGAAACCCGCAGATCCTCGAGCAGCATCAGCGAACTGAGCGGCATCGCGAGCAACTGTGCTGCCGTCTCATTGGAAATGCTGTCCGGCAGCGGAACCACCTGCGTCGCCTTGGCCAGGAAATACTCGGCCCACACATTGTGGATGCCGGAAACGCTCACGCGCTGACCGACTTCCAGTCCGTTCACATCCGATCCCAATGCATCGATCCGGCCAACGGCCTCGGTACCAGGAACCGCGGGCAGCGCGGGCTTGTAGCCGTAGACCCCGCGAATGGTCGCCAGATCGTGGTTGTGAATGGGCGCGAGGATCAGCTCGATCCGCACCTGTCCGGGCCCGGGTTCGGGCGTCGGCTGCTGTGCGGTGGTGAGCACATCCTTCGGCTCGCCGAAACTTTCAATGACTACGGCACGCATGTGGATTCCTTTCGTCAGTCGTCGGCGAGGGTGACCTGGACGTCGATATTGCCGCGGGTCGCATTGGAGTACGGGCACACCTGGTGCGCCTTGTCGGCGATGGTCTGCGCCTCGGCGGGAGACAGGTGCGGCAGCGAGATCTCCAGGGTGACGGTCAGCTCGAAGCCACCGTCGTCGTTCGGCCCGATGCCGACCTTCGCGCCGACCGCGGAATCGTCGACATTCGCGCCTTCGCGCTTGCCGACCAGGCGCAGCGCACTGTGGAAGCAGGCCGCGTAGCCCGCCGCGAAGAGCTGCTCCGGGTTGGTGCCCACGCCGCTGCCACCCATTTCCTTCGGGGTGTTGAGCGCGACGTCGATCTTGCCGTCCGAGGTGCGGGCGTGGCCGTTGCGTCCGTCACCGGTCGCGAGGGCTTCTGCGGTGTAGAGGGCGGTCATGGCTGACTCTCTTTCGATCGAGGGTGGGACATCAGCGAATCGGCAAGTCGCCGAAGGGTTTCGCGTAGAGCGGTGAATTCATCGGGGGACAGGCCGCTGGCCTCGCCCATTTCCGTTGGCAGGCAACGGGCTTCGGACCGCAATTCGCGGCCGCGCTCGGTCAGTTGGATATCGACGCGCCGTTCGTCGGCCGCTGCCCGGCGCCGTTCGACCAGGCCTGCCGCCTCCAACCGCTTGAGTAGCGGCGACAGCGTTCCGGAGTCGAGTAGCAGTACTTCGCAGAGGTCGCCGACGCTGCGGCCGTCGCGTTCCCACAGTGTCAACATCACCAGGTACTGCGGGTAGGTGAGCCCGAGGCGTTCGAGCTTCGGGCGATAGACCGCTGTCATCGCCCGCGACGCGGCATAGAGCCGGAAGCACAACTGCTCGTCGAGAGTGAGGTGATCGGTCATGTCCACTATGGTAGTGGGCAATTAAATTGTGCACAACCCAATTGCGTATGCTCCACGTCACACCCCCTATCGATCCGCTCAGCTGGCGACGCTGCCGCCGCCGATGCCCAGGTAGACGATCATCATTGTGAACAGGAACCAGCCGGCGCCCTGCCAGATCGGCCAACTCCGGCCACGCCGCCACACGCGATAGGTTTGCACGAAGGCGCAGATGCCGCCGAGCATCAGCACCACGGTCGGGCCGGTCAGGATCGCGGTTTTAGCGGCGGTGTCACACAGCATCGTCTCCGCGGCCGCGCACGCCCTGCGTTGCGCCGCCCATATCGCGGTGGTCACGAAGACGAGCGCGGCCACCACGAGCACCGCCGCCACGTAGATCGCCACCCGGCGAAAAGTCCGCTCGTCCGCCGTCCACCGCTTCTCCAGATCGTTGACCATGATCGATCACCTCAGGGGTGGAGTTGCCGAGGGGCGCCGAGCCAAACGTCGGTCGGTGTCACGCCTTGCGGCCCACGCCCGCCCAGTACCACGCGGATTCCGGATCGGCCTGGATCGCTCGCACTCGATCCGATATGCCACCGATCAGCTCCGGATGCCAGGTGACGACAGGAACGACGCCCGGTTCGACGATTTCGGTTCCGGCGAATAAGGCTTCGGTTTCGGCACGGCTGCGAGGATTGAATGTGATACCGGCGGATTCGGCCGAGGCCACCACCCTGGCCATGGCGCGGGCGTCGAAATCAGCGGTGGGATGGGTGATCACGAGGTAGCTGCCGGAGGGTACCGATTCCAGCAGGTTCTCGATAATGGCGTGCGGATCGTCGTTATCGCGGAAATACATCATGATCGCGACCAGCATGATGGCGACCGGACGGTTGAGATCCAGAGTCGCGGTCAAGGAGGGATCGCGCATTATCGACGCCGGATCATGCAGATCCGCATGTATGAAGGCTGTTTTGCCCTCATGGGTGCTGGACATGAGCGCCCGCGCGTGCGCGAGGACGATGGGGTCGTTGTCCACATAGGCCACGCGCGCGTCCGATGCGATGGCCTGGGCGATTTCGTGGGTATTACCCGCGGTGGGTATGCCGGTGCCGATATCGAGGAACTGGGTGATGCCAGCGTCGACGATGTAGCGCACGGCGCGGCCGAGGAAAGCCCGGTTGGCTCGGGCCATACGGCGGATCGCCGGAATATGGGTGGCTATGGCATCGCCGAGCGCACGGTCAGCCGGGTAATTATCCTTTCCGCCGAGCCAATAATCGTAAACACGAGCTTCATGAGCCACACTCGTGTCGATTTTGGTCGGCAACCCAGTGGCGGTTTCAGCCCAGCTATCCGGCATGACGATTCCCTCCTGTGGGCGGGGCGGGGTGTCGGGTCCCGCAACCGCCGAGCCGCCCTCGGTCGGCGGCCCTATCCGGCGAATTTTCCTCGCTCAGGATAGGGGTGGCGAACGTCCGGCAGGCTGGGATTCGGGCTGCATTAGGGGATCGATTTCGGTGTGTCGGCTGCGTCACATGATCTTGATGAGGTTGAATCTATGAGGTCAACGCGCTGCAGCGGTTCATTGCGAAGTCTCTTCTTCTCCCGGCACCCCGCATGCGACAAGGAGCATGAAAGTGAGCATGATTCTCGCCGCGTTACACGACACCGTACTAGCCGAGATCAGTAATCCGACACCGGAGGCGCCGCCGATGGCGGACAAACTGATGCAAATGGGCCAGTATTTCACCTGGCTGATTCAGTTGTCCGGAGTCACCGCCATTACCTACGGCGGTGGTCGGTTCGCCTGGGAAAAATGGTCCGGGGGCGGGCTGCAGTCGCCGAAGATGATTGCCAGTGCGATGGCCGGTGGCGCGGTCGCCGCTAGTGCGGGCACGATCATGAATTCCGTGCTTTAGCGACCGCACAGCATCCGTTCGAATCGAGCGCCCGCACGAATAGTCGTGCGGGCCTTCATCGACCCTGAGCGAGGGGATTCGATATGTCGCCGGCCTCGGAACTGGAGCATCGGCTCGCGCTCACCGAAAATCCTTATGGCCCGTTACCATCCGTGCGTGCCGCGCTGCGTGGCGCACGGGTGGCGGCGAACCGTTATCCGGAGTACCTGCCGCGCAGGCTGCCCGGGATGATCGCCGAAAGGCTCGGTATGCCGCCCGAGCAGGTGGTGGTCGGCGCGGGTGCCACCGGGGTCATCACGTATATCCTGCGCGAGTTCGTCGCGCCCGGCGACGGTGTCGTGATGGCCACGCCGACCTTCGACGGATATCCGCTGCTGACCGAGGCCATTGGCGGTCGGGCCGTCGAGATTCCACTGACTGCGGACGGTCATCAGGATCTCGACGCCATGGGCGATGCCATCGATATGCGCACGCGGGTAGTTGTGCTGTGCAGTCCGCACAATCCGACCGGTACCCGCATCGGACAGGCCGAACTCGAGGGTTTCCTCGATCGAATCGATCCGTCCGTCACGGTCGTGCTCGACGAGGCGTACATCGACTTCGTCGCGGTGGCGGATCGGATGGCTACGACTGACCTGACGGCTCGGTATCCGAATCTGGTTGTGACGCGGACCTTCTCGAAGGCGTACGGAATGGCGGCGTTGCGGGTCGGGTATGCGATCGGCGCGGTGCCGGTGATCGCGCGAATTCGACGGTGGCAGTTGCCGTTCCGGGTGACGGCGCTGGCCGAGGCCGGTGTGCGAGCGTGCTATGACGCTGAGGCGGAATTGGCGGTGCGCACCGCGGCGATCACCCACGAATGCGGTCGGCTCACCGAGGGGTTGCGCGGGCTCGGCTTCGCGGTGCCGACGAGTGCGGCGAATTTCGTGTACCTGGATTCCTGCGGCAATGCCGAAATCGACCGGCTTTGCTCGGCTTTCGAGCGCGACGGAATCCAGGTCAAGCATTGCGGCACGGGTATCAGGATCACCGTCGGCAATGCCGTGGCGACGGATGCGGTGCTTGCCGCGTCGCGCTGAACTCCGGTGGGGGTCCGAGGTCACCCGAGCTGGGGACTTCGCCCAATGACGGACATTCGTTCGCGGACCATAGTGGCACTCGTAAAATCCGAAACTACTGATGCTCGTCACCTACCTAGTCGGTGACTATGAGTGGCGTCAACTCGGTGAGGGGGAGTCGCTGCTGTGGGTTTGTCTGCCGCACTCGCCATTGTTGTTCTACTGTGCCAGGGCTCGGCTGGTCGGTGGTTCAAAAGGCCGTGCGCAGCCCAGCGTTAACGGTACGAATAGCGCGGGCGCACGTTCGGCGGGACATGACTGGCCTGTCAGAGCCCCAGGGAGAGGGATGGCAGCTCGGATGGTGACAAGTCCGATTCCACACCACCAATCGCCGGTCGATCCCGATGATCGACGGGTGGCATTGTTCAGTCCGGAATTCGCCGCGAATCCGCACCATTTCTACCGAGAGATGCGTCGACGCTATGGCGCGCTGGTACCGGTTTATCTTGCCCCAGGTGTACCCGCCACCCTGGTGATCGGTTATCGCGCCGCGATACGAATCCTGCACGACCCCGAGCACTTTCCGGCCGATCCGCGGGCTTGGCAGCAAACTGTCCCGGCCGATTGCCCGGTGCTTCCGGTCCTGGAATGGCGTCCGAATGCGTTGCGTAGCAGCGGGATCGAGCATGCACGCTACCGACAGGCGAATACCGCGAGCATCGGCGAGGTCGATCTACACGCGCTGCACGCCACGGTAGAGAGTCTCGCCGCCCCACTGATCGATGGTATGCCCGAGGCTGGCACGGTCGATCTGGTAGACGAGTACGCCTTCCCGCTCGCTTTCGCGGTCGTCAATGCCATGATCGGCTGTCCCCCTCAGATCGGGGAGGAGGTCGCGGCCGGAATCGCGGCGCTGTTCGACGGTATCGACGCCGACAAGGGCAACGTCCTGCTCGCCGAGGCGCTGGCGCGGTTGATCGCGCTCAAACGAGCCGAACCCGGTGACGACATCGCCACCCGACTGATCCATCACCCGAGCAAGCTCGACGATATGGAATTGATCCACCAACTCGTCGTTCTCTACGGCGCGGGGATCGAGCCGCAGCAGAACTTGATCGTCAACACCTTGCTGCTGATGCTCACCGATGACCGATTCGGCGGCGACATACTCAGCGGGAGCCTATCGACCCGCGATGCGCTCGACGAGGTCTTGTTCACCGATCCCCCGATGGCGAACTTCTGCGTCACCTACCCGCGTCAACCGGTTCTGATCGACGATGTCTGGCTTCCGGCACATCAACCCGTCGTGATCAGCATGGCCGGCTGCAATAACGATCCGGCTATCAGCGTCGGTGAACACACCGGCAACCGTTCGCATTTGGCGTGGAGCGCCGGACCGCACGCCTGCCCGGCCCGCACCGCGGCATACCTGATCGCGCAAGACGCCATAGACCAACTCCTGGACGCCCTGCCAGGTATGCGGCTGGCGATTCCCGCCGAGAACCTGACCTGGCGACCCGGTCCCTTCCACCGGGCCTTGTCGGCCCTCCCGGTCATCCTTTCCTAGATAGGGCCGTGCGGCACCGGCCGCACCGCGATGGTGCTCGAGGTCTCGAGTTCGACCGCTATCCGGGCGCTGCCGGTCGCGTCGGCGGTCACTTCTCGTTCCACCGCACCGTGGATCAGATACTGGCCTCGGGGGGTGAGTTGATCCAGTACTAGCGCGAATCGGCCCGGTCCGAGGCCGGGGCAGACGACAGCGTCCAGGCCGTAACCATCGGAAACTGCTTTCGCCACAAGGACATTCGGATGTGGCAAGTCGAAGATCCGAGGCCCTGCGTTCCATTGCGGTGGCCGGGGGCGCGACATCATGTCGGTGAGGGCGTAGGTGCGACCGAGCCCGCCGAGACCCAGCATGCCGTTGGCATGTAAGGAGGCCGCATCGAAACTCCAGACCCCCGGTTGTCGAGCATCTCCGCTGAACCCCAGCTGCTCGGTCGCCGCTGTCCAGAGTTCGGTGCACCACTCGGATTCTCCGCATTCCTGTGCGAGCAGCATTGCCGCTGCGAATGATTCGGCGTTGGTTGCCGCCTGCGAGCCCCAGTCCGCGACGATCGGAGATTCGGATCCGCCGGTGCCGAGGTGCCGGAACCGGTCGGTGGTCAGCCATTCGCGCAGCAGTATTTCCCATGCGCGCCAGGCGAGGTCGGGCAGTAGCGGCGCGACGAAAGCCGCGACCGACGCGGTGGTTGCCGGTCCTCGGAATGCTCGTGCGGTGAAGCCGAGTCCAGAGGCGATGAAGGAGACGATATCGCCATCGGCGGCGGTGAACTCGCTATCGAGGCCGCGTTGGAAGCGGCGGCTGATGTCGGCGGCGTGGCTGGTCCCGACCAGTGCGTCGAGTATCGCGACGCCCGCCGCGCTCACCGCATTGCAATACGGAAAGACCAGGCCGTGCCTGCGGCGGCGGCCGACCGGCAGCGGTTCGCACGGCCACAGGCCGAGGTCACCGCCGAAGTTCCGGATCACGATGTCGTTGATCGCAGGGTGGTCGTAGGCGAATTCCTCGGTGGGGGACCAGGAGAAGGTCAGCGAGCCGGGTGTGTCGAAGCGGCGGTCACCGGTCGCCTGCCCGAACATGGCGAGTTGCAGGTTGAGGTAGCCGGTGAACATGATGTTCTGTGGCACGTCGATCGGATCCGCGCGTCGCGCGCGAAAGTCCCAATTGCCCAATAGATTCTGGTGGTGCCAGTATCCCCAGACCGCTTGGTCCTGCATGCGTGTGAGGACGGCGAGTTGTGCGCGGTGCAGTGGTCCGCGCAAAGCGGGGGTATGCGAGTATCCGTACATCGCCAGTGCCCAGCCGATGGCATTGAGCTGATACCGGTACTGCTGCAACGGGCCCGCACCCTCGGCGTCGAAACCGTCCCAGTTCTCCAGTGGCTGCGCGGCGATGCTCATCAGATATCGCAGCAATCGCAGCTGATCGACATCGGCCTCGGTCACCTCGGGCGTACCCAGCCGGTGGTCGAGCGGCACCGGATTCGTCCGCGCCGAACCTCGCCGCCCGGCCAAATAGTTTTCCCGTTCGATCCCGAGCCGACGAGCGGCACCATGCCGGACGCGCTCACGAATCAACCCGAATGCCGAAAGCCCCACCGCGACAACAGGAGCACCCCACCACACCCATGTCATCGGTCCCGGCATGTCGCCGTGCACCTGCGTCAGCGCCGCGGAGACCGCGGCGGCGAAGAGCACGATCGCCGGCAGGGTCACATAATCCGACCGCGCCACCGAACGGAAGGCAAATGCCCAACTCGCGGCGGCCAGTACGCCGATGAAGGCGGCAATATGACCGGCCACCACGACAAACGTCGGCACGGCCACGACCGCTATTGCGACCAGCGGTGCGACCGCTCCAGCGACCAGCAGACCGCGGCCTCGGCGCACCGCCGCACTAGCGACAGCGACCTCGGCCCAGAGGACCACGGCGTGGCCGACGACAACCTCGGTAGCGAAGGTGTGGTCGAGCGGCGGCATCGCGTACAACAGACCGGCGCCCGGAATGATGAGTCCGGTGCCGAAGGCCCGCCACGCATCCGACAGCCCGAGAGCTTGGGGAAGGACCGCCGCGGCGGTCCAGACCAGCGAGGTGAGCACTAGAGTGCGCCGCAACCATCGGGAGGTCGCGGGTCCGCGCAGGCGAATATTCGACGTGGACTCCTGAACCGGTGCAGCTGTGCTCATGTCGACTCCTGTGGTGTGCGCGCCGCCGCTGGCCGGGTGGGCACGAGAAGGGCTGTCGTATGCGAGGGTTCGACGAGATGCCCGGAGACGGCGATTTCGAGTGGATGACGATTCGGCCGCCGGCCCTGGCGACGGGCTCGAAAGGCGCGGTGGATACGCACACCACGCGGCCCGAACACCAGGAGCCCGGCGAGCAGCACACAGCACACCATGCTCTTCACACCTCTCCATTCCGGTCTGTCGAACTCCAGAATGGGACCATAAGTAGGTCTACGGCATCGGTGATCGCTGTACGAACTTGCGCCACCTGTTTTGTCGCGACGAAATGGGATTGTGTAGGTAGCGACTGTTGATAGGTAATTGCCGAGAATTGTCTATCTATGTGTATTCCCTATTGAACCGGTCGGGTGCGTGCCGAGTAGCTTGTTGCCCATCGAGATCAGCTCGTCCCTAGCAGGCACTTTGTACTGTGCTGAGCCGAGTCCAACGAGGTTGGGTAATGAAAATTTGTGGTGTCCTCAATTCGGCAATCTGTCGGTTGTGGTGAAAGCGCCGCCGGGCCGGTTGGTGCGCGAGGTTGCGATAATCGGCACCGGAATGATCGGAACATCTATCGCACTCGCCCTGCGTAAGCAGGGAATTCTGACGTATTTGTACGATCGGGATCCGTATACGGTCGCCATGGCGGCGGCGCGGCGAGCGGGAGTCGTCGGTCTGCCCGCGGCGCCGGTCGATATCGCGGTGTTGGCCGTGCCGTCGAGTGATATCGCGACAGTGCTCGCCGAATGTCAGGTCAAATCGATGGCACATTTCTATACCGATGTCGGCAGCGTCAAAGTGGCTCCTACGGTTGATGCCGAGCTGATCGGCTGCGATGTGAAGAACTATGTCGGTGGTCATCCATTGGCCGGTCGTACGCGTTCGGGTCCGCTCGCCGCGTCAGCTGATGTGTTTCGAGATCGACCGTGGGCCCTCACGCCGGGTGCGGATACGGATCCGGCCGCGATCGACGCCGTTGTCGAGTTGGTCGGTCTGACCGGTGCACACCCGGTCATGCTGGCCGAAATCGCCACCGAATTGAACACTGTGGCCGGTTCGATGCGGGAGTTGAGCGCGCGGCCGAGTCGTGGACACACTGATTCGGCTACCGATGTCTTCGCTGCTGGGGGCGGCGGGCGGCTGCCTGCGCGACCTTCTCCCGGGTATCGCTGGGAATGAGGGTGATGATATCGGCTCGCGAGTTGATCATCAGTTTGCTGAAGATCGAGGCGATCTGTGCGTCAACCGTCTTGAACGAGATGCCACGACTTGCCGCGATCGCCGTGTTGGTCCAGCCTGCTGCGGCGAATACCGCCACTTCGCGTTCGGCGGCCGATAACTCGCTCCATTTGGATGGTCGGTGTCGACGGATCGGGTGGTCGAGTGCCAGCTTGTTCAACGACAGAGTGCCGAGCGCCAGTCGAGCCACTTCGTCGAATTCGGTTCGAAGTATCGCTCCTTCGTGTGTGGCGGCTGCGAAGGCCTTGTGTCCGAGCACATCTCGGGCTACCGCAATCGCCTTATCGGTTTCGGTGGCGAACGGTCCGAGGTTGGCGATGTTCACGCCGAGTTGCTGCCGTACCGTGCCGGCACCGCCGACGAGATTCGCGATCTCCGTCGCCAAGCAGAGCACTGAATCGGGCTGTGCGCCATGGTCGACGCGTGCGTCGGCGACCAATCGTGCCAGTGTCCACGTCCGGATATGGACCGCCCAGATCGCTCCCCACTGGTCCCGCATAGACAGTTGACTCCTCAGCGCGGTACGCCCGACGGCCAACGCCTCATGTGGATCACCGTGCTTGGTCAGTGCTATCGCCCAGGCCAATTCGGCCCAGGACTGTGCCCATCCGGCACCCGACCGCGTGGCACGGTCGAGGTAGCGCTGTGCGATCTCCAATGCCTGTGCCGCGGTGCCGAGCAGTCCGGCCGCCAGGGCCTGGAACAATTCGCTCATGGCGGCACCGCCCTCATCGCCATCCGCGCGTAACCGCTCGCGCGCACGTGCCAGGACCACAATCGAGCGCGGATCATCCGCGAAGAGCAGTTCGGTACCCAAGGCGAAGTCGACAGGAGCCGGCAGACCGAGATCGGCCATCGGATCGTCTCGCCAATTCGATCTCGCTGCCGCATCCGTGACGCAGGCGGCGACGCATTCATCGAGCATCTGGGCGGCCTCGTCGTGCACGCCCTGACACGAGGTCAACCATGCGGTCAGCGCCATCGAGGCGGTCTGCAGTTCAATGGGCTGGGGATCGAGACCGCGGGTCGCTTCCAGGGTGCGCATCGCCCACCGGCGGGACTCGCGCAGGGAACCCAGGAAGAACGGAAGACGCAGGGCGATCAACCCGGTCGCGATCTCCAATCCGATCGCGGACTCTCCGGGTGTGATGAGGCTGCTGTCCATCGCGGTGAGCAGGTTGTCCCACGCCGCACGAGCCCAGTCCAGCAACTCTTGCTCGGCCGGGCCGAACCAATCGGCCCCAGCGCGGACGGCCTTGTCCCGGTAGTACCGTCGGTGCCTGCCGGCCAACCGTTGCCACTCCGCCCCCGCCGATCGCTCGTTCAGCCGCTGCTGCGCGAAGACTCGCAAGCTTTCCAACAGTGAATACCGGACCGAATTAGGTGTCAGGTGCACCGTGACGAGCGATTGGTCCACGAGACGTTCGAGCAAACCCTCGATCTCGTCGCGAGCGATGCCAGCGCCGTCGTCGTCGGCGCATACCGCCTCGATCGCTTCGAGTTCGGCCCCCACATCGCGCCTCGACGTGCCGTGATCGTCGTCCGTATTGCTGTCGTAACCGGCGGCGAAGACCGACATGCGCTCGAAAAGCAGGCGCTCGTCGTCCTGGCAGAGGTCGTAGGACCAGGCGATGACATCGTGGATGCGCCAATGTCTTTCGTCTGCGCCGACCCGTGGGCCATGCGACCAGCGCAGCCGTCGGTCGTCGTCCTCCCCGCTGAGATCACGCAGGATCATCGGCAACGGTTGCCGCGTCAGCCGGGCGGCGGCCAGCCTGATGTAGAGGGGATGGTTGTGTACATGCCAGCAGATCGAACCGGCGACCGCGGCGTCGTCATCACCCGCGATAGGGTGACCGGTCAACTCCGCTCGGGCGCGGAACAAAGCGAGCGCCTGTTCGCGTGACAGTGCCGGGACCGGCACCAATTGCTCGTCGACCCAGCCGATGGCCTCGCGGCTGGTGGCCAGTACGGTCAGTCCGGGCACCGCATCCAGCAACGCCGCAATCGCCTGTCCGGCACCGTCGAGTACGTGCTCGCAGTTGTCCATCACCAGAATGGCCTGCGGATTGCGGCTGGTGCCCTCGGTCTTGGTCAACTTATCGATCAAGGCATCCCAGGTCGACCGGTTCGAGAAGTCCATGTCGATGATCGAGTGAGCGAGCTCGTCCTCGACCGCCGTCGCATCCGAGCCCGCGGGGAGTCGGGCCAGCCGGACCCAGTGAATCGGCACCCGCCGCGCCTTGTGATAGCGGTGGACGGCTTCAGTCGCGAGCCGGGTCTTACCGATGCCGCCCGTGCCGATCAAGGTAATCAGTCGCGTCGAAGACAGAAATAAGGTTGCGATTTTTTCCAGCTCTCGTTCTCGTCCGACGAAATCACTGGCCGCTGTTGGAAGAGAACCGCTACCGAAGGGGCGTTGCGCTGACACATCGAGCAGAGTAGCCGGTCGGTCCGACACACTGCCAACGAAATCTCGTGAATCCACCGCTCTGCGGATGTGTGAAATCTACCTATCAGTTGATGATTGTGACACCGCAGGGTGAGTCGACGTTGCGGGATTCGGCATGCGCCTAGCAAATATTGCGGGTGGGCGGATATACACGAGAGTTGACGGCGTTCGAAAAATGCGTGCTGACCATAGTCTTCGCTATGTTCGCATCGGCGGTCCATCGTGACCATGTGGGCCGACCCCACGGCCGGATCGTCGGCTAATCAGAGATTGGGCTGGACTAACTGAAAGATTCTTCCGCTGTCGAACTGTCCGAGTAATTTTATGTCATCGATCCGGTCGATATTCTGCACCCGGCGAAAGATCTTATCTGGGGCTGCTCGATATGGAGTTCAGCGACTATATGGCCATCGTGACCACGTCATCCGGTTGATCGGCTATGCTTTTGGTATCCGTTTACTCGATTTATTCATGGCCTCATTGCGGATCCTGGTCGAGACATGGACCGGTACGCTCGTGCCGCCCATCGTGTGGCAACAATCGACGCGTCTTCGTAGCCTGGTTCGTCGTGCGAGTCTCTTCGCCAATGCTCTGTGCAAATGCTGACCATGCTGGCGGTGGCAGTTCAACGGTAATAGCGATCCGAAGTGCCAGCACTGCTGAATCGGCTCATTACGCCGCACCTCGGCCAGCAATCGTGATTCACCCCGGCGGGTACTGATGTCGGACCACTACCTAACTGCGGAGACTCATGTGGAGATATTTCGTTCGTGCGCATCGTCGAACTTTATGAGCGGAGCGGCAGAAAGGTTGGATGGCATGGCGGATCGACCGCTGACTTCTATCGCGGCGCCTATCGGTATCGCCCATATCGCGGCTGTCCCAGGGGGTACTGATGCGCTGCACAGGCGAGTTCATGAGTTGCGGTCCATGGGTCTGGTTTTCGCGGCGAAGGCCATCGAGAAGGAGATGGCGGATTTGGGGATAGCGCAGTCTGTGCCCCGGTGACTCGGAAATTAAGTATCAGCAAGATGGGCTCCGGCCCGGCAATCCGCCCCGAAGCGTCCGGGCGTGGGCTTGGCGCACCCGTTACCGATGATTCGAAGCTACCTATCCGGTCATGCTTATCGCGATCTGTCTGCCCGAACGCGACCTGGAGTGTGGCTGTGAGTCGATCGCTATGGATCGATCCGCGACTGCTGCGTACCCGGGGGGCCGCGTTCGAGGAGATCGGCGATGAGGTCCTGCAGGTAGTGCAGCGGTTGGACGCAGTGCTGTCCGCGGAGGGCCGGTGGTGGGGCGATGACGATGCCGGTGCGGAGTTCGGGAAGTCCTATGGGCCGGATGCACAGCAGGCTGTTGTCGCCCTTCGCGATATGGCCAAGGTGTTGCGCGGTTTCGGCAGACAGGTGACGGAGGCGGCTGACACTGTCGAGTCCGCGGATCAGGCCGGTGGCAGTTCAGTGGGAGACACCGCTGCGGCCGCCGACAATGTGGTGCGTCCTGCCGAGGAGGCTGGGGTGCCCGAGTCCGATCATGCGTCGGCCGCCGGATCGCCTCCGCTGCGCTCTCCGGATTCGCATTCTTCGTCCGCAACGCGAACTGTCAGGGCGCAAAACGAGCCGGAGCTCCGGATGGACACGCGTGGTGAAGTGCGTATGCCAGCGTCAGGCGCCGATCCGTCCGTTGGCACGGCGGCGCGCCCGCGGGCGGATCTACCTGATGTCTCCGACGGTGCTGACAGCCACGTTGCCGACAGTGCTGTTGGCCGTGCCGAGGGGCTGCAGAGGCAGCGGTGGTCGGAACCTGCTCGTGCTTCCGCGCCGGGTGTCGGTAATCCCGATCGACCTGTTCACCCGGACGTGCCGACGGTCGTACAGCCTGGGCGTGAGCCGTTGGGACGCGGTGTTGTCCCGACGGGCCGGACCGGCGCGCGCGCACCCGTGGTGAGTGCACGCGGGGATCGGAAGCCTTCGGCCACGCCTTGGTCCGGGGCCGAAAACCCGGCAGGCCGGCCGTCTCCACTCGCCGGGCCCGCCCGCGAGGGAAAGCCCACACCGGAGAAGAAGCCCGCGAGCGCCCGACCGCGGAGTCGAGGTGAGGGGTCCTCGGTTGCGGCAGGTCCGACGACTCGACCGCGGACCGGGAACGCGATCATGCAACTGGCACAGCAGTTGTCCGAGCGGCACGGTGTCGAGGTGTCGGGCTTCGAGGCCTCTGACCTCGATGCGGCCGTGGTGGGAGAGTTTCTCGCGGCGATCGATGACGTGCTGACGAGGCATCGACTGATCGATATCCGCGGCATTGCGATCGGGACTGTCGCCGAGGGGTGCGTCGTGTGCGTGGGCCGGGCGCGGACTACCGATGCGGATGCGTCGGCGTACTCGTGGTCGGTAACCCTCGATGGTGGACTGGCGGCCGATCCGGAACGGCTCGACGAGATCCTGCGGAACCAGCGTCGGCCGGGTGCCGCCGTCGCGCAGGCGGATACGCGAACCGTGTATGCGGCCACGGTTCGGGAATTCGGTCGCGCCTTCGACCTCGCCGGTGCGGGGCAGGCACGGAATCGGGCGCAGCGGATCTTGATCGGCGAGTATTTGCGCGGCGACAGCGGCTACCACAATGCCGGACTCGCTCGGGTGGTGGCCGGATACAAGCGTTGGCGTGACCAGTTGAGCGGTGCGAGCTTCGACAACGGGCAGTTCGACGCCGGTGCGGCGCTGGCCGACGCCTTCACCGACGTGATGCTCAACGGGGACAAAGCCACCGAACCAGCGAAGACGCTGTGTGGTCTGCTCACCGACACCGCGGCACAGGTGTCGGTGGCGCGCGGTGGCGTGCAGGAGCGGTGATCGGCTGCAGCAGTGGGGAATTCGAATTGAGGTTGGTCGTATGAAGCAGTCTGACGCCGACGGCGCGCACACCGACCGGGAGTCGCTGTCCACTGTGCAGACCGTCGACGACGAGATGACGTGTTCGGCGAAAGAGGTCGCGGCGGAGGTCGCGGAGTCGGGCCCGCCCGGGTGGCGGTCGATGACGGCGGTCTTCGCACTGACGGTTGCCGAGGAGACGGTCGAGATCGTTTTCACCGTGGATGACCGGTCCGTGCAGGTGGATCCGCCGGAGGCGCTGCTCGCCTCGGTGCGGCGGCTGCGGGAGCTGTCGGCGCGGCTCGAGTATGGGCCGTGGTGGCGGCTGCTGGTCTGGTCGTCCGATGGTGGCGAACCCGAATTCGGTTACGACTACGGTGACGAGCCGTTTCCGGACGGTCAGATGTTCGCGCCGGAGGTGTATCGAGCCGATCTTGCGGAGTATCCGCGGGATCGGCTTCCGGTGTGGCTGGCGGCCTATGTCGGTCACGGCGACCGGCAGACGCGCAGCCCGCGGTGGGCGGTTGCCGCGGTGCGCGCCGATCGGGCCGCCGGGGTACGGCCGGTGCCGATGGAGAATCAACTGCCCAATCTCCCGGCGCTGTGGGCGAGATGGGCGGTTTTGTCGGCGGCGTTCGTCGCGGTCGGATCGCGGTTGGGGCCGCGCATACTGCCGTCGCTGGGCTGGTTCGAGAGTTCCCGGCGGGCTGGTTCGACTCTCTATGTGCTGCCCGGGGGGCGTGCGGTGCTGTCGGGCGGGGTCTGGGATCCGCCGGAGCTGGATGCGGTGTACAACGGGGACGCGCCGATGCCGAGTTTCTATGCTGGAGCGCCGGATTGGGTGGCGGACTCGGTGCTGAATCCGCGGGCCGCGGCTGGACTGCTGTCGTTCTGCTACTGGTGGGAGCAAGGGCAGTGGTTTCGGGGGGAATCTCCATCGCCCGAGCAGTGCGGTTCGGCGGTTCCGGGAGTATGGACCGCAGGCACCGTGGTCGACATCGTGACGCGCCTGGTGCCCGATGCGCCCGAGCCACGGGTGCGTGCCGCGGCCGATGTGCTGGTGCCGGTCGCGCAGGCGGGGCTCGTTACTCGGACGACGGTGACAGATGTTTTCGGCGATGCGGACGGTTTCGACATCGACGCTGCGCTGTATCAGTTTTCGATCGCGGGCGTCACGGCCAGAGAAGGGCAGCGCGAGATGTCGGCCCAGGATGCTATCGACCGTATCCGTACCTACATCCTGGATCAGGGACTTGATACCACCGGCTATCCGCTCGCTGAGTTGACCGCGGAGCGCGTCGAGGTCGGCTGGATGGTGTACGTGCCGGTGCCGCGTGGTGAGATCGCGATCGGCCGGGCGATCTTCTATATCGCCGACGACGGGGTGGTGGAACATTCGACGTCCTCGATCGCACCTTCGGTGTATGTGACCGGTTTCGAACAGCGCTACCGGCGCCGTCTGGGGTCACTCGCCTGACCTCGACCAACGAGATGGTTCCTGGACAGATAAGCGGAGGGGGTGGGGCGTGACGACCGCGTTGCAGCTGTTGTCGGAGTTGCCTGCCCCGATTCAGGCCGTTGTTTTCGGTGCGGAGATCCCCCGGATGGACACCGATGCCGGTCGGCGGGTGAGTGCTGCGTGGCAGCGGGCGAGCGAGGAGCTCGAACAGATCAGGCAGCGGCTCGACGCGGAAATCGCACTGCTGCCGGAGGCGGTGCGCGACAGCCTCGGTGGTCAGATCCACGACGCTGTGCAGCCGCTTCCCACGGCGGTCGCCGGGTCCGGTGAGTTTTGCAAGTCAATGGCGCACTACACCGATCGCAGCACCGCCGATACCGACAAACAGGGCTACACCATGTACGCCTTCGGTGCGATGACGGTTTACCAGCTCCTGCTGGCTGGGGGCTGGCATCCGTTGCGGGCGTTGCAGGTGCTGTCGGAGGCGAGAGCGGAACATTTGGCCCGGTTCGCGGCTTTCGTCGCAGAGCGTGCTGGAGCCGGCGCGGCTGCGGTGGCCGAGCGTGCCGGTCTGCTGCTCATGCAGGCAGGCGGGTTCGCCGCGTTGACCGCCGGTGTCGATGCCGGTGTGCAGCTGGGGCAGATCCTCGGGATTCTGAACGGGCATCGCGACAGTGTGGATTGGGACTCGGTCGCGACTGCTGGGGTCGCTGGTGCTGGTGCTGGTCTCGGTGGGGCACTCGGCGGCCATCTGGCTCAGGCCGTCGTTCCGCATGCCGCCCCGGCACTGCTTGGGCGAGCCGTGGTCGCGGCGACCGCGGGCATCTCGGGTGTGATCGGCGGTGCCGCCGCGGCCGCCGCGATGACCGGTCAGTTCCAGCTGACGCTGGCAGCGCTGGCCAGTGGCGCCGCCGTGGGGATGGCATCGGCGCACGCGCAGGCCAGGGCGCATCCGGACATGGCAGCACCTACCCCGCCCGCGGCCGAAAACGTGGGCGCGGGGCTGCATGCGGACGAAGTTGTCCGATCGGATGCTCCGGCAAAGAAACCGGTTTCCGCAGTGGGAATTTCGGAGAACAGCGTAGTTGCCGAAACACCGGTCCACGGTGCTGGGGGCGAGGATTCGGCTGCCTCGGCTACGAATTCCGGTGCCGGGGGCGAGCCGGATGCCGCGCTGTATCGGCGGTTGAACGAGCTGCGGGAACAGGAGTTGGCGGAAGCCCGGACGGCTTCCGGCGATGCGGCCGTATCCGGATCCCAGCATGGTGCGGAGTGGCCTGAGGAGAGCGGTAGCTCGAATGGTATGGCGCACCCCTCCGGCGATCCGACCGCCCCTGGTGTCGATGCGGCCGAATTGGCCCGCCGTGTGGCGGTGCGCGATGAGGCGCGCGCCGAGCTGGCGGCATCACTTGGGGTGTCGCCGCAAGAGGTGCGGCTGTGGGGGCGGCGGGTACTGGAAGAGGCGATCGGCAAATGCGATGCGTTACTCGGAGCGCTGGGGGACGAAGGCTGGGCCCTGCTGGATCCGGCGGTCCGGGCGAGAGCGCTGGACGATGTCGTGCCCGGAACCGTGGACTGGGCTCGGAAACTTACTGAGGACTACGGCAATACGGCTTCGGTGCAACAGTGGCTGGCGGACTCTGGGATGACGGGACAGCGGGCAGATGCCGCGGATGGTTCCGAATTGCCAGCGGTCCGCCGGGCTGCCGAGACAGAGGGCGCTGCACCGGTCGTCCAGTTGCTGGACCAGTTGGACCGGTACGTGGCGGCGGAGACGCACGTGAGTTCGGCGGATGGGCGTGCGGCGGACGGTACGTGGGATCCCGCTCATCCTCAGTACGCGGTGGCACGATCCGAGCAGGGATCGGGTGTGGACCGGAGCGCGCACCAGTCTGCGGAAGCCGCACCAATCGCTGGCGAGAGCGCAGGGGTGGTTGCCGAACCTTCCGGCGAGGCGGGGGCGCAGCGAGTACCCATCGACACCGACGGGGCGGCCCCCGATGCTGCGACGGCTGGTGCTGACGGAGCACCTTCGTTGGAGCAGTCGATTCGTGAGTACGGTGCGCGGGCGGGTGCGGACGCGGTGGCAGGGGCGCGGGCGTCGGATTTCAAGGCACTGCAACGTGAGTCGGCCCGGGCGGACACCGAGCTGGCCAAATGGTTGGGATTGTCGGACACCGAGTTCCATTCGATGTCGCCGTCGCGATTGCGTTCGGCGATCGAGTGCTGGGTCGAGCGCGCGGAGCAGTCGCCGCACGTGGCTGAACAGGCGCGGGAACACGCGGGTGGATTGATCGGCGATGAAGTGCGCCGGACACTGGCCGCTGATCAGAGCAGCGGCCGGTTCCTCGCTGGTGCTGGGGAGTTGCGTGAGGGACAGGCGGTGTCCGGGGATCTGCGGGATAGGTTGCGGCAGTGGGTCGGTGCTGATGCGGCGACTGTGGACCGATGGACGGATGCGCATCAGGCATTCGACCGGCTACTGAAATCTCCGCAATTGGTGTTGCGACTCGGTGCCGAGGAGGGTACCGCCGATCCGGAGATCGCCCTGGATCGTGCCCGCGCCCTGCGCGAACGGGAATTGGCGGAGACGACGGGCGGCGAGCAGTCCGGGTTGACGCCCGCAGCCGCCGACGCACTCGCGGCCGCCGGGTTGCGGCCTGCGGTATCGCCCGAACCGGTGGCTGTCGGCGGATCCGATAGTGGTACGTCATCGACTCCGTCGCCTGGCTCCACAACGCCCGACGGTCTGAAAAGTAATGCTGCGCAGTCATATTCATCTCCGCCATCACAGTCTGCCCAGCCGTCGGGTTCGTCGAACAGGGTTCCGTCGGAGGCGGTGCGCGAACGAGACGGTGCGAGCGTCCCGCAAACGCCGCCCGATCCGGTGCGGGCGGCGGCGCTGGAACGCTTCCGGCAGTTGCGTGAGCAGGATCTCGCCGACAACGAGACCACACTGACACCCGAGGCCAGAGATGCTTTGGCAGCGGCAGGTCTGTGGTCTTCGGAATCGGTGCCTGCCGGTGGGCCCGAGGAGTCCTCGGTATCGGCTCGCTCGACGACACCCGGTGGCTCGGAAAGTGATGGCACGGGTCCATATTCGGCTCCGGAGCGGCCGCACGCCGGTGTGTCCGAGTCCTCGGATCGCGGTTCGGCGAGCGTGGCGGTGGTTGAACGAGATGCCGTAGTCGAGTCTGTGCCGGTTGATCCGGTGCGAGAGGCGGCCTTGGAGCGCTTCCGGCAGTTGCGTGAGCAGGATCTCGCCGAGACCGAGCAGACTCGCCGAGCAGATACGACCGAATCGTTGTCGGATCCCGCGCAAGCCCTCGACACCGGTTCGGCCGCAGCTGGTTCGGCGCATACCGGGGCGGGTGCGCCGGAGGAGTCCGCCGCGCGCGCGGCGGTGCCACCTCCCGGGGATAATGGAGGCCATCCGGGTGCGGCGGCCGGCAACCGCCCGGTCGAATCGTCACCTGAGACGCCGTCGCTGACGACTGCCTCGGAAGCGAGGATGTCCTCCGTGGTACCGGGTGCTGCGATGCTGGGGCTCGCGGCAGCGGCATCGAATGACACCGATGCTGCCGATGCGATTGGGGCACAGGGAGTTCCGGACGTGCGCTCGACCGTGGCGCCAGGCTCCACTGCGGCATCGCAAGAGCCCGTTGACGCGCCATCCGGTGGAACACCGGAAGGGGATGGCCCGGATCTGCGCCGGCAGCACGCGGAGGCGACGGCGGATGCGGCGGAATTGTTCGGGGTGGCACCGCAGGAACTGAAGTTGTGGGGCCGGCGGTTGGTGGAGCAAGTGATCGACCGGTTCGAAGCCAGGTTGGCAGAGCTGGCCGATCGCGGGTGGGGCCGACTCGATGCTGCTGTGCGTTCGGGGCTGCTGGCGGATCTCGGGGAGATGTTCGGGCGCGAGCTACGTGATCAGGCAGCGATCCGCCGTGAGGCGGCGTCCGTGCTGGATTGGTTGTGCGTTGCCGGGCTGGAACCGGACGGTACGGCTTCCTCGACCGGGCACCGGCTGTCCGTGCTGCGGCGGCTGGCCGAAGAGTTCCCGTCATCGCCCGTTGATCGGCTCGTCGAGGCATTGGATCGTTTCATGACGACCGACGCTCAGCTCGAGGCGATGCCACCGATCCCCGAGGGCACCGATCGTCGCTCCACATCGGACGCCCACCACACGGAGGCGGCACCTGTCGTCGCACCGGCGGTCAGCAGACCCAGGCAGACATTCGGCGAATCATGGTGGTTCAGTTCGCCGTTGCGCCCGGAATGGATCCGCTTGGGGCTGCGGCGCGGCGAGCTCGCTCGGGAACTGGCCCGCGAACACGGTGTCGAGATCGACCATTGGGGTTTAGGGCCGGACTCCCCGGAACTCGCGCGGTTGAACGCCGAACTGGCCACGGCAAGAGCGGAACTGGCTCGGCTGCTCGGAGTGGAACCGGACGAACTGAACACCCCGCGCATCGAACAGGTCCTCGAGGATGCATCGCTTGCTTCCTCCGGGGAGCGGCCATCCGCTGGGACCGGTGTGGAATCAGGTGATGGCGAGTACCTCATCGATATCGCGCGCCTCTGCCTGCTCCTGGCGGCACTGCGCGAGACCGCTGTCGGCTTCAACCGCGTGTCGGCCGAAGCGACAGCCGTCGCCGCGTCCCGCGGCGACTCGGGCCAGAAGTGGCTGAGCCGATTGGTTCAGATGGGGCCGGGGGAGCTGCGCCGACACTGGCAGATGCTGCAAGCCATCCCGAGAGGTCGTGCCCGGGTGCCGGGCATATCGAGCGGTCACGCCCTCGAACGGCCGCCACGAATCGCCTTCGAGCCCGAATTTCCTGAGTTCCCTATGAGGCCAAGTGGATCCGATCGAGCTACGCACAGTACTCAGGTGCCGCTGCACTCCCTGCCGGTGGGGTTGTGGCGGCGCCCCGACACCGCGCGGGCCGTGGCGACCCGACAGGACTCGGACCGGCCGCTGCTGCCGATCGCTGGAGCCGATGCGCTCCCGGAGGGCAACGGCGACTCCCGTCCACCCGACCCACCGCGCGCGCCGACGCCGATCAACTGCGCGCCACTGGTCGTGGGGTATCTCATCGAAGAGAACGGCAGCGCCGCGATCGCCAGGAACCTCGCCGCCGCTCCTTTGACCCCCGATCCCCGGCTCGGCGGCACGTCCCTCGAACAGCTGCATTCGGTGCTGGGTAGCAAGCGGTGGGAACCGGTCGCGACTTGGGAGGAACTGGCGGACCGGCTACGTGGAATGCAACCTGGCGCCGCCGCATTCGTTGTCACCGAGAGCGATCACGCCCGCGCGGTGTCGGGGCAGGGCCATGCCCGCCTGCTGTTCCACGCCAAGGACCAGCCGGGCACGATCAAATGGCGCGACCCACTGGTCGACGACGGTGCCAGGCAGCTGTTCGAAGCGGGCAAACTGCCATCCGACCTGCACATCTTCGCGCTTGTGTACGAGGCGGACGCCGAACTGCGGCCGAGTCTCGGCGAACCGCGACCGCATGTCACGCTCCGTTCGCAGCATGCGCCAAGGCTGGCGGTCGCGGGCGCCGACGCATCCGATGCGATTGGTGACCCGTCGCCTTCCGGTGATGTCGTCGCTGGCGCGGGTAATGTGATCGGCGCCCCTTCCCACACGCGACCGGCCGACATCAGCAAGCTGGAACGGGAAATGGTCGAGGGCAACCTCCTCTCGACAATCCTGTACGAAAATCAGCTGGACGAGATCCGGACGCTGGCCGGAGATATTGTGCCGCAGCGAGTTCTGCACCAGGCGCGCCGTGCCGCTGTTGCCCGCGAGAAAAAGTTGTCCGCCGAGCTGGAACGTCTGGCAGTCGTATACAGAGCGGACCTCAGCGAACTCCGGCCCGGCTCGGCGTACCTGAAGCAACGGTTGGAAGCGTTCGAGGCGAAGGCCAGAGAATTGGCCGACCAGTTGGTGCACCTGCGGGACCGGGAAGTGGGGGTCGAAGACCCGGATCACGCGCGGCTACTCGAAATACTGCGCCAGCTGGATCTGGGGCCTCGTGATGGGCCACAACGGGTTCTGCGTGTCATCGAGCACTTCCAACAGGCACTTCGTGTCGTGGACCGCCCCTATTGGCAGCGGTTCACCCGGGACGTGGCCGGAGGCGGGCTCTCCAACCTGCCCGAGTGGCTGATACGTGGAATTCTCGACGTCGATAGTCCGCTCAACCTTTCCGGAATCCTCTGGGTGCCGGACCTGGGTTTCGCGCAACGAGCCGAACGCATCGAGATTTCGGACCCTGCTGCGGAATGGCGGATTCTGGGAGAGGCGGTCGGACCGTCCTCCGATATCGGGCGTTTGATCGAGACAATGATCGAGTATCTCGAACTCGGGCGTCTCGTAGAAAATGTAAGGGAGCTGCGCGAGGAAAAGCGGTTGATCGCGCGGCTCCGGTCCATTCAGGACAAGCTGGGAGCTGTCAGGGCATCCACCATCGAAAGTCCAGGAGTAGGCGAAGAGATAGAGGTGATGTCGCGACGGCTCGAGTCATTGGTCCGGTTACGCGACGTGCGCGACAAATGGCTGGAACTATGTGGTGCTGATCCGTCGGATCCGAATTTCTCGATCGCCCGCCTGCGTCGCGAATTCGAGGAACTGACAGCGAGCCTCAGCGCAGATCTGCGCGCGGCCGGCGTCCTGCCGCCAGAGGGCGAACTCACGGTCGGTGTGGTACGGCGTGCCGAAACCGAGCGTGAAATCCAGCAGCGACAGGCGCCGATCGGTACGGGGGCCGGCGGGAAGCTTTCCGAAATTCCACGGTTTGGAAGCCGCGCAGCCCGGCACCGAAGGCTCAGCCAGCTGCTGGGATATATCGCCGAATGTGATCCGTTAGAGGAGGTGCTCGACAGCGAGTTCGAGCGCCTTCGCAAGGTTGGCAAGTATCTGGCCGCGCAACTCGGGCTGGATCAACGGCAAGGCTCACACACTTCAGCTGGCTGGTTGCAGGTAGGTGATCCTCGGGCGTTCGAACCGACCGGAGCGGTCGATGCGTCGTTGCGCGGGTGGGGCGAATGGATCGCGGAGGCCGCAGACGTACGACGCGGTGTCTTCGAAGCGGTTGTGCGGCGAGCCCGTCAACTCGGTGTGCAAAATGCGGACCAACGCGCCCCGCAGGAGTTGGCCCGCACCGTGGAAGCGCTCATCGATTGGGCCCTCGACTTCCGCGACGCTGTGCCACACCCGCCAGGGATCGAAGCCGATCGGGCCGAGGCCGCTCATACCGCGACCTTCGGTGGGATCGTCCAGGACTACCTCGCATTGTTCGATTACGCGCTGATCCGGGAGCGCAGTGCCCGTGCCGAGGCGGCCACAGCCGTCGCGCGAGATGTGCTTGCGCAGAACGTGGTCGACGCCAGGGGAGGGCGGTCGCTGGCACCGCAGGTAGCGGTGGTCGAGTCCGGCGACGGCGCACCTGAGGTATTCGTTGCCGGGTCGGTGGCGACGTTGGGTCGGGCGCTGGACGCGGTGGCACCCGAGGTGCTTGCCGATCTGTCGGAACGGGGGGCCCGATTCCACTACTGCGAGGTGACGGTCGATGAGAACGGCCGAGCTTACCTCCGCGACGTTCGCCCCGCTCCCGTCACAGCCCCTGATGCGGCCGCAGCTCAGACTGAATCCGAAGTTCTCGCCGCGGCACCCCCCGACCCTGAACCGGTTCGCGACGGGAACAACGACGCGAGTCGCGAAGCGGAATGGGATGCCGCTCGCGCGGCGGTCGAGCGGCAGCTCGATTCCTGGCGGCTGGAGGGGCAGAAGGGCGAACGGCTCACCGACTACGTCGCCTTTCTCCCGTCGGAAAGCGGCGGAAGACTGGTCGTGGCCGCGCCGGGTGGTATGCATCGACGGGCGCTGCTCGACGTGGTAACGACCGACTCGAGGTTCGTCGCGGCTCGCTGGCACCCCCGATTCGACCGGCATTACCTGCGGGTGAGCTCGGGCCCGGACGGTCCGGTCGTGACACCGATTTCCGCTGCCACCGCGGAGGGTGAATACCGTGAGGCGACGGTCGCCGAAGTGGAGGGCATTCTGCTCGACGAGTACCTGCGTTTTCGTCGGCTCGGTCTGGTCGACACGACATTCGGCGACTGGATCGGCGGATTGGGCACGCAGGTCTGCTATCGCAAGAAAGACATCCGACAGGCGGCTGCCGCCGGGATAGAGGCCACCGCGGGCCACCTCAAACGAGACGGTACTGTGCTGGTGTTCGCCTATGCGGCCGCCGAGGCTCAGTCCTCGGTGGATATGGATCTGCCGCATCCCGCGGCGGTGCTGGTCAGAATAGCGACCCGGCAGATTGCGCTGCCGGTCCGAACGGATGAGGCCTCCGACGGGCCTTGGCGCGTCGTCATTCGTGGCGATGTCGATCTCGGCGTCCTGAACCCGGTGGTCGAGATCTGTGTCGACGGACTGGCTTGGCGGGTTGCGCCGCCGCGCGGCCGCGGCGACGCGGGCGACATCCTGAACCGATGGTTCCAGGGCATGTCGGCCACCACGCCGGACCTGTTGCTGGAGCGGCTGGCGGAGGCGGTGTCCGCAGGCCGACCACCCTCGACCGCACGATCCGCCACTCCAGTGCGGCGCGAGCGGGGCAAGCAGCATCGGTTCTCGGATTCGTGGCAACTGTCCGCGACGAACGGGCGTGCGGAAATCATTGTCGACCTGGGCCGCGGCCCGGATGGCTGGTTGGCATGGCCGGCCCCTGATACCGAAGCCGGATTGCTGGAACCTCTCGATGACCTCAACCTGCGGTCATTGGTGCGGCGGGTGGCGGATTCGCTTCGCGAGACGAGCGTGAAATCGGTTGACCGCACACGGCGGAAACTCGAGGTCACCCTGGTGCCGGAAGAGAATCGGCGGTACGAGGATCTGGTTCGAGAGGCCGACGCGGCAGCCGAGCGGTTCCGGCTGTGGACCGAGGCGTGTGCGGCCCTGGCCAGCCGACTCGGGTTGCCCGAGCACGATGGGCAAGCGCTCGGGCCGCTGCGGGAACAGGTGAGTGCCGATCGGGCCGCGTTGGCCGATGAATTGCGTATCGATCCGCTGGAGCTGGCGTCGATTCCGCTTCCGGATACCCGGCTTGCCGCTCGCCGTCAGGAGATCCTGCGCCGCGAATCCGATATCCGCGAGTACATCGACCTACTCGAGCAGCGCGGTGGATTGACCGACACCCTCTCCAGCACTCAGCGCCGCCGTGACGATTTCTTGACCAGCCGGGTCATCGCGGCAGAACTGCGAGGCCGCAGCGATGGCCAATCGCTCAACAACCGCATCGGGCACCTGCCGGACGTGGCGGGCGGCGTGCTGGTGGTCGCCGCGCCGCCCGGCAGACATATGGCGAGCCTGGTGGAGCTGGCGGCGGAGCGTCCGAAGTTCGCCGATGCTTTGTGGCGCGATGAGCTGGAGAAGCGATACCTGGCGGTGACGCTGGGACCAGACGGTCGAATCGAGGTACGGACGGTTCCCGACGCCGAGGCGGAGGGGCCGCGCCGTCGGCAGTCCGAGGACGAGATCCTGGCCCAATTGCTCGACCGTTACCTGACCTATCGTGAAGCGGGCGTGACAACTCGAGGATTGCGCGAATGGCTCGTGGGACTGGATTCGTCAATATTCGGCGCAAAGTCACAAGTCGCCTCGAGCCCTGTTTCGCCTATGTCAACCGCCGAGGTGTACGGACCGCTGCGCGATACCGATTATCTGCTTTGGCTGGGCTATCACAAGGTGATTGCCCAGCCTGCGATCGAACGGTCCGATCCCGCGTACGTTCTCTACCGGCTGCGTACCCGACAGATACCACCGTTGGCCGAAACACGTCCGGACCCGTCGGTGCACCGTGACCCGGTGCTGTGGGCGACCAATCTCGGTAACACCACGGCGCTGTTGCTGCCACTCGAGCAACATGAAGGGCGATGGCGTCTGTCCCTGGGCAGCGGGTCCGTAATCTGTGACGTGCTCTCGCGGCACTTCCCCGACCTGACCGCGGGCACCCCGGCCGAACTGGTCGAACGGCTCGAGGCGTCCTTGCGTGACGACAATCCGCGACGAGTGGTCCCTTGGCACCATCGCTCTTCGGTTCCGAAGACATGTTTGCTGGTGGCCGCCGATGCCGCGGGGCAGGGGACCGGTATGCGGCCTCGGTTCGATATTCCGCACGATCGTCGGGTCCAGATCCCGCTGGCGGGGGTCGACGGTAAGGACGTATCCCGGTGGGCCCGTGCGAATTGGCATCCGAACGGTTTTTCTGATGCGGCGCAGATCGTCGCGCACGTGCGAGAGTCCGAAGGAACCGTGGTGGGCGCGGTGGACTTCGGGGCGGCCGGTGGGCACGCGTTCACCGTGAAGATGGACGATGCGGTGATCGTGGTCGTCGAACAGGTCGCCTACCTGGATGACGACAACATGATCGTTACCGAAGTTCGGACGGTACGCGGGGACAAGGCGGTGGACGCGTGGGCGGCTCATCTGACTATGACAGCGGGCGAGGGGGCCACATTTCACGGCGTGGCATTCAAATCCGATGGGACACCGGAACTTCCGCTGTCACCTGATGAAGAGCCCGTCGGTCGCCGGGGCAGAGAAATCCCGATCCGTCGCCTGGGAGATCGTCCGCCCGGTCGCGCACCGCCGGAGGACGATTCATTCGAGCCACACGCGATTGCGGAACCCGCGCAGTCGCATATGGCGGTCGCCGGTACGGGCGCAGAGGATCTCGGGCCATCCGCGCCCGGCGCTGCCGATCCGAATGTCCGGCTGGCGGTAGCACGCCGTGCCGACGAACGTCGCAAGCAGCTGCGGCGGGAATTGTCGGAACTGCTCGCCCCGCACGGCATCGATCCCGACGAACTGCTGCGTACGGGCTCGCTCGTCTGGGCGGACTGGTCCGCGAGGTATCGGGACGCGCGCGGCGCGCTGGTCGACATGCTCGGCATCGAGCGCGGCCGGGCGGTGGACGACGGATGGATTCACCATATGCTGGCGGTGCGCGACGAAAACAGTTCCGCCGCACCTGAACTGGCTTCAGCCCGAGCGGCGTTTGCCGAAACGACGCCAGTCGCAAGGCTCGTCGACGACATCCAGTACCAGACCAGATGGGCTCGCACGATCCAGGCCGTAGAAGCGGAGTTGGCGCGTCGCGCCGACGAGGTCGCCCGGCTGATCGCGCAGGCATACGCACTGCTGCGTGCGTTCGCGAACTTCGGCCCGCGCGCAGCGCTACTGCCGGCGATCGGTTCGGTCCTCGCGGCGGCGGACCGGCGGCTCGCGGCAAGGCAACGCCTGGAAGGACAAGCACGCGACCTCTTCGCGCTGGGCACGGCCATCGAGGACTACGAGCGCGAGTCGTTCGAACCGATTCAGCAGCAGATCTTTCGGGCGGCTCGGCGCTACCGCTCCTCATCCTGGGATTCGCGGCAGGGAATGTTGCTGCTGCATGCTCGGCTACAACACCTACTGGCGACAGCCCAGGACGAGGAGCGCGAGCGGTCCGCCGAACTGCACTGGTTGGAACAGCGAGCGGCCGCGACCGTCGAACATTACGACACTATCGAGCTGCTGAATACCGATCTGGGTGTCGCGCTCGAGTACATGGATCGGGCGCTGGCTGGTGTCCCGGCAGCATCGGTCGCGCCCGCGTGGCGTCTGCCCGAACTCACCGATGACGCGCCGTTCAGCGAATGCCTGGCCGCGGTGCGCGACAATATCGCGCACCAGCGTCGGCTCGCCTTCGTCGCCCTCCTCGATGGACTGAGCAGTGAATTCGGACTCGATATACCGGCGCTCGATGAACGGGGCGCGGGCGTATACGACCTGAGTCGGTTGACCAGCGTGCCGCCCGGGGAGTCCGAGCGGCTCGACACGACCATCGGCCTGATTCACGAACTCGGTCGCGCACGCCGGCGACTCACGCGTATCGACACGATCACCGCGGCGATGGACGAAGCCGACCACCGTGCGAAGCTCGGGCGCGAGCGGCTCGCGCGCCTGATGTCGGACCATCTGCGAAAGTATCCGCTGGATCGCCGGATGAGCCGGGGAGAGCTCGAGCCGGATCTGAGCGAAATGCGCGCAGCGGCCGACGCGTGTGCGGTCGGACTGCCCGGCGATGGGTGGGCGCAGGCGCCCCTCGAAGAGGTCCGGCGACGAGTCGCTGTCTTGCGGCAGGGTTCCGAATCCGCGGGCACAACGTATCTCGCCGACCGCTACCTCGCACTACGACAGCTGACAGATGCCTTCGACGAGCAAACCCCATGGAGCAATTGGTATTACAACCTCTACCTGCACCAGCTCCGACTCGTCGCGCTGGTGCGGCGCAAACGTAAGGATCACCTGAACCGTGCGGAAGCCGAGAATCGGCTGGGGCAACTCGCCGAGAAGGCCGGGGTGGACCTGAATCGGTGGGATTCGCTGCCCGAGGCACGAGAAGCGCTGCGCCGCATGGTGAAACGGGATCTGCGCTGGCTTTCGCTGGTATTGGGATCGGATACTGCGCCGACACTGCGCAGTCCGGATCGGAGCCGGACGCACACACGGCACCTGGCTTCCGCGCCCACCACGCTCGAGGACATGTTCATGCGGCGCGCGGACCTGCATCCGCGAAGCGCCGTGGTGCGCGAGCGCGTCGAACGTTGGATTTCCCGCACCACGATGGTCGATGTCGTCGACGAAATCGATGACCTGACAACATCTATCGACCGATTCGCCCCGGATCTGGATCAATGGCTGGACGCCACGATGATCACCGCGGGCGAGGTTGGTGGACTGGAGGTCGCTCCCGACGACGGCACCGCAGAATATGTTCCACCCGACTCCCATTCGGTCAGTCAGTGCGTGCCGTTGACGGCGGCGTTGCATCGGGCCCGGACCGGCAACGAAAACGTCAACGTGCCAGATGATGTCGGCCTCGCTGGTGTGTCGTTCGACAGCTATGTGCAGTTCCTGCACGGACTTCCGCAGTGGTTTCCCGTCGACCCGGACCATCCGCATCGATCGGTCGTGAAGGCGCTGCTCGACACGGTGGCGAGTCTTCCTGTCGACCAGCGTGCCGGAGTGTCGACTATCGTGGTCGACGTCGCGCATGCCGTGAATGAGCACGGTGTCGGCGCACATACGTACCGTGTGGAATATCGCTGTGACGAGCACGGAAACCACGGTTGGCTCGAGGTACAGGATCCGGGCAGGGGGCTGCGGCGGGCCTGGGACGACACGACGAAATCGGCCGACCTGGCCGGTATCTGGGCGATGGGTTTCGACCGGATGGGCAACGCCTTGCGGTTGCCGGGAGCCGATATCGGCGAACCGCCGATAGATCTCCAGATCGGGCAAGGAACCCGGACGACACCCATACCGGATCCCCATGATCGCGACTACCAGAAACTCGGTGACTGGCTCGCGGCGGTTCGTCGACACTACGGAGTGACGCAACAGCAACTCGCCGACCGAATACATCGCGGCAGCAGGACTGTGTGGCGTGCGGAAAGGCGGGGCACTATCTCCGCTGATTATCTGCGGGCGTTCGGTCGGGCTTTCGGCATCTCCGACGAGGTTTTGCATATTGCTGTGAGCCGGTTGGAGCCGCGTCTCGCACATTATTTCAGTGGCGCTTTACCCGATCCTGCCAGTAATATCTATCGGACGATGGGGGGTTGGCTAAAAGCCATTCGTGAGCATTACGGACTGACTCAAATGGAAGTCGCCAACCGCATGAACCTCCACATGGAAACGGTGTCCAGAGCGGAGAAAGATTTTCGGGTCACCGGAAATTATCTGCAGGTGTTCGGTCGTGCTCTAAGTATCTCCGACGAGGTTTTGCATGCTGCTGCGAGGCAGTTGGAGCCGCACGTCGCGCACTATTTCAGTGGTGCTCTACCCGATCCCGCGAGTAATGTCTATCGGACGATCGGGGGTTGGCTCGAAGCTGTTCGTGAATATTACGGACTGACCCAACTGCAGGTCGCTGAACGTGTGAATCGTGCTCATAAGACCGTGTGGAATGCGGAGAATGGCGCGGTCACTGCTGACTATCTGCAAGCGTTCGGTAATGCATTCGATATCCCGAATGATGTCTTGTATCGCGCCACGAGTCTTTTGGAACCGGGTCTCGCGCATTATTTCAGCAGTAACATTCCCCAACCCGCAACCTCGCTTCACCAGAATATCGGCGACTGGCTCACGGCGGTTCGGCAACAACGCGGACTGTCTCAACAGGAAGTCGCCACTCTGATGCGGCGGCACATCAAGACCATCTCGGCGGTGGAGAACAGCGATTCCGCCACTCTCGATTTTCTACGGACGTGGCGAGATGCTCTGGATGTCCCCGACCAGGCCATTCGCGCGGCCGTGCAGCAGTTCCTCGCGCCCGCCTCGCCCGTCGACCGGCCCGAAGACGAGGATTTCTGGCGACTGATCGCAACCAAACCAGGCTCGATGGAAGAAACATCTATCCGAAACCGGATATACCAAGAATACGATTGGGTAGCAAAAGCGGCCGCGCAACGCTGGCCCATGATATTCGAATCCAGGGAAGACCTCACGCAACGTTATGCGATAGCGATCCTGCGTGCCATTGTGAATCACATCCCGGCAGGGCCGCCATTCGTGGCGCACGCTTGGGCTGCGAGTCGCGGTGCCATGCGAAGTACGTACTTCGAGTGGCGGTTCCCCGGTCTGGAGGCGAGCGAACGAACTCGAGCGGTCAAGGTTTACACCTACCGCAACAAACGGTATGCCGAAACTGGGGAAATGCCGGACATCCGTGAAATCGCCGACGCGCTCGACCTCACATCGGACCAGGTCACCGCAGCACGACAAATCATCGAGACCACGACCGGGTCGCTCGACGATACGCGCCACGGAGAAATACGCGCACGACAAGTAGCGGACCCCAACCCACAAGGCGCATATACCGGCGGGACCGATTCGGACTCCGATCTCGATGGTTTCGACGACGATAGTCCGTTTGTTGGAAAAGTTCGTGCCGCGCTGGCAGATCTGCCCGACCCGGAAGCCGCCATTCGCCTCGTCGAACTGCACTTCGTGCACGGCGTTCCGCTCGATGAGGCGGCAGGTCGGCTCGACATCGACCACATTGCCGCGACGGAAATTCTGGCCCGAGCCGTCGACAACCTCCGCGCTGAATTCACCGAAGCACCGGATGCTGGCTCGATCACCGAGCCCGATGCCGGACCGGAGACGGGTCCACGCGTGAATCGACCCTCAGGTGCCATTACCGAGGAGGTCGACCGTGACGCTGATGCTGCTGATCAACCGCCGACCGGTGAGGCGTTCAGCGAACCGCCGCAGCATTCGGATGTCGGTCGGGACCACGCCGCGGATGGGGTGCTCCCCGAATTCGAGGACGCGTCCGGTCGGACTGCCTACGATCCGGCCGCCACGACTGTCGAACCGGAGACCAGTGATTCGGAAGCCACGTCGAACACCGCGGCCCCGACACCGATGCTGTCGGCGCACGCCGAGCCGGACGATCTGGCTGTCGCGCGTGCAGCGGATGCCGACAGCGTTGTCGGTCTTTCGGACGAGGTGCTCAGTGCTGCGGCTGCGCGTGATTTGGGACATCTTTTCGACGACGGGGCCCCGGCTCCGGGACCTCTGGGTAGTCCACGGGTGGTAACGGCCGGCAACGTTGTTATCGATGTCATTGTCGACTTCGATGAACTTCCAGGAGTGGAGGAGTACCGAGACGCACGATCCATTCGTGATACGCCGGGGGGCAAGGCCCTGAACCAGGGGATTGCCGCGGCGCGACTCGGCGCGATAGTGGATGTTGTGTCCGTTACCGGGGCCGATGGGAGTGGCACCGAAATTCGAGAGACATTACGGCGCGAGGGGATCCGCTTTGACGGAATGCGGATCGAGGATGATATTGCGACCGGGAAAGTTGCGTGTTTCGTCGGACCCGACGGAGAAACGTCGTTCATCTACCATATTTCCCGCGAACTGGACCTGACCAGCGACGACATTCGACGTAGCATCGGGGCGATCGAGAACGCCGATATAGTGCTGCTGACATTCACAGCGCCCGACGCGACCGTCGCGCAGATCGCCGCCGTCGCCCGGGAAAATGGTGCGATGGTCGTTCTGCAACCGGCTCCGCCGCGTGACCAAGTTTCTTTCGACACGGTGCGTATGGCAGACGTCCTCGTGCCGAACGAAACCGAGGCGCGGGCGCTCCTTGCCGCCGCGTCGAGCGATGCCGCGTCGGCCGACGCCGAGTCGCTCCGAGCGGACCTGCTGCCCGAGCGCCTGTTCGAGTTGCTGGGGGTTCCGACGATTGTGGTGACGCTCGGTGCGGCGGGATGTGCCGTGCATCATCAGGGCCGCACGGAGCTGTTCGAGGCACATAGCGCGTCGGTCGTCGACACGACTGGCGCGAGCGATGCTTTCACCGCCGCACTGGCGATGGGCGTGGTGGCAGGGCTGCCCGTCAGTCGCGCGGTGCAGATCGGTTTGTCGGCTGCCGCACATGCGGTCGCGCATTCGGGCGGTCACGAGTCGATGCCGCACGCCCATGATCTGGATCTCTCACTAATGGGTGCATCATCTGAGGAAGGCGTCCCGACGAATCCGACATCGGGCTCAGCATCTGAGGCGGTAGCACGCCCGGCTGACCCGTCCGAGCCGACATCGGAGCCTGCCGATTCGTGGCCCGAGCAGGGGCGGTCCGATGCGGAGCAGCGCGATGACGCGCGACCCGCCGACGGTGGAGCGCCATCGCGCGAGACAGCCATTGCGGATGGATTCCGGCGCTGGCACGAGACCCGGGTGCGCAACCAGGAGGCTGGTTTCGGCACGCAGAGTCTTGGACAGTATGCGCGGATGCACAACGTCGATGGCCGCCAGATCAGGCGCTGGCTCGCCGAAATCGGCGCCGAACCCGACAATGCCCCTGATGCACCCGTTCCGCATCCGCACACCTTCGATCTCTCGCGCGACTGGGCTAGTCATGTTCGCAGGTACCTCGCCTTGACACCCGACGATATGGATGTGCTGACCGACGCGGCCCCCGGGTCCTGGCAGGGCATCGAGGACGGCGCCCGGCGACCCCCTGCCGACCAGGTGCGGGCGCTGTTGCGCCGGGTTCCCGACGCCCGCCACCTCTACGCTCCGCTCGCCCAAGTCTTCTGTTCCGATTTGGCGGCAGGTCCGCCGGCCGATGTCGGCAGCAGCCTCCGGCGACTCCGTGAATACAGCGGCTTGACGCGAGAACAACTGGCGCACGAGCTCGGTGTAATTCCCATGACGATCGATAATCGTGAGGCCGCGGATCATCTGGTGCCCAAGGGATGGGAGGCGCATGTGCGCGCCCTGGCCGCCCGGCTGTCAGATGGCATCGATGGCGATGCCGATATCGGCGTTTGCCTGAGGGTATTACGGTTGCGAACTGGTCTCCCGCGCCGGTCTCTCGCCGCGAAGATGGATATGGCGGAGGATATTATTGCCGATATCGAGGCGGGCCGTTCTCAGCCGTCGAAAGATATCGTTGAGGCCTGTCTTTGCTCGATGATTCCCGGCACGCCGATTTTCCCGGAAGGGTATCCCCACGCGGGTCGCTATCTTCGATATCGCCGCGAGCAGGCGGGTATTAGTTTGTCGCAGGTGGCGACCGCGACCGGCATGACGGTAGCCATGGTCAGACAACGCGAGGCGGGAGCGGTTCCGCTGTCGACGGAGATGGTGGAGGCTTATCTCGGCGACGATGATTTCGATCTTTCCATCCGACGCAATATAATCGAAGTATTTCCCTCTCTCGATCCCGCCCACGACCAAAACTTCGGAAGACGAAATGTTCCCGACTACTCGTCTGAAGTGCTCCTCTTTCCGGACCCGCGCAATACGCGAAATCTAGTCGATTACAAGGATCAATTTCAGCGAGTGAACGGGCTCACTGATATCGGCGTGCGACGTATGTTCGGCTTGTATCAAGGTCGCCCGCCGGCCGGCGGTGTGGATGCTGCGTTACGGGTGTATGACCGATTCTTGTGGCAGGCCGGTCACTGGAATGATTTTGCTGCGGCCTGGGGACATCGCTATCGCATGGATCCGTTGGGAGAATCGGCTCCGGACCCCGGCGACTTCCAATCGATACTCGACTGGCAGGAGGCTACCCGTCTCTATCACCGGACGACCGCAGCGGTTTTCCGCGAGGGGCGACCCGATTTCCGCGGCGCATCCGCCGCGGAAAAGCAGGCAGGTCTCGCGCAATTGCACCGGATGGGTGAGGCCGGCTACATCTCGGCAGAAATGACGCGACGCGCGGCCGAGCAGTTCCATATTACGGATCCGGCGGCCCGGCCAACCCCATGGTCGTCGCGCGGATCCGCGCCCAGCACAGAACCCGGTACTCGGTCCGCGACGCCGTGGTCTGCTCGGGCGGAGACCTCCACGAGGTCGGCCGAAGATCATCCCGACGACCCAGCACCGCAGGCGTAGCGGTGGCCGACGCGCTTCGATCGGTTCCGTGATCAGGTCTGGGCAGCGTCGAAGCCGCAGAGCCGGGACCGGGAAGTCGGGTGCTGGCAGAAGCGACCGAAGCGGAATTGCCGCGTGCCGTCGAGCCTTTCATACCTATGCATTACCTATCAGCTACCGATAGATCATCGCCCGTTCCTATGGCATGCTGGCCCGGCCCGGCTGACAGGTGGGACGTGTCAATTCTTGGTTGCGAGACGTTTGTGGGTGGGTATTTCATCGAATCCCGTACGGATCATCGGTCGAATTCCCGCGGAACTGAGAGCGCCGGTTGATCGTGGCAGGTTGATCGAAGTAACAGAATTTCTGGGAAGGAAACCACATGTCAACGAGTTCGGCTTTCATATCGGGCGCTGCCCGAATACTTGTCGGCGCGGCAACCGTGGGTACTGTGCTCGGCGCCCCGAACGCCGTAGCCAATGCGTCGTCGGGCGGCGGATGTGGTGAAACGAAGAACGGGATAACCGTGTGTATCGCGGACAACGGAGATAATCGGATCCACGCTTGGACACTTATCTGGCCGGAACGAGCTGACAAGGCGATTACGCGGATCGAGATCTGCCGCGTCGAGGATCCGAATTGCGTGGATATAGCCGCAGGCCCAGTACAGGGCACGGAGCGGGGGGCCGAGATTTTTGCGGTACCGGTATCGGGAGCCGGCGAATTTTTCGCGGTCTACTACCACGGCGACGAAGGGCCGGTCACCAGTCCTTCACTCACCTGGAGGTGATATCGGCATGAGGAGATTGCTATTTATCGCCTTGTCCGGGTTGATCGGCGGCGGCGTGCTGGTTTGCGCGCCGACGGCGGGTGCCGCCCCCGTACCACAGCCGTGCGGTCGGTACTACTGCTCCTGCGACGACGTTTTCCGAACTCCGACCGAGCTCGATGCGTGGACAACCGCCAGCCCGGTGGTGATAGGCCCCTACGGTCGGCAACACATCTACTGCCATGTCGAGCCACTGGTGTTCGACGCCTGGCAGGTCGCGCCGGATGGGCAGGAGCATCAACTGTATTCCGTACAGTCGCTCAGCACCCTGAGCATGAGCAAGCTGTATGTATGGAACCCCAACGTCGTCCCCGGACGACACAACTGATATGTAGGCGTCTTCTGTCAAGTGGCAGGTGAAAGCGGTCCCGGTAGCGTCGGTTGCCGGGACCGCTTCAGATATGGCACGTCGGTGCCGAGATCGGCGGGCGCCCCGGCGGGGTGCGCAAGCCGCAAGCCATCTGACCACAGCGAGGACAGAAATCGCCGCCCGCGCCTGGGGCGTTCGCGCCCGAGCCACCGCTCGCGTCGACCTCACCGCCTACGAAACTGGTTCCCGCGCAAAATGATCGACGTCGGACCGCCTTAGTCGTCGCTCGGCGAGGGGAACCAGCGGGTCATCGGGAGACGGTCTCCTTCGTGGCTGGGGAGTACACACCAGCGGGCTGTGGGTCGGCGTAGAGCAGATCGATGTCGGTGGCATACATCTCGCTGATCGGCTTGCGCCGCAGTTTCATGGTGAGGGTGAGTTCGCCGCCGCCGGGTTCCCAGAAGGTCGGTAGCAGTCGGAAGCGTTTGATCTGCTCTACGCGAGATAGGACCTGATTTGCGGAATCGATGGCGGTGCGGACTCGTTCGATGATGTCGGGATGCTCGACGAGTGTGGTGACCGGTAATCCGTGCTCGGCGGCAAAACTCGCAGCGGTGTCCGGATCCAGCGTCACCAGAGCGGTGACATAGGGGCGGGCGTCGCCGACGGCGACGATGGTGCCGATCAGACCGGAGGCCGCGCGTACCGCGTTCTCGATATTGGCGGGCGACATATTCTTTCCCGACGCATTGATGATGAGTTCTTTCTTGCGGTCGACGACGCGCAAACAGCCGTTGTCCTCGCGGGTCATCACATCGCCGGTCGCGAGCCAGCCGTCGGCGTCGATGGCTTCGGCTGTCTTCCCCGGTTCGCCGCGGTAGCCCTTCATGACCAGCGGGCCGCGCACGAACAGCTCACCATCTTGCGCGAGCCGCATCTGCATTCCGGGCACCAGCCGACCGACTGTGCCGAGCTCGGTTGGTGCGTAAGGGGATACGGTTGCGATGCAGGTGAGTTCGGACATGCCCCAGATTTCGGAGATGGGTAGTCCGAGTGCGGCGAAGAAGGCGAGGGTGTCGGCTGGGATCGGTGCGGCGCCGGAGATGGTCCATTTCAGTTCGCCGAAGCCGAGTTTCGCGCGCAGTGCCGACAGTACGGCGGCATCGGCATTCTCGAATTCGGCGGCCAAGTCGGCTGGAACCGGCGCTCCAGCACGCAGTAGGTCCATGCGCTTGCGTGCGGTGTCGAGAGCCCAGCGCAGGGCAGCGGCGCGCGCCGCATCGGGCTCGTTGGCGACGCCGAGTTCTATTGCGGCCTTCAGCTTTTCCCACACCCGCGGGACCGCACCCCAGATGGTCGGGCGGCAGTCCGGCAGCGCCGCCGCGATGAGCGCGGGTTCGGTCACCACCGTCACCTGGGTGCCGAACACTATCTGCAGGTAGAGCGCGGTCAACCGGTCGGCGATATGGGCCGAGGGCATGAACGAGGTGATTCGGTCGCCGAATTCGATCGGCAGCACCTGGGCCAGCGCATAGGCCTCGAACAGCAGGTTGGCGTGCGTGGTTTCGACGCCCTTGGGATTGCCGGTGGTGCCGGAAGTGTAGATGAGGGTGGCGACATCGTCGGGCTTCGTATTTTTCCAGGACTTCTCGAAATCGAAGTCGCTGGTGCCGAGCGTCTGCAGCTGCTGCAGGGTCAGCGTGCCCTCAATTGTGTCGCTGTCCAGTACGACGATGTGTGCTGGGGCCGCGCCGGAGCTTCGGATGCGGTCGAGGTATTGCGCCTCGCACACCACCACCGAAGCGCCCGCATTGTTCAGCACATGGGCGATCCCCTCGGGCCGCAGGGTGTTGTAGACGGAGAAGGACGTGGCTCCCGCGTGCAGTGCGCCGACATCGATCGGGTAGAACTCCACCCGGTTGCCCATCATCAGGGCCACGGTGTCGCCACGCCCGATGCCGAGCGCGGCGAAGCCGGCGGCGATGCGGCGCACCTGGGCTGCGTATTCGCCCCAAGTGAGCTCCTGGGTGCCGCCCACGGTGCGCACCGCGACCGCGTCGGGATCGATGGCAGCGGTGTGTTGGAAGGCGGCGCAGAGGGTATCAAAGCTCATGACGGTACTTCTTTCAGATTGCCTGTGCGGCAGGGGATTCGACGGCCGCAATGACAAATCGGCCGGATTCGCGGTATGCCGTCCGGGGATTCGGGCACCAGCGCCGCGAGGGTGTGGAAGGCGTGCATTCGGCGGGGCCACAAGCGCAGGTCGCAGCGTGCCCCTGCGGCGCTGAGGCGGTCGGCGAGTACGATCGTCGTCGGCGAAGGGTTCGTCCCTGCTGGCATGAATCAGGCTGGGCGGCAATGGTGTTCCCGCACGCAGACGCGGTGTCGTTCAGAGGTCGAGCACGAGTTCGTCGCCAGCCGCACGTGACACGCACGCCAACATGTGGTCGGCTTGTTCGGATTCGGTCAGCAGGCGGTCGCGGTGATCGACGATTCCGGCGATGACGCCGACCTTGCACGTGCCGCAGAAGCCCTGTTGGCAGGAGTAGGCGATATCCGGGAGCCGACGACGCAGCGCGGTCAGCGCGGTCTCGTCCGCGGCGACTCGAACGGTGCCGCCGGTACGTGCGAGGGAGATATCGAATGCGCGGCCGTCGGTGACCGGTAGCGCCGAGAACCGCTCTGTGTGCAGCGAACCGGTCGGATTCAGCTCGAACATGCAGCGTTGCGCGGCCGCCAGCATGGGCGGCGGTCCGCAGACGTACACGGCCGCGCCGGGTTCGGCACGACCAATGAGTTCGGCGATATCGGTGACACCGAATTCGTCGTCGGGACGGATATCCGCGCCGGGCAGCTCATGCAGGAAAGGCATGGTGTCGCGCGAGCGGCCGACGTACACGAGGCGACCACGTGAGCCCGCCGCTCGCACCATCGGCAGGATCGGTGTGATGCCGATGCCGCCGGCCAGGAACAGATACGAGGGGGCGTCTATATATGTGAATGCATTGCGGGGCCCGCGGATTCGCAGCCGATCATCGACCCGTAGCGTCTCGTGCACCTCCCGCGAGCCCCCGCCGCCGTCCGGAATGAGACGCACTGCGATCCGGTAGCGGAAGCGGTCCGACGGATCCCCGCACAGTGAATACTGCCGCTGTCGGCCAGAGGGCAGAAATACATCCACATGAGAACCCGGCCGCCACGTCGGCAACGGGCCGCCACCCGCCGCGCGCAGTGTCAGACTCACCACATCATCGGTCTGGTGTTCGACACTCTCGATGCGTACATCGAGCTCGAATCCCGTGCGCCGCACCGGCTTCGGCCGCGACAGCAGTGGTGCGGCGCCACCTTTCACGAAGACGCTCTTGTATACGTCCATGATCCCGCCGAGCACCCGCAGACTCACCGGTGTGGCATCGGTATGCTCGCCGCCCATCAGTGACCCGCCGTCCGTGCGGCGGGCGAGTACCCGAGATACCGCAGCGCTTTGTCCATCGGACCCAGCTGCGAGGGATGGAAGCCCGGCCGCAGATAGCGTGGGATCTCGGTGAGGAAGACCGTCCAACTGGGGATTACGCCGCGGCGGGTGGCACTTGCGAACTGCCGCAACCAGAATCGGCCTTTGTCGGCATCCGGGTCCTTCCGGTACATGTACGCCGTCGACACGATGAACAGCGGCAGCAGCGTCAGGCTCGCCACGATCGCGGTCCGTGCCTTGCGTGTGTAGCTGCCGTCGACATACATGTAGGCGTCGTAGACCACGCTGCGATGTTCGACTTCCTCCGCACCGTGCCAGCGCACCAGATCCAGCATGGCCGGATGCATGCCCTTCTCCTCGAGAATGTCCGCATTGAGCAGCCATTCGCCGAGCACAGCGGTGTAGTGCTCCATGCCGGCGAACAGTCCGAGGCGTTCCTTGAGCCACTGATCCTCGGCCCGTCCGGTCAGGCCGTGAGCGATGAGAACGCGGTCGACCAGCCACGCCACCTTGCGGACATAGGAGTCCACGTCCAGGCCGATGGACTGCAGATGCCTGCGCGCCGCCTCATGGCTGTTGGCGTGCATGGTCTCCTGCCCGACGAACCCGATCACCTCCTCCCGCAGGCGTTCGTCGTGGATATGCGGCAATGCCTCGGATAGCGCCTGTGCCATGGCCCGCTCACCCTCGGGCAGCACCAGGTGCATGACATTGACGATGTGGGTGGCCAGCACTTCGCCGGGGATGTAGTGCATCGGCACGGAATCGAACTCGAAATGGACATCGCGCGCATTGATCGCATGCGCGTCGTCGCCGTAGGTGCGCTTCGTCGCACCAGCCGTGTCAGCCATACGGCGACCGTACAGTGCAACAAATTGCATTGCAGTGTTGCGCGCAACATTTTTTCTGAAATTGTTGCACAACGAGCGCTTTCTGCTAGCGTCGAACCGGTGAAGACGGCGTCGAAAGCAGCCCTGAGCCGCGATGATGCGGACGATCTCGAGACGCGGATACTCGATGCCGCCCTCGTGCAGTTCTCGAAGGTCGGCGTCAAGAAGTCGACGATCGAGGACGTCGCCCGGCAGGCCGGGGTCGATCGTGTCACCGTCTACCGGCGGGTGGGCTCACGCGATGATCTCGTGCAGGCTGTGATCAGCCGCGAGGTCGCGACCCTACTGGCGGAACTCGCCGCGATGCCCGAACGTCACAACGGCATCGACGACCTCGTCGCCGACGTATTCGTCACGGTCGTGACACGCTGGCGCACTCATCCCATGGTCGAACGAATGCTGGCGATCGAACCCGAGCGAGTGATCATGAAACTCACGGTCGACGGCGCCACCACCTTCACCATGTGCGTTGCCGCAACCGCCGCCACACTTGAACGCGCGGTACAGCGCGGACTACTCGCCGACTCCGACGACCTGATGATCCGCGCCGAAATCGTCTGCCGCATAGTCCATTCGCTCATCCTCGCCCCGCACGGGACAGCCCCGCTGAACTCCGACGACGAGCTCGCCGCATTCGCGCACAGGTACCTGGTGCCGGTTGTGACCGGTGTCCGCGGTTAGTGCACTCGTTCGAGTCGACTTTCCGACTTCCGTTGCGGCAAACTCCGGTCTGATTGTGCGTGCAGCCATGCGATACGGCTGCGGATCATCGCTCCGTAATCGTCGTGGGCAAGGCATCCGCACACGGATGGGTGTCGCGATGGTTAGCTGCGGCCGTGTCTGCGGGCTGTGTGGGTGGTTACCTGGACGCTGATGGTGGTGTTCACCGGGCTGACGGCGCTGCCGCACCGCGTCTGGGATGCCTCGCCGGCGGACTTGGCGCTGTAGCGCCGTCGATGTTGGATATCGGTTCGGTAACTTCAGTGGGCCGCGCGTCCTCCGGGCCGGGCCCCGAATTCCACCCTCCGGACAGCTATTTTCCAAGTTCAGGACCATACCTGCGTGCAAGGTCACGATTCGGTCTCGCGCCAACGCGCCGGGGCGTGTGAGCAGCGGTGCTTTTTCGAAGTTCAATTACCGCCCCGCTAACGCCAGAGAATAGTTAGCCTTCATAAACGTCGGGGAGCGGCCATCGTGCCGCATGACAGGACGGATCGGTCGCCGATCACGGCGATCACCCGTCTCGCGCCATATTCCATATCGAATCGCTACCTTGGTCGATCGCAGTTCGGCCTGGAGAACGCTATGGCTAACTCAGCGTCCGTACCCAACCCCTTCGAGACCGGCGGTACCGGAATTCCCGCCGCCGCCCAGCCGAACTCGCGCTCCGCCGCAGATACGGGGCGGCCCGCCCGTGCTCTGCTCGATGAACAGCTCGCGCCACTGAGGATTCCGGCACTGGTGCTGGGTGCGTTGCTGATCTGCCTCGGTGTGGCGGCACTGCTGCCATTACGGGGATGGCTGCACGACTACGGCGGCGAGCTCGTCATAGCCGCCTACCTGCAATACATGGCGATGGCGACAACCCTCGAGGTATGGGGTCTACGTATGACCAGGAAAGGCCCACGCCGCAGGTGATGATGAGGTAGCCGCTGCGTGCGGCTGTTCTTGGGGCAAGGGCCGACAGCAGCCCGTCGCCCGCTGGCCATCCGGGGTTACTCCCAAGGCGGTGGAGCCGCGCCGCGGCTGCGGAGCCGCAGCCCGGCTATGCGTCCGAGCTCAACACGCGAGTGGTGGGGGCCGCCGTGAGCAGGGTGCTGATCTCGGCGGCGAGGGTTTCGGTGAGCGCGGGGTCATCGAAGCCTGCGGCCGCCCAGCAGCGGATACCGTCGGCCACCAGCGTCTGCGCGATGCGGGCCGTGCGCACGACATCGACCTCGGCGGGGATGCGGCCGTCGCGGTGGGCTTGCCGGAAGGGTTCGAGAAAAAGGTAGGCGATGTCGGCCTGGGTGGCGCCCTCGGCGAGGGCCTGTCGTTCGAGCCGGTAGGTTTCCAAGACCGCTTCGAAGACCAGCTCTGGAGGGTAGTGGCGGGCACGCTGTTCGAGGGTGCCGATGACCGCGGTGATCACGTCGACCAGTTCGTAAGGGCCCGAGAAGACGGCTTCGGCGGCCAGATGCGCGTCGCGCATGGTGAACACCTCCACTGCGAGGAGTACGTCCTCTCGCCGTGAAAAGTACACGTAAAACAGCGCTTTCGACACACCAGCGGCTTTGCAGATGTCGGTGACCGTGGTCTCGGCGAAACCCTTGGTGCGCCACAACGCCATGGCCGCCTGCATGATCGCTTCCCGGCTGGCATGGGATCGAGCCCGTAGCGGCGTCGCCCTTTTCTGACGATCGTCACCTCTTGGCCTGTGTGAATCTATCGCCATAGCAGGGATTTTAGCGCACCACAATTATTGACCATAGTCAGAAAACTTGCGATGCTGCTCCCCATGAGCCCCAGCGGCGCAATCATCGGCCAGCGCCGCCGCACGGTGGCCGGTCCGACCTCGACAACCCATTCATCCGACGGGAGTCAACGACATGCAGACACTCACCGAGGACGAGGAGCAATCGACTGCCACGAATCTGAGAGCCCACCAGGTGATCCTGTGGTCGACCCCGGTGGTCGCCCTGGTGCTGCTCGCGCTGTTCGTTGCGTTTCCCGGCTTTTTCCCACCGATGTCGCCGAACATGACAGCGACGGAGGTAGCGCAGTTCTACGCCGACAACACACCGCTGATCCGATTCAGCATGGTCGGTTTCAACCTGTGCGGGGTCATGATCGTGCCGTTCTTCGTGCTGATAATGGGTCAGATGCTGCGCATGAGGGGCCAGAGCCACATCTTCGCCTTCTCCTACCTCACCGCGATCGTCGCCGGAGTGACCTTGTTCGCTTTGTCGAACATCTTCTTCGCCGTCGCCGCTTTCCGCGCCGACCGGGGTGTGGAACTGGTTCAGGTACTCAACGACCTCGCCTGGATCGTCTTTATCGCGCCGATCGGCATGCTGGTCGCCCAGTTCGTATTGCTCGCTCTGGCAGTGTATTTCGATGAACAACCGCAACCCATCTTTCCGAAATGGGTCTCGCCCTACGCACTTCTGACGGCGCTGGCCATGGCCCCCTCGGCCGGTGCCGCGGTGTTCCGGGACGGGCCGCTGGCGTGGGACGGCTTCGTCTCGTTCTGGCTCCGCAACGGCGCCTTCGCGCTGTTCGTCGCGGTGATGTTCTTCCTCGTGCGATCCGCGCTCCGACGCCAGATCCAGCAGGAGGGGATCGCGTCGTGACCGCCGTGACCAACACCTCTGGTACAGCAAGAAGCGCCACCCCGAAAAGTGGAGCGGGGCTCGATGTCTGGATCATCTACTGGCTGTTCGCCGCCTTCTACACCGCCCTGTCGGTAGGGGTCGTATTCTTCGGCAGGGCAACACCACCACCGCGCCCGGACGTGACTGATCTGCAAGTGGCGCAGTGGTTCGACAAGCATCAGTGGGGAATCCAGGCCGGTTTCGCGGTGCTACTGGTCCTCGCGGGCGGAGCGGCAGTCTCCAACGGCATCATCGGCTACTTCATGAAACGCATGTCCTCGGGATCGCTGCTGGCCTACGCCTACATCGCTGGAATGGGAGTCGGCGCAATCCCCGGGTTCCACGTGCTGCTCATCTGCTGGCTCACCGCGACTTTCCGCCCCGACCGCGATCCCGGGATCCAACACCTGCTCTACGACCTGGGCATGTTGTCCTACAACGGATCCCTGGGCTGCTTCACCGCTGCCTACACTGTGCTGGCGATCGCGATCCTCTACGACCGTAACCACATCTTCCCCAAATGGTTCGCCTACATCTCCATCTGGCAGATCGTCACCGAAGTCCTTGCCACCCAGATGTGGGTCTTCCGCTCCGGGGCGTTCTCCTGGAACGGAATGATCACCTTCTACATCGCGGTAGTCGTCTTCGGACTGTGGGTCGTGTGCCTGCTACCAATCCTGCGCAACGCCACAAAAGCCGAGAGCACACATACCCCACCCCTCTACCCCGCCGAGGCCACGCGATGACCATCTCCGATCAAGGCATCTCCCCGGAGACCGAACCACTCTCGGCCGAAGCTGAACGGGCACGACACATGCCGGGCGATATCGACATGTGGGTGATGATCCTGGGCGACCTGTTCTTCTTCGGCTGCTACTTCGTCGTCTACATGGTCTTCCGCGCGAGATCGGCCCAAGAGTTCTCCACCGCCCAGCAACACCTCGACATCGGCATCGGTGTCACCAACACCGTCGTGCTGCTCAGCAGCTCCATGTTCGTCGCCCTGGCCGTCATCTCGACCCGACAGGGAGCAATCCGGACAGCGCGACGACTTGTATTCGCCGCAGGCGCATGCGGACTGGTATTCATCGCCCTGAAAATCTATGAATGGCACCACGAGCTAACCAACGGCTACACCGTCGCCAACGAATTCTTCAGCTTCTACTACGCCCTCACCGGCATCCACCTCGCACACCTACTACTCGGCATGCTCATCCTCGGAATCGTCGTCCAAGAGCTACGCAACCCCCGCAGGCAACGGGTGAGCATCGTCGAACAAGGCGCCCTGTTCTGGCACATGATCGATCTGCTCTGGGTCGTCATCTTCGCCATCATCTACCTCATGAGGTAACCCAATGACGACCCGAACCGCCACCGACAAAACACGAATCCGAGACAACAAACGCATCATCTACGCATGGATCGCACTCACGGCGATCACCCTGCTCGCCTGGCAACTCGCCCCCGGCCACGCCGACAGCACCAGGCTCGATACCGGACTCATCATCGCCGTGGTTGTCCTCGGACTGATCAAATGCCGCCTGATCATCCGCTACTTCATGGAAATCCGACACGCCCCGACCTGGCTGAAAATCACCACCGACACTTGGCTAGCTGTTATCTGGACAACCATGCTCGCCATCTACCTTTACTGAATTGTGGCTGCCCGTCTCGGCGATTCCACGGAACAGCCCACAGCCACCCCTGGATGAATCGACAACGCGCCGCACGCGGTCGGTCAAGGGGGCCTCGCCGTTTGGCTATGCTGTCGGCTCGACCAGTACGCCCATGGCTTGGTCGAGGAGTTCGGACAACGGAGTGGTCCCGTCGGCTGCCCTCCAGGCGTCGGTTGCGGCGTCGAGGCAGGAAATCGCCGACGCCACAAGGGCCTGGGCGCGGAGGTTGGTCGTGGACTCCGGGTCACCGCCGAGCCGGCGGGAGATCTCTGGCACCAGGAGGCTCTGCCAGCCCTGCGTCTTCTCCCACTGACGGGTCATCAGGGCGCAGGCGTCGTCGAGCAACCGCATCAGGTTCAGAAATGGCTGAGGCTCGTCGGTATTCGACTCGGTGATCACGTCGAACGAGCGGCGCAATGCTTCCCAGGACCGCTCGTCGGCGGGCCGGGCGGCGAGCGCGGCGGCCATCTTATGGCCGAACTCACCCATCCTGCCGAGGACGAGCTCCTCCTTGGTGCCGAAGTACCGGAAGAAGGTGGTGCGCGACAAGCCCGCCTCGGCGGCGATCTGTTCGACCGTCGTGTTGTCGAAGCCCTGCTCGGAGAACAGCCGGAACGCGACCTCGCTGACCTCATCGCGCATCGCGGCTCGTGTCCGCTCCCGCAGCGTGGAGGCCATGGTCCTGGATGTCTCAGCCATGCCATGAGTGTAGTACACAGACCCTATGTGGTACTCCATCCCATATTGGTATATGGTCTCATAAGTTGTCTTCGTATCCCTTTTGAGGAGTGCTTCCCATGAGCAAGATTTGGTTCATCACTGGTTCCTCGCGCGGCCTGGGCCGCCGGTTCACCGAGGCCGCGCTATCGCGTGGCGACAAGGTCGCAGCGACCGCCCGCAACACCGACGCACTGGCCGACCTGGTCGCCGCCCATGGCGACGCGATACTGCCGCTGCCCCTCGACGTCACGGACAAAACCGCCGTGACGGAGTCCGTCCAGCATGCCCACGAGCACTTCGGACGCCTGGACGTCGTCGTCAACAACGCCGGCTACGGCCTGTTCGGCATGGTCGAAGAGCTGACCGAAGACGATGTCCGCGCCCAGTTCGAGACGAATATGTTCGGCACCCTGTGGGTCATCCAGGCGGCACTGCCCTACCTCCGCGCTCAGGGCAGCGGCCACATCATCAACGTGTCCAGCCTGCTCGGCCTCGCCGCTTTCCCCACAACGGGCGGCTACACCGCCACCAAGGCAGCCGTCGAGGGACTCTCGGACTCCTTGGCCCAGGAAGTAGCGGCCTTCGGCATCAAGGTCACTGTCGTCGAGCCCGGCCCCTTCGGCACCGAGTTCAACACGTCCTCCGCCTATTCCGCACCGCTGTCCGCCTACGACAGCTTCCGGGAGGCAGTCAACGCCAGCTTCGCCACCCTCCCGAATCCCGACCCGGCGGGCGTCGGCCCCGCGCTGCTGAAGGTCGTCGACGCCGACACCCCACCGTCCCGGATCTTCTTCGGCACCTTTCCCCTCCAGGTCGTCCCGCAGATCTACGCCGACCGGCTCGAGGGCTGGCAGGAGTGGGCCGAGGTATCCGCCGCGGCCGAGGCCAGCCCGGCCTGACCGGCCCCCGTCCGGCGCTTCCGGCACTGGGGGCCGTCCACCTCGAGCATTGCCCGCCAGGCTTGCAAGTCGACCGGCAGCAAGGACAAAAGGATCATGAAACTCTCAGGCGGTCGACGAGTTCGTCTGCCTTGGCGCACCTCACGCGTCGACGACTTGCCCCTGACACCTGACGTCACGTCTTAGCCATCTGCCCGGTGGCCTATCCGCCCACGGGCGTATGGCTCTGGGCGACCCGCAACAAGGAACAAGGAAGAGGAAATACGATGCCGACACTGGGAATCATCGGAAGCGGAAATATTGGGTCCGCGGTCGCGCGGCTGGCGGTCGCGGCGGACATCGATGTCGTGATCGCCAACTCGCGGGGGCCGCAGAGCCTGGCCGATCTCGTCGAGGAACTGGGTTCGCGAGCCACGGCAGGCACCGTGGAGCAGGCTGCCAGCGCCGGGGAGACAATCCTGCTCAGCATCCCGCTGACCGCGTACAGCTCTCTGCCTGCTGAACTACTGCGGGGCCGGACCGTGCTGGATACCGGCAACTACTATCCTCACCGCGACGGTCGGATCGGCGAACTCGACGCCGAAAAGATGACCACGGCTGAATTGGCCCAGCAGCTCTTGCCGGGCGCCCTGCTGGTCAAGGCATTCAACAACATCCTGGCCCACCATATCCCGCAGCTCGCCCGCCCAGCCGGGGCGCCGGACCGCAGCGCTCTACCCATCGCGGGCGCGGACCAAGGGGCGAAGACTCGGGTGGCAGAGCTGATCGACCGGCTCGGATTCGATACCGTCGACGCCGGAACGCCAGGTGAGACTTGGCGTTTCGAGCCCGAGGCCGGTGCATACACCCGGATCTACCTTGCCGACCCCAGCGTGCCGGTCGAGCGCATGCTCGAAGCTCCGGCCGCGCCGCTGTCGGCCGACGAACTGCGCGCCGCGTTGCAGGCGAGCGAACGGGTAAAGGTAGCCGAGCGCACCTTCTGAAGTTCGCAACGAGCCGTCAGCCGGAGAACCCGACGATAGAGGCCATTCACCCGAAACGCGCGATGACCCTCATACGGACCGGTAGCCGAACCCTCGCACTCGTAGGCTCACGGTGCAATGACGACCCCGCTACTCATGATGAGTTGCGTAAGGGTTGTGTGTCTGGTCACGATGGGTACTATATCGAATACGCTGGTACCCAGTTAAGTTTCTTTCGGGCCGTCGTGATGGAGTGTCCGAGTGATCAGTGAGGATCCAATGAGTCAAGTGGCTATCGAGTTCGACGTGTCCGTACCCATGCGTGACGGGGTGATTCTGCGGGCCGACGTCTACCGGCCCGTCGGTGCGGGGCCGTGGCCGGTTCTCGTGCAGCGCACCCCCTACGACAAGGCTTCGCCGCAGGGGACCGCCCAGCTCGACACGCTCAAAGCTGTTCGGCGCGGTTACATCGTGGTGCAGCAGGACACGCGAGGAAGGTTCACATCCGACGGCGAGTGGCTGCCGTGGGCGTATGAGCAGCAAGACGGTTACGACACCATCGAGTGGGCCGCTGCGCTGCCCGGTAGCAACGGCAATGTGGGAATGTTCGGTGCAAGCTACACCGGCAACACCCAATGGGCTGCGGCCATCGCGGGGGCGCCGCACCTGCGCGCCATCGCGCCGCAGGTCACCTGGTGCGAGCCCGCCGACGGAATCTTCTTCCGTGGCGGAGCGATCGAACACGGATTGAATCTGTGGTGGTCGCTGATGGTCTCGGCGGGCCAGTATGCGAAGGTGGCGGCGGATACCGAGGAGCTGTTCGCCAAGCTGGGTACCACGATTCGCGACTTCGACCGGCTCGCCGAGGTGACATATAGGGAGTTGCCCTCAGGCGCGTCGCCGGCATTGGTGCGCACGAACCTGCCGGATATCGGCGTGCAGCGCGGCTTGCGTGATCCCGCCTCGATGGCCCAGGCCCGGGTCGCGGGCAGGCACGGTGAGGTCACTGTCCCGTCCTTGAACGTCGCGGGCTGGTACGACGTGTTCTCGCAGGGCTCGATCGACAACTACATCGCCGCACGCGAACAGGGCCACACGACTCGACTGATCGTCGGGCCATGGGAACATCTGAGTCTCCTCAGCCCCAGGCCAGAGCATGTCGGTGCGGTGAACTACGGGCTGGCCTCGGTGGCGCCACCGAGTTGTGACGGGACCATGACCGGTATTCAGCTGGACTGGTTCGACCAGTTCCTGCCCAGCGAACCGGTCGACGCGGAACCAGACCCGGGCGTGGACATCTTCGTCATGGGTCTGAATCAGTGGCGACACGAGCCGCAATGGCCCCTCGCCCGCGCCCGCGACACCGAGTTCTTCCTCCATCCCGACGGTCATCTGTCGACTTGTGCCCCGGCAGAGAACGAGGCGCCTTCGTCCTACGTCTACGATCCCGCCGACCCTGTGCCGACCACGGGCGGCGCGCTCATCATGGCGAGTGATTTCCGCCCCGGAGCCCTCGACCAGCAGGCAGTGGAGTCCCGTGTGGATGTGCTGGTGTTCACCAGCGACCCGCTCCCTGAGGACCTCGAGATCACCGGCCGGGTCACCGCGACCCTGTTCGCCGCCACCGACGGGCCCGCTACGGACTGGGTCGTGCGGCTGTGCGCTGTCGACGAACGAGGAACCTCGCTCAACATCGTCGACGGCATCACCCGCGTCATCACAGAGCCCGGACGCATCGATGAACACGAGATCGACCTGTGGTCGACCAGCATCGTGATCAAGGCAGGGCATCGGCTCCGGGTCCAGGTCACCTCCAGCAACTTCCCGCGCTGGGACCGCAACCTCAACACCGGAGAGGATCCGACCGTGGCCATCGAGCACCGTGTCGCCCACCAGAAGATCTTCCACGACTCCACGCGGCCCTCCCGGCTGATCCTGCCGGTGATCCCCGCCACCTAGAATGCCGCCGCGAAGGTCAGCGGTCAGCCCCAGACCTTCGCGGCATACGGGACCGAGTCGGCGTGGCTAGGGGGCTCGTGTTGCGACTCGGCCGCCCTCGCGCCCGCTATCGCGCCGCTCACGACCCCGCCAGCGCCGAGGTTGCTCGGCGAGAGCGCCCACGCCGGCAGATTGTGCACGGCAACGGGTCAGTCAGGGCTGTGGAGTAACCCGTTCAACAGTAGGGCCGCCAGTTCGTTGAAGGCGTCTGCCGCCGACAGGCCGGTGCGCTCGAGCAGGACGCCGGACTGGACTCCCTCGATGGCGAGTGCGACGAGTTGGGAGGCGAACCTGCCGTCGGTGGCACGGAAACGACCTGTCCGTATCCCATCATCGATCAGTTCATGGACACGTTCGGCCGCGCGGGCGGTGTTGCGCGCGTAGATCTCGGCGGTGGGAGCGAAAGCGACCATGTCCTGGTAGAAGGCATTCGAGTTGCGCCGCATGGCATTCGCGATACCGCCGAGGTACGCGAGGATCTTGGCCTGCGGGTCGGTCTGGGTGGCCACATCGGCTTCGATGAGTTCGGCCGATTCGCCGAAGAACTGTTTGGTCGCCAGTACCACCAGCTGTTCCTTGGTCGCGGCGACGCTGTAGAGGGTGGCCTTGGAGCAATGCAGGCGCTCGGTGAGCTCGCCGATGGTGATGGTGGTGAAACCCTCGCTGAGAAAGATCTCCTGGACCTGACGCAGCAGGTCGTCACGCCGCGCCACATCAACGCGTCGCTTACGGGGGGTGTTGACCGTCGTTTGACGCGCCGAGGCCGTACGAGGCATGAGATCGAGTGTTTCACACCCCTCCTCGGGCAGCTGCGAGCAACGGGGTTTATTCGTCACCGTTCCTGCGGTACCCTTTTGGGTACCAATGAACTGTTTAACGTACCCAATTGGAGCGGTAGTGAGTCCTGACTATGCAATACGTGTCGGTGAGTTCCTCGAACAATTCGGGACGCCGGATGCGGATGTGGCCTGGTTGCTATGCGACCGTCATCCGGCATCGGCTCGAGCGCTGATGATCGTCGACGAGCACTTGGCCGCGATCGAATACACCTACGGCGAGCTCGCCGAAGCGTCACGACGAGCGGCCGCGGTTCTATCCGCGGCCGGTGTGGGGCGCGGGGATCGGGTCGCGACCGTGATGGGCAAGAGCGCCGAATTGGTCGCGGTCGTGCTCGGTATTTGGCGCTTGGGCGCGGTCTACGTGCCGTTGTTCACCGCGTTCGCCGAGGATGCGATCCGATCCCGCCTCGCCCACGCAGAGGTCGGGCTCGTCGTGGCCGATGAGGATCAGCGGGCGAAAGTGCCCGCAGGTGACTGGACGCTGATCGTCGCTGGTACCGATTCCCCCGACGGGTTGAGCGCCCGCCTTGTCGCGGCCTCGTGGCAAGACATCGGCTCGACACCGGTCGGTGGAGACGGGGCGCTGGTGCACATGTTCACCTCCGGTACCACCGGCAAACCCAAGGGTGTGGTGCATCCGGTGCGCTATGCCGCCGGGTGGCAAAGCTACCTGGAGTTCGGTCTGGGCGTCGGGCCCGACAGCGTTTTCTGGTGCGGCGCCGACCCGGGATGGGCTTACGGGCTCTACACCGCGATCGTGGCTCCCCTGGCGGCCGGTGTGCCGACGCTGCTGCTGCGCGGCGGATTCTCGGCCGCCGACACCTGGACGGTGTTGAAGGATCGCGCGGTTACCGATTACACCGCTGCGCCCACGGTCTACCGCGGCCTGCGCGCCTCCGGCCTGCCAGTTCCCCAGGGGCTCGCGCTGCGCCGGCTGTCGAGCGCGGGGGAGCCGCTGACCCCGGAGGTCAACGACTGGGCCCGCGACGCGCTCGGGCTCGAGGTGCACGACCACTACGGCCAGACCGAACTCGGCATGCCGATTGGTTTCCCACACCACTCCAGCCTGCAACGGCCGGTGCTGGCCGGTGCGATGGGAACTTCGCTGCCGGGCTGGGAGATCACCGTCCTGGGCGAGGACGACGACGCACCGGTCGAGTCCGGTCAGACCGGGCGGCTGGCGATCGTGGTCGCGGGCAGTCCGTTGATGACCTTCCGCGGCTATGTCGGAGGGCGCGGCGGCGACCGATTCCGCGCCGGGGGCGCCTATTTCCTGACCGGTGACATCGCATCGATCGACGCCGACGGGATCGTGCGGTTCTCCGCGCGCGACGACGACGTCATCATTATGGCCGGCTACCGCATCGGCCCGTTCGACATCGAATCCACGCTCCTGCAGCACCCCGCTATCAGCGAAGCCGCAGTGGTCGCTGGTCCCGATGAGGTGCGCGGCGAGGTCGTGGAGGCGTTCGTGGTCCTCGCGCCCGGCGCCGCCGTCTCCGACGATCTCGTCCAGCAGCTACAGCAATGGGTCAAGAAGAACTACGCCGCGCATGCCTACCCGCGGCGTATCCATTTTGTGCAGAGCCTGCCCAAGACGCCGAGCGGCAAGATCCAGCGCGCACAGCTGCGGCAGCGGCGCCGCGAGGACGCCGGCCTGGGCGCGGGTGCCCGATGAACCTGCCCGCACCGGTCCTGGTTACCCGTACCGGTCCGATCCGCACCCTGACACTCAACCGCCCCCACCGCCGCAACGCATTGGACCCCGAGTTGATCGATGCTCTGGCTGCCGCGGTGACCGAGGCGGAACAAGATCCGCACACCCGGTGCCTTGTCCTCGCCGGAGCGGGCAAGAGCTTCTGCGCCGGCGCCGACCTGCGGTACTTTCTGAGCCTGGCCGACACCCCGGGTGGGCCGACGCAGTTTCTGCGCCGGGTTTCGGCCGTGGTCACTCGGCTCGAGACCAGCCGCCTGCCGGTGGTGGCCGCCTTGCACGGCCACGCTGTGGCCGGTGGTCTGGAGCTTGCACTGGCCTGTGACGTGGTGGTCGCCGCCGACACGACACTGATCGGCGACGGGCACATCCGCAACAACCTGCTCCCGGCCGCGGGCTCGAGCGTGCGACTGCCACGCAAAATCGGCGACTCCGCGGCACGGTGGCTGGCCCTGACCGGACAACTGGTCCCCGCCCAGCGGCTCGCCACCACCGGCTGGCTGCACGCGGTGGTGCCGGCCGAGGAAGTGCACGCCTGCGCACGAGCCGCCGCGATCGAACTGGCCGAAGCCGGCGGTCCGGCCCAAACCGCGTTCAAAGCCCTCCTGCACACCCTGACCACTATGGACGAAAACCAAGGACTGGCCCGAGAACTCGCCGACTTCGAACAGCACTGGAACACCAATGACGTACCGGCCTCGCTGACCGCATTCCTGCAACGCCGATCGGCCTGAAGGCATGCCGAGCCGCTATCACATTCCTGGAGTGCAATGAACCGCTACACCGATCAAGTCGTCCTCGTGACCGGCGGAGCCCAAGGGCTCGGCGCGGGTATGGCCGAGCGATTCGCGGCCGAAGGAGCAATCGTAGCCATCGGCGACGTCAACGACGTCGCCGCCCGAGACCTCGCTGACCGCCTGGAAAAGGAATTCGGGCGCACCTGCCTGGCCCATCCGGTCGATGTCACCTCCTCGGACGATGTCAACGCCTGGATCGAAGCCGTCGTCGGTGCGCACGGCCGTATCGATGCCCTGGTCAACAACGCCGGAATCATCCGCGACAACCGGATCGAGGACATCGACGACACCGACTGGCACTCGGTATTGGATGTCTCCCTCTCGGGGGCCTTCTTCTGCGCCCGAGCGGTGTTGCCGCACATGCGATCACGCAACTACGGCCGGATCGTCTCGTTCTCCTCGATGAGCTGGCGCGGCAACTTCGGCCAAGCCAACTACGTCGCCGCCAAAGCGGGCATCGTCGGACTCACCCGCACCCTCGCACTCGAAACCGCCCGCCAGGGCATTACCGCCAATGCCATCGCCCCCGGCCTCATCGAAACACCCATGCTCGCTTCGATGAACACCGCGGCCCGCGAAAAGCTGATCGCCAAAGTGCCCCAACGCAAGACCGGACAGCCCCAAGACATCGCCGAGGCCGCCGCCTACCTGTGCTCCCCGGCCGCCGGATACGTCAGCGGAGTCGTACTCGACGTCGACGGAGGCTTGGGTATCGGCTCATCGATCCGGTAGCGGAAACCGACCGCAGCGGCGGTTCACACTCCGATGGCCTGGCCGATGATGACCTTCACGACCCGGCTGCTGGCAGACCGGTGGAGCTGCCGCGGTTTCGGCCGGAACCGGTATCTCGCGAGACCATCACGCGGGTTCTCGATCTGGCCCGTCGGTCGCCGTCATGGTGTACGTCGGAGATGAACCGGCGTCAGGGCAGTTTGATTGCCGACATGTACATTTCGAGGGTTGGTCTGTAGAGGTCGACGTCATCGAGTTGGGTTCCCAGCGCGACCGAGTCGGTGGTGGCGATGAGCACGCGGGCGAACGTCAGTGGGGGAATCAGCAGGGTCGCGCCGATTCGATCGAGGCCTTCGACGATGAATCGTGCCAGGGCTTCGGCGACCTCGACTCGTTTGGTTGCGACTCGTTCCCGGGCCTCGGGGTTGCGCAACAGGTACAGAGTGAATTCGTAGCCCAGCGCGGCGGACTCGGCGCCGCGGTCTTCAGCGAGTTGGCGCCACCGCTGGGCAACTTGGTCGAGTTCGTACGCTCCCACCTGGCTCGCTGCCGATAGCAGCTCGGAGAACGTATCGAAGTAGCGCTGCCAGTACCGGTCGCTCACAGCCAGGAAGAGTTCTTCCTTCGTGGGGAAGTGCTTGTATATGGCGCCCTTGGTATATCCCGCCGCATGAGCGATGTCATCGAGGGTTGCCGCTGTGAACCCCTTTTCGGCAAACACCTCTTGCGCGGCATCCAGCAGGAGCGACCGGGTGCGCTCGAGACGTCGCTCCCTCGTCCATCGCTCGGCCATGTCAGCGAGTATGCCATGAATCTGAGAAACTATGCCGAAGGTTAGATTCTTACTGGTATATTTTCGGACGACAGGCTACTGAAAGAGGGTGACGATGACTGCCCCATCGACGACAGACCGATACGCCGACACCGAGGTGACAGCTGAAAGGTGTCCGCTCTTCGAGCGGATCCGCGTGGGTTGGACCACGACGATCCCGAAGGAGGCTGTGCGATGAGCGGGCCGTTGGACAGGAAGAAGGCGGCCACCGTCACCGAGGAGATCGGCGGAGTCGCCTCATTGGGTGCCAAAGCTCAGTCCACGAGCAAGCCCGTCCGGATCTGGGCGATCGTCGGGGGCTTGATCCTGGCGTTCCAGGTGTACGTGTGGATCCGCTGGGTGTCGGGACCATTTTTCGTCCGGGTGCCCACGGGGCCCAGTGACCCGCCGACGTGGATGAAGACGATCCTCATCACGTGGACGGCTGTGATCTTGGTTGGCTGGCCGATCGGCGTCTACTACTTCATCATCAGGCCCTGGCGGCGTGAGCGGCGGATCACGCTCGACGGCATGCTCCTGGTCGCCTGCGGCCTGCTGTTCTTCCAGGATCCGCTCCTGAACTACTTCAACACGTGGAGTACCTACAACACCTGGATGTTCAATCGGGGATCATGGGTGGCCCACATTCCGGGTTGGCGCTCGTATGCCGAACCGGGCCAGATGATGGCCGAACCGTTGTTGATGAATGCGGCGGGTTATTCCTACGGAGTTCTGCTGTGCACGATCCTCGGATGTTGGATCATGCGCCGTGCGAAGTCGAAGTGGCCGGATATCAGCAACTTCGGATTGATCGGCGTTCTGATCGTGTGGACGTTCTTCTTCGATCTCGTCATCGAGGGCCTCTTCCTGATGCCGATGGGACTTTTCACCTACCCCGGCGCAATTCGATCCCTGTCGATCAATGCCGGCACCTACTACCAATGGCCGATCTATGAAGGACTCATGTGGGGAGGTGTCCAGGCAGGTCTGTGCGCGCTGCGTTATTACACCGACGATCGGGGCCGGACCTTTGTCGAACGAGGACTGGAACGGATCCAGGGCGGGGCCGTGAAGCAGCAGGCTACGCGTTTCCTGGCCATTTTCGCGGCGTGCAGTCTGTTCTTCTTCGTGTTCTACAACCTGCCCGCGCAGTGGTTCGCCATGCACGCCGATCCCTGGCCTGAGGACGTCCAGAAGCGTTCGTACTTCGACATGGGCATCTGTGGTGAAGGGACAGGGCGGCTCTGTCCTGATCCTGTTCTGCCGATCCCCGGCAAGAACACCGGCTACATCAATCCGGAAGGCCGGCTCGTTCTCCCTGAGGGCGCAGAGCTTCCGGAAGTCGTTCCATTCGAGCGAGGAAATTAGTATGTCGACCAGTCAATCCACCGCTGTACTCCCGGTTTTGGAAGCACCGTTCTACCGGCCGGTCGGCGACGAGGTAGCAGTCTTTCGGGCCGCGGCCCGACGCGGTTCGCCAGTACTGTTGAAGGGCCCCACGGGATGCGGGAAGACGCGTTTCGTGGAGGCCATGGCCCACGAACTCGGGCGCGAGCTGATTACCGCTGCGGGCCACGAGGACATGACCTCGGCGGACCTGGTTGGCCGTTTCCTGCTAAAGGGTGGGGAGACGGTCTGGGTGGACGGGCCCTTGACCCGGGCCGTGCGCGAGGGCGCCATCTTCTATCTGGACGAGGTGGTCGAGGCGCGCCAGGACACCACCGTGGTCATTCATCCGCTCGCCGATCACCGCCGTGAACTGCCGATCGATCGACTCGGCACGACACTGCGGGCGGCCCCCGACTTCCAGCTGGTCATCTCCTACAATCCCGGCTACCAGAGCGTACTGAAGAGCCTCAAAGAGTCGACCCGCCAGCGTTTCGTTGCCATCGAACTCGACTTCCCGCCCGCCGAGGTCGAGACCGAAGTGGTCGCCTTCGAAGCCGGGATCGGATCGGAGACCGCGACAGCGCTGGTCGAACTCGGTCACGCCATTCGAAACTTGGATGGCTCACCGCTGCGTGAAGTGGCCTCCACCCGGTTGTTGATCCTCGCGGGCGGTCTGGTCGCTGAAGGGCTGAGCCTGCGCAGTGCGGTGCGGTCGGCCGTTGTCCAAGTGCTCTCGGACGATCAGGATGTCGTCCGTGCCCTCGGCGAACTCATCGACGCCGTCCTGCCGCGACCATGAACGTTTCCAATCCGAACAGCCACGACCGGTTTCGCCTCCTCGCCACCTTCATCGCCGGCCGGGCTGTCGAAGTTGCGGAGGCACCGGCTGGTCAGCCTGCTCACACCAACGGCCAGATCATCTTCGTCTCAGCGGGCCGCTCGGTCGCCGAGCAGCGCCGCGAGATGCTGCTCCAGACCGCGCTGCTCGGTGCGGGGAGTCTGGATCAGCGATTGGTGAAGGCGCTTCGGGCTCGTCCGGTGGTGGCGCGGCGCTACCTGGCGCTGGAAGGTCGACGGGTAATCGTCGACCTCGCCGAGCGGATTCCACTCGCAGCTGGGCTCGGTCCGCACGAGCCTCCGGCCACCTCGAGCGCCGAGGAGTCGCTCGAGGTGGCCGCAGGCCGAGTACCGGTGGCCGACCCACCGGAGTGGTTCGGTGCCATCAAGCCCTCCCGATTGCTGGCACGCAGTGCCGCACCGGGCGCGCGGGCCACGAACAAAGAGCTGCGCTTGGAATTCGATCCGATCGACTTACCCGAGGCCGACGACGACGATGACGATGGCAGTGAGCAGTCCGGGAGGAGCAAGATTCTCGCACTGTTCGAAAATCCGCTGTTCAACTCGCGGGCGCTGTCGGACAAACTCCGCAAGCTGTTCGGCAACTCCCGGGCACCCGGGGATGGCTCCGCTGGTGCGGAGATGCAGGTTCGTGCCGTTCGACGGGTGTACCAGGTGGGAGTCGATGCCCGGCCGCTGCCAACACGGATCCAGTTCACCGATGACGGCAAGCCCGGCGCCACGCTGGGCGTAGGTGGAGCGCTTTATCCGGAGTGGGATGTCCACAACCATCGGTATCGGCCCGAGTGGTGTCGGGTCATCGACTTCCCGCTGACAGTCGCCGCCGATATCTCCGCGGCCGGTGTTCCGCTCGACGACGTGCTCCGGCGACGCTTGTCGCGAATCGGCCTGGGCCCCAAGGTTCTGCGCGGCCGTCCCGATGGCGACGAGCTCGACATCGAGGCGCTCATCGATATGTTCGTCGACTTGCGTTCGGGCTACTCGTCGCCGGAAAACATCTACCTGGAACGCCGCAAACTCGAGCGTAATCTCGGCGTCCTCATCCTGCTCGATGCCTCCGGGTCTGCCACCGATACCGATACCGAAGGCCTCGCTGTACACGACCACCAGCGGCGGGCAGCCGCGACGTTGGCCGTTACGCTCGAAGAGCTCGGCGACCGCGTCGCGGTCTACGCGTTTCGCTCACAGGGGCGCCACGCTGTTCATCTACCGGCGATCAAGACGTTCGGACAGCGTTTCGGCGCGGTCGGGCGAGCCCGGCTCAACCAGCTCCAACCATCGAACTACACGCGCCTGGGTGCAGGCATCCGCGGTGCGGGCGAAATCCTCAAAACTGAAGCAGGCACTGAAAACCGGCTGCTGGTGGTCCTTTCGGACGGCTTTCCCTATGACGATGGCTACGAGGGTCGCTACGCCGAAGCCGATGCCCACAAGGCACTCGAAGAACTCCGCGCCGACGGTGTCGGCTGCCTGTGCCTTTCGATCGGCGCCACCACCGGTACCGATGCCCTCGAACGCGTCTTCGGTTCCGTCAGCTATGCCAGCGCCGCGACCCTGAGCGAGCTGAGCCCGCGGATGGATGAGTTCTTTTTGTCTTCCCTTCGGGAACTCGCCGCACCGAAACCGCGGTAGCGATGAGAGGAGTTCGAGTCACGGTTGGCGTCGTTCGCCTTCGACATCACGCAGGAAGGATTCGATCAGCTCGATTGCCTCGTCGTGTGCGGTATCGACGTCGAAAGCTTCCTCCATACGCAGGAAGCGCGACACGCTGGACATGAGCAGGACCAGTGCTCCCGGGGTGTAGGTTTCGGCGGCGGGGCCGTAGTCGCCGAGAACCTTGGTGACGGCGTCGAGTTGCATGGCGCGGAAGCGTCGGGAGGAGTTGGCGATCTCGGTGCGGATGGCCTTGCGGTGGTTGGCCAGCGCGACGAATTCCATGGTCAACGCGGTGTGGGATTGGTCGTGGATGGCTTCCCACAAGGCCCACAGTGGCTGAGGTGAGGCCAGTGCCTCGAGTTGGCGTTGGTAGCTGCGGTCGGCTCCGCGGCGGAACAGTTCGATGAACAGATTGTCCATATTGCCGAAGTAGTAGTGATACAGGGCGGAATTCGCTTCGGCGCGTGCGGCCACGCGCCGGGTGCTGACCGCGGCGTAGCCCTCTTCCCGCATGATTTGCTCGGCGGCGTCGAGCAGGGCGCTTCGGGTCGGTGAGTCCTCGGCGTCGGATGCGCGAGCGGGCTTCATGGTGTTGGCCTCCCAGGTGTGTGAGGCACGAAGCCTTCGGTGTCGTTGCGATCGTGTGGTTCGTGGTTGCGCGAATAGAAGGTAACCCGTGCTCTTGCCTGTTCGGTCTCCGGCCGCGATCGAGTCGGCCGATGGGTCGGTGACCGGGCTTTCGCAAGTCGCTTGACAGCGGTGAACCAGGTCACGTATATCTTAATCACCTGATTGAATTAATCAGTCGCTTAAGGCCCCTGATGTGGGTCTTCGCGGTCATTCGATGTCCCCGGCGCAACCTCGATCGCTGTCGGGCCGAACGAAGAATGTGGTGTCGCGCGTGGCATATCTCCCTACTCTCATCTCGGCGGTACGACGGCCGCCGCTGTGGATCTGCACCGCCCGCGCTGGCGCGGGAGATGTTCGTGGCGTGGCAGCCGGTGTTGCAATAATCGACCGCCGCGATGCTGGCGTTCTTGCTGATCGTCGTATCCACGGTGATGCCCGATGACGGGCACTGTCGCGGTTAGCGACCGCGAGGGTGTCGACCGGCGTCCGGCGAAGCGCCCCCGGGTCGCGGTGGTGACCGGCGGAGCCTCGGGGATGGGGTTATCGATCTGTGCGGCGTTCGCTGCCAGCGGGTATCGGGTCGCGGTTCTCGACATCGATGATGGCGCCGCTCAGCGGGCCGCCGAACAGTTGCGTGCCGCCGATGGCGCGGCGATCGCCTGTGCGGTCGATGTCACCGATCGCGAGGCGGTCGGTGCGGCGATGCGCAAGGTGCGCGCCGAATTCGGTGCGATCGAAATCCTGGTCACCAGTGCGGGGCTGGTCGGTTTCTCGCCGTTCACCGAGATTTCGCCCGAGGCATGGAACCGGGTCGTCGACGTGAATCTCAACGGCGTCTTCCACTGCGCGCAAGCCGTCATCCCGGATATGGTCGCCGCGGGGTGGGGCAGGATCGTGACCATTTCCTCGTCGAGTGCGCAACGCGGATCGCCAGGGATGGTGCACTACACCGCAGCCAAGGGTGGTGTGGTGGCGATGACCAAGGGCCTTGCGCGCGAGTACGCCGCGAGTGGGATCACCGTCAACACCATCCCGCCGTCGGGAATCGACACGCCCATGCAACGGCAGTCGCAGGCAGCCGGAAACCTGCCGGATAACTCCGTGATGGCAAAAGCAATCCCAGTCGGACATCTGGGCACCGGAGACGATATCGCCGCCGCCTGCTTGTTCTTGTGCTCCGACCAGGCCGGCTACATCACCGGCCAGATACTCGGCGTGAACGGCGGGTCGGTGATATGACCGAAGCCACGGCCCCGCGTCTGGTGCCGCTACCGGTGCACGAATGGGACGAACGCACGATCGCGATGCTGTGCGGGCATGTCGGAGCGGCGGACCGGTATCTGTCGGGCGAACCGGACGCGCCACGAATGCCCAATATTCTGGGGGTTTTCGCACATCACGCCGAATTGGCTTCGGCGTGGCTGGCCTTCAACGGTCTGCTGCTCGAGCGTCCCGCGCTGGATCCGTTGGACCGGGAACTGGTGATCCTGCGTGTGGCGTGGCGCAGCGGCTCGGGCTACGAGTGGAGCCAGCACGCTCGGATGGCCGCCGGTCTGGGGCTCGACGAGCACCAGATCAGGGCAGTGCGTCACGGCCCGGCCGCACCGGGGTGGTCACCTGTGCAACGGCTGCTGCTGACCACGACCGACGAGCTGTTGGAACGCCACTGCGTCACCGACCGCACCTGGACCGAGCTGGCGCGCCATTTCGATGAACGCCAGCTGATCGAATTGCTGTTCGTCGCCGGCTCGTACCTGTGCCTGGCGATGGTGTTCAACAGCGTTGCCCTGCAACCGGACCCGGAAATCGACCGGCCACGACCGTCCGAACTCCCGGAAATGGAGGAACAACCGTGAGCGAGCGTCAGCGAGCGAACCATCAACACAGCGCGCTTTCGCGCACGACGGAGCCGAGCGCCAGCGAGGTGCAGTCGTGAGTGAACTCGTCAGCGAACCGGCGCCCCAGCGCCTTTGGCCCAAGCCTGCCGAAGGCAGCTGGACCCAGCACTATCCGGAGCTGGGGACCGGCATGATGTCGTTCGAGGACTCGGTCTCGCCCGAATTCTTCGAACTCGAGCGCGAGGCGATCTTCAAACGTGCCTGGCTCAATGTCGGCCGGATCGAGCAGTTGCCCCGCACCGGTAGCTATTTCACCAAGGAACTCGATGTTGCCCGCACGTCGATCATCGTTGTGCGTGACCGCGACGGGAGTATCCGTGCGCTGCACAATGTGTGCCGACATCGCGGCAACAAACTCGTGTGGAACGAATTCCCCTGGGAAGAAACGTCGGGCACGTGTCGGCAGTTCACCTGTAAATATCACGGCTGGCGCTACGGACTCGACGGGTCGCTCGCCTTCGTGCAGCAGGAGGGTGAGTTCTTCGACCTGGACAAGAAGGATCTCGGGCTCGCGTCGGTGCATTGCGAGGTGTGGGCGGGGTTCATCTTCGTCAACCTCGATGCCGAGCCGCGACAGACGCTGCGGGAATTCCTCGGCCCGATGATCACCGATCTGGATGGTTACCCGTTCGACAAGATGACCGAATGGTACGAATTCAAGGCGGACAATCAGAGTAACTGGAAACTGTTCGCCGACGCGTTCCAGGAGTACTACCACGTTCCCGGCCTGCACTCCCAGCAGGTGCCCAGTGCGGTGCGAACCCCGGGAAAGGGTTTCGAGTGCGCGCATTTCCAGGTCGACGGCCCGCACCGGATGGTGTCGACCGGCGGCGCGCGACGCTGGACGATGCCCGCGGAGTTCATGTATCCGATCGAGCGGGTCACTCGAAGCGGCCTGGTGGGGCCGTGGGAATCCCCCGATCTGGGTCCGATGCCGAAGGGATTGAATCCCGGCCGGATCGATCCGTGGGGTATCGATAACTTCCAGATCTTCCCCAATATCGAGATTCTCATCTACCGCGGCTGGTATCTGCTGTACCGGTATTGGCCGACCTCCTACAACAGCCACCGCTTCGAGGGCGTGCTCTGCTTCCAGCCTGCGCGCACGGTTCGCGAGCGGGTCGAGCACGAGGTCGCCTCGGTGGTGTTCAAGGAATTCGCGCTCCAGGATGCGGGCATGCTCACCGGCACGCAGACAGCTTTGGAATCGGCCTACCGGACCGTGGGGATGACGCATTTCCCCGTCAACGACCAGGAGATTCTCGTGCGCCATTTCCACAAGGCCGTCGCGGACTGGGTCGACGAGTACCGCACCGACTCGGCGCAGGTGAGTGCGCGATGACAACCACACTGCTGCCACCGGCCTTCGCCGATCTCGAGCCCTTCGCGCGAATCTGGTGTCTGCCAGTCGAGTCCGAACGATACAAGCAGCGTCTGAACAAGTCGATGGCCGAGATGCAGGCCTTCTACGACGCGTGTTTTCCCCGGGTGGACGACGCGATCACCTATTGCGACAAATTTCCGCTCGACGACCTGCCCGACGATGCGATCCAACTACTGCGGATGGTGTATTCGCTGGTGACCGTCGCGATGGCGATCGAGATCTTCAAGCAGCCCAAACCCGTCGACAGCGCTGACGCCGAACTCGAACGCGTTGCCGAACCCTGGCCCTGACTTGTTTCTCCAACTCGGCCACACCGCCGTGAGCGGGCAATGGCCGGAAGGACCACACCCTCATGACGATCACTATCGACGAACTCAGCCACGATGTCGGCGCGGAAGTCCACGGCGTCGATCCGCGGACGTTACTCACCGACCCGTCCCTGCCTGACACAATCCTCAATATCCTGGAGCAGCACGGTGTCCTGGTATTCCGCGACCTGCATCTGGATCCCGAGACGCAGGTGGCGTTCTGCCGCAAACTGGGTGAGGTCGATACCTCACCCGGGCATCATCCGGTCGAGGGTATATACCGGGTCAGCCTCGACACGACAAAGAATTCCTCGGCGAGCTATCTGCGTGCGACCTTCGACTGGCATATCGACGGTTGCACTCCAGAGGACGATGCCTACCCCCAGATGGCGACCATGCTCACCGCCAAGGCCGTCGCGGCCAGCGGCGGAGAAACCGAGTTCGCCAGCACCTACAAGGCTTTCGACAATCTGAGTGCCGCGGAACAGACGTTTCTCGCGCCGTTGCGGGTTGTGCATTCGCTCGAGGCGTCGCAGCGGGGTGTGACCGCGGATCCGACACCGGAACAACTCGCCGTGTGGCGTCGCCGTCCGAGCAAGCAACATCCGTTGATCTGGACCCACAAATCCGGGCGTCGCTCACTGGTACTCGGGGCGTCGACCGACCACGTCATAGGCTTGCCCCCGAGCGAGAGCCGCGCGTTGCTGGACGGTCTGCTGCGTCGCTGCACCGCACCCGAGCGCGTCTACCGGCACGAGTGGTCGGTCGGTGACACCGTGATCTGGGACAACCGGGGCGTCATCCACCGTGCGGCCCCGTATCCGCAGGACTCACCGCGAGAGATGCTGCGCACCACCGTACTCGGTGAAGAACCGATCGAATAACCCCCTACCGCAGACCATTCAGGAGTCAACCCAATGCCTCGTTGGCCCAAGCCCGCCGAGGGCAGCTGGACGCAGCACTATCCCGAGCTCGGCATCGAACCGATGTCGTACGAGGACTCGATCTCGCCGGAGTTCTTCGAACTCGAACGCGAGGCGATCTTCAAACGCGCCTGGCTCAATGTCGGCCGCGTAGAACAACTTCCGCGCACCGGAAGCTACTTCACCAAGGAGATCCATGCCGCGCACACCTCGGTGATCATCGTGCGCGACCGTGACGGCGGTATCAACGCCTTCCACAACATCTGCCGCCACCGCGGCAACAAACTCGTGTGGAACGAAATCCCGCGCGAGGAAACCTCCGGTACCTGTCGCCAGTTCACCTGCAAATACCACGGCTGGCGCTACGGACTCGACGGTGCACTGGCCTTCGTGCAGCAGGAAGAGGAGTTTTTCGACCTCGACAAGGCAAATCTGGGCCTAGCGAAAGTGCACTGCGAGGTCTGGTCGGGATTCATCTTCGTCAACCTCGCCGCCGAGCCGCGTCAGAGTTTGCGAGAATTCCTGGGCCCGATGGTGGCCGGTCTGGAGGGCTACCCGTTCGATCGACTCACCGAGCGCTATTCGTACCGGTCCGAGGTCGGAGCGAACTGGAAGCTGTACATGGACGCTTTCCAGGAGTTCTATCACGCACCCGTTCTGCACGGAAAGCAGACTCCGGACAACTTCTCCGTCGCCGCGCAGCGGGCCGGTTTCGAGGCGCCGCACTACCAACTCGACGGACCGCACCGGCTCGTCAGCACCTCCGGTGTGGTCACCTGGGAACTCGATCCGACCATGCGTAAACCCATGGAGGACATCACCCGCAGCGGTCTGTTCGGGCCGTGGGACGTCCCGGATCTGGGCCCGATGCCCGAAGGGCTCAATCCGGCGGGCTGCGACCCGTGGGGCCTGGACTCCTTCCAGCTGTGGCCGAACTTCGTCATTCTCATCTGGTCCGGCGGCTGGTATCTGACCTATCACTACTGGCCGACGTCCTACAACTCCCACATTTTCGAAGGCAACCTGTACTTCCCGCCCGCCCGCACCCCACGCGATCGGGTCGCGCACGAAATGGCCGCAGTCACCTTCAAAGAGTATGGGCTGCAGGACTCTTCGACGCTGGAGGCGACGCAGCTCATGCTCGAATCCCGTGCGGTCACGACATTCCAACTCAACGATCAGGAGATCCTGTTGCGGCACCTGCACAAGGTCGCCGCCGACTGGGTCGGCGATTACGAACGCGAGCGTGCGGAGGCCCTGCGATGAGCGAAACCCTGTTGCCCGGCGAATTCGCCGACCTGGAACCGTATGCGGCACTGTGGTGCCTGCCCACCGAAACCGAACGCTACCGCCGCCGCCTGGACAGTTCGATGGACGATATGCAGCGGTTCTACGACGCCATCACCCCGCGCGCCGAGGACGCGCTCGCCTACTGCGACAAATTCACGATCGACGATATACCCGAAGACGCCAAAAATCTGATGTACCTGCTGTATTCGATGATCCAGGTGTCCTTCCCGGTCGAAGTGTGGAGGCAACCACGCATACCCGACACCGGGTCGGCATCGCTGACCTGCGTGATCGAGCCCGGCCTGTGAACGATCAGGTGATCGTGCTGCGGGCCGCGGCCTGGGTCGACGTCGAGACCGGGCAGCGGCATACCTCGGCGGTGATCGTCGTCGAGGGCAACCGCATCGCCGCGATCGACCCGCCCGAGCTGCCCGCCGGCGCGCAGGTCATCGACCTGGGTGAGCTCACGCTGCTGCCCGGGTTGATGGATATGGAGGTCAACCTGCTCATCGGCGGCCCGGACAACCCCGCGGGGCTGCCGAACCCGATGCACGGCGTGCAGGACGATCCGGTGTATCGCACCTTGCGGGCCACGGTGAACGCAGGCACCACCTTGCACGCCGGATTCACCACGGTCCGCAACCTCGGTCTGATGGTAAAGACCGGTGGCTACCTGCTCGATGTGGACCTCGGCCGCGCCATCGAACAGGGCTGGATCGCGGGGCCACGCATCGTCGCCGCAGGACACGCGATCACCCCCACCGGAGGTCATCTCGACCCGACCATGTTCCAACGCCTCGCCCCGCACATCATGCCGCTCAGTGTCGAGGAGGGTCGTGCCAACGGGGTTCCGCAGGTCCGCGAATCGGTCCGGTACCAGATCAAATACGGCGCGGAGGTCATCAAGATCTCCGCATCCGGCGGGGTGATGTCGCACGGCACAGTGGCGGGGGCTCAGCAGTACTCGGATGAGGAACTGGTCGCGATCGTCGACGAAGCCCACCGTGCCGGGGTTCGGGTCGCCGCGCACGCGCACGGTGATGCCGGAATTCGTGCCTGCATCCGCGCCGGAGTCGACTGCATCGAACACGGCTCACTTGCCACCGACGACACCATCGCCATGATGGTCGAACACGGTACGTACCTCGTACCGACGAGCTACCTGTCCGAAGGCCTCGATGTCTCCAAAGCTGCACCGGCACTGCAGAAGAAAGCCGCCGAGGTCTTCCCCCGCGCTCGCGAAACCCTACGCAGGGCTATCCACGCCGGGGTCAAGATCGCCTGCGGCACGGACGCACCCGCTATCCCGCACGGCCACAACGCCAAAGAACTGTGGGCGCTGGTCGACCGCGGCATGACACCGGCGCAGGCATTGCGCGCGGCGACGGTCACCAGCGCCGAACTCATCGGCGTCGAGGACCGTGGGCGTCTGGCACCGGGGCTGCTGGCCGACATCATCGCGGTACCCGGCGACCCGACCGCCGACATCTCCGTCATCGAAGACGTGCGGTTCGTCATGAAGGACGGCCACATCCACAAGAACAGCTGAGCGCTACACCTACCAGGAGGCAACACATGGTCAAGGGAATCCTCTACGTCGAATCCCGGCCCAACTCCCCCGAAGACGCTGCGGCATTCAACCGTTGGTATGACGAGACCCACATGAAGGAAATGCTGGGACTCGATGGGATCGTCTCCGCTCGACGGTTCGCCCCCATCACCGAGGGCCCGTTCGTAGCGGTCTACGAGATCGAAGCCGACGACATCGCGGCCGTGCAGGAACGACTTGCCGAGACCACTAAAGCAGGAGGGTTCTCGCCGCCCGTTGGTCTATGTGTCGACCCGCCGCCGATTGTCCGCTTCTACCGCGACATCACCGCACCAACACTGTGAGTAGCCGAGACGATCCAGCACGAGGCATACGCATGGCCACACACGAGCATTTGTTCATCGGCGGGCGGTGGGTGAGGCCGGCCACCGCCGACACGATAGAGGTGATCTCGCCGCATTCGGAGCGGGTGGTCGCCCGTGTCCCCGCCACGACGCCGACGGATGTCGATCGGGCTGTGTCCGCGGCCCGCACGGCCTTCGGCGAGGGCCCCTGGCCGCGCACTGATCCGAGCGAGCGGATCGCGCTGGTTCGGCGGCTGGCCGAGCGCTACACCACGCGTGAAGATGAACTCGCCCAGCTGATCACCATCGAGATGGGTGCGCCGATCACCTTCGCCCGATCGGCGCACGCCCGGCTTCCCGGCGTCATGATGCGCGCCTTCGCGGATATCGCCGAGAACTATCCGTGGCAGCAGACGCGATCCGGATTCATCGGTGGCGATGTCCTCGTCGTCCACGAACCCGTCGGTGTGGTGGCCGCGATCATCCCCTGGAATATGCCGATGTTCCTCATCGTCGCCAAGTTGATTCCCGCCCTCCTGGCAGGCTGCACGATCGTGCTCAAACCCTCGCCGGAGACACCGCTGGACGCCTACCTCATGGCCGAATTACTCGACGAACTCGGCCTGCCACCGGGTGTCGTCAGCATTCTGCCCGGCGACCGGGACACCGGCCGTCACCTCGTCGCGCACCCGGGTGTGGACAAGGTGTCCTTCACCGGCTCCACCGCCGCCGGACGACAGGTGGCCGAAACATGCGGGGCCGCGCTGCGCAGGGTCAGCCTCGAACTCGGCGGCAAATCCGCCGCCGTGGTACTCGACGACGCCGATCCCGACGATGTCGCCGAAGGCATGCTCGTCGCCGGACTGATGAACAGCGGCCAGGCCTGCGTGGCCCAGACCCGGATACTGCTGCCACGGCACCGCAGCTCCGCATTTCTCGACGCCCTGGTCGACAAGGTCGAAAACCTCACCGTCGGTGACCCTTTCGATCCCGCGACCCGGGTGGGCCCGATGGTCTCGCAACGGCAGCAACACCGTGTCCGCGGCTATATCGAAAACGCACAGCACCAGGGCGCGCGCCTGCTCACCGGCGGCACCGCGCTGCCGGATACGGTCGATCGCGGCTGGTATATCCGGCCGACCGTCTTCGCCGATGTCGATAGTTCGATGCGGATCGCCAGGGAGGAAGTCTTCGGACCGGTTCTGAGTGTGCTGACCTACACCGACGACGACCACGCCGTGGAGATCGCCGATGCCACCGAGTACGGGCTGTCCGGCTCCGTGTGGACCGCCGATATCGATCGCGGTTCGGCCGTCGCCCTGCGCATCCGTTCCGGCACCCTCGGCATCAACCAGCCCTACACCATGGACCCTGCCGCGCCCTTCGGCGGTGTGAAGAACAGCGGCATCGGCCGCGAATTCGGGCCGGAGGGTATCGGCGCCTACCTCGATACGAAGTCCATTTCCGTGCGGGCCTGAACCACAGACCGAAGCCTATTACGAGCGAGAGCAGCGCGGATAGGGCCAAGATCGGGCGGTCGAACCGCGGATCCTCTTGCCGCTTCGCCGCCGCAACTGTCCCGGCGATAGCCGGTGCGCCATGCGGCGATGAGCGCCGCCCAATCGTCATGACATTTGGCATCTATGTTGCGTGAGGCGGGCATCACCAGCATGTCCGAACAGATCCTCCAGGCGAGCGCGGTGTGCGGCGTCCACCCCGGACGCGACATCACATCCTGCACCGAGACCCGGCCGTTGACGTCGACCCGGCGGATGCCGCACCGCCACTGCAGCTTCGGCACCGAGGCCACGCGGAACAGTTCGGTGACCGGACGGTCCTGGCCGTCACCATGCGGCGCGCTCGTCTCAGCCTTGCCCGGTAGAACCGGTGTCAGAAATCGGGTGTCATCGCTACCGTTCGCTTCCCGTGCCGTCACTCCGCAACAGCACAACTTATGGAGCGAATTCGCTGGGATACAGTGTTCTGATGCCCGAAGAAGCGCATCCCACACCAGTGGTGCGTGTCGGAGCGGAAGCGGGGTCCGATGGTGCTACCGCAGCCGTGGGGGGATCCGATGCCGACCTGCTCTCGCTCGCATCACAGCTGTGCTTTGCTCTGTATTCCACATCCCGATCGATGACCGCGGCATACCGGCCGTTTCTCGAGGGGATGGGTGTTACCTATCCGCAGTACCTGGCCCTGCTGGCGTTGTGGGGGCGGCCCGCGATGACCATGAAGGAACTCGGCGAACAGCTGCAGCTGGACTACGGCACGGTCTCACCGCTCATCCAGCGACTTCAGGCACATGGTTTGGTCGAGAGCGTCCGGAGTGCCAACGACCGCCGTGCCGTCGAACTACGCGCCACCGAAGCCGGACGCGCACTGCAACCACAGGCCCGGCAGATGATCGAGGCGGTCATGGCGGAGGTCGGCTATCCGATCGAGCATCTCATCCGGCTGCGCGACCAGGTCAACGCGCTCGGCGCCCGCCTCGACGCCGCCGTTGCCGAGCGATCCGGCCGGTAAGCGCCGTCCGCCCTGAGTCGCGCGCCGAGTTCAGGCGTCGAGTAACTCGGGCCTGCCGACCGCGCGGACACAGAAGGTCGGCGCGAGTCTACAGTCGGCGGAGGGTCGTGAAAATCTTCTTGGCCGACTCGATATCGATGGCACCCGGCACGCCGCGATCGGAGACGATCACCGCGACCAATGTCTCGTTGCCACTGGTGAACCCGAACGTGTACACCGAATATCGCGAGCCGCCGCAGGGCTCGAGTGGGCGGGTCGTGCCGGTGGTCTCGACCATCCACCCGGCGATACCGCCACCCGCAGTGGTCAACGGCACGGCGGGGCCGGGCCTGGCGTCTTTGGTATCGTCCCACCCACCTTGGGCACCCGAACGACCGAAATCGACGGCAGCAGCGGCCGGATCCGAGATGTCTTTGGAGCGCGAAATCCACGATGCGGGCCCTCCCGAGGTCTCGCAGGTGGCCCGCTTGAAGTGGGCATATCCCTTGCCGGTGAGCCGTCCCCGAGAGCTCTCCACGCCGCCGATGACGGATGTGGACTCAACCGTCCAGTCAGCCGGAACTTCGTACGCCACACCGCGTTCGGGTGCCGACACCGTCTGGTTGATGTTCGCGGGGGGCGTCTCGATGCGAGGTGCCGATGGCGTACTCGTCGTGGATGTCGTCGACCGCGCGTTCTTCTTGGACGAGACCGGGGCCGACTGCCCGGGCATCCTCAGCACGGAAGTCGTTGCGCCGCTCGCGCCGAGCACGTACACATCGCCGGACCTCGTCACCTCCACAGCCTCGGGCGAAAGCGGCGTGGAAAGCGCCTCGGGAGCGCCGGACCCCGACGGAAAACGAAGAATCTGCGGTTTCACGCTGGACTCGGGAACAACGTAGAGATCGCCGCTGTCGCTGATGGCGATGTCGGCGACCTTTCCGGGGACCGCGTCGATCCGCACCGGCACGGACGTGCCGGCGGCAAGTTTCCATGTGGTGTTCGCGTTCCAGTTCTTTTTGTCGACGACGACGATGTCTCCGACATTGTTGACCGCAACCTCGCTGATCTCCTCGGGGCCCGGAAACGGCTGCACGATAACAGAATTCGACCCTGCGGGCAGCTTCTTCAGCGATCGTCCACCGCCTGCGATGTAGATGTCACCCGTGTTGCTCACCGCTATCGAACGGGGATACACGTCGTGGCCGGTAGGAACCGGGATCGGTGTGGCGGAGGCGGCCGATACCTTCAGGATTCCGTCGAACGTCGACGGCTGCGGGCCCAAGAACAACTCGTTACTGCTCGCGCCGACATAAAGATCACCGGCGTCCGTGGCCGTGAGCGAGAGGAGGCCGGACGGCCCGATGCCGGGGACCGTGGCCGCGGCGCCGGTGGCCGCGGACCTTTTCCAGACTCCCGATCCAACACCTTGGGAAAAGCTGCGTGAGTCGAAGAACCACATATCACCGGCACCGTCGACCGCCATATTGTCGACAGATTGCAGCTGCGCCGGAAGCGCGATCGTCGTCGGCGTTCCGGGCCGTGCCCTGCCCGCAGGAGCATCGCTGCGGCTGGACCCTAGGGAGGTAAGGATCGCTGCCACGATCACGGCGACCACGATGACCAACGCGAGGACGATCACGACTATCGCGCCCGCGTCGAGCTTGTCATGCCCCGGCCGCTCGACGACGTTCGCCGACCGTGTCGGTATCTGCTGTGCGAGCGGCGGTGACACGGTGGCGCCGCTCGCCGAGGGATCCTCATCACGCGGCGACATTGTGGGCGCAGCCGCGGACGACGTCAACGCACCCGGCGGCGGTGCGGGAACGGGTGTCCGTGCGGACGGTGCCGGATGCGGTGGCGCTACGGGTTCGAGGTGCGCGAGTACCTGCGCCGTGGTGAGGCGGGCAGCGGGTTGTTCGGCGAGGCAGCCGGTGATGACGAAGCGCAGTCGGGTTTCGGGTATGCCGGTGAGGTCTGGTCGCAGCGTGGCGATGCGGTGCAGCAGCGTCGCGGCATCCGCGTCTCCGAACGGCGCGCGGCCGGTCAGCGCGAATGCCAGCACGCCGCCCAGGGAGAACATGTCCGATGCTGGCCCCGTCGGTACAGCGGCGAGTTGTTCCGGTGCTGTGAATACCGACGGCTCGGGCTGCGTGGGGACACCGAAATCGACGACACGGAGCCCGGCTTCGGTGATGATGACCGACGATGGGGTGAGAGCACCGTGCACGAGACCTGCGTCGTGGAGGGCGGACAAGGCGTGCGCGACACCTGCGGCGATGCCCTCGACAGCCAGTGGCGGTAGCGGCCCGCGTTCGGCGATCAGGTCGCGCAGCGAGGGTCCGGCAACGTATTCGGTCGCAATCCATGGCCGCGGCGCATCGGCGTCGGCGGCCGACACGACCGGTGTGAAGTCGCTGTGCACGGTCCGGGCCGCGGCGAACGCGCGAGCAAGCTCCATGCGGTCGGCGGCGTGGTGGGGGTGCATGGCCCGGATGACGACCTCGGTCGCGTCGGCTGCGCGACCCAGGTAGATATCGCCGACGGAGTCGGAGCCGAGTCGGCCGAAGAGTGTGTACGGGCCGATCGTCGAGGGATCGGTGTCGCGCATAGGCAGGGTGTGCGGGCCGGGTTGCACGGACGGCTCGGTGAAGGATGTGCTCGATTCGGCTGGCGGCACTGGGTCAGGAGTTGGTCGGGGTTCCTCGGTGGCCGCCGTCGAGGCAGATGCGGCAGCGGTGCCCGCCGGGCGGGTCCACGGCGTCGGTGATGACGGGGTGCGTGGTGTCGGCGCCGACCCGGTGCCGGGTCGACCGTCCAGGTAACTCGCGCGGATCTCCTGCCAGCGCTGGATTTGGATGATTATGGTCCCCAGGCAGATTGCCGCGACCGCCAGCACACCGGTTTGGATCAGCTCCACCGCGATCAGGCCCCATCCGCCCGCGGGGCCGACCCCGTACACGAAGTACTCGCCGGTTGTTTTTCCTCTCGGCTCCGGTGCGCTCAATCGGATCGTCACGACCGTGAGTGCCCAGCCGACCAGGAAGGACAGCCACCACGCGGTGACCAACGGCCCTGCCGGACGGCCACGCAGTACCGGTGCGTCGGCGGGGGTTCGTGGGTCGCTCGCGCGCAATACATCGGCGATGACCATGTGTGGGAACCAGAGGTTGACCACGGGACAGAACCAGCCGCCGATCACCCAGCCGATCGACAGTCGATGCCGTGCGGCGCACAGCATCTCGACATTGCGACGCGCGCGCCATAGCCACACGATGACAACGATTCCCGCGCACAGCAGCAACCACGACGCGATGCTGCCGGCCCAGGTGCTGGACTGCCATTCCTTGCGCATGTGTTGCGGTTGGTCCCAGCTTCTCTCGAAGTCCGCGAGGGTTACCCAGTCGATGATCGCGCTGACGAACAACATGACGACCGCCCCTGCGATCAGGGTGATCGCCGCGGCCCCGAACGGCCCGAGCGGACGGATGCGCCCACCGTCGCGCGCAATCGCGACTTGCCGTTGCACTGACATGCCTTAATCCCTTCTGCACCAGCAAATGACAGCTGCCCCGGTTCCCCTGGCCAACTGTCCCACGACATCACTTCGCCCGAGGTGACGCTGACATCAACTGGTCGATCCGGGAAAACGTTGGGTCGCAACCCGATCGCCATCCAGCCCCGGCCCGCCACGCATCATTCAGCCGATCCCTCAGCACGTTCGATCGGACGTGAGATAGTGACCGCAGTATCTGAACATCTCGCGCCGCGGCGCACGCTCCGAACCACACGGCCACTTGGCCGTTGGTGAGTACGACATGCAGATTGCCGCTGTCGGCACCGATCGAATAGACAGTGTTTTCCGCGGAGCCGGGTCGGCCCGCGCTGCCGTCGCTGACCGGCGTCCGGTGGTGGGCGGCGTTCGCGGTATTCGTGTTGCACGCCTTGGTGTTCCTGCCGGTCTACCCGTTCCAGAAGTCCGAGCTATTCGCGCAGATCCACTGGTGGGTACCCATGCAGCTGGGGCGGCGGGGGTCACCTTCTTCTTCGTGCTATCCGGATTCATCATCTACTGGTCGTTCCGGCCCGGAATGTCGGTGCGCGGCTTCTATCGGCGGCGAGTGCTCAAGATCTATCCCATGCATCTGCTGGCCGCGCTGGCCTTTGTGGTGGTGGCGAGTGTGCCGCTGTCACGGCTGGTCGTGTGGATGCCGAATCTGCTGCTCGTGCACACCTGGGTACCGAAGTGGACCACCGTGGGCGGACTGAATGTGCCCGCCTGGTCACTGGCCTCGGAAATACTGTTCTACCTCAGCTTTCCACTGCTGCTTCCGCTGATCATGCGTATCCCCACCCGGCGGCTGCTGCTGGCCGTGGGGCTGCTGCTGTTGGGCATCCTCGCCCTGCATACCGCCTACTACCTGTGGGTGCCCGGCCCGAAGGGGATCGCCAATACCTTTGCGCCACGGCTGCTTCCGGGTGAGGCCTCCCCGTTCTTCGAACTACACGCCGATCCGCGCTGGTTCGCCCAACCCGATATCCCGGTTTCGCTGTCGTACTGGTTGAGCTACAACTTTCCGCTGTCCCGGCTGCCGGAGTTCTTCCTCGGCGTCCTGGCGCCCCGCATGGTGCTCGAAGAACGTTGGCGCGACACACGTCTCACGCCGCCCCTGCTGGCGCTGGTCGGTGCGTACGCGGCGACCTGGCTGGTACCGGTCAACTACAAGATGTCGGTGCTGATGCTCGCACCGATGACAGCGGTGGTGGCCACCCTCGCCGCACGCGATCTGCACGGAATTCGCGGTCTCAACGCCCATCCGCGCATGATATGGCTGGGCAACGTCTCCTACGCCTTCTACCTGATCCAATTCCCAGTAATGGTGCTGATCACCCGGAATCTCATCGGCGGCAAACAGTTCGGCATCCTCGGCTGGGCCGGATTCGCAATATTGAGCCTGATCGTCTCGACCACCATCGCTGCGGTGCTGTACCACTGGGTGGATCTGCCCATCATGCGCCGCTTCGCTCGCGCGAAACGAACCACCGAACCGCAGCCGACACCGACCTGAACCGCCGTGCCTCAATGGCTCCGCCTCCGGGTGGCCGTCCTCAACGGTCACTCGATCTCGACATCGACTTCTGCGATCCGGCCGGCCGGTAATCACCGTCCGCCTGAGCCGCGCGCCGAGTCGTGCGGTTCAGGCGTCGAGTACCTGGGCCTGCCGATCGACCACCGGCGGTTCGGTGGACCAGGGGAAGTTGATCCAGCGGTCGGTGCGCCGCCAGACGTATTCGCAATCGACCTCGGAATGCGGTTTCTGGTACACGACCGCGCAGCGCACCTCGGCGACATGATCGATGCAGAAGTCGCGCACGAGTTTGAGGGTGGCGCCGGTATCGGCCACATCGTCGGCGATCAGGACCGTCGCGCCGGCCAGATCGACCGCCTGCGGGACCGGCGGCAGCATGACCGGGAGATCGAGGCGCTGATCGATACCGGTGTAGAACTCGACATTCATCACGTGCAGGTTCTTCACGTCCAGTGCGTAACCGAGCGCCCCGGCGACGAATAGGCCACCACGCGCGATCGAGAGGATCAGATCCGGTTCGAACCCGTCTTTGGCGATTTCGGTGGCGAGCTCGCGGCTCGCCGTCCCGAATAGTTCCCAGGTCAGCACTTCCCGATCCGCCATGGATCCTCCATCTCCCTCGATGCCGCTGGGCAAGAGCATACGACCAGCAACGACGCGGCGTTCCCCACTTCGGTCCGGGGAATTAGGGTGGGTCGGGTGCGGATCTATCTGGCCGGCGCGACCGGCGTCATCGGAACGCGGTTATTGCCCTTGCTGCTCGAGGCCGGACACGAGGTTGCGGGAATGACCCGGTCTGCGGCCAAGGCCGATCAGGTGCGTGCCGCCGGTGCGGAACCGGTGGTCTGCGATGTGTACGACCTCGACGCGCTCATCGCCGCGGTCGTAGCCTTCGGGCCCGATCTGTTGATGCATCAGCTCACCGATCTCCCCGACGATGCCGCGCTGCTCCCGGAACTCGCCGGTGCGAATGCGCGCATCCGTTCCGAGGGCACTCGCAATCTGATCGCCGCCGCGCAGGCTGCGGGCTCGAAACGCTTTGTCGCCCAGAGCATTGCGTGGGAGCCGCCAGCCGGTCGCGGTGCCGTCATCCAGGAACATGAGGCCGCGGTACTCGATATCGGCGGTGTGGTCGTCAAGTACGGCCAATTCTATGGTCCGGGTACGTACTACGAATCCGAGCTGCCCGATCATCCGCGCGTGCACGTGGATGATGCTGCCGCGCGGACGGTTTCGCTGGTCGATGCGCCGAGTGGCGTGGTGGTTATCGCGGATCCCGCCTGATCCTCGGCGCGACTGGCTGCTTCGGGTCGTGGCCGTGCCGGTCGGTTTGGAATACGGTGGCGGGGGTGATCGCCCGGATCCGCTCACATCCGCCGAAGGAGACCCGCTTGCGCAACACGCTGCTTGTCACGTCCGTACTCGGTGCCGCACTGGTGGCGATGCTGCTGCCCGCTGGCGCTGCCGGTGCTCAGGCGCCGAGCGACGGTCCGCTGAAGGTGCAGGCGAGCACCGGCACCGATCAACTGCCGGTGACGGGTGTCGGGGTCGGCATCACCACATGCGCCGCCGGCCCGGTGCTTGCCACCTTGACAACCGGTGGCGATGGAACCGCGACGCAGGCCTTCCCGAACGGCTGCTACCAGGCGCAGGTTACCTCCGTGCCCTCCGGTTGTGAGCTGGCGAGCATCGCCTACGTCCAGGTCGACGTGGCACCCGGCGCGACGCCGCTCGCAAGCTTCCAATTCCGCTGCGCATAAATCGATTTCGACTCAGCAAGGCGGGTGTGGTCGACCGCTGCGGCAGACCGGAATCCGCGGTGATGCGGCCTGAGTAGGACGCTGCCGCGCAGTTCCGTCGGGCAGCGGCGCAGTGTCGCACCCCGGTTGCGATGACGCATAGCGCACAAGCGATATGCGGCTACGACAGAGGGTGTGCACTGTCCAACGCACGGCGTGCATAGGCGCGCACATCCGCATCGGTGTCATCGATCGCGAGCTTCAGCGCATCATGCGCCGCCCCGCTGTGCGGCCAAGTGGCAAGCGACAACACTGCCGCCTTGCGCACGTCGAGGTGCGGATCATGCAACGCTTCGGAAAGCGGGATGACGCCGAGATCGGGGGCCGCGCCCGCGAGACCCCGCGCCGCACCCACCCGGACCTGCCAGGCCGAGTGTGCGAGCGCGCCGACAAGTAGCGTGGTGTCATCTTGTGTCACACCGAGACTCGCGAAGGCGGCCAATGCGGCGGCACGCACGAGCGGATCTGGATCCTCGGCCAAGGCGTGCGCGGTTTCGGTGCCCTGACCGCCGATCGCCGACAACCCGTGCGCGACGGCAATGCGTACTTCGCGGTTTTCATCGGTCGCCGCGGCGGAAACGGCCCGCCAGTCATCGAGCGACACCAGCGCCCGCACGGCCTCGATGCGCACCCGATAATCCGAATCAGTCAGCGCCGCAACGAATTGCGCTGCGGATCCGGCTCGCAGCGCGCGCAGCAGATCCACGACGGTCGCCCGGACGACGGGATCGGGGGAGTGGAGTCGATCGGCGAGACCGGTCGAATCGGGAAGCACCTCAACGAGTTCGCGCAGGCTGGCCGCGGCCGCCGCGCGAACGGATGCCGCGTCATCGTCGAGCGCGCCGATCAATACCGACGTGAATCCCTCGGGGGTGTTCTCGGTCAGGACCGACAGTGCCGCCACCCGAACACCGGCGTCGGCATCGGACAGATAGGTCGAAAGGTCCGGCACTGTAGGAGAATCCAGGGCGAGCAGGCTGACCAGTCGCGGTGACGGTGGTGTGGTCGATGTGCGGACGGTGCGCGGTGCGTCGGCGGGTGCGCGCCCACCGATGAGTTCCGGCTGCGCGACCGGGACCGCGGTGGTGTCGGTCGAGGGCAGGTCATCGAGACCGGGCACCGGTACCAGATATGGCGCCACCGGCCGCTTCAGGAATTCCATCGCGCCATCGGAGTTCTTGCGCAGGTTCAGGTGATAACGCCACTCGGTATCGTCGCGCTGCGGCAGATCGGCACGTTCGTGATAGAGACCCCACCGTGACTCGGTGCGGGTCAGTGAACTGCGCGCCGCCATTTCGGCGCAATCGCGGATGAAGGAAACCTCGACCGCGCGCATGAGCTCATGCGGTGTGCGGGCACCGATTTCGGCGATCTCACCGCGCATCCGCTCGAAGGTCTCGACCGCGATCGACAGTTTCGCGGCCGTCTTCGGCGGCGCGACATAGTCGTTCACGAATCGTCGCAGCTTGTACTCGACCTGGGGCTGCGGCGGGCCGTCGGGCTGATGTAGCGGTCGATAGATCAGTTCGTGGGCCTCCGCCAGCTGGTCTTCCGGAAGTTCAACGGGCGCAGCGATTTCGGGTAGTGTGGTCGCGGCGTGGCCGCCCGCTAGATCGCCGAATACGAAAGCGCCGATCATGTAGTTGTGCGGCACGCACGCCAGATCACCGGCCGCATAGAGGCCGGGCACGGTGGTGCGGGCATGTTCGTCGACCCACACGCCGGACGCGGAATGTCCACCGCACAAACCGATTTCGGAAATGTGCATCTCGATATCGTGGGTGCGGTAGTCATGGCCGCGGTTGGCGTGGAAGGTGCCGCGGGTCGGGCGTTCGGTGGTGTGCAGAATGCCTTCGAGGGTTGTGAGCGTCTCGTCGGGCAGATGCGACACCTTGAGATAGATGGGGCCGCGCGCGGATTCGATCTCGCGCTTGACCTCCGACATCATCTGGCCGGACCAATAATCGGAGTCGACGAAGCGTTCGCCCTTGGCGTTCACCTGGTACCCGCCGAACGGATTGGCGACATAGGCGCAGGCCGGACCGTTGTAATCCTTGATGAGCGGATTGATCTGGAAGCATTCGATACCGCTGAGTTCCGCGCCGGCGTGATAGGCCATCGAATACCCGTCGCCCGCATTGGTCGGATTCTCATAGGTGCCATACAGATAACCCGATGCGGGCAATCCCAAGCGGCCGGACGGGCCGGTCGCCAGGATAACTGCCTTTGCGCCCACCGCCACGAATTCGCCGGTGCGCGTATTCAATGCGGCCGCACCGACCGCGCGACCAGCATCGGTGAGCACCCGCACCGGCATGAGCCGGTTCTCGATGCGGATCTTCTCGCGCATCTTGCGTTGGCGCAGTACGCGATACAGTGCTTTCTTGACATCCTTGCCCTCGGGCATGGGCAGCACATACGACCCGGAGCGGTGCACCCGGCGCACCGCGTACTCGCCGTACTCGTCCTTCTCGAACTTCACGCCGTAGCGTTCCAGTCGCTGCACCATGGCGAAGCCGCGGGTGGCGGTCTGATAGACGGTGCGCTGGTTGACGATTCCGTCGTTGGCTCTGGTGATTTCGGCGACGTAGTCCTCGGGCTCGGCCTTGCCCGGAATCACCGCATTGTTGACCCCGTCCATGCCCATGGCCAACGCACCGGAGTGCCGCACATGCGCCTTCTCCAGCAGCAGCACATCGGCGCCTGCTTCGGCGGCGGTCAGTGCGGCCATGGTCCCGGCGGTGCCGCCGCCGATGACGAGCACATCGCAGTCGAGCCGGATCCGGTCGGATAGCTCGGGAATATTCACAACTTCTCCAGGATTTCGGCCTTCACCGACCGGCGGTCCGCGGGTGTGCGCGGTTCGGGCACATCGACCACGGTGTGCAATACGCCGCCGCCGAGTACCGCGATGCGGTCGCCGAGCAGTAGCGCCTCGTCCAGGTCATGGGTGACGAATACGACGGTGGTGGGGTGAGCGCGCCAGGTATCGATCAGCAGGCGCTGCATGGTTGTTCGGGTTTGGGTGTCGAGTGCGCCGAACGGTTCGTCCATCAGCATCGCGCGCGGCGATCCGGCGAGACTACGTGCCAGTTGAACTCGCTGACGCATGCCGCCGGAGAGGTCGCGCGGAAGGTAGTCGCCGTAGCCGGTGAGCCCGACCTCCTCCACCCAATGCCGGGCACTCGCCTTGCGTTCGGTGCGCGGTACCTTGCGCAACTGCAGTGCGAGCTCGATGTTCTGGCGCACGGTGCGCCACGGCAGCAGCGCATCATCCTGGAAGACCAGGGCCCGATCGGCGGACGGTCCGGTCACCGCGATGCTGTCGGCGCGGATCACGCCCTGGTCCGGCTTGCGCAGTCCGGCGATGGCCCGCAGCAGCGTCGACTTACCGCAGCCGGATTTGCCGACCACGACCAGGATTTCGCCGGGCGTGATGGCCAGCTCGAGGTTTTCGAGCACCGTTTTGCCGCCGTAGGCGATGCGAATTCCGTCCAGGCTCAACCGCATCCCGGTCGTCGTCGGGGTAGCGGGTGCGGTTGTCGTGGTCATTCGGCGACCTCCCTCGGCAGCCAGCGGGTGATTCGACGTCCGGCCAATTCCACGATTCCGGAGGTGCCGAAGCCGAGGATGCCGATGGTGATCATGCCGACGAATACCGCCGGATAATCGACGATGGTGTAGGCCTGCCAGGTCCGGTAGCCGATGCCGAGTCGCCCGGAGATCATCTCGGCCGAGATGAGGCAGATCCATGCCACGCCCATGCCCACCGACAGACCGCTGAAGACGCCGGGCAGGATGCCCGGGAATACCACTCGCACAAGGACATCGGTGCGCGATGCGCCCAGTGTGCGCAGTGCGTCCTCCCAGATGGTCGGCAGTGCGCGCACCGCGTGCCGGGTGCTGACCAGCACCGGGAACAGCGATGCCATGAAGGTGATGAAGACGATGCCGGATTCGTCGCTCGGGAACAGCAGGATCGCCACCGGCACCAACGCGATGGCCGGAATCGGCCGGGCCAATTCGGTGAGTGGTCCGAACACCGCGGCGAAGAGCCCGGAGCGGCCGAGACCGATGCCCGCGACCACACCGACCACGGCCGCAAGCCCGAATCCGGTGAGAATGCGGATCAGCGATTGCGCGACATCGACATAGAACTGGTCCGACTGCAGCTGCTTGCCGAATTCGCGGATGATCTCGTTGACCGTCGGCAGCGTGTCGAAGCGCAGCCACCACCGCACATTATTGGCGGTGAGCAGCTGCCACAGTCCGATCGCTGCCGCGACCGACGCCACCTGGAGCGCCCGGGTACGCCATGCGGAACTTCCACGTACTTCGGCGGTTTGATCACCATCGGTCGCGGTTGGGCCGACCGGGTCCGCGGTGCGCCCGCTCGTTGCCCGGCCATCGGTCAATATCGAGGCGCTGCGCGATGCGGTCATGGTCGCACTTCCGTGACGGCCTGGTCGTAGGAGATCGCCGTCGCGCCCGGGTGCGCCTGCCGATAGCGCTGCGCGGCCGCCGGTGTCGTGAACGGCAGGAAGCTGGCACCATCGCGCAGCCACACCGCCTTATCGGCGAACCAGCGCGTGCCGAGTTCGGCATCGGGCACATAGGCGGCGCGGATGGCCTTGCCCTGTGCCTTGGCCGCCTGGACCGCGCGCAGCAGGCAGGTCGGATCGGCGGCTGGCTGCGGTTGATCCGTGCCGTCGAGCCACAGCTCACCGGCCTGCGCGGCGTTGCTCACCGGACGCGCGCAAACCAGGTCGGTGCCGGCTATACGGCTCGGGTTGACAGTGGAGGCCACCGCTTGGTCGTAATCGCCCGCGCCGTTGTCGGCGAATGCTTTGCGCAGCGGCGTGGGATCGACGAACTTATCGATATCGAGTTCGGCGAAGTCGCCGATCGACTTCAGATACTGCACATCGCCTTTGAACGCGTCGATCAGACTGGGCTTGAGGGTGGTATCGAAAGACGTTCCGCCGGGCCCGTTGTAGAGGTACACGACCTCCTGCGGCAATCCGGAACCGTCCGCGACGATCTTGGCGGCTTCGAACGGCTTCTCGTTCAGGAACTTCGTGGCATCGAGTTGGGCGGCGAGGAAGGCTTGCAGCACCTCGGGGTGATCGGCGGTGTAGGAGCGCCGCGCGACCACGCCGTGGAAGGTGGGCACGCCCAGTTCCGCACCGTCGTAGAGCAATTTCGCCTTGTTCTGGAAGACCAGCAGCCCGGGCCAGGCCACGAACTGTGCCAGCGCGCCGACCTGGTGCGATTCCAGTGCGGTCGCCCCGATCTGCGGCTGCTGGTTGAGCACCTCGACGCCCTTGGCCGGATCGACGCCCGCCCGCGAGAGCGCCTGCACCAGGGTGCCGTGTCCGGCCGAGCCGACGCTGGCCGAAATCTTCTGCCCGGCCAAGTCGTCGACCCTGGTCGCCGCCGAATCTTGCGGGACCACAACCATATTGAGCGCACCTTTGGGGTTGTAGCCGGTCACTGACACGAACGCTGTCTTCGCGCGCTCATTGGACTGGGTGCGAGATCCGTTGATCAACAGCGGATAATCGCCCATCGATCCGATATCGATCTTCTCGGCCAGCATCTGCGCGGTGATGGGCGCACCGGTGTCGTAGTCCTGCCACTCCACCTGGTACTTGGCGCCGCCGCTGTCGGTGATCTTCTGTAGCCGCTGTTCCAGATAACCCTGGGCGCGCAGCAGAGTGCCCGCGGTGACGGTATTGATGGTCTTGGACTGGTAGCCGACGACGACCTTGACGGTTCCGGCGGGGGTGCTGTCGGAACTCTGCAGGGAGCAGCCCACCACGGCGAGTGCGACGGCGAGCAGCAGGGGAGCGAGGCGTTTCTTCATGGGACTTCCGGATCGTTCAGCGCAACAGATAGGGCATATTGACGGTGACGGCGCCCGTGGGACACCGGGCGGCGCATGGGCCGCAGTACCAGCACTCGTCCACGTGCATGAAGGCCTTACCGTTTTCCGGATTGATGGCCAGCGAGTCGAGCGGGCAGATCTCCACGCACAGCGTGCAACCTTGGATGCATAGTGATTCGTCGATGGTCACGGGAATGTCGGTGCGTTGGTTCGCCAGTGCCATCAGATGACCTTCCATTCGGATGTGCTGCGGATCAGGCTGCCGCGCATGGTGATTCGGTCCCCGCGCATGCGGATGTACTCCAGATCTACCGGTCTGCCGTCATCGAGCCGGGTCAGCCGTTCGAGCATCAGCAACGCGGCGCCCTCGGGTGCTTCCAAGGTGGCGGCGGTGTGCGCGTCGGCGGTAATCGCTTCCAGCGCCAGGTCGGCCGAGCCGAGCGGTCCGCCGCTGATCTGTTCGATGAGTACGAAGATGTCGTTGGTCTCGAGATCGTGGCCGAGGATCTCGGTGCCGATATCGGGTGCCAGGTAGGTCAGATCCAGGCTCAGCGGCAGGTCGGCGAGATAACGCAGTCGTTCGATATAGACCACGCGCTCACCGGGATTGAGGCCGAGTTTGCGCGCGACGGCGGGTGGTGCGGTGATATGCATGGCGGCGCGCACCTCGTTGCGCACGGTGCCGTGGCCCTTGAGAGTTTCCTGCAGCCCGAGCAGTGCGTCCAGCCCGTGATCGTATTTGCGCCGGGCGACCCGGGTGCCGACCTTCGGCACCCGATCGATCAACCCTTCGTCCTTGAGCAGCGCGAGCGCGTCGCGGACAGTGTTGCGCGACGCGTCGTATTCCGCGACCAACTGCTGTTCACTCGGCAGCACGTCATCGAACGCCCCCGCATGTATCTGATGACGCAGCACGTCGGCTATCCGGCGCGCCTGGTCGGCCCGCAACCGTCGCACGGGCGTCGCCTCGGCTCCCACCTCCGCCACCTTTCTCTCGCTGACCTGCATGGATAGCGACGATAGCTGCCGCTCGGACGCCCAAATGCGCGCTAGCGAGCGCCATAAATCAGCGGATGTTATTGCGCCGCTCCCTGCTGCCTCTGACCTGGGCGGATAGGTCTCGGAGTGGCCATTGCGCCACCCTGCTCGCGGCCGACGAGTTTCGATCACACAGATTCGAATGCCGGGCGATCTGGGTGATTCGGAACAACCGTGCGCGGGTGAGCCCGGGGCGTCGGTTCCGCAGCGCACAAAGCCCCATGATTGCTCTGACCAACACGCTGCCAGAGCAGCCACTTCTGGCTGGGTTCCCCCGTGGCGGTCCGCCGAGGGGGATCACTGCCCGCGACACCCCATTCGTTGTCGGGTCGACAGCACCGTCGTCCATGGGCAGCGGTCAGCGCTTGGGCTTGCGCCGCGCGGGCGCACCCCGATTCTGGTTATTGAATCAGCAGGTGACCCAGCGGTGGTTTCGGCGGTGAGTTGGGGGATTATCCGGATGCTGGTCCAGGGCGGCATCACTCCGGTGGGGGAGGCGAAATCCCCACTGGGGGTGATGTTCTGGCGGGCGCGCATCCCTACCATGACGGGCGTGGCTGTTGTCGGCGGTGTTGGTCGTACTTTGCTGGTCGCAGGGGTGTGCGCGTTGTTGGTGTCGATGGGGGTGGGTTCGGTATCGGCGGATTCGGCCGCCTCCGGTTCGGATATTTCGGTCGCGCAGTCGCTCGGTGATCGGGAGCTCACGATCATCTTGCGCCGGGTGACCAGCGTGCCGGGGCCGTTGCGGGTGGATGTGGTCACCCATGCCGGTACCGCGCCCGGGCAACTCACGCTGGCGGCGACTCCGACCGGGGTCTCGACGCGATCGACGCAGCCCGCACCGGGAGCGCCCACCGCCGAGGCGGTTGTCGAACTGGGCGGCACTCCGGGGATGTATTCGGCGACCGTCCGAATGGACCGCGCCGGGCCGTGGGAACTGGCCGTCGGCGACGGTATGCGGGTGGCGCGGATTCCATTCATCGTGCCCGCGCAGGTGACCTCGCCGCCCGAGCGCTTGGTGTATGGCGGGTTTCTGGTGGCGGGCGTACTGCTGCCGGTCGCTGTGGTGATCGCGATGCGTGCTCGGCGCAGCGTGTGGGCGCTGGTTCCGGCCGCCGGAATGGTGGCCGGGGTGGCGGTTTCGGTGACGGCCGCACTGCTTTCGGCATCGCTACCGTTGCCGCCGCAACCCGGCGCTCAGCTCGATCCCTCGCTCGACAATGTCACCGATCCCTATGCCGTGAATCAGCCGTTGATTTCGGACTTTTCGCGGCCGCCGGTACTGCTCACGGTCGCCGGTGGGACCGTGACCGCCGGACAGCCGGGCGATCTCGAGCTCGGTCTGATCGATGCCGCCACCGGTGCGCTCGTCGACGATCTGGTCGTGCACGACAGTGCGCTCATGCATCTGCTGCTGGTAGGCCCGACCGGTCGTCTGTCGCATCTGCACCCGATCCGGACCGGACCAGGTCGGTATCGAGTTCATCTCGCAGCGCCCGAGGCCGGGCGATACGCGCTGTCCGCGGAGTTGGCGCGGCGCGGCGGTGGTGTGCAAATGGTGCGCTCGGCAAGCGGATTCACGGTCTTGCCTGGTGCTGTGGCACCGGAATCTGCCAGTGCCACAATGCATCTCGGTGGCGGTGACAAGGCCGCGTCAGCCGTTGTCGACGGTAACCAGGTCACTGTCGGGACGACCACACCGGTCGCGGGGGTGCCGACCACCATTACCGCCGAATTCGGCGACGCCGCCGATCTGCAACCGTGGCTCGGCATGGTCGGCCATCTGATAATGGCGGGTCCGCTGCCCGACGATCCGAATATCGGTGCGGCCGTGCAGACTTCACCCATCTGGGGGCACGGCCACTCGATGGGCGTGATGTCGATGCGGGGTAAGTCCGAAATGCCGGGGATGGACATGGCGGGAATGGATATGACCGAGCCCGCCGCGAGCCACGGCACCATGCTCATGCCACCGGCCAACGGCGAAAGCGCTCCTGACGAGACGGTCGCCGCATACGGTCCCGATGTGCCGTTCACGTACACCTTTCCCCTCGCGGGACGCTATCGCCTCTGGATCCAGGTCGAACGGCGCTACACCGTGCTCACCGTCCCCGTCGTACTCGATGTCGCGGCGGGAGCACGGCCATGAGCGGGCAAGCGGAGAACACAGCGGCACCCCGGAAGGGTGTACTTCTCCCGGGGGGAGCGGTCGTCATCGTGCTGGCCGCCATCGCCTGGTTCGTCTGGCCGCGCCCGGCCGGTCCGCTCGTGTTGAAAGCCGGTTCCCCGCAACATCTCGTCACCATTTCCATCGACAGCGTCCGAATCGGCAGCACCGCAATCGATATCAGCGTCACCGACCGCACCGGCGCTACGAAAGACCATGCCGCAGTGAGTATTCAAGCGAACCAGCCACTCACGGGCCACGCCGGAGAGCCCGTCGCGGCGATGGCCACCGGTCCGGGACATTTCCACGTCGCAGCGGTACCACTGATGATGACCGGCCCGTGGGAGCTTCGATTATCGATCGACGAACACGACAGCGTCGACGAACTCGCGGTGCCGATCTGGGTCGGCGGCTGAAACCATGCACACATCAGGAGGAATGAGCACCATGAGCACCGCAGCACCGGTCGAAGCCGACACTGGACCGGAGATCTCGGATGACACCACCGCAGCGCGCATCGGCGCCTGGGGCGTACTACTCGGAACCGCAGTCACATTGATCGGACTCAGCTGGGATATCGAGTGGCACAACGAAGTCGGCCCCGATACCTTCTTCACCCTGCCGCATCTGTTCCTGTACTCCGGCAGTGCGATATCCGGATTCGTCAGCCTGGCCATGGTTCTCATCGCGACCTCGGCTCAACGTGCCGGTCGGCCCGTGCCTCGTCTCGGTGGCACCCCTATCCGTGTCTTCGGCAGCAACCTGACCGCACCGCTCGGCTATATGATCGCCGGAGCCGGTGCGGCACTATTCCTCCTCTACGGCCTACTCGATCTGGAGTGGCATTCGATCTACGGCTTCGACGCGGTGCTCAATACCCCGTCGCATGTAGCGCTGTTCCTGTCCAATGCGCTCACCATGATCGGCAGCATCATCGTTTTCGCCGCCCACCGTGATCACCGCTGGGGCCGCGGCGGCATCGTCGTCGCGATTCCGATCCTGATCACCTTCGCCCCGATTCCCACCAATGCATTGAACAACCTGCACCTGCCCGTCGATCCGACCATCCTGGGCATCGTCGCGTTCGGGCCGATGCTGCTCATCCTCGGCGCGGCACTGTTGGCCCGTGCGGGCGCGGCCATTGCCATCGCCGTTTCGCTCGGTGCGATGCAGGCGTTGCTCTGGTGGTTCTCGCCGTGGGCCGCGGAAACCTACGCGTCGGCGATCGGGCTGCCGCTGCGGGACGGTCTCACCGGACGACCGCCGGATCTGCCCGTCATGATGCCGATGTTCCTGATCGTCGCGGCGGTCGCGGTCGAGGGACTGTTCTGGCTGGCCCGTACCCGTGGTTTCGATGCGCGCAAAATCGTCTTGGTGGCCGGTGCCGTGACCGGCGTCATCATCGGCGCGACGTTCCCGCTGCAGTTGAATCTGGTCCGCGCTACCTCGCATATCGCCCTCGGTGACATCGTGACGATCACGCTGCTCGGCATTCCGCTCGGCCTGCTCGCCGGATTCCTCGGCGGCCGGTTCACCACCATGCTGCCCGCGACGAAGGAAGCGTGATGACCGTACTCCGCAGGCTCACCGTCACCGTACTGGCCGTGCTCACCCTGTCGCTGATCGCCGTCGCCCCCGCCTCCGCCTATGCGCCGGTCGAGATTGTGCACACCGAGCGTGTCCAGGTGGGGCCGTACGGCGTGACCGTCGGCTTCTCCACCTGGCCGATCCGCGCGATGAAATCGCTGGACTTCACCTTCATGCCCGATGGCGGCATCGCCGACAAATCCGGGACGCTGCGCTTGACCGGACCAGCGATCAGGCCCGGTCGCCGCGCCACGCCCCTTGTCCGCCATCCCCGCAAACGCGAGTCTTGGGGCTTGGACGTCAAGGCCTTCGACGCGCCCGGCACCTACACCTTCACCTTCGCGATCGATGGCCCGCTCGGACACGGCGAAGGGACCATCGGCGATGTCACCGTGCTCGACCAGCCCGGACCGCCGCTGCCGCTGAGCTGGACGATCGGCACCCTACCGCTGGTCGGCCTGCTGGTCTTCTTCGTGGTGGCCTGGCGTCGCACCCGCCCGGGACGGCAACCGCTGGTCGTCTGACGGGTCAGAACCAGGCGTCGCGCATCTCCAGTGTGGTGCGGTCCATCAGCTCCAGCAGATCCAATTGCGGTGTGGTCTTGGGCAATTCGTAGCGGAAGAAGTAGCGGGCGGCGGCGCGCTTGCCGTCGTAGAAGTCGCCTTGTTTGCCGTGCGCGGCCAGTGCCTGCTCCAGCCAGATCCAGGCGACCACGACGTGTCCGAAGGCCTCCAGGTAGGTGCTGGAATTGGCCATGGCGGCGGCGATATCGCCGGAGGCGAACATCCAGCCGGTGACGGTGAGCAGCCGCTGCCAGACCGCATCGAGCTGTCCGCCGAATTCGGTCCACTCGCCGCCGGCGTCGGTGGCCGCCAGTACGGTCCGCTCGATCTGTGCGGCCAGCAGCCGCAGGCTCGCGCCGTCGTGCTGGATCACCTTGCGGCCCAACAGATCCAGGCCCTGGATGCCGTGCGTGCCTTCGTGGATGGGATTGAGGCGGTTATCCCGGTAATGCTGCTCGACATCGTATTCGCGGGTGTAGCCGTAGCCGCCGTGCACCTGGATGGCGAGGCTATTTGCCTCCAGACACCATTGCGACGGCCAGCTCTTCGCCACGCCGGTGAGAATTTCCAGCAGCAGCGTGTGCTCGCGTTCGGCCGCCGGATCTGTGGCGGTGCGTTCCAGGTCGACGAGGCGGTTGCAGTAGAGCAGCAGAGCGAGCGCGCCCTCGACATAAGCCTTCTGCGCCAATAGCATTCGCCGTACATCGGCGTGTTCGATGATCGGCGTCTGCGGTGCGGACGGATCCTTGGCGGTGACGGCGCGGCCCTGCCGGCGTTCCCGGGCGTAATCGAGCGATTTCAAATATCCGGTGTAGCCCAACGCTGTTGCGCCCAGACCGACGCCGAGGCGTGCCTCGTTCATCATGTGGAACATGTAGGACAGGCCGCGATGCGGTTCGCCGACGAGGTAACCCACCGCGCCGGGCGCGCCATCCGGATTGTGCTTGCCCTCACCGAAATTCAGCACCGTATTGGTGGTGCCTCGATATCCCATCTTGTGGTTCAAACCGGCCAGCACCACGTCGTTGCGCGCGCCGAGCGAACCGTCGTCGGCCACCAGGTATTTCGGCACGATGAACAGCGAGATGCCCTTGGTTCCGGCAGGTCCGCCCGGAATCTTGGCCAGGACGAGGTGCACGATATTGTCGGTCAGCTCGTGATCGCCGCCGGAGATCCACATTTTCGAGCCGAACAGGCGGTAGGTGCCATCGGCCTGGGGTTCGGCGCGGGTGACGATATCGGCCAGCGACGAGCCCGCCTGCGGTTCGGACAGACACATCGTCCCGGTGAACCTGCCCTCGACCATGGGCTTGACGAAGCGGTCGATCTGCTCCGGAGTCCCATGCGCGGCAAGGAGATTGGCATTGCCGACGGTCAGGAACAGATAGCCGGCGGTGCCGACATTGGCGGCCTGGAACCAGCAGAATCCGGCGGCCTCCACGGTGGCGGGCAGCTGCAGCCCGCCGATCTCCTCATCCATCGCGGCGCCGATGAGATTGGCCTTGGCGAAGGTCTCGATCGCGGCCTTCACCTCCGGGATGATAGTGACCTTCTCGCCGTCGAAGGTCGGCTCATTGCTGTCGTTGCGCTTGTTGTGAGTGGCGAAGTGCTGGGTGGCCAGATCCTCGCAGAGGTCGAGAAAGCCGTCGAAGGTCTCTCTGGAGTGTTCGGTGAACCGGGGCAGCGCCGTGAGCTCCTCGACCCGCAGCCATTCGTAGAGCAGGAAGTCCAGGTCCCTACGGGAGATCAGGGTCGAGCGCACGGGCACATCCTCTCGCAGTGGCGGAGCACTGGCCCAGACGGGCGCGGTACTCGCTCGGGTCGGTTTGGTACATTACTACGCATGTGTCGCGAATCGATCCCAGGGCTGGGATGACCACAACCACCGGTGCCGCCCGACCCGTCGGTCGTCCCGCCGCCGCCTCCCAGGCCCAGGTGCTCGCCGCGGCCAGCGCCCAGTTCCTGGCCTGTGAGCGGGTCGATGTGCAGGCGATCGCGGCCGAACTCGGATTGTCGCGCGCGACCATCTACCGCTGGTTCGGTTCGCGAGACGGACTGCTCGGCGCGGTCATGGTGTCGGAATTCGAGCGGATGGTCGTCGCGGCGCAGACACGCGTCGACGGCACCGGCGCGCGGCGGGTACTCGCTCTGTTGGACCGGGCGGCGCAGTGGATGACGCGCAGCGAGGCATACCGGTATTTCATCGCGACCGAACAGGCCACCGCGGGCCGCATAATCACCACCAGCGATGGGCCGGTCCAGCCGAAGGTGGTAGGGGTGGTCGCCGAAATTCTGGATACCGCGATGGTGGAGGGCTACCAGAACCGGGTCGATACCCAGACCTTCGCCTATGCGCTGGTCCGGCTCATCGAGGCCTTCCTGTATCAGGATGCGGTGACCGGCCTTCGCGGCGATGTGGAGCGGTTGCGCGCGGTGCTGGCCGTCATTCTGGGACTGGACCCGGATCAGCGCGGCCCGTAGGTATCGAGGAACAGAACGGGTCCGTTGCCGAAGTCGCCACGGGTATCCATCGCCAGGAGTCCGGCCAAAGCCTTTGCGGTGTAGACGGTTTCCAATTCCAGCCCGTTGGTCGCGGCGAGCTTCTTCGCGGCAATGGCGACCGGGGTTTCATGGCCGTAGCCGGGACCGAGCCAGTCACGCACCATCGTCACGTCGTCCGGGCGCAGCTCGGGCGCGGTGAATTCCATGCCGCGTGCGCGCAGCACCCTCGCGGCGCGGTTCGCCAGCTCGATAATGTGTCGCTCGTCGAGGGGAAGCGAGTCGTTTACGACGACACCGACGACTCGCGTACGTAGCCCGGCAAGCCGTAGGCCGAGGGCCAAACCCGCTGCCGTGCCACCGGATCCGACGGCGGTCACCAGATGTGTCGGTTGCGGTAGTTCGCCCGCGGTGATCTGCGCCGCCAGTTCCAATGCGACCTCGACATAGCCGAGCGCGCCGATCGGCGACGATCCGCCTACTGGCAGCAGATACGGTGGGGTGCGCCCGTGCATATGCCGCAGCAGCAGCCACGGTGCGGCCAGGACGGTGCGCAACTTGCTGTGCGTGAAATATAGGGTGGCGCCGGAGTTTTCCAGTCGTCGCAGCTGCGCGCGGACGTGGTCGTCCACGGGTTGGTCGACCAGCGCCAGCGCGGTGTCGATGCCGAACTCCCGCGCGTAGAGCGCCGTCGCCAGACCCCAGTTGGTTCCGGTGCCGCCGAAGGTGAGAATGGTGCGGGCACCGCGCCGTCGGGCCTCGGGCAATAGCCACTCCAGCTTGCGGATCTTATTGCCACCCCAGCCGCCGGACCCGTACCCGCTTTCGTCCTTGCACCACACAGTGCTGTTGGTGCCGAGGTCCAGCGGGCGGACCGGCGTCGGCGCGATGCCGAGCCGGGCGAAGGGCAGTGTGCTGGCCAGTTCGGGGAAGCGCTGGTGGAGTAGGGATTCGGTCATAGTCCGACCATTATCGGGGTTCAGCTTTCTTTGGTGAGCAGTTGGTCCAGGCGGGCCGTGCAGGCCTGGGGCGGATCGCCCGTGCCGAGGTGGCTGGACATACGCAGCAGCGGAACGTAAAGCAGGACCGCGCAGGGGATTTCGTTGAAGCGCGGGTTGCGGACCGGACAGCAGTGCGGGCTTCGTAGTCGGCGATCGTTTCCTCGCGCATCGGTGTACCGGGCAGCAGTGCTTGCCGCGGCAGTTTATTGGGAGTTTCTAGCCGAAAGCTTGCTGGTACCCATCGCGGGTATCCAGGAGAGCGACAAACGAATTCCAGATCCTCAAACAGAGACGCCCAGCCAGCGCGCGAACTCTGCCGTGCTTCCTGTGCTGCGGCGCTCTGCGGCGGCGATTCCACCGAGTGTCTCTCGCACGCTCGGATGCAGCTTCGTCTGCTGGGGAGCCACCCTACGCGCAACGTTGAGTGCTTTGATCGCCTTATCCGGCTGTCCTGTCATCACCCAGGCGCGGGCGATGTCCTGCCACAAGTGGCCCGCGCGGGTCTTCGCGATCGACGGCGGAAGGATAAGGGCAGAACCCTCACGTGCCGCGCGTCCCGGGTCGCCCGCTTCGAGTTCGACACCGACCGAATGGATCTCGGTATTCGCCGGGCCGAACAGCGTCTCGTACGCGCGGGTCTCGAACCCCAACCGTGAACCGATCAGTCGCGCCTCGGCGATATGATCACGCGCCGTATCCAGCCGCAGCCCGCGAGCGGCGGCAACGGCACCCGCGAGGTGTGCCGCCCCCATAACCGAAAGCGCATCGTCACTGTCGCCTTGCGCCTCTACCAGCGCTTTGTCAACGAGCATCAACGCCAGGTCGGTGCTGTCTTGATAGACAAGCAACCGGGTACGCATCACCTTGCCGACGGCGACCGCGAGGCGGTCGCCAGAATGTGCTGCCGCCCAGTCATAGCGGTCGACCGCGGGAATAGTCAACGACATGAAGCCGAAGCGACGACACATCCGGTCGGCCGCATTGAATGCGTTGCACAGCAGGTCGTACACCTCGGGGCTTGGGTTGTCACGTAAAGCGCCATACGTCTGTCGGATCAACGCTGGCAGATTCGCCAGCGCGCGACGGCTCTTGCCCTTGCGGTCGTCGTCGTTGATCACCTTCATCGCTGCCTGCAACTCTGCGAGCGGCGGCGGCTCTACGGCGCGAACATATTCGCCTTCGCAGAGGATCGCGCGCAATTCGGCGATGCCCTCGAGCGGGCCATCTTCTTCGAGGGTGTCCCGGAATGGCGTGCCTCGCAGTACCTCCTGGTCGATGTCGCACACGCGAGCGACGGCAGCAATGAATCCCGGCGTCGGGATCTTCAGATCCTGCTCGACTTTGCGCACCATAGAGGGGCTGTAGTCAATAGCCCGAGCCAGCTGTAGCTGTGTCATTCCAGCAACGCGACGTTCGCGGGCGATTCGCTTGCCTATGCCGAGACCCATTGCCATGGCTCGAGTTCCTTGAAGTTGAAGGTTGCCCCCATGCCTCCATCAGGGTAGCGGCATCGCGGTGTCAACACCATTGACACTTCAGTGTCATGCGGTGGCACTTTGGTGATACTTCGACGGCGTCGAGGGGTGCGACCGTTCCAGTCAGCGCACGACGTCGACGCTGCGGCCCCGAGACCACAGCGATTCGAGATCCGCGATGCGTGCGCACTAAACCGCACAATGCACCCGAGGGGACCACTCGATGCCCGCTGAACTCGTCACAGTCATGGTTGTCGCCGCCACGGTCGTGTTCTTCCTGTGGCTAGTCTTCTATGGCCTGCCCTACCTGCTCGGCTCCGGTGCCACTCCGGATGAGGCGATCCCGGCCACTGACATCCTCGAGCGCGTCACCGGTGAAACCGCGCGTATTCACCCCGCACCACCCAGCGGATACACCGTCGAAGAAGCTGGTTACGTCCTGCAAGACCACCTCGAGTGCAGCCGCGACATCTGCGACGCCAAGAACACCGCCTTCTGGATCCGCGCTGAAGCGGGGAAGCTCCAGCCAACCCGGGAAGCCGTCCGATGAGCGGCCTGATCGAATTCAGTGACGGCACATTCGGTTTCGTCGGTGACGATGGATGGGTCGAGGAATTCGACGCCATCGAGATGCCTGCCTCCGGATTGGAAACCACTCCCGCTTTAGAAGCGGCGTTCATGGACGTCGACGCCACCTCTGTCGTCGATACCGAACTGCCGCAGCGGGTCCCGTTCGTTGGGCCGCCAGCTCCGGTGGATCTGCCGGTCGAACTACTCGAGCGCATCGCAGACGCTGTCCGGGAGTGGGCCGATCAGTGAGGATTCCCGCCAACCGGATGCCGACGGCAGCCGCGTACCGGCCGGACTCACGCGACGCCGGGATCCGTCGCTACTTCGGTCTGGTCCAGTTCGCGTTGATCGTTGGCGTGCCCGCGTCGAGGCTGTGCTCTTGGCGGCACGGCACCCACATCTGGGTGCCCTCACCCGACATTCAAGTCGGCGACCAGCCGGGCTGGTCGATGGCCTGCATCGACGGATGGGTTCCCGGTTCCCGGCGGCGACCCGTTCCTGCGGCCGCCAGTTGTGCAATTCGCAGACACCGCCGCCATCAGAGCCCGCTACCACGGGATGCCCGCCTCCACGTTGTGGGCGTGCATCGGCGACGGCACTATCCCCCGGCCGGTCGTGTGGGTCGACAACCGACCGGGCTGGCTGTTGTGACGTGTGCCCGTCACAACTCCCGTCCCCGGCCGTGCGTGGCCGGGGACGGTTCTGATCTCTCCCGTGCTGCTTCAGTCAGGCACGATGAGACCGTGTTTGCGGGCAACGGCGGCAGCTTCGGTTCGCGTCGCGGCACCGAGTTTGGTGAGGATGCGCGATACGTGCACGCCCGCGGTATTGCCGCTGATGAACAGCTCGGCTGCGATCTGGCGATTGCTCAACCCTTGTGCGACCAAACGTAATACGTCGATCTCGCGTGGTGTCAGGCCGAAGGTGCGCGGCGGTTCGTTCGCCGGTTCCGGCCGGGCTACCTGGAGCACCACCCTGGCGCGCTCGGCCACCTGCTCAACCGCGTTGGTCAATGGTGCCGCCCCCAAATCCGCCGCGAGTTCGGCGGCTTCGCGCAGGGGTTCTCGGGCGGCGGCGCGATTGCCGACCGCCAGTTCGGCTTCGGCGGCGCTGAGCAGGCTGCGAGCCAGGTCGTAGCGTTGATCGATGGCGCGCCATGCGGATACCGCCTGGTGCCAGGCGGCCGGATCGCTGTTTCTGCTGGCGGTGACGACGGCATGGTAGGCCGTATCGACCGCGGTGGTCACCGGCAACCGGTCGGCGGTGGACGCGAGTTCCGTTGGCACGTTCATGATCCGGGCCGCGGTGGCGAGCAATGGCCACACCTCGTGGTGGTGGGTGGCGAGGTCATCGGACGCCAGCGTCTCGGCGACGATCTCACCGGCATGTGGGAATTGTCCTTCCGCGATCGCGATCTCGGTTCGCACCGTGCGCAATTGGAGCTGGTACTGGCGCGCCCACGGTCCGTCGCTCAAGAGTGTCGCTGCGGTGTCGGCACTGCTGATTGCCGCGGCCGAAGAGCCCTGCGCCAGCACGATTCTCGCGTGACAGAGCAGCAGCGCGGCCGTGCTGAGCGGCGGTAGCTGCTCGGTTAGCGATTCGTCGATGAGGCCCAGCGCCTCCGGCCAGCGTCCGAGTCCGGCCAACGCCTGAGCCCATTTCACCAGCAGGATGGGTGCGGCATCGGCGAAACGAAAGGTTTCATGGGCGGCCCGCAAACCCTGTTCGATTGCCTCGATGGCTGCCTGGTATTCGCCCGCCGCGACCAGCGCCGCCGACTCCCACAGCACCACAGTCAACAATGTCTGCGAATCGTTCGCCGCAGCATGCGCCTGCTCGAAATACGCGACGGCGGAGCCATTTCCGGCGGCCGCCGCGAGCCCCTGGTAGGCATAGCCGCGTGCGGCGAGCGCCGGCGTGCCGGTCTGCTCGGCGACCTCCACCGCGGCGCGGGCATCGCGCGCGGCCCCGACGGCGTCACCGTTGAAGACGCGAGATGCGGCGAGCGTTGCGAGCACCTCACCACGCAGCACACTCGGCGGATGCGCGGGCAATAACTCCAATGCCCGGGTGAGATCATCGACGGAACCGCCGCTGCTCTGATTCTCCAGGCCCGCACGGTAGTAGTACAGGCGTGCAGCCCGCTCCGGTGCTTCCGAGTCATCCAGCAGTTTCAGCGCCTCATCGGCAGCCGCCACGCCGCGTTCGACGATGCCACCGTGAAAGCATGCCTCGACAATGCGTTCCAACACGATGAGCCGATCGGCCTCGACCAGCGTCGCCGCATCGGGCACGCGGTCCCACAGCTCCACTACGCGGTCCAGCTGGCGCACGCGTTCGCTTTGTGCCCCTTCGGATTCTGTTGCGGCACACCAGGATGCCACGAGTGCGTGTGGCAGATCGCCCGCAGCGTACGCGTGATAGGCCAGCTCACCCTGCCGCTGGTCACCGGCCTGCAGCGCCTCTTCTGCGAGCAGTACCTGAGAAAGCCTGGTGTGCAAGCGCTTTCGCTCGACCGGCAGCATATCGTCATAGACGGCATCGCGAATCAGACTGTGCCGGAACTCGTAGCCGCTATCAGTGGCGAGCAGCAACCGGTGGTCGGTGAGCTGGCGCAGTGCTAGATGCAGCGCGTCTTCGGACAGGTCTGTCGCGGATTCCAGTAACCCGGCCCGCACCGGCGAACCCGTGGTGGCGGCGAGTCGCAGGAGCGCCTTGGCATCCTCGGTCAGCCCGGCCTGATAGCCCAGCAGCAGGTCGGACAGGTCCGTCGGTACGCGGTCGGGATCCTCCTGCAGCGCTCGCCCCAGCGCCTCGACGAAGAGCGGAATTCCCTTGCTGCGCTGGAAGACTCGGGTGACAACCCCGGGTTCGGGTTCGCGGTTGAGCACCGCGGCGAGTTGACGCCCGACCTCGTGTTTGGTCAGCGGCTCCGGATTCAGTACGCGCACACCGGGATCACGGCGCAGCCCGGTGACGAGTCGACGCAGCGGCTCTGAATCGGTAGGCCGGTAGGTGCCGATCAGGAGCAGATCGCGCTGGGTGAGATTCGCGATGAGGAAGGCCAGCAGTTCGCGGCTCGAATCATCGGCCCAGTGCAGATCCTCCAGGACGAGCACCACCGGCTGCGAGATCGCCAGTTGCTCGAATACCGTGAGGATCTCGCCGAACAACCGGATCCGATCCGATTCGGGCTCGGCCGCGCCGGTGCGCATCGCAAGCTCGGGCAGCCAGCGTGAGAGCGCGGGGCGAGCGACTGGAAGTAGTGCGGTCAGCTCGTCGACGCCGATCCGCCGCACCAGAGCGCGCATGATCGTGACGAACGGCGCGAACGGCACTCCGCTCGCGCCGAACTCCGGACACCGGCCGGTCAGTACCAGCACATCCGAGCCGAGCCGCGAGGTGAATTCGCTGACCAGCCGCGACTTGCCGAGACCGGGCTCACCGGCGATCAGCACGGTATGCACCAACTCGTCCTGGTACGCACTCTGGAGCGCGGAGACCTCTGCTGCTCGCCCGACGAAGGCACCGCGGTCGGGAACGCTCAACACCACGCGATCATGCCCGGATCAAGAGCTCGGTGCCAATGTAAAGAGCCGTGGACCCGAAGATAACGAATTCTCGTGATCCGTCGGCACCCCCGTTACCAGCAGAGTCGATCACATGACGAACAACGAAATCCGCCCCTTCCGCATCGAGATCCCCCAGACCGATATCGACGATCTGCGCGAGCGGCTGACCCGCACCCGCTGGATCGACGACCTGCCCGGCACCGGCTGGGAGCGCGGCGTGCCCACCGCCTATCTGCGCGAGCTCGCCGGTTACTGGGCCGAGAAGTTCGACTGGCGCGCGGTCGAGGCGGAGCTCAACGAATACCCGCAGTTCAGTACCACTATTGACGGGCAGGATGTGCACTTCCTGCACGTGCGGTCCGCCGAAGCCGATGCCACCCCGCTGCTGTTGCTGCACGGCTGGCCCAGCTCGGTGATCGATTTCCTGGATCTGATCGGCCCGCTGACCGATCCGAAGGCGCACGGTCACGCCGACGTGCCCGCCTTCCACTTGGTCATTCCGTCGCTGCCGGGCCATGGCTTCTCCGGTCCGATCACCGAGGCGGGCTGGCATGACGGCCGGGTCGCGGCGGCCCTGGCGGAGCTGATGGCTCGCCTCGGCTACGACCGGTACGGGGTGCACGGTGGCGACCACGGCGCGTTTCTGGCCCCGCGGCTGGCCCGCCTCGATGGCGCGCATGTGCTCGGCGTGCACGTCAATGCGCTGGTCACCTTCCCGACCGGCGATCCGGCCGATATGGCCGCGCTCACCGAGGCCGAGCAGCAGCGGCTGGCACGCATGCAGAGTTTCCAGAAGGACGGCTCGGCCTATATGAATCTCAATGGTTCGCGCCCGAACACCATCGCGCAGTTGCTGGCCGATTCCCCGGCCGGGCAGCTCGGCTGGATCGTCGAGAAGTACAAGGAGTGGATCGACCAGTCGCACGATCTGCCCGAACAGGGCATCGACCGGGATCGAATGCTGGCGAATGTGAGCATCTACTGGTTCACTGATACCGCGCGCAGCGTGGCCAACTTCTACTACGAGCGGTTCCACGATGCCGCGATGTTCGCGCCCACGCCGAAGGGCACGGTGCCCACCGGTGTCGCGGTCTTCAACGACGGCGACTACGCGATCCGCCGCTTCGCGGAGAAGGCGCACAACATCACCCACTGGTCGGAGTTCTACTCCGGTGGCCATTTCCCGGCACTCGAGGTTCCCGACCTGCTGATCGGCGATATCCGCGAGTTCTTCCGCACCATCGGCTGAGGCCACCGACCGGGGGATTTGCGTCTCCACCAAGGGGAGACAAGAGGGTAGAGGTATGGACGGCGACACGCTTTATCCGATCGGCACGATGGCCGAACGGACCGGTCTCTCGGTCAAGACCATTCGGTTCTACGCCGACACCGGTGTCGTGCCGCCGACCACCCACAGCCCCGCCGGTTACCGGCTCTACGACGACGATGCGCTCGCCCGCCTGCAACTGGTGCGCACCCTCCGTGAACTCGGGATCGATCTGCACGCCATCCGACAGGTGCTCGACCGCAAACTGACGGTGCCCGAGGTCGCGGCCGCCCATGCCGACGCGCTGGAATTCCAGATCAGCACACTCCGAGTGCGACGCACGGTGTTACGAGCGATAGCCGAGCGGGGCTCGACCCCTGAGGAGATGGAACTCATGCACAAGCTCGTCGAACTCTCAGACGCCGAAAAGCGCCGCCTCATTACCGAATTCGTCGAAGACACCTTCGGTGGTACCGATGCGAACCCGGAATTCGTCGACCTCATCCGCTCGACAATGCCGGAACTGCCCGACGACCCGGCACCCGCCCAGGTGCGGGCCTGGGTGGAACTCGCCGAACTCACCCGAGATCCGGATTTCCGCGCATCGGTGCGCCGCATGGCTGAATATCAGGCCGCACAGCGCGCCGAAGGCGACACCACCGGCCTGCACCACGAGCTGACCGAACTCGTGCGCGAACGAGTCGGTCAGGCGCTCGCGGCGGGCACAGCGCCGTCGTCGGTTGCGGCCCAGCTCATTGTCGATGAGCTGACCGCCGCATATGCGACGACATTCGGCCGCCCCGATGACGCCGAGCTACGGAACTGGCTGCTGCTCCGCCTCGACGTCGCGGGAGACCCACGCGCCGAACGCTACTGGCAACTCCTCTCGATCATCAATGGCTGGCCCGTCCCGCCGACACTTGGTCCGGTGTTCGAATGGTTCGGTGCCGCGCTGCGGGCGAATCCCTGACCGGGTGCATCATTCGAGATCCGCCAGCTTGGCGAGGATGGCCGCGGCCATGGCCGCCGGATCGCCGTCCTCGGGACGCAGCACCAGTTCGGCTCGGGTGGGTGCCTCGTAGGGATCGTCGATGCCGGTGAAGCCGCGGATCTCACCGGCCCGGGCCTTGGCGTACATGCCCTTGGGGTCGCGGGCCTCGCAGATCTCCAGTGGTGTATCCACGAAGATTTCGACGAACGGGATGCCCGCGGTATCGTGCACGGCCCGTACCTTATTGCGATCGGCGGCGTAGGGACTGATCAGGGAAACCACCGCGACCACACCGGCTTCGGCGAACAGTCGCGCCACTTCGCCCACGCGGCGGATGTTCTCGACGCGATCAGCCGCGCCGAAGCCGAGGTCGGCATTGAGGCCGTGCCGCAGATTGTCACCGTCGAGCAGGAAGGCCGGACGGCCCGCCGCGACCAGGCGACGTTCCAGTTCCACTGCGACGGAGGACTTTCCGGAGCCGGACAGGCCGGTCAACCAGACCGTCAGCCCTGCTGTCGGGCGCTCGTCGCGGCCGACAGCGGTGGCATGCCAGACGACACGAGAGGAGGGCAAGGTCGGCCCGGTGATCATGCCCGCGGCGACGGTGTTGTTGGTGGTGTCGTCGACGAGGATGAAGCTGCCAGTGATGCGGTTGCGGCGGTACGGATCGAACAGCAGCGGCTGGCGTGTGCGCAGCTGAATGCGTCCGATTTCGTTGAGCGACAACGAATTCGCGCTCTCATCGCGATGCAGGGTATTGACGTCGAGCCGGTAGTCCAGGCTGCGCACCTCGGCGGTCGCGGTGCGGGTGGTGTGCCGGATGGTGTAGGTGGCACCGGGGGTGAGATCGGAGTCCTCGGCGAACCAGCACACCATCGCGTCCAGATCGCGTCCGACATGGGGCCGGTTCGCGGGGCGGCAGATCAGATCGCCACGGGAGACGTCGAGTTGGTCGGTGAGTTGGATGGTAACGGCCTGCGGCGGAAAGGCTTCGGTGATCGGTGTTCCGCCTGGACCCCAGATTGCCTCGACCGTTGTGGTGAATCCGGAAGGCAGCACCGCGACTTCGTCACCCGGCTTGAAGACACCACCCGACACAGTGCCCGCATACCCCCGGAAATCCTCTGCGTGCCTGCGGGTTACATACTGCACCGGGAACCGCGCGTCGATGAGATTACGGTCGGAGGCGATATGCACCTCCTCGAGGTGGTGCAGTAGCGGCGAGCCCTCGTACCAGGGCATGCTCGCACCGCGATGCACGATATTGTCCCCGTGCAGTGCCGACATCGGGATGAAGCTCAGATCGGCGACCTCGAGTTTCGTCGCGAAGCTGGCGAATTCCTCGCGGATTTCCTCGAACCGGTCCTGCGACCAGCCGGCCAGATCCATTTTGTTCACGCACACCACCAGGTGCGGGATGCCGAGCAGACTGGCCAGGAAGGCATGCCGCCGAGTCTGTTCCACAATGCCCTTGCGCGCGTCCACCAGGATCAGCGCGAGATCGGCGGTGGAGGCGCCGGTGACCATATTGCGGGTGTACTGGATGTGGCCGGGTGTGTCGGCGATGATGAATTTGCGCCGGGGCGTGGCGAAGTAGCGGTGCGCAACGTCGATGGTGATGCCCTGTTCGCGTTCGGCGCGCAGGCCATCGGTGAGCAACGCCAGATCCGGATAGTCGTCACCGCGCGCCTTACTGGTCCGCTCTACCGCGGCGAGCTGATCGGTGAAGATCGTCTTGGAGTCGAACAGCAGACGGCCGATCAGCGTCGACTTACCGTCATCGACGCTGCCCGCGGTGGCCAGGCGCAGCAGGGTGGTGGTCGTCATCAGAAATACCCTTCCCGTTTGCGGTCTTCCATGCCTGCCTCGGAAATACGGTCATCGGCGCGGGTGGCGCCGCGCTCGGTGACTCGGGTGGCGGCGACTTCGGTGACCACATCCGCGGGGTTCGCCGCGGTCGATTCGACACATCCGGTGCAGGTCGCATCGCCGACCGTCCGGAATCGCACCGTGCTCTCATACGGCTGCTCACCGTCGAGCAAGGTGAGAAATCGCGTGTGCGCCAATAACATTCCGTCGCGTTGGACGACCTTTCGGCGGTGCGCGTAGTAGAGCGGCGGCAGCTCGATGGCTTCGGCGGCGATGTAATGCCAGATATCGAGTTCGGTCCAATTGGACAGCGGGAACACCCGGATGTGTTCGCCCTTGCTGTGGCGACCGTTGTAGAGATTCCACAGTTCCGGTCGCTGATTGCGCGGATCCCACTGCCCGTATTCGTCGCGGAAGCTGAATACGCGCTCCTTGGCGCGCGCCTTCTCCTCGTCGCGGCGCGCGCCGCCGAATACCGCGTCATATCCGCCCTCGCGGATCGAGCGCAGCAACGTGGCTGTCTGCAAACGGTTTCGGGAGGCGCGCGGTCCGGTCTCCTCCTTTACCCGGCCCGCGTCTATATCGTCCTGCACACTCGCGACCACGAGTCGCAGACCGAGCCGCTCGACGGTGCGGTCGCGGTATTCGATGACCTCGTCGAAATTGTGTCCGGTATCGATATGCAGCACCGGGAACGGCAGCGGCGCCGGCCAGAAGGCCTTGGCCGCGAGGTGCAGCATGACCACCGAATCCTTGCCGCCGGAGAACAGCAGCACCGGCCGTTCGAAGGTCGCGGCGACTTCCCGGAATATATGTGCCGACTCGGCCTCGAGCGCGTCCAGATGTGGCAACTCGTAGGTGCTCGCCGTCGACTTCGCGTACTGGCTCACGCCCCAAAACTAGAACACGTTTCGGTCATTGGTCAATGGTTGGAATCCGGCTTGTGACCCCCGGATTCGGCGGTCACCCGATCCGCGGCGGCCACGAGCGCCGTTCCGCGACGATCGATCTCGGCGCCGGTGATGGAAGCTCCGACATACATCGTCAGCACCATGTTCTGCCTGCCGTCGCCGCCGTAGGTGGGTGCCGCGAGGAGGCTGACCGGATGTTCCTTGCGCGGGCGCAGATCAGTGCCGAGATAGACCCGCTCCCCGAGGCTGGTCACCAATTCGCCGACGAGTTCGCGCACCTCATTGGGCAGATCGCTGGCCGCGACCCCGGCCAGCAAAGCGTACAGTCGCCGACCCGCCGCGGTCAGGCTTTCGACCAGGTAGCCGCGCTCGCGGCACTCCGCCACGATCCGGCGTAGCCGGGCCTCGTCCTGGCGTAGCGGCACCGTCGGCGGCTTGTGCAACCAGGCATCGAATGCCGCGTCGGTATCCCAGAGCACGTACATCAGACCGACCGGCGGTGCGAAATGGTAGGCCGCACCCACCTTGACCAGGCCAGGACCGGTGCTCTCCAGCACCATGATCTGCTCGCCGACCACGGCCGATGCGGTACAGGTGGTGCGGTAGAGCGCGGTGAGTTTCTCCAGTTCGCCGCGCGCGATGGAGGCGATGGCGAAGCTGTCCTGTGCGACCCGGCCCGCGGCGATAAGCGCAGGTCCGAGGCCGTAGGACCGGGTGCTCGGGTCGCGCATGAGATAGCCGCCCGCGGTCAGTTCGGTGAGGATGCCCAGGCAGGTCGGTTTGGCCAGGTCGAGTTCGCGGGCCAGTTCGGAGAGTCCGAAGCGTTTGCCGCGCCGCTCGACGAAGAAATCCAGCACTTGAACCACCCGTGCGGTCGGGGCGGATCTGCGGGCAACCATGGACAACTCCTAGAACAGGTTCTAATCTTGCTCATATCGAAATGTACCAGAGTGGTACATATTTGGAACAGCTACTTCGGAGAAGCCTCTTGCTGACACAGCCGTTCGCGGAAGCCATCGCCGCCGCCGAGGAAATCATCACCGGCGCACCGCATATTCGGACCGAACAGGACCTCGTCGAGGGCTACGACTACCTCGCGGGCAGTATTCGCGCCTCCATCCAGATGGCGTGGGCCTTCGAGCGGGACTTTCCGTTCTTCGTCATGTCCACCGGGCCGTATACGAAGATGGGTCTGGACAACCCGGACACCCTCTACTTCCATTCATATCTGCGTCCCGACGCCGAGTATGTGGTGACCGGGACGCGCGGCACCACCCGCGACCTCAGCTTCCAGGTGCTCAACGGCAACTACTCGCCGGTGGACGTCCCCGACAGCGAGACCGCCTTCGATGCTCGCGCCCTCGATATCGCGGCCGACGGCTCCTATCAGCTCCGTCTCGGGCCAGGCGAGGCGCGCCGCGGCTATGTCCATCTCGCGCCCGACTCCGCCATGCTCGTGGTTCGCGAGGTATACAGCGACTGGGCCATCGAGCAGGCGGGCACGATTCGCATTCAGCGGGTGGACACAATCGGCGACGCACCGCCGCCGCTGACCAGGGATCTGATGAGCAAGCGCTATGACATCGCGGGGAAAATGCTGGTCTCGCGGCTCAATACCTTCCTGGCGTTCCCGAAGTGGTTCTATCTCAACCTGCCGGTCAACACGATGACCGAACCGCGCTCCACCCCGGGCGGGCTCACCACCCAGTTCTCCTCCGTCGGCCATTACGAACTCGACGACGATCAAGCGATGATCCTCACGGTGCCGAAATCGGATGCGCCTTACCAGGGTTTCCAACTCGGCAGCATGTGGTACCTGTCGCTCGACTACATCAACCACCAGACCAGCCTCACCGCCGACCAGGCGCGCGTGGATCCGGACGGGATGATCCGGCTCGTGATCAGCGAGCGAGATCCGGGACTGACCAACTGGATCGAGCGCACCGGCCATGCGCGCGGGTACCTGCAGTTCCGCTGGCAACAGCTGTCGCGGGATCTGAAGCCCGAGGACGGGCCGACGGTGGAGGTGGTATCAGTCGCCGAATTGCCCGAGCGGCTGCCGTACTACCAGGAAGCTCGGATCACACCCGAGGATTGGAAGGCGCGGATCGCGGCGCGTCAGGTTGCCGTGGCGGAAAGGATGCTCGGCTGATGTTGTTGCAGGACAAGGTAGTTGTCGTCTCCGGCGTCGGCCCGGGGCTCGGCCGGGCCATCGCGGTGCAGAGTGCGCGCGCTGGAGCGGATGTAGTGCTGGCCTCGCGGACCGAATCGCGGCTGACCGAGGTGGCCAAGGAGATCACCGAACTCGGTAGGCGCGCGGTGGTGGTGCCGACCGATATCAATGATGAAGCGGCCGTGACGAATCTGGTCGAGACGGCACAAAGTGCCTTCGGCCATGTCGACACCCTGGTGAACAATGCCTTCGCGATTCCGCCGATCACCGATCTGGCCGATGTCGATCTCGATGATGTGCGCGCCGGTTTCGAGACGAATGTGCTTGCCGCACTGCGCTTGACGCGTCTGTTCGTGCCCGCGCTCACCGAGTCGAAGGGTTCGGTGATCATGATCAATTCGGCGGTGCTGCGGCATTCGCGGCGCACCTTCGGGCCGTACAAGATGGCCAAGGCGAGTCTGCTCGCGCTGGCTCAGAGCCTGGCCACCGAGCTCGGGCCGAAGGGCATTCGGGTGAATACCATTGCGCCCGGCTACATCTGGGCCGACAACTTGAAGTGGTACTTCAACTATCAGGCCAAGCAGCGCGGGATCACCCCCGAAGAGGTGTATGCCGAAACGGCCGAGACGATCGATCTGCGCAAGCTGCCCGAGCCCGATGAGATCGCTGACGCCGTCGTCTTTTTCGCCTCGTCGCTGGCGCGGGCGATCACCGGCGCCTGCCTGGATGTCAATGGCGGCGAATACCACCACTAGGAGATGACTGTGATCGGCAGAGACGACGTCGGCACCATCGACGATCTGCACGCCTCGGCGACCAAGGTCGTCGGATTGAGCGATTTCGGCGACGACGGCTACCGCGAGGGGCTGGCAGTGCTGCTCGAGTCCTATGCCAAGGAGGCTGAGCTGACGCCCTTCGGGAATAAGGTCAATCGGGCCTTCCTGCGAGGTGCGCTGATCGCTCGGCTGCTGAGTGAGGCGGCGTGGCAACGCTTTCCGGAACATGCCGAGGTCGCGATCGAGCGCCCGATCTTCGTGACCGGACTGCCGCGTTCGGGTACCACGGCGGTGCATCGGCTGCTCAACGCGGATCCGGCGCATCAGGGCCTGGAAATGTGGCTGACCGAGATGCCGCAACCGCGGCCACCGCGCGAGACCTGGGCGGACAATCCGGTGTATCAGCGGATCGAGGCGGCATTCGAACAGCACCATGTGGAACATCCGGAATTCATGGGCGTGCACCATATTTCGGCGGACCAGGTGGAGGAGTGCTGGCAGCTGCTGCGGCAGTCGTTGATGTCGGTATCCTACGAATGCCTCGGCTATGTGCCCGGATATTCCGAATGGTTGCGCGAACAGGATTGGACCGATGCCTATCGCAGGCATCGGCGCAACCTGCAGTTGATCGGGATGCCCGATGCCGACCGGCGCTGGGTTTTGAAGAACCCGAGTCATTTGTTCGCGCTGGACGCGATCTTCGAGGTATATCCGGATGCGCTGGTGATCCAGATGCACCGGGATCCACGCACCATCATCGCCTCGGTATGCAGTCTGAACGAGCAGGCCTCGGCCGGGTGGTCGGAGAAGTTCCGCGGTCCGGTCGTCGGTGCGGCGCAGTTGGATCTGTGGGCCAGGGGCGCGGATAAGTTCCTCGCGGACCGCAAGCGGCACAATCCCGCTCAATTCTGCGATGTGTACTACGACGATTTCATCGCGGACCCGATCGGCACCGTCGGATCGATCTACCGGCACTTCGATATCGATCTGAGCTCAGCGGCCGAAGCCGCGATGACGGCATTGCATGCGGAAAGCACCACCGGGGCGGCCCGTCCCGTGCACCGCTACACGCTGGAGGATTTCGGCCTCACCGCCGATCAGGTCGACGCGCGCTTCGCCGAATACCGCAACAAACATTTCCCGACGAGCTAGGACATGCGAGATCAGGTGGAATTTGCGATTTCACCTGATCTCGGTTCTCACTGCTGACCTGGTTTGAGCACGATGAACAGCCCCTTCGCCTCGGCGCAGAGGCGTTCGCCGTCGTGCAGGGTGGCCCGGACATAGACCTTTCGGCCCTCCTGCCGCTCGGTCCAAGCGTGCACCCGCAGTTCGGTGTCGAGGGGAGTGATGGAGCGGTAGTCGACGGTGAGCGACGCGGTGCGGGTCACCTGGCCCGCGTGCACCGCGGCGGCCATACCGAGCAGATCGTCGAAGCCGACCGCGACCTGTCCGCCGTGGGCGGCATTATTGCCGCCCAGGTGGAAGGTGCGAAAGGTGATGCGGGCTTCGATGCCGTCCTTGCCCGCCTTGTCGACGACGAACGGCGGCAGCGTGATGTTGCCGCGGGAGGGCAGGTCGACCCTGGTCCAGGTCGGCGCGGACCATTCGTCGACGATTGCCGTATCCAACTTGTCGTTGAGCTGTTTGAGGATGCCGATCGTCTCCAGCGCGAGCTCATCGGTCGGGCAGGCCAGCCTGGCCCGATCCATCAGACTGCGCACTTGCTCGACGAACGCACCATAGTGCGGCCCGCCGCGCGAAATATCGAGCTCGTCCAGCTGTGCATTGATCAGCTCCGACATCGGCCGGAACCCGCCCTCATGGTGTTCTTTGCTCGGCAGCGAGTTACCGACCTGCTCTTCGTTCATGTAGAACACGTTATCGGTTGCCGGTCGAATGCTCGTTCGGTGGGGCTGGAGCAGCGTCGCATCGGCCGTACGCCATGGCTGGTTGCGCGCGTCGACACGATGGCCGAATGCGGGGGCGGGGTGGGCTGGCCTAGTGTGGGTACTCGTTGTTCATCAGGTCTTCCGAAAACCCCCACCGCGGGGCGGGTCGATGGGTCGACCATCGGGTCGTCGCCGAACGGTGTCGCTGGCGAAAGGCTTTGTCCCGTATGCACATTGCGGCTGTTGTTTTTGATATGGACGGCGTTCTGATCGACTCCGAGCCAGTGTGGGAGCAGGTGCGCCGCGCGTACGTGGCGGAGAAGGGCGGGCGCTGGCTACCCGATACCCAGCAGCGCTTGATGGGGATGAGTACGGGGGAGTGGTCGGACTATCTCAGCGGTGAACTCGGTGTCGGTGCGACGCCGGATATCGTGGCCAATGACGTGATCGATCGGATGGCCGAGCACTACGAGAAGTCGGTGCCGCTGCTGCCGGGGGCAGTCGAGGCGGTGCAGCGCATCAGCGAACACTGGCCACTCGCGGTGGCCAGTTCGTCGCCGCGCAGTTTGATCGACACGGTGCTCGGCCGCACCGGGCTGATCGAATTCTTCGGCGTCACCTTCTCGACCGAAGAGGTCGATCGAGGTAAGCCCGCACCGGATGTGTACGTGGCGACGGCCGCCTTCATGCGGCACAAATCCACCGAATGTGCCGCCGTCGAGGATTCGAGCAATGGACTGCGCTCGGCACATGCCGCGGGGATGCGTGTTATCGCCGTGCCGCGCCCGGAATATCCGCCTGCGCCGGACGCCCTTGCCCTGGCCGCCGAGGTGATCGACACCCTCGACAAACTCACCCCCGAAATCGTCGCCGGAGGGTGAGACCGACTCGCCGATCATCCAGACCACCGAGGTCTTCCAGTGCGGACGCATGCGCCCCCGTGTCGGCGATCGGGTTCGATTCCGGTGCGATTCGGAGCCGAAAACCATCGCCACAGCGCCCGCAGAACCGCTTGGTTATCGAGTTCATCGACACCCGCCGGTAGACGCGACCTCGCGGTCTGCGCTCTGAACCCCTTTCATGTGGGGCCGTAAGACGCGCGGATCCCGGGACAGGGGTCAGGGCTGGTAGGACTCGAGCAGGGCGCGGGCGGCGGCGGTGAGGTCGGCTTCGAGCCAAGTGGGGAGGGCGGGGGCCTGGGCGTGGCGGCGCAGGGCGGCGTAGGGCAGGTCCACCACGGCGCGGCTGACGGCGTCGATTTCGCGCTCGCCGTCGCGGCCGAAGCGGGCGGCGGCGATGCGGCGCAGGTGCTCGATGAGCGGTGCGTTCATTTCGTCGAGCCGGGCACGGAACTCCGCGTCCGGTCCGCCGTCGAGCAGATCACTGGGGCGCAGGTTCAGCAAAAGCCTCGCGTCGTCGGGTAATTCGCGACCGAAGCGAATGCTCGCCACGGCCATTGCGACACCGGCCTCGACCGGATCCGGATCGGTGGCGGCGGACTTGACGCGGTCCTGGAAGCGTTCGAGCGCGCGCAGCCAGGCCGCGGTCAGCACGCCGTTGCGGTTGCCGAAGCGGTGATAGAGCGTACCGACGGGTGCACCACTGGCCGCGGCGATCGCCGCGACGCTGGCGGCGCGGGGGCCATCGGTGAGTACGAGGGTGCGCGCTGCGTCGAGGATCACGTCGGTGTCGTGCTTGCGGGGAGGCGCCATGTACTAGTACGTTCCTTCTATATGGAGCGATTGTCCTACATAGATGAGCATGCCAGATCGGTGGAAGCGAATCGCGATCGGGCGTGGAAAGCCTTGCTGAAGGTTGTCTGCAAGGATCCGAGCGATCCCTCGAAGACGCCGGTCGGCTTCGTGCTCGACGCGGCCGAGGAGCCCGCTCGGCTGGCACTGCGTGGGCGGCACTGGTTCTCGCGCTATGCGCTGGTCTTCGAACTGGACGAGCAGGGGCCGAGCCGGACGTTGCTGCGAGCGCGCAGCTGGGCCGAATTCCCAGGTCTGCACGGAAAAATTTACCGCGCGTTGGTCATCGGCACCGGCGGCCACAAGATTGTGGTGCGCGATATGCTGCGCCGAATCGCGGCCGCGGCATGATCCCGGGGTTGGTCTGGGGTGCCACCGAGGCCGAATGCGAACTCCCCCTGCCATGTGACGAGGTGCAACCTGGTGGGGTGCAGGCGGATCGGGCCATCAGCATTGATGCGCCACCCAGCGTGGTATATGGCTGGCTGTGCCAATTGCGGGTCGCCCCTTACAGTTACGACCTGCTCGACAACTTCGGCAGGCGCAGCCCACGCCACCGTGATCCGGCGCTGACCGAACTCGAGGTGGGACAGCGGTTCATGTCCACGTTCACCCTCGTCTCCTTCGCGCTGTGCCGCCATATCACCCTGGTCTCCGGCAACGTCTGCGTCACCTACGCGGTGCGACCCGAAGCGCACGGCACCCGACTGATGGTCCGAATGCATTGCGGCGCACCGTGGATTGTCGCCCGCGTGCTGGTCCTCGGCGATGTGGTCATGATGCGCAAACAGTTGCTGACGTTGAAGGAGTTGGCCGAGGCCGAGGTATCGCAATAGCGGTTACTCACATCCGGCCATGCGGTCCAGCAGCAGCGCCTGTTCGGCATTGTTCCCGGTCAGCTCCGCCGCGCGGGCGAATTCGGCCCGCGCTTCGGCTGGTCGACCGAGCCGGTCGAGCAGGTCGCCGCGGACAGCGGGGAGCAGGTGATAGTTGTCCAATGTGCCGGTGGCGACGAGCGCGTCGACGAGTTCGAGACCCGCGGCGGGTCCGTGCACCATGCTGACCGCGACGGCTCGATTCAATTCGACGATCGGGGACGGAAAGCGTTCGGCGAGAACCGCGTACAGGCCTGCGATGCGCCGCCAGTCGGTCTCCTCGGCGCTCGGCGCCATGGCATGCAATGTGGCGATCGCGGCTTGCAGCGCATAGCGGCCCGGCCGCAGCCCGCGATTACGGCTGGCCGCATGGGCCCGGCCCAGCGCTGCGAAACCACGTCGGATCAGCAGCTGATCCCATCGGGAACGCTCCTGATCCGCCAGCAGGACAACGGTTTTCGTGGGACTCATCCGTGCGGCCGAGCGCGAGGCCTGTAATTCCAGCAGCGCGGCGAGGCCGTGTGTTTCCGGTTCGTCGGGCAGCAGATTCGCCAGCATCCGCGCCAATCGCAAGGCGTCCTCACACAATTCGACGCGGATCCAATCATCGCCCGTCGTCGCGGAATAGCCTTCGTTGAAGATCAGGTACACGACCTCCAACACCGAATCCAAACGCCTGGCCAGCTCGTCACCCTGCGGCACCGCATATGGCACGCGCCTGGCGGCGATGGTGCGTTTGGCCCGCACAATGCGTTGGGCGACAGTCGATTCGGGTACGACGAAGGCGCGAGCGATCTCGTCGGTGGTCAATCCGCCGAGCAACCGCAGCGTCAATGCCACCCGGGCCGGTTGTGACAGCACCGGATGGCAAGCCGTGAAGATCATGCGCAGCAGATCGTCCTCGATATCCTCCGCCGACTCGGGCTCGGGAGCGGTCCGCAGTTCATGGCCGACCAGCGTCAGCTTCCGGGCGAGGTTCTGATTGCGCCGCACCCGATCGATCGCTCGATGTTTCGCGGTGAGCATGAGCCAGCCGCCCGGATTCGGCGGCACGCCTTCGCGCGGCCACTGTTCCAGGGCGGCGACCAGCGCGTCTTGGGCCAGTTCCTCGGCGGCGTCGATATCGCCGACGGTCCGGGTCAGCCCGGCTACGAGGCGCGGCCATTCCATCCGCCACACGGTTTCGACGGCATCGCGGATCTGCTCGGGCGGCCGGCTCATCTATCGGATCAGCCCTCGACGACCTGTCGAATCTCGACCTCGATATTCCACTCCGGCCCGTGCACGCTCAGGAAGCGCGAGGTCCATTCCACCGCCTCCTGCTTCGTCTTCGTCTGCAGCAGGCAGTACCCGCCGACGACTTCCTTCGACTCGGTGAACGGTCCATCGAGCACGGTCTGCTTACCGCCGACCTGGGTGATCTTGGTGGCTTCGGTGATCGGATGCAGACCGGCGGTATCCAACAGCACCCCGGCCTTGGTCATCTCCTCGATCACCTTGTTGACCTGCTCGATCAGCGCCTCGTCGGGAACCGGCGCATCCGTCGGATCGACTCGGATCAGCATCATGTGTCGCATCTGGCCATCCTTGGTTCGGTGGTCGGCTTGTCCGACCCTCACTCAACGCATCGAACGGCATCGGCTCGAATCGACATTCTCTCGAAAATTCTTCCAAAAGGCACATTTGTCACGCGGGCCAGGCCCGCGCGGCGGCCCGCGCGGTCCAGCGGCCGTCGTCGTAGCGGACTGCCACCGGGTGGTCGAAGGCCGCGCTCACAGTGTCCGTCGTGACCGTCTCGGCGGCGGGACCGGCGGCAACTGTCCGGCCGTCGGCGATCAGCAGTGCGTGGGTCGTGGTGCTCGGCAGCTCCTCCAGATGGTGGGTGACCAGGATCGAGGCGACCTCGGGATGGGTTTCGCCGAGGGCGTCGATGGTCTCCAGGAGTTGTTCACGAGCCGCCACATCGAGTCCGGTGGACGGCTCGTCGAACAGCAGCAGGCGCGGCTCGGCGATCAGGGCGCGCGCGATCAGGGTTCGGCCGCGTTCGCCCTGGGACAGCGTCGGCCAGATCTCCTCGGCCTTACCTTTGAGACCGACGGTGTCGATCATGGCGTCGGCGCGGCGCAGATCCTCCGGTGTCGGCGTCCAGCGCATCGGGGTGTCGATGGTTGCGGTGATGCCGGTGAGCACGACCTCGCGGACGGTCAGCGGATACCGCAGTGGATGGCGCGGATTCACATGGCCGATCGAGTGGCGCAGTGGGGCCAGATCGACTCGGCCCATCCGCTGGCCGAGGATATCGACGGTGCCCGAGGTCGGGAAGGTGACCGCGGCGCAGAAGCCGAGCAGGGTGCTCTTGCCCGCGCCATTGGGTCCGAGCAGTGCCCAGTGTTCGCCCGCGTGGACGGTCAGCGAGATGCCGTCGATGATCTGTTTGCCTTCGCGGCGGAAGGTGACCTCGGTCAGTTGCAGCACCGGGGTTTCGGGCATGAGAGATCTCCGTTCGGTCTTCAGGTGAACGCGTCTTTCAAAGCGCTCAAGTGCCTTCGGCTGAATTCGGCTGCGGCACTGGGGTTTCGATGTGCGATCGCATCCGTGAGCCGAATGTGCGCGTCGTGGTCGGTGGGCTCCGAGGGGACCGGGCGGATCTTGAGCATATCGATCATCGCCACCCGGAGCCGGGGGAGGAAGCTGTCGAAGAGTTGGGTGAGCACATCGTTGTGGGCGGCGACGATGACAGCACGATGGAATGCCATATCGGCATCGACATGGTCGGCGATCGGTTCGCCGTGCGCCTCGCGCGCGGCCAGGGCCCGGCGGATGGCGCGCAGGTCGGCCGGGGTGCGGCGCTGCGCGGCCAACGCCGCGGCCTCGGCCTCGATCGCGATGCGGGCTTCGATGACCGCCGCGATGGTGGCACGACGCAGCACCACATCCCAGTCCTCGGTGACATCCAGCGCGGTCACGAAAACCCCCGCCCCCTGACGACTGTCGAGCACGCCCTTACCCGCCAATTCGCGGATCGCCTCGCGCAGGGTCGAGCGGCCGACACCGAGCTGCGCGGCGAGGGTCGTTTCACCCGGAAGGCGATGTCCCAGTGGCCATTCCCCGCTCCGGATGCGGGTCAGCAGCAGTTCCGCCGCCTGTGCCGCGAGCGGATGCCGCCGTACCTGCGAGACCATCCGAACCTCTCTACTTGTCTGAGGAGTTGTGTATAGTCTAGCAATCATGCGCACCATGCTTCTGCTCAGCCGCCACGGCGGGGCCTAACGACCGGCCGCCCGCCGTGGGGCTTCGTCGTGGCCGGTCACCGTTCTCTGTGACGGCCCCGAAGGCCAGGAAGCAGCAATCATGACCATGTTCCCCACCATTGCCACGCCAGCGGGTGCCGTTCCGCATGCCGCTGCGGCGTGGAACAGACAGCGGCATTCGCAAATGCCGTCGCACCGCTACCGCAACGTCTACGATCGGGTGGAAGTGCCACTCGCCGAACGCGATTGGCCGAATGCCCGGCTCACCCACGCGCCGCTGTGGGTGCCGGTCGATCTGCGCGACGGCAATCAGGCGTTGGCCGAACCCATGGATCCGGTGCGCAAGCAGCGATTCTTCGAACTGCTGGTTGCCATGGGCTACAAGGAGATCGAGGTCGGCTACCCATCCGCATCGCAGACCGATTTCGATTTCGTCCGCCTGATCGCGCGCACCGATATCGCGCCGGAGGACGTCACGATCGTGGTATTCACACCGGCCCGACGCGATCTCATCGAGCGCACGGTGGAATCGGTGCGCGGCATCCGCAACGAGGTCGTCATCCATATGTACACCGTGACAGCGCCGGTATGGCGAAATGTCGTGCTGGGCAAGGATATCGGCGAACTGCGCGAGTTAATCGTCTCCGGTGGCCGCGACGTGCTCGAATTCGCCGGTGATCTGCCGAATGTGCGGTTCGAATTCTCCCCCGAGGTATTCAACCTGACCGAACCGGATTTCGTACTCGACATATGCGACCGCATGACGACCCTGTGGGGCGCCACTGCGCAGCGGCCGGTGATCCTGAATCTGCCTGCCACGGTGGAGGTTGCGACACCGAATGTGTACGCCGACCAGATCGAGTACATGCACAAGAATCTGGCGCGTCGCGACAGCGTCATCCTGTCGGTGCACCCGCACAATGACCGGGGTACCGGTATCGCGTGCGCGGAGTTGGCCGTACTCGCCGGAGCCCAGCGCGTGGAAGGCTGCGTTTTCGGCAATGGCGAACGCACCGGCAATGTCGATATCGCGACCCTGGCGCTGAATCTGCACGCGCAGGGCATCGATCCGATGATCGACTTCTCCGATATCGACGAGATCCGCAGGACCGTCGAGTACTGCACGCGTATGCCGATCCACGAAAGGCATCCCTACGTTGGCGATCTCGTGCACACCGCGTTCTCCGGCACCCATCAGGACGCGATCAAGAAGGGTATGGCCGAACATCGCGAACGGGCGGCCGCGACCGGTATCGACGAACGCGAACTCGATTGGCATGTCCCGTATCTGCCGATCGATCCGGCCGATATCGGGCGTGGCTATGACGCGGTGATCCGGGTGAATTCCCAGTCCGGCAAGGGCGGCATCGCATATCTGCTGGAGTCCGAATACGGCCTGGAACTGCCGCGTCGACTGCAGATCGCTTTCGCGCGGAACGTGCAGGCGCGTACCGATGACACCGGTCTCGAGATCACCGCCGCCGAACTGTACGAGCTGTTCGAGGCGACCTATCTGCATACCTCGGCGGAGTCGGTCGAGTTGACGCAATGGCGGACGACCGACGCGTACACCGAGGTCACGCTGAGCGTTGGCGGTGTCACTGAGCGTAGCGAACATCGCGGTGTCGGTCCGATCGAGGCGCTCACCGCGGCATTGGCCCGGGTGGGGTACCCGGTCGAGGTGCTCGGCTTGACCCAGCAGTCGATCGGGGCAGGCAACGCCGGGACCGCGATCACCTACCTCGAGTACCGCGTCGGTGCGCAGACCGGATGGGCCTGCGGAAGCAGCGATTCCGTCCTCACAGCATCGCTGGCCGCCGTCATCCGAGCCGCGAACGCGATAGTCTCCTAACGGGTACCAATACGACATCTCGGTCAAAATGCCCGGGACGACGGCCGCGCATGAAAAGGTATGCAGCGTGGTGCGGCACGTGACAGGGAACCTCCCCGCTGAGGTGACGAGCTTCGTCGGTCGTGACGCCGAGGTCGCCACGGCGCGCAAGCTGCTGTCCAGCACGCGGCTGCTCACCCTGACCGGGCCGGGCGGCGTCGGGAAGACCCGGCTCAGCCGACGGGTGGGGGAGACGGTGCGTCGCGCCTTTCCCGACGGTGTGTGGCTGGTCGAGGTGGCGCATGTGCACGACGGGGACTTGGTGGCGTTGAGCGTCGCGCAGGCGCTCGGCCTGCGCGACGACACCACTTCCCCCGTCATCGGCCTGACCGAATTCCTGGCCGACAAGAGCCTGCTGTTGATCCTGGACAACTGCGAGCACTTGATCGGCGCGTGTGCCGAACTCGTGGACCGGCTGATTCCGGCGACCACCGATGTGCGGATTCTCGCGACCAGCCGCGAGTCGCTCGGGGTCTCCGGGGAACAGGTGATGCCGGTATTGCCGCTCGCGGTGCCGGAGGTGGATGAGGACGAGACACGCCCGGCGCACGTCGACAGCGATGCGTTGCGGCTGCTGATCGATCGGGCCGTCGCCGCGAACCCTGACTTCCACGTCACCGATGCCAATCGCGGGACGCTCGCGGCGATCTGTCGTCGCCTGGACGGCATACCGCTGGCACTCGAACTGGCGGCATTGCGGCTGCGGATGTTCACACCGGATCAAGTGCTCGCGCGTCTGGACGATGCAATGCGGCTGCTCACCGCCGGGTTGCGTACCGCGCCGGAGCGGCAGCAGACCCTGGAGGCCGCGATCCGGTGGAGCTATGACCTGTGCACGCCCGACGAACAGCGGCTGTGGGAGCAGCTGTCGGTCTTCGCGGGTGGTTTCGATCTGGAGGCCGCGGAGGCGGTCTGCGCGGTCCCGGACGCACTGTTGGACGCGTTGACCGGACTGGTCGACAAGTCGGTGCTCGGCCACCGGCAGAACAGCGACGGTACCGGGCGCTACACGATGCTCGAACCGTTGCGTCAGTTCGCCTTGGCGCGATTGGTCGCCCGCGGTGGTGAGCGTGCTGTGCGGCTGCGTCATCGCGACTACTACCACGGGATCGCTGCGCAGGGACGCACCGCGTACTGGGGGAGCGAGGATGTCACGTGGTTCCGTGACGTCACCCGCGAACATCCGAATCTACGTGCGGCGCTGCAGTTCTCGCTGGCCGATGCGGAAAGCGCCCATCGCGCACTGGAGATCGCGACGGAACTGCGCCCGTTCTGGGAGCATTACCGCTTCCTACTGGAAGGCTACCGCTGGCTCCTGGAAGCACTGGAGAAGGATCGCGACCATACGAAGGATCGGGCACGCGCACTCGCGGCGGCCTCGGTGATCGCCGCCATGCTGTCGGATCCGGCGACCGCGACGCGATTCGCTGACGAATGTCTGGATATCGCAACGGAACTCGATGCCGAAGACGTGCTCGTCGAACACGCCCTGCTCGCCGCGCTACTCGCATTCGCCAACGACGAACCGAGACAGGCACTCGATATCGCCGAGTCCGTCTCCGACCGTGCGCGTGCCTGCGCCCACCACGGCGTCGAGATGGAGAGTCTGGCCTTCGCGTATGTGTGTGCGCTGGTGCTGGGCGACGAACGGGCTGGCGCGATCGCCGATCGCTTCCTCGCCAAGACCAACGACTACGGCTCGCACCTGTTGGGCGGGCTGGGGCATTGGGCGGTGGGCACCGATCGCTGGCGTAAAGGCGCGCAGGACGCGGCGATTGCGGAACTGCGCAAGGCGGTCGAGCTGTTCAGCCTGTTCGACCGATGTGTGTGGACGGCGTCCGGGTTCGACGGACTCGCGTGGGTGGCGACGGCCGATGGGGATCTGCAGCGCGCGGCGCGGCTGATGGGGGCGGCGTCGACGGTGCGGCGCGGCAGTACCCAGCGGCTCGCCCATGAGATGACCGAATTCGTGGGGGACAAGGTGCGCCTACAGGTGCGCGATGCGATGGGCGAGAAGGAGTTTCAGGCCGCCTTCGATGCGGGTGCGGCGTTGGGGTTGGAGGCGGCGGTGGCCTTTGCGCTCGGCACCGCGCGGCCTGCCGCGCCGGTGAAAACTGTTGCGGCGGACGTGCTTACTCGACGCGAACGTGAAGTCGCGCGGTTGATCGGGGCAGGTTACAGCAATAAGAGCATCGCGAGTGAGTTGGTGATTTCGATTCGGACCGTCGAGAGCCACGTCGACCACATTCTCACCAAATTGGGCTTCACCTCGCGGACACAGATCGCCGCGTGGGTCAGCCGGAATCAGATCTGACGCATCAGTCGCCGGTCGCGCCGTCGATGCGTTCGCGCAGGAAGTCGGCATGACCGTTGTGTCGCGCGTATTCCTCGATCATATGCACATAGACCCAGCGCAGGCTGAATTCGATGCCGCGACGAGTGAAGACGTGGTCCAGGGGAAGGTCCGCGACGGCGGCGTCGGCCGACTTGATCTCCGCGTGCAGCGTCGCCAGATCCGCGGCGGCATCGGCAGTGGCTATATCGTCGAAATCGCCGTTCGGGTTGTCTTCGCTGCAGTACAGGTAATCCAGCGGTTCGCCGCGGGTGGCGATGCGGAACCAGCCGCGTTCGCATTCGGCGAGATGGCGGACCAGCCCCAGCAGCGACAGCGTCGAAGGTGCGACGCAGCGCCGTTTCAGCTGCTCGGCCTCGAGGCCGGCGCACTTCCACAGCAAAGTGCGGCGGTGCAGGTCCAGCCAGGTCTGCAGCATGGTCCGCTCGTCGGCGACCAGCGGCGGCTTGGTTCTGGTGATCTCGGGTGCGGTCCACGTCACCGGCAGACTGTAACTGGCGAACCGCGACCGAATCTCGCGAATTAATGCGACATCGTCCGGACATAGTGATGCCTATGTCGCCTCGGCATCGGCGCTACAGCCCGGAGTTCAGGAAGTCGATGACCGCGCGCTCGAAGGCGTCCTTGCGCTCGATCTGCACCCAGTGTCCGCATCGCCCGAACAGCCGCAGATCGGCATTCGGCAGCTGACGTGACGGCAGCAGCGCACCCTCGGCCGGGGTGACCCGATCATCGCGACCCCACAGCAGCAGCACCTCATTGCGCAACGCGCGCAGCCGCGCCCACAGCGGAATCGGTTCCGCGAAGGCGGGATTCGCGAAGGTCGCGTAGGCATCGCGGATCGCCGCGATGGCGGCCGGATCCGCTGCCGCGGCCCATCGGTTCTCGATGAGTTCGTCGGTGAGTACCGCCTCGTCGAAGACCATGGTCCGCAGCCAGGCTAGTACGCCGTCACGAGTCGGATTGCCGGTGAAGTCGAGTAGTCGTCGAATCCCTTCGGACGGTTCGGGTCCCAGTACGTTGACGCCGACACCGCCCGGGGCCATGAGCACCAGTCGATCGATGCGCTGGCCGTGTTCCAGCGCCACGAGCGTCGCCACCGCGCCACCCATGGAGTTGCCGAGCAGGTGCACCGTCGGTAGTTCGAGTTGATCCAGCAATCCGAGCACCGCGTCGGCGGCGATGCGCAGATAGTTGCGCTGGTACACCTCGGGTCGCTCGCTCGCGCCGAAGCCCGGCTGATCCAGGATGAGGCAGCGGAAGTGTTCGGCGAGTATCGGCAGATTCGCGCCGAAGTTGGCCCAGCCCGATACTCCCGGGCCCGAGCCGTGCAGCAGCACCAGAGGTGGACCCGAACCCGCCTCGTGGTAGCGCAGTTTCAGGCCGTCGACGGTGATGTGGCGACTGGTGTCCGCCGCGTCCATCAGACCATCCGATCTTCGACCGGCAGCCCGAATTCGCCGCGGCCGAACATCGCCAGGGCGCGCTCGACATCGTTGATGACGTGCACACTGCCCGCGTGTGCGTCGCGCCAATGCCGTTCGATCGGATTGGGTTTGCGGATCGAGTGGCCACCGGAATTGTCGAACAGCAGCTCGATCGCCTGGATCGCGCGCTCGGTGCCGCGCACCTGGTCGCGGCGGGTGCGCAGCCGGATTTCGTACGGAATCTCCTCGCCCGCTTCGGCATAACGCAGTTGCTCGGAGATGTTGTGTTCCATTTGCAGGATGGCCGCGTCGATTTCGGAGCCCGCGCGAGCGACCCGCACATGTGCGAATGCGTCCTCGGCCACCTTCTGGCCGCCGTAGGACAGCCGGACTCGCTCGCGCATGCGCTCGATATGCGCCTCGTACGCGCCCTGTGCGGCACCGATGATGGGTGCGGTAATGGTGTTGGAGAACACGCCGGCAAACGGAATCTTGTACAGCGCAGCGGGATTGGCCTCCTGGCCGGGACCGCGCAGCTGTGATTGTTCGGTGGCGCTGTAGGCGCGGTGGTGCGGAACGAAGGCCTTCTCGATGACGATATCGTTGCTGCCGGTACCGGACAGGCCGACCACGTGCCAGACGTCATCGATGCGATAGTCGTTGCGCGGCGCCAGGATTGTCAGATAATCCTTGGGATTGCCGTGTTCGTCCGGGGCCAGTGCGCCAAGGAATGCCCACTGGGCGTGGTCGCAGCCGGAGGAGAAACTCCATCGTCCACTGACCTCGTACCCGCCTTCGACCGGCGTGAGTCGCCCGGTCGGAGCGTACGACGAGGAGATGAGCGTGTCGGCATCCTCCCCCCACACCTGTTCCTGCGCCTGCAATGGGAAAAGCGCCAGCTGCCAGGGGTGCACGCCGAGCACCGAGGAAACCCAGCCGGTGGACGGGCAGGCCGAAGCGATCGTACGAATGACCTCGTAGAACGCCACGGGGGAGGCTTCGTCGCCGCCGAAACGCGACGGCTGCAGCATGCGGAACACCCCGGCCGCGGTCAGTTCCCGGATGCTGGCCACCGGAACCCGCCGCTGCAGATCGGTCTCCGCGGCTCGCTCCCGGATTGCCGGGAGCAGATCGCGAACCCGATCGAGCACCTTATTGGCCATGACGGGTGTCCTCCTATGTTCTGATTCCGCGACCGGTGTGCCGGACGACGCCATAGTTGTGACGCTATGGCGGCCGTGACCGCGCGTCGGGAACAAGTCCCGGTGATCGGAACGCTCGGAGGGGCGTCTATACCGCGTGCAGCAAATTCGAATCGGCGTTGGTTTCGTACGGGTCCGGACCCCACCGGTAGCCGTAGCCGCGGATATTCGTGATCAGCCCGGGACGGTCCAACTTCGCGCGCAGCGAGGCCATATGCACATACAGTTTCCGCAAGACCGCCAGCATCGAGTCGCCCCAGACGCAGTCCATCAATTGCTCACGGCTGACCGCGATTCCGGGCCGCTCGACCAATACCCGCAGCAACTCGAACTCCAGCCGGGTGAGCGGAACCAGTTCCCCGGCTACCTCCACCCGCCGTGCCGCGAGATCCACGCGAACGTCCTCACTGGTCACCGTCTTACCCCGGGCGATACTGGCAACGCCGACCCGGCGCGTCACCGCCTCCAGCCGCGCTGCCAACTCACCGATACGCGCGGGTTTGACGAGATAGTCGTCGGCGCCGCTGTGCAGCCCCAGCACAATCGAACGCTCATCGGCGTGCTCACCGAGAATAACCACCGGCACCGAGCTCACCTCGCGCAATTTGCGCAAAACCTGCAACCCGTCCATATCCGGCAGGCCCATGTCGAGGATAACGGCGTGATAGCCATGATGCGCCAAGAGTAGATCGGTCCCACGATGCTTACGCTCCACCTGATGACCGTGTAATTCGAGTCCCTGCGCCAGGGCGTCGCCGCCGCCGTCGGCGTCATCATCGATCATGATCAGCCGCATCCGTCTCACCTTCCCGCACGATCCGCCGAAGAGCAGCGAACTTGCATGGTTGCCGCCTCTGCCCCAGCACGCAAAGTTATTCCCTTGCCACCCTTGGGAAACAGCGTTCCGCGCCCGCGGAGATCGCCGGAGGCGGACATTGTCGGCCGTCCAGCGGAATTCGTGCCGTCCGATCACTACGGCGAGTTCGTCGCGCGCCTCGACCTCGATCGGCAGCAGTGGCGGGTGGCTGCTTGATTGCGTTAGTGCCCAGGTGACTGCGCGGCGGTGGTTCCGGCTTTGCGGCCGAAGAAGGTAGCGTCGCCTAGGGAGGTGCCGCTGATGTAGCCCTCGCCGTGCAGGCCGGAGGCAGCTCGGCCCGCTGCGAAGAGGCCGGGGATGGGAAGACCGTCGAGATCGAGGACTTCGCCGTCGAGGGTGGTGTGGAGGCCGCCGAGAGTGAAGACCGAGGCGCCGGTGCCGCGGCGGTCGCCGGATTCGGCGGGCGGGCGGACGCCCGCTTTCACATCGATGGCGGCCAGCGGGGGTGTCAGTGGGCGCAGCCAGCGCGGTGCCTTGTGGAAGTCGGGATCGGTTCCGCGCGAGGCGAATTCGTTATAGCGGGTGATGCTAGCGGTGAGTGCGCCGGGCGGCAGGGCGAGTAGTTCGTCGAGTTCTTCGATGGATTCGGCGACGTGGGTCGGGCGCACACCCCAGCGTTCGCGTTCGGGCACCTCGTCGTAGCCCTGTTCGTCGAGCACCACCCACACGTTCATACCCTGACCGAACAGCGCGGCCTGGCCGATGCGGCCGGGATAGGTGTCCTCGTTGACGAACCGTTGGCCCCGATGGTTGACGACTATGCCGCGCGCGGCGAAACCCGGAATCAGGGAAGCACCGACCTGACCGGCCGACATATGCCGTACGGCGGCCCCGGCGGCCTGAGCGATGCGGATACCGCTGCCGTCGTCGGTGCCCGCGCTCACCTTGGTGTGGCCGAGCAGTCGCGGCGCGTGGGCGGCGAGCATATCGTCGTTGTCGACGAAACCGCCGGTGGTGAGCACACATCCACGTCGTGCCCGAATGGCGAGCTCCGTGCCGTAGCGTCGTGCCACTACACCGACCACCGAACCATCCTCGCCCAAGATCAGATTCGTGGCATAGGTGTCGTATTGTGCTGTCACACCCGCAGATTCGGCCGCCGATAGCAAACAATCCAGCAGCAACCTACCGCCGAAGTCGTTCGAGGTGGGCCGGTGCCCGCGCGGCGCCGGGATCGCGATTTCGGTAAACGGCCAACTGTTTTCGCCCAGCCACATGAGCCCGTCATCGGTCGGCGGCACCCAGGTGGGAGCATCCCAGAGGCTGGGTTTGAACGGCACACCGCGGTCGACGAGCCAGTGGAAATGCGCCACGCTGTGCTCGCTGTAGTGCACGATCTTCGCCACATCCGCGCCCGGCCCGAGCGCCGCCACCAGAAATGCCGCCATCTGCTCGGGACTGTCGTCGAACCCGCACCCCCGTTGGATCGGCGTCCCACCGCCGAGATAGATCTCGCCACCTGACAACACCGACGCGCCACCCGCACCACCGGCCCGATCCAGTACCAGAACCTCGGCACCGGCCCTCGCGGCCTCGAATGCGGCGCAGGCCCCCGCGCTGCCGTACCCGACGACCAGCACTTCGGTCTCGATGTCATAGGACTTCACCTCGGCGGCGGCACGCGGCGCGACCGATTTGCGGACCGTCATGGTGTCGAGACTGCCGCCGGTCCATCGGATGACGGAATCGATCATCTCGGTGGTCGGGCCGGTTGCTCCCGTTCAGTGGGACTGGCGCCGATCGCCGCGTCCCGCACTCGCGATGGTGTGTGAACGGCGTCACGTTTGCATATCCCGGCGCCAGTGAGGAGAGGAAATCGATGCGGGTCCTGGTCACCGGAATCACCGAGCCGAGCGGTCGCGCGGTGGCGCGCATGTTGTTGGCCGCCGGGCACGAAGTGGCCGGGCTGGACCAGCGGTGGCATCGTTATATCGATCCGCGGGTGCGGTTCACGACCGACCACACCGCAGCTGTCGACGGCTGCGCGAGCATCGTGCATCTGGCCGCAAGCGGACTCGCCGAAATCGCCGCTGAAGCGCGCAAAACCGGTGCGCGCTTGGTGGTTCCGGTCGATCCACGCTCGGCGCATGCGGACGGCAAGGCCGTGGCGGTGCTGCGAGCCTCGCGTGCGGACAGCGTGCTGGTGCGCACCGCGCCGACCGCCGGTCGCCGGAGCGGACCCGAAACCCGCCGGGCACTGGAGCCGATTCTCGGTTCGAAGTCCGACGACGGATTTCAACTGCTGCACAGCGACGATCTGGACCGCTTCCTGGTATCGGCCGCCACCGCACTATCGTCGGCGCATAGCGAAGATGGGCTCGAGATCGTCGAGCTCGCGGCTCCCGGCGTGGTCACCACCGACGAGGTACGCCGCATGATGCGCGAAGCGGGCGTACGCTACTCGGCCTGGGTGCCCGGGTGGTCCGGTCGCCAACCGCTCCTGGATCCCACTGTCGCACAGGAGAAGTGGGGCTTCCACTGTGGCTGGACGGCAAGCGAGGTCATTGCCGATCTGGTGCGTGGCATGATCGGCCGCAAGCCCGACGGCGGCGGATTCCGCACCCGCCGGGGCGCAATTCCGCTGCCGTCACACGTGATTCCCTCTCGTGCCGCCACCTCGGACAACCATCTGCTCACCGATGTCGCCCCCGACGGTCTCGAGGGTGAGTTCGATGATCGAGTCGACGAGCGCTACCCGGTCCACACCGCCACCAACACTTCCGAAGCGCTTCCCGGCCCGATGACGCCCCTGACCATCGATCTGCAGGCCGGTGCCATCCGCCTCAGCAACGAGGCCATGGGCGAGATGATCGCACTCGACGGAATCGCCTTGGAGCACTGGACGAGTCGGGTCACCACCGTGCTCGGCCACCACATCTACATCAATGCCTCGATCGGCGTGCTCGCCGCGGAGAATATGCCGGGCTGGGATGAGGAGAGCATCCGCCGCGATGCCTACGGCAATATTCCGGCCGAAATCGCCTTGCAGCCGCACGGCAAGCCGCCGATGCCGACGGGACTGGCGAGCACGCTGGCAACGGCGCGCGCGACGTCCCGCGTCATCGCAACCGCCCGCCGCTTCGCTAAGACGGCCGAACTGATCAATGCCGCATCTCATGCGGAAGCGTTGAGCGCGAACGAGATTCGCGAACTGTCCGATGAGCGGCTGCACGTTCGCGCCTTGCTCTGGCGCGACCGCCTGCACCAGGCGTGGCAGGCCGCGGCGATCGGTGTGATGATGACAGGTGCCGCCACCGCCATCCACGCACGCGGCAAGGATGCGGGCGAGGTTGCGATCGACCTGAATCGGTTGGAATCGGCGAAACCCATGCTCGCGGTGGAACGCCTGGCCGAATTCTGCCGCGCCGACGCCGATCTCGCCGAGCTTGCACGCGCCGGTGACATAGATGCGGCCCGGACGATATCCCCCGCATTCGCCGCCGCACTCGACGAGGAGCTGGCGAAGGTCGGGCATCGAGGTCCCGGTGAATGCGAGCTGATCAACCCCACATTCGGTGATCGGCCCGCGCTGTTGGTGAGCGCCGCCGCCCGCGCCGCGCAAATGCCTGCGCCCAAGCGCGAATCCGTGGATCCGTCGCCGAGCCGTACCGCGCGAATGGCCGCAGGAGCCACGGTGGCCCGGGAACGCGCACGCGACGGCGTCGTCCGGATCACCCACTGCCTGCGACTTGCCGTGCGCGAGTGGGCCGATCGGCTCGTGCGCGCCGGTCGATTGCGCGAGATCGACGACGCCTGCTATCTGACGCTGGACGAAATCTTTTGCCCTCCAGCGGACGTGGCCGCCAAGGTGGCCCGCAGGCGCGCGGAACGCACTCGGTTGCAGACCATCAGAATGCCCGATGTCATTGCCGGACAATGGGAACCGGTCCCCGATGCGGCGGCCCTCACCGCCGACGAGAGCCTGACCGGCATCGGCGTCTGCGCCGGCGTTGTGGAGGGCCGGGTCAAGCTGGTGCTGTCGCTGGATGACGATATCGAGCCCGGCGACATCCTGGTCGCCGCGGTGACAGACACCGGCCACACCGCCATGTTCGCCTACGCCGCCGCTGTGATCACCGATATCGGCGGCTCCGCATCCCATGCCGCGATCGTCGCCCGCGAATTCGGCATTCCCTGTGTCGTCGATACCAAGACCGCGACCACCAGTCTCGCCGACGGCCAGCGCGTGCGCGTGGACGGCGCGGCCGGGACGGTCACGCTGCTGGCCGACTGAGCGCGGCCCGAACTTGGGTCGCCGACCATATGCGGCCCTTGATGAAAGGAACACCCCTCGTGAAGAATTCGCGCGCTTTCCGCGGCACGATCACGGCCGCGGCCGTAGTGCTGGTCGGCGTTCTCCCGGCGCTGACCGGACCGGCATCGGCGGGTCCGGCGCTCTCGGGTCCGGCCGTGCCGGCGCTGCGGTCTCCGGGCCAGGCCGATCGGCCGCTGGGTCTGACGCATGCGCCGAATGCCCGCGATATCGGCGGCTATCCGGCCAAGGGCGCCAGGTCGGTCGCGACCGGTGTTGTGTACCGGGCCGACGCGCTGGCCAAACTCGACGCGAGCGAACAGCAGAAGCTGGTGTCGCTCAATATCACTCAGGTCATCGACTTCCGCAGCCCCACCGAAACCGGACGCGATCCCGATCGACTTCCGGCATCGATTCGCCGCATCGAACAGCCGGTCTACGATCCGGCCAATGACTTCTACCTCATGGTGGCGCGCCTGATCCAGGCCGGACCGGCCGCCCAGCAGGAGGCGCTCGGCGACGGCAAGGCCGCCAAGATCATGCGCGACTACTACGCCTGGTTCGTTTCGAATCCCACTGCGCGCGCCCAGTTCGCCCAGGCCTTCACCGCCATCGCGAGCGCGCAGGGTGCGGTGCTGTACCACTGCACGGCGGGTAAGGACCGCACCGGCTGGATGACCGCGATGCTGATGAGCGCGCTGGAGGTGCCGAAGGGGCAGATCTACAACGACTTCCTGGATTCCAACGACAACTTGGCGGCCGGAAACAAGGCGCTGCTGGACGGGCTCGTTGCCCAGGGTTTGGTGACCGATCGTGCGCTGTGGGAGCCGATCCTCGGTGTGCAGCGCGAATTCCTGGACGCGGCATTCGACCAGGTCCAGGCATCGTTCGGCTCGTTCGACCGCTTCCTCAGCGATGGGCTCGGGATCGACGGCGCGACACTCGACGCGCTGCGGGCGAAGTTGCTGACCAAGCACTGAGCTTGTGCCGGTGTCACCGTGACGGTGGCACCGGCTCGGTGAATCTCTCTGCGGCCTCGCCCCGCAAACTCCCCGCGGGCAGCGTCCGGCCGCACAACACCAGCAGCAGATCCTGGGCCGAGCCCGCGAGCAGCTACCGAGAGCCGGCCGAGGCCGATCAGCGCCCCACCCGCCAACATTCCCGCAGCAACGTATTCATCGAGCGTAGAGGGCTTGCCGGGTGCTCGCGTACGTAGCCCGGATCCGCTTGCCGATCGCCCCACCGTCGCTGGGAGCGCGGACCTCGGCGACGGTGCGCGCGGGCCAACTCGGTGGCTGTGCGGTGCCACTCAGAGCCCAGGCCGCCTGCCGGGCGGCGCCGAGCGCGACGTATTCGTTCGGCTCCGGGACCGTGACCGTGAGCCCGAAGATCTGGGCGGCGACTTCGGCGACCAAGGCGGAGCGGGCCGCGCCGCCGATCAGCAGGACACGCTGCATCGGGATTCCGGCGGTGCGCAGATGGTCGAGCGCGTCGGCCATGTTGCAGAGCATGCCCTCGACGGCTGCGCGCGCAATATGGCTGGGGCGCAAGGTTTCCGGTCGCAGACCATGCAGACTGCCGGTGGCATGCGGCAGGTTCGGGGTGCGTTCACCGCAGAGGTAGGGAAGCATGACGACACCTTCTGATCCCGGCGGTGCCTGGCGCGCAATGGTTTCCAAGCCGGCGATATCGACTCCGATCAGTTCGGCGGTGGCGCCCAGTACGCGGGCGGCGTTGAGTGTGCAGGCCAGTGGCAGGAATGCGCCGGTCGCGTCTGCGAATCCCGCAATGGCTCCGGTGGCATCTGCGCTGGGTGCGGCGGCGCGGGTGTAGACGGTGCCGCTGGTGCCGAGTGAGAGGACGACGTCACCGTCCGCGATCCCCAAACCCAGTGCGGCACCGGCGTTATCGCCGGTACCAGCCGCGACGATTGCGCCCGCGGGAGTGCGTCCGACCACTTCGGCGGGTCCGACGACGCGGGGAAGTTCGGGTGTTCGCCCCCGGAAGGCATGGGTGAGTATGTCTCTGCGGTACATACCGGTCGCGGGCGACCAATAGCCAGTACCAGAGGCGTCGCCGCGATCAGTGGTCGGCTCGACGGTGGGATCGGATGGCCCACCGCGTAACCGCCAGGTCAGATAGTCGTGCGGAAGGAGCACCCGGTGTGTGCGGTCGGCATGCTCGGGTTCGTGATCGGCCAGCCACCGCAGCTTGGCGACGGTGAATGCGGCCAGCGGCACACTGCCGACGGCATCTGCCCACACCTGCGGGCCGCCTAGTTCGGCGATCAACTCCTCGGCCGCGTGGGCGGATCGAATATCGTTCCACAGCAACGCATCCCGGACCGGCCGACCATCGACATCGAGTGCGACCAACCCGTGCTGCTGACCTGCGACCGCCACCGCATCGGCGCGATCCAACAACCCGTCGCCGGCCGAACACAGTGCCTGCCACCAGGATTCGGCGGGCACCGCGGTGCCCTCGGGATGCGGGGCGCGCCTTTCGTCCAGAATCTCGCCGGTGTCCGCATCGCACAGGACGACCTTGCACGACTGGGTGGAGCTGTCCACTCCTGCGACGGTGGCCATCAGGCTTCCGGCCTGAGCTGGATCTTGCGGCCGGTGCCAGCGCGGAAAGTCTGTAGCGCGTCCGCGAATTCGTCCAATCCGAAGTTGTGGGTGATCATGGTGTTCGCATCTATCACGCCCTTGCCCATGAGCTCGACCGCCCGGCCGAAGCTGTGCAGTACCGCCATCGAACCCACGATGGTGATCTCGTCGTTGTAGATACGGAACGGTGAGATCGACGCGGTCGCCGCGCCCGGCGCCACCCCGAACTGCTGAAACACCCCGCCCTTGCGCACCCGGCCGAGTCCGTCCTCGATGGCGGCGACCGCGCCCGTACAGTCGATGACCACCTCCCAACCCTGCGGGCGGTCGAATTCGTCGGCTGTGGTCGCGGCGGCATCCGCGCCGAGCTCGACGGCAACCCCGAGTCGTGCGGTATTGGTATCGACCACCGACACCGACGCGGCCCCGGCCACTCGCGCCAGCTGCAATATCAGCAGACCCATGGTGCCCGCGCCGTACAGCAGATAGTGCGCGCCGAGCGCACGCGGCAATACATCGAACGCATGTACCGCACACGACAATGGCTCGACCAGCGCCCCGTGTGTGGTCGACAGCGTCTCGGGCAGCCGGTAGCAATTCGCGGCAGGCACCGCGACGTATTCGGCCATCGCGCCGTCGACGGTATCGCCGATCGCGCCCCACCGTTCGCACAGATTCCCACGCCCGATCGCGCAGTAATGACACGCCCCACAGAACAACGACGGGTCTACCGCGACGGCATCGCCGACCCGCACACCATCGACCCCGGTGCCCAGCGCCACCACCGAACCGGCGAACTCGTGACCGGGCACGATCGGATACGGCGTAGGTGGGAACTCGCCATCGGCAATATGCACATCGGTGCCGCATATCCCGACCGCATCCACCCGCACCACGACCTCACCGGGCCCGGGCGTCGGATCCGGCTCGTTCTGTACGGCGAATTTCCCAGGGGTCTCGATCACGACCGCGCGCATAGCACTACCTTGCACCCGAACCCCGCCGCGCCGTCGCATTTCGCCCCGCCGTATCGCGGATTTCTGGATGAGGCAGACTGTCGCGGTGAACGACGACCCGGACCGGCATGCCGACGTGCACGTCCGCACGGGCGACGGAACCACACTGCCCGCCCTGACGGATCCGCTGCTGGACGATCTGCTGCGCGAACCACCAGACCCGGAATTTCCGGCGATTGTGGTCGAACGCGGCGAGCACGCCTACATCCAGGCTCGCCTGCTTCCCGATGGCGTGTACGAACTCGAGCACCGCGCGGCCGGATCGGGCGAGTGCTTCCAGATGTACACTCCCGATGCCAAGCTGGTGCGCGATGTCATGTGGGCGTGGATCGACGAAAATGTTTGGTGGCGTGAGAGTGTCGGGTGGTATCGCGTCGATCCGGCGGTCGCGGAATTGGAAGCCGCCCGGCGCGAGTTGTCCGGTCTGCTGGACGGACTTTCGGTTATGGACGGCATCGAGTCGGCGATGGATGATGCGCTGAACCGCGCCGACGAGCTACTCGCCATGGAACTTCCGGATGACGAGCTAGGCCGCGATTAGGCGGCTCTGATACCACAGCGCCGTTGTCGCGATATCCGCTTCGGTCAGCGGGAGATAGGTGCCGTCGTCGTGCCAGCCGAGCGCCTGGATCGTTACGCGCAACTCCTGCTGGAAACAGATCGGATCGCGAATATGCCAGCGGTACATCCCGAATCGCTGGTGCGGCTGGTAGATCTCATCGGGCGGCAGGACCTGGTGCAGGCCGAGGTAAGGCGTCGAATATGTCCGGTAAGCACCGTCGAGGTCGAAATTCCATGCGCCACCGAAGTAGTCCTCGGTGCCGGTGCCGCACAGTGTTGGATGTGTGGTGTCGCCATCGAGGTAGAACTTCAGCTCGCCCTCGCCCCACCAGCCTGGTGCGCCGGGCCGAATCGCCAGGTAGGTGCCGACATATCGGCCGGGCCCCGGTACCGCGTCGAGGATTGTGTGCACAGCGGGCTCGTTGAGGGGCGTGCTGTGGCGGCGCAGTGCGTGCAGATATCCGGCCGCGTCGGGGACGACCTCCTCGGTATAGGTGAATTGGTAGTAGACCGGCACCGCACGGTCGCTGGCATTGTGCAGTGTGATCCTGGCGTGCGCGCGAAAAGGCATGGGCCAGAAGCTGTTCAGTCCACCGGCGGGAGCGACGACGACCATCTCGGAGTGTACAAGTGCCAGTTCGTCCCAGCCGTTGCAGAAGAAATCGCCTAGTGGCAGGTCGATCGACGGCTCGGGTTCGTCGTCCCAGTACATGCGAAGCGTGAGCTGCCGCAGCACCGTCCGGTCGGTAGTGAGCCAGCAGTGGCGCAGCACACCGGAGCCGGAAATATCTGCCAGCGTCACGGTTTCGCCCGCACCGAGGTGAATGGACGGGGAGATTTTCCAACCGGGTCCGAGCAGCCGCGCTGCATGCGCGCCGGTGCCGTCGATGGCGCGAGCTCCGGCACCGGGGGAGCCGGTCGGATTCTCCGCGCTGATCGAGCGGGTGCGTGCGGCATCGAGCCGCCAGAGTTCCGATGCCGAACCCGCGACGTTCACAGCCCGGGCCAGCCGTATCGGTCGGTGACGGCGGCGTGGCCCGCGCGTTTCTGGTAGGAGGTGGTGGTCGGCGGCTGTTCGGGTTCGCCGACCGCGACCAGTCGCCGGGTCTGACCGCCTGCCATGGCTTCGAGGTTGTGCCGCACCCCATAGGCGATGCCCTCCGGCACCGCGCGGTACAGCTCCGCACGTCCGTGGCCGAGGGTGCGGCCCGCGATAACGCCCCTGGCATCCAGGTCGAACAGCGGCGTGCGTTCGCCTGCGAAGTACGGCAGCGCGAGCAGGCCGCGACTGCCCGCCGGGACGTCGGCAGCCTCGGCCATCAGGTCGCACTCACCTTGCTGCCAACTTCGGTGGGCCAGGCCGACTCGGGCAGCTTCAGACCGGGAGCAACAACTGCGGCCCAGTCGTGCGCCCAATAGCGGTGTCGAAACACCTTGCGTTCGTTCGGATCTGGCGATAACGGTGCCTTGCGACCGGACCGGGACGCCCTTGGAGCTGGAGGTCCCGATATCGACGCCGAGAAATGCGCTCGTCATCGGGTGAACTCGTCGAGGGTGATATCGAGCAGTTCACAGGCGGCCCGGACAGTGGCTCGATGGTCGCCGGGGACGGCGTGAATATGGTTGGCGCCGAAGCGGGACAGGAAATCGTCGGCATGTGCGTCCAACCGGGCGAAGGCATGCGGCCATTCCCAGGTGGACTGTTTCATCAGCGATTCATTGGTCGCCTGGTCATAGGTCTCGAAATCGCCCAGCATCAATTGCATTCGGTAGTTACCGTCCTTGCGGGTGAGCCGCGCCAGCGTCATGCGGCCGGGCGCGGCCAGATGGTGCACCGACGCGCCGCCCGCCGGGAAGAAGAACACCTCGGGGTAGAGATGTACGTTGGCGAGATTCTCCGTCGGCTCGTCGCTGCGTGCGGCGAACCAGGTGGCGTGCTGGCCCGAATTGCACAGATCCCAGATATCGCGGTCCGCGTGATAATGCCGGACGTCGGCGAAAAGCACCGGAGTGTCGGCGATCTGCTGCAGCAGCCGCATGGTGAGTGCGCCGTCCATATCCGCTTCGGTCGCACACACATGGGGTTGTTTGGGGCCGTTCCAATCGTAGGGATCATTGAGGAACGCCTCGGTGATATCCATGGTGGCGAAGTACTGGGTGAGCTCGGGCTGGCCCTTGATACCCGAGAAGTCCAGCCGCCATTCCTCGATCAACTCACGCACGGCCAGATACGAGCGAAGCTGGCGTTCCAGCAATTCCGGAGTGAGTTTCACGCCGTCGTAGTGCACACCGGCGGTATGGCGTTCCAACCACTCTCGCGCACCTTTCGCCTCACCGGCATCGGCCTGTTCGGCGCGGCGGACGATCTCCCACTGATCGATCTCCTCGACGTCGATGCCGAACAGGCGCTGCCACTGATCGGTATTGGCGACGGCCGTATTCATCCCCATCGGCCGACCGCCGAAGCGCCCGAAAGTGCTGCCGCGCAAGCTCGATACCGCGGCGGCCGCAGTCGCCCGGGTACCGATCGCCTCGATGAGCTCGGTATCGGCCGGATCGCCCCACAACCGGGTGTGCGTGCGACCGATCTGATCCAGCGCACCACCCGCGGCCAGCATGCCGACCATGCCCGGTTGCACCGGATCAATGTTGGACAGCAACAGCAGCGGACCGGGCGTCGCACCCGCGGCCAACATAGTGAAGTGCGGGAACGCCCAGACCGCGTAGTGCAGCACCGTGAGATCCACACCGGCGGCGGCCACTTCGCGCGCCACCGATCCAGCCAGCGCATTCGTACTGATCTGCGTCGCGCCGCGGATAACCTCGTGGCCGGCCGTCCGCAACGCGCTGACCAGCCGATCCTCGGCCGACTCGATGAACTCCGTGATCCCGGCGTGCACATAATCACGCCCATCGGACACGCTCATGACCCCTATCCGCGCCATCCCGACCGCCTCCCAACGCGCAGGCCCCCTCCAGGATTATCTATCCGAAGGGGGCCGCCGGTGGTCGGCTTCGGGCGAGCGGGTTCGAGGTCGTTATCCGCCGGTGACCCGGCTGTCGACCAACTCGGCGGTGATCGCGTCGAGCCGCCGGGCACGCTCGGGATCGAAGTCCTTGCCCGCCAAGGTGAGTCGCGTGCGGCGCCGGAAAGCGGTGATCGGTTCGGTCGGTGGATGGTCGATCAGTTCGGCGATGGGGACGATGGCCTTGCGCGCCGGTTGGCCGGCGAGTAGGAGCCACGTCTTGGTGAGGATGCGGTGCGCCGTCGGCAGCGGGTCGGCCATGGCGGTACGCACCATGAGCGGGTTGTACAGGACATATCGCGTGCGGGCTCCCGGATGACGTTGCGCGAATGCCACCCCGAGCAGGTCGATGCAGCGCGAGGACTGCATGGCCGCGCGCATGCCGCGAAAACCGGTTCGTAGCTGCAGATCGTCCCATTCGATGGTGCCCGGCAGCCCGCCCGGACCCGCGATATTCATGATGACCGGGGCTTCGGCGCGTTCCAGTGCGTCGAAGAGTCCGTGTCCGATGACATAGCGGCTCAGGTAGGTCAGGGCGAAGGTGTATTCGAAGCCATCGGCGGTCTCCTGACGTTCGGACCGGAAGTTCTGCGCGCCGAAGACGACACCATCGACGGTATCGGTGACCGCGGCGGCTTCCGCGATGACCTTGTGCATGCCCGCGAGCGTGCTCAGGTCGGCCTGGATGAAGCTGGCCTGGTCGGCGGCGCCGAGGGCGGCGGCCTCGCGCAGGAATCGGGCGCCCTTCACAGCGCCGCTGGCCACCGCGAGCACACGGTCGCCGCGGCTGAGGAAGTGCAGGCCGAGCCCCTTGCCCATGCCGTCGGTACCGCCGGTTATCACGTAGGTGCGCATCGAATCGCTTCTCCTCGAATCACTTTCGGTTGAGTCATCGGCCGATGACATCGAGGCTAAGAGGACTGCGAGACGCAAGTCAACAATTGGTGACTTATGCTGACTAGATGACCGAAACCGCAGCGCCGGGCCGTCGGCGCGACCGTGCCGCCACCCGATCCGCACTCTTGGATGCCGCCCGAATGCGGTTCGCCACGACCGGATTCGACCGCACCGGAGTCCGCGATATCGCCGGTGATGTGGGCGTCGATCCTGCACTGGTGTTCCGGTACTTCGGTTCCAAAGAAAAGCTCTATGCCGAGGCGATGCATATCGAGATTCCGAAAGGCGTTGCGGCCGACCAGCATCGACCCGTTGTCTCGATCGCGGATGCCCTTCTGCGTGATGTCGTGTTCGATGACTGGCCCGAATTCGGCGGTGAACATCCACTGGTCGCGGGGCTGCGATCGGCCGGTCATGACGTCGTGCGCGACCAGTTGCGCGCGCAACTCTGCGATGGTTATCTGCGCGAGATGGCCACGCGCCTGGGCGGTGCGGACGGTGACTTGCGTGCGGAACTGATCGGTGCGCTGCTGCTCGGGCTGGGGGTCATGCGCACGGTGGTCAACGCGCCGGCGGTATCCGAAGCGTCATTCGAGCAGACCAGGGTGCTGGTGGCCGGTATGGTGCGAGCGCTCAGCGGGGAACGTCCGCGGTGACGGAACGCGGGGTGGGGAAGGTGAGTGGTGCGAGGTGGACGCCGCCCTGGGCCCAGCCCGCGCTGGTGATCCACCAGCGGTCGTCGTCCCGCACGAGTTCGGCGGCGTGGGCAGCGATATGGCCGACCTTGTCGCCGATGCGGAACCGGAAGGGGTTGTCGCTGCGGAATACATCGGTGCCGACGTAGCGCGGGCGCGGACCGATGAACAGGTACCACCAGCCGCCGTGGTGCGCCACGAACGGTGATTCGGTATTGCCCGCTTCGGTGCCGACGGTGGGGTCGGTGTATGCGATATGGCGGTCGCCCCAGTGCAGGAGATCGCCGCTGGTGCGATAGGCGACGACGTGGTGTCCACCGCTCGGCGTACTGGTAGCGCAGTAGTACATGACCCATTTCTCGCCGATGCGCACGACCATCGGATCCCTGGCGTCGTAGCCGTCACCGAACAACGGTCCGGCTCGGCTGCGGGTCCAGCCGAACAGGTCGGTCGAGGTGGCGAGGTTGATGGTGGCGGCGGTGCGGTCGGGGCCGCCGCCCGCGTAGAACATGTAGTAGCGACCATCGACGCCGATGACATGCGGTGCCCAGAGATGGGTTTCGCCGTAATCCGGATCGACGGTCAGGGCTGGAGCTCGCTTGGTCCACGGTCCCTGGAGTTGGTGTGCGGTGGCGTGCGCGAATTCCGTTTCGTGGAACGGGTCTGCCGGTTCGGGATGGGTGATGCCGAACAGATGCCAGCGGCCGACTTCATCGCGGACGACGGTGTGGTCGTTGATGTACCAGGGGTGTGTTTCCTCGTCGCCGGGGTCGTAGATCCTCGTGAACGCGCCTGCTCTCACTACCTCGCGCGTCGTCATAAGGCTCATCATGACGTGCGCTGACCTCGTTGAGGTCAGGTCTGAGACATTGAGATGTCGCGGGTCAGGGGATTGGCGGCTGTTTCCGGGTCTTTTTCGGGGGATTCGGATGATGGTGTCGTCGGTGCTCCGAGTTGGCTCGGGAGCCGTGGACGCGGGTGTTGTGGCCGCGGCGGTAATCGGTTCGGCAGCGGTGGTCTGGGGCGTCGTGGCCCGCAGGCGCTGCGGACTCGGATGTCGTTGTCTGCTCGTGCGCTGTGGTCTGAAGCACTGGCGGCTCGGCCGCCGCGGACGTGGGTGTCGTTGTCGGCTTGGCAGCTCTGGTCCGGGTCGGCGATTCGGGTGATGTGGGCTCGGCCGTCGTTGGCTGGGGGAGCCGTCGACTCGTGTGTTGTGGGCGCGGGTGTCGTCGCCTCGGGCGTTGTGGACGGGTTGTCGTCGCGTCCGGTGTTGTTGGGTCGGGCGCCGTTGGTACGGTGCTGATGACTGAGGCGGCGCTGGTCAGGGCTTTTTTAGCTCGGCCGTCGTTGGTTCGGGAGTGGTCGACTCGGACGTTGTCGTCTCGTGCGTTGTGGACGGGGTTGCCGTCGCTTCCGGGGCTGTCGGCTCAGGTGCTGTTGGCTCGGCAGCTGCGGTCTGGGGGTTCGCTGGTCCAGGTGCCGTCGGCTCGGGTGTTGCGGTCTGGGGCGACTCGAGCTGGTCCGCAGTCGGGACAGGAGTAGTGGTCTGAGCTGCTGGGGACTGAGGAGCCGACGGCTGCGGAGCCAATGGTTGGGGCGTTGGCGGCTGAGACGCCGGTGATTGGGGTGCGGTCGGCTGCGACGTTTCCGTCGCGGGTGTTGTCGCCTGGGCCGCGGCAGCCCGCTGCTGGTTACGGCGCAGCACTGCCTGGCTGAAACTCGTACTGCTGAAATGCGTTCCGTAGACCCCGAGCGCGACCACTCCGGCCGCGATCACCGCGACGCCCGCGCTCCAGTCGATATGCCAGAAGGCCGCGACGACGCCGACGAGGGAGCTGAGCAGGGCGATGGCTTTGGCTGCCTCGTCGGTCATGCTCGGGCTGGGCGCTTGTTCGCCCGACTGCCATTCGTCGAGCATCAGCAGCACCGCGAGCAGTGGCAGCGAGATCGCGAAGGCGATCATGGAGATCCGACCGGATGTGCCCAGCGGCGAGGCCGTGAGGAAGCCCTGGAGGATGACGACGCCGATGGCGATCAGCCCGCCGTACATCAAGCTGTTCTGCTTGGCGTATTTCTTCTTCTCGGCGGGGGTGGCCAGCTTCGTGTAGTCGACATCGTCGTGCACGGTGGTGACCCTACTGGACTTTCGGCGGTAATTCCGGGTGAACAGTCGCCACCGCGGGGACTAGTCGACGAGCATCGCGCGCAGCTGCGCGAGTTCCGCACGGGATAGTCCGTTGGTGCGCAGCCATTCTGCCGCTCCGTCATGGGTAGTGTGCAATTCGTCGAGGAACCGGATGATCACATCCGGATCGACCGCGAGGATGCCGGTGCGGACCGGTGGCAGCCCGTGATACGACGGCAGCGCGTCCAGGCGTTCGCGGATGCGTTCCAGGCGTTCGCCGGTGAGCGCGTAATCGGCGGCGATGGCCTCCGCGGGGACACCCACCGCGTCCAGCACCATGGCCGCGAGGATGCCGGTGCGGTCTTTGCCAGCGGCGCAATGGAAGACGACCGAGTGCCGCGAGGCATCGCCGATCAGCCGGGCCGCCGTCACAATGGATTCGGTACTGCCGGTGAGGAGTTCGTGATATAACGCGACAAGGTCGTACTGTCTGCCGTCGGGAACCAGATCGGCGGGGGTCGCGACGACGTCGGTCGACTTGCGCACCGGGAGATTGACCATGCGCACCGTCGCGCTGCCGGTCAGTAGGCCATAACCCTCGCGTAGTACCTCATCGGGGTTGCGCAGATCGATCAGCGTGCGCACGCCGACTGGGCCGGTCAGCATGGCCAGATCGTCCTCGGTGAGATGCTGGGGGGTGCTGGAGCGGTAGACGACGCCGAATCGGGTTGTGCCGCCGCCGATCACGGGAAGTCCGCCGAGGTCGCGGACATTGTCGATCTCGGCGAACTCGACCCATCGCCGCTGGGCGCTATCGGTGAACATCGCGCTAGTGGGCCCTGCCCGCGGCGGCCTCGTCGGTGCGGCTCAGGCCGCACAGACCGATGAGGTCCTCGTGCAATTCGAACCACACGGTGTGATAGCTGTCGATGATCGGCCGAGCCACCCAGCTGTGGTCGCCGCCGTTCATCCGCTCGACGGCGCGGGCCAGGCGGTCGGTGTAGGGAGCCAGGCGCGGCGCGATGGCGCTGATGCGTTCGACAAGGGGTGTGACGCCGTGGTGCAGTGCGGTCAAGCGCGCCAAAACAGCTGCGTCATAGGTGTTGTCGGAATGATCGTTCACCGTGCTCGCGTCCTTCATTTGCCAGGCCGTGATGATTGCCTTCAGCTCGGCATTGAACTCGCAGAATTCATCGTAGGCCGCGGCGAGGTCGCTACGGTCGAGATCGGCGCGCTCGTGTTCGAGGAGTTGGGCGAGTTGTTCGCGGCCCTGCGGGGTCAGGCGAACGCCGACAGGTGTGCGGGCGCACAGCCCGCGTGTCACGAAATCGGCAGTGCGCGAGCCGGCTTCGGTCTCGGAGATTGTGAGGCTTGCGGCGATGGTGTCCGGCTCAACTCGCCCCTTGATGCCGATCAGGCGCAGGACAGCGAGTTCGGAGACCTTGTTGCCGTTGGTATCTTGGGTCATCGGCAAACGAGCCGAATCGGAATCCGTTGCCGCTGAACGATCGTCGTTCCGTTTCGACAGGAACACGGGCAGCTGGGCCGAATCGACCTGTGCCCATTGTGCGAGTCGCTCGATATCCTCGATTACCGAGGCTTCCACTGCCTTGCCGCTCACTTGGCCCGGCCACACGGTGCCCGCCCCACCATCGACGGTGACGATGCGACCGACCAGTGCCTCGACAACCCCAGCCCCGCAGCCGACTACGCACGGACGGCCCAGCTCCCGGCTGACCAGCGCGGCATGCGAGGTGGCACCGCCGAGTTCGGTGACGATGGCCTGCGCCGCGATCATCCCGTGCAGATCGTCCGGGCTGGTGGTCGGACGTGCCAGGATCACGTGCTCGCCTGCGGCCGAACGGGTTTCGGCTTCGTCGGGATCGGTGACGACGATGCCGGAGGCGAGTCCGGGACATGCGGATTCACCCTGGGCCAGCGGGCTCAGTCCGGTGTCATCGCCCGATGCGGGCCGCAGGACGGTGCGCACCTGGTCGGCATCGACCCGGCGCAGTGCCTCATCCGCATCGATGAGTCCCTCATCGGCCATGGCGACGGCGGCGCGAACCGCCGCGCGCGCAGAGCGTTTCGCCGGTCGCGACTGCAATAGCCACAGGCGGCCGGATTCGACGGTGAACTCGATATCCTGGATATCGCGACCGTCGCGCTCGAGCAGTTCGGCGGCGGCGAGCAATTGGCGGTGTACCTGCGGCAGCGTCACCGCGAGTTCGTCGAGTGGACGCGGGGTGGTGCGTCCGGAGACGACATCCTCGCCCTGTCCGCCGACCAACCATTCGCCGAAGACCGCACGCGCACCGGTATTCGGATTCCGGCTGAACAGCACGCCGGTCCCCGAGAGCGCGTCGAGGTTTCCGAAGACCATGGCCTGCACCGTGACCGCCGTACCGAGCGCATCGGAAACACCCCGGGTACGCCGATAGGTCTTGGCCCGCGCGGAATCCCACGAACGGAATACCGCGGTGACCGCGCCACGCAACTGCTCCCAGGGATCCTCCGGCACCACGCCATTCGGGTCACCGAGCACGATCTCCCGATACTGGGTGACGAACCGCCGCCGAGTATCACTGGCGTATCCCGGATTTCGCGTCTCGGCGGTCAATGCTCGCTCGACCGAGTCGTTCATGCCCAGATTCAGCACGGTATCCATCATCCCCGGCATACTCACCGCGGCCCCGGACCGCACCGACACCAGCAACGGATGCTCGGCGGCCCCGAACCGCCGCCCCGTGCCGCGCTCCAATGCGGCGATACCGTCTCGCACTCCGGCCCAGAGCTGCGCGCCGAGCATCCCACCGTTGGCCCCGAATTCCGCCCAGGCCTCGGTTGTCAGCACGAATGCGGGCGGGACCGGCAACCCCAACCCTCGCATGTGATCAACGCTCCACGCTTTGCCCCCGATCCGCTCCCGCGAAAGTCCGCACGCCCCATCGAGTGCCACAACGACCGAACCATCGGCGCCGGCCCTGCCGAAGGCGCCCTCCGGTCGCCGCACCGGCTCCACTCCGATCGTCATAACACTCCTTCGGTCATCGACAGCCACCGCGCAACCAAGCGCATGACAAGGGCAGATCACCGGGCCGCTGGCACAGCCCGAACGCCCTGGCAAATGGCGCAACCCCGCAGTGCGCACACCGCGGGAAGCCCGATTTCAGCCTGCCGCCCAGCCCCGGCTCGGTGTACTGGCCGTCTCGGTCAGCAGGATGTAGCTAGGGCACCACGACAACTTTTCCGGTGGCTTGGTTGTTTTGCATGTGGTGGTGTGCCGCGACGATGTCGTCCAGGCCGAAGACGCGGTCGATGTTTGGCCGATAGACGCCCGCCTCGACCTGGCCGATGACGCGTCGCAACACGGTCGTGCCCGCGCGCCCCTTGAAGTTGTCGCTGTGGAAAGCCGTGAGCTTGGTGCCAGAGGGGATCATCGCTATCGGTTCGAAGTTCTGGATCAGCCAGCCGCTGAGAGAGCCTGATACACACACTGTCCCGCCGCGACGGACCAGGCGCAACGAGTCCACCGCCGTGCTTGTCCCGACAAGATCCAGGACATAGTCCGGGCCCTCGGGCCAAACCGCGTGCACGCTCGCCCTCAGCGATTCACCGGTGTCGAGGAGTACGTGGTCGACGCCGGCCGTGGTCAATGCGTCGCTCTTGCCTTGTCGCCGAGTCGTGGCCGCGGTCTCGACGCCGTAGCCGGATGCGATCGACGCGGCGGCCATCCCTACCGACGAGGTCCCGCCGCGGATCAGCAGCTGTCCCGTGCTACCCGGCACTATGCCCAACGCGTCCAGCGAGCCCTGTGCGGTCAAGTAGGTTTCGGGTAGCGCGGCCAACACATCCCACGGCAACGTGCTCGTGACCGGCATGAGCAGCGAGTTCGGCAACAACGCGTACTCCGCGTAGCCGCCGTCGAACTCCCGGCCCATCTCACCCATCACCGCGGCAACCTGCGTCCCCTCCGGCAGTAGGGGATCGGTCGAGGCTGCCACGATTCCCACACATTCGATCCCGAGCACACGCGGGAACCGCACGTTCGGGGAATGCCCTTGACGGGTCCGCAGCTCCGATCGGTTCAAGCCCGCGCCCTTGACCTGCACCAGGCTCCAGCCATCCCGAACCGCTGGCACCGGTAGCTCACGAATCTCCAGTACTTCCGGGCCACCGGCTCGGACACAGACCGCCGCTCGCATTTTCCGACGGCGTGAGTTCGTGGTGCTGGCTGAGTGAAGATCATCGCGCATGCCTTCACTCTGGCCGGTAGGCCGTATGGCTGGCTACCGGTAGAATGCCAACATATGCCCGTAGGCCGCCAAATTCCCTCGCCCGGTCGGACGTCGCGTCTGTGGCCCTCTGGAGGAGTTCATCTCTGGTCGTCGGGGGGAACGAGCACGGTGCATTCCCATCCACGTGGACACCTGGTGTACGCCGCGCGCGGCGTTCTGTCAGTGCACACCGAACGTGGCACATCGATCGTTCCGGCCAATCGAATCGCATGGACCCCCGCCGGGTTCACGCACTACCACCGCGCGCACAGCGATACCGATATGCGGATCCTGTTCCTCCCGGCGTCCCTGGCCCGGCTCGCGCCAGAGCAACCTGCCGTTTTCATGGTCTCCGATCTCGCCCGCGAAATCCTGCTGACCCTCACGGGCCCACGCGAATTCGATCGCGCCGCGCTTGCTCGGCTTCGCCGAGTACTCGTCGACGAACTCCGCGAAGCACACGAGCAGCCACTGCAACTGCCAGAACCACGCGACGATCGGTTGCGCGCCATTGCGCAAATGCTGTACCAGCGGCCCGCGGACAACAGCTCACTCGCCGAACTCGGACAGCAGATCGGAGCCAGCGCACGCACTCTCAGCCGACTGTTCCACAACGAACTCGGCATGACCTTCTATCAATGGCGCACACAACTACGCATCTATCACGCACTTGTCCTGCTTGCCGACGGTCACGATACGACCCACGTCGCGTACGCCTGCGGATGGGCGAACCCCAGCAGCTTCATCGCCGCCTTCACCAACATCATCGGCACCACCCCGGGCCGCTACCGAACCAGTCGCGCTGCCCCTTGATCTGAGCGGCACGTCCTTTGGGGCGCAGCACAATCTTGATTTGGTCAGTGTCGCTGACTATAATAGTCAGCGACACTGACTGAATTGTATCGGAGGCCGATATGGACCGGGATGCGCAGTGGCGGGTCATCGAGCAGCAACGACGTGCCGTCGCCGACGTGCTCGACGACCTCGCGCCGAATGAGTGGGAGCTGCCGTCGCTGTGTGCGGGCTGGCGGGTTCGGGATGTGGCCGCGCATATCGCGTTGGCGCCGCAGCCGCCCGGCCCGGTCGGTATGGTTCGTGAAGGGCTGCGGGCGCGGGGGCGGTTCCATCGGCTGAATCACGATGTGTCCGTTCGCTACGCTGAGGCGGGGCATGATCTTGTAGCCGAAATCCGAGCGCATGCCGCATCGCGAAAGTTGCCGGCGGTCACCAATTATCGCAATATCCTCTACGGCATCATGGTGCACGGGCAGGACATCGCGATCCCGACGTGCAGGCAGGTCGACCTCCCGATCGAAGCCGCGGTGACGGCGGCCACTCGGGTGTGGACGATGGGGTGGCCGTTCTGGGCGAAGCACCGGCTCGAGGGATTCCGGCTCGTCGCGACCGACGCCGACTGGGCGGTCGGCGCCGGTGACGAGGTACGTGGCCGCATCGCCGACCTGCTGTTGCTGACGACGGGTCGCTCGGTTGTCATGCCGCTCTTGTCCGGTGCCGGTGTCGGCAAGCTCTGGATGCGGTTGTCGTATCGAAATCTGGTCCGCGGGGGCATGGTCACGTCGAGGGGCCGCGGCCGGGTGTCATGCGACGCTGCGCCGCAGATAGTCGGCGGTGATGGAGCGCTGATCGTCGAGTAGCGCCGAAGGTGTTCCGGTGAAGACGATTTCGCCGCCGTGCTTGCCGCCGTCCGGTCCGAGATCGATCACCCAGTCGGCCCGTTTGACGACCTCGAGATCGTGTTCGATGACGATGACCGTATTGCCCGCGTCGACCAGCCGGTCCAGCAGGGCGATCAGGGCCTCGACATCGGCCATGTGCAGTCCGGTGGTCGGCTCGTCGAGTACGTAGATGCCGCCGCTGCGATGCAGGTGGTCGGCGAGTTTGATGCGTTGACGTTCACCGCCGGAGAGTGAACTCAGCGAGCGACCGAGCGTCAGATAGCCGAGACCGACCTCGTTCAGCGCTCGCAGCGGAGTGCGAATCTTGCTGCCCGCATTGCCATTCCAGAAGTCGATGGCCTGCTCCGTGGTCATATCCAACACGTCGGCAATGGATGCACCGCGCACGGTATAGCCCAGCACTTCGCGACGATAGCGGCGTCCGTGACAGCTCTGGCACACCGTGGTGATCGGGTCCATATAGGCGAGATCGGTGAAAATGACGCCCGCACCACCACATTCGGCGCATGCGCCCGCGGAATTGAAGCTGAACAGTCCCGGCTTGACGCCGTGCTCCTTTGCGAACACCTGCCGCATCGGGTCCATGATGCCGGTGTAAGTGGCGGGGCTCGAGCGTCGGGAGGCGGCGATGGCGGACTGGTCCACCGCGATCGCTTGCGGGTAAGCATGCGCGAATGCACCAGATACCAACGTGCTCTTGCCCGAACCCGCCACACCCGTGACCGCGGTGAGCACGCCGACGGGGAACCGTGCGGTGAGATTCTTCAGGTTGTACGAATCCGCGCCGGTGACCGTGAGCCAGCCGGTCGGAGTGCGGCTCACGCTTTTGACTTGTTGCACCCGCCGTAGCCGCTCACCGGTCGAGGTGCCCGACGTGCGCAACTTTTCGACGGTGCCCTGGAAGATGACCTGACCACCGTGTCCGCCCGCGCCGGGCCCCATATCCACGATGTGGTCCGCGACGGCGATGACATCGGGGGAATGTTCGACCACCAGCACTGTATTTCCCTTGTCGCGCAACTGGATCAGCAACTTGTTCAAACGGCTGATATCGCGCGGATGCATGCCGACGCTGGGTTCGTCGAAAATATAGGTCATGCCGGTGAGGCTGGAGCCGAGATGCCGAACGACCTTGAGACGCTGTGCTTCTCCGCCGGAAAGCGTGGATGTCTCGCGATCCAGCGAGAGATAGCCGAGCCCCACCTCCTCGATCCGGCGCAACCGGGCAATGGCCGCATCGGCGATCAAGGCGGCGGCGGTCTCATTGAGCTCGCCGAGCACTTCGATGAGATCGGACACCTCCATGCGGCCGAAGTCGGCGATGCCGAATCCATTGATCCGGCTCGCCAGCGCGGCGGAATTCAACCGTGCGCCACCGCATTCCGGACAGGTCTGCGCGTGTACCACTTCCATCGCCGCCGCGCGGATCTTGTCGCTCAGCGCACCGAGGTCGCGTTTGATGTAGAGCCGGTCGAAGCGCTCCAACAGTCCCTCATAGGCATTGCTGCCCATCGAACCGGTCTTGTTCGGGCGCGGCACCCGGAATCCCTTGCCGCGCAGGAACAACTGCCAGTCATCCGGGGCGAAGTCACGTAACGGCTTGTCCGGATCGAAGAGTCCGGACTCGGCGTAGATCTGCCACTGAAATGTCCCCACCGCGAACGGCGGAAAGTTGATGGCACCCTCGTTGAGTGATTTGGCGGTGTCGAGCAACTTGTCCAGATCCGGCCGCACTACTCGGCCCAGCCCGCCGCACTCCGGACACATGCCCAACGGGTCGTTGAACGAATAGCGGGTCGCTTCACCGGCACTCGGCTCGCTGTACCGCGAGAACAGCACCCGAATTATGGAGTGGATATCGGTCATGGTGCCGACGGTGGAGCGGGAATTTCCGCCGATGGGCTTCTGGTCGACCACCACCGCGGGGGCCAGATTGTCGATCACATCGGCCTCGGGCCGCTCGTATTTGGGCAGTCGATTGCGGATGAACCAGGTGAAGGTCTCATTGAGCTGACGCTGCGATTCGACGGCCACGGTGCCGAAGACCACCGACGATTTGCCCGATCCGGATACGCCGGTGAAGACGACGATCTTGCCTTTGGGGATGGCCACGGAGATATTGCGCAGGTTGTTGGCGCGGGCCCCGATGATCTGGATGGTGTCTCGGTCTGCGTTCACAATCGCCACGGTAGGTGCCAATGAGGTCAGGTTTGGTCCTCATTGCGGCGGATACTTCGAGGCTGTGACCGAAACCGCCGCCCGCCTGCTGCAACTGCTCGCCCTGTTGCAGACCCGCCGCGAATGGACCGGCCCCGAGCTGGCCGAACGCCTCGGCGTGACGGTCCGGACGGTGCGCCGCGATATCGAGCGGCTGCGGGAACTGGAATATCCGGTGTATGCCAGCCTCGGTTCGATCGGCGGCTACCGCCTGGAGGCCGGGACCGCACTGCCGCCGTTGCTGCTCGACGACGAAGAGGCCGTCGCGATCACGCTCGGACTGCGCAATGCGGCGCTGGGCGCGGTCGAGGGTATCGACGAGTCATCGGCGCGGGCGCTGGTCAAGCTGCAACAGGTGCTGCCCGCCCGACTGCGCCGCCGAGTCGAGGCGGTACGGTCGGCAACGGTGTCGCTAGCAGGCCCCGCCGCTGGACCGATGGTCGACCCGGAAACCCTTGTCGTCCTGGCCGCCGCCTGCCGTGACCGCGAACGCACCCGCTTCCGCTACCGCGATAAAGGCGACACCGAGACTCGCCGACTGACCGAACCGCACAGCCTTGTCTCCGCGGGCCGCCGCTGGTATCTGGTCGCTTGGGATATCGACCGCACCGACTGGCGCACCTTTCGCGTAGACCGCATCGATTCTCCGCGACCGATCGGAACACGTAGTGCCCCAAGGCAATTGCCCACCGAAGACGCTGCTGCGTTCGTCACCCGGTCGCTGGCCCGATCCCGCCCGCTGCGCCGAGTCGTGTTCCTCGTCCACGCCCCGGCCCCGCAGCTGATCGAAACCTTTCGGGTCCGCCCCGAGGAAATCGAGCCCATCGACGAGAAATCCTGTCTGCTCCGCACCACCGCCGATTCACTGGAATGGACCGCCGTGCGCATCGCCCACCTGGGCCTGGAATTCGAGGTCAGAGAACCGCCGGAGATGGCGGAAATGCTGGCCGATCTCGGCGCGAAACTACTGCGCGCCGCCGGAGCGGATTCATCCGAATGCGGAAAATGATGCCGAATGCGATCAGCGACATAGTGTGGGAACCGCGGGTTCACCATCGACAAGTGCCGCCCGATCTACACCTCATTTCGCATCTGGGCGGTGATGATGCGCTGGTAACCCGAACCGAAGATCCTTGGCAACAAATCGATTACGCGGGCATCGGCGCCGATGAGGATCTTGGCCTTATCCTTTCGGATACCGCGCAGGATGGTCTTCGCCGCGGATTCGGGTGTCGTCTTGGCCAGTCTGTCGAAGTTGGCGGCCAAGGCGTCGCGGTCGCGGTCGCCGCCCGTGCGGGCCTTCCAGGCGATTTCGGTTTTGATCATGCCGGGATGGACACTGCTGACCCCGACCGGGTGGCCCGCTATCTTCATCTCCTGACGCAGCGCGTCGGTGAAGCCACGGATGCCGAATTTGGTCGCATTGTATGCGGCTTGGCTCGGGCAGGCGGCTAGGCCGAACATGCTGGAGACGTTGGCTATATGACCGTCACCCGAGGCGATCACCTGTGGCAGAAAAGCTTTCGTGCCGTACATGACGCCCCAGAAGTTGATATCGACGATCCACTCGAAGTCTTCCCAGGTCAGCTCCTCGATATTCGCGGTGAGGGAGACGCCCGCATTGTTGACCACGAGATTGGCCGGGCCGAAGTCGGATCGGACCTCATCGGCGTGGGCGTAGACGGCGCCGCGATCGGTGACGTCCAGTTTGTAGGCCCGTGCCTTGGCACCCGCTTTCTCGCACAACGCGGCGGTTTCGGTGACATTGGCAAGGTTTCGGCCGGACAATGCCAGCCGCGCGCCGTGGCCGGCGAGTTCGAGCGCGAGCGCGCGGCCGATGCCCGCGCCCGCGCCGGTAATGACGACGACCTTGTCCTCAAAGTTCTTCACAGCAGCTGTCCTTGGTCATTTGGTGGTGTAGCCGCCGTCGGCGACGAATTCGGAGCCCGTACAGAAACTTGCCTCATCGGAGATGAGGAACAGCACAAGATTGGCCAGCTCACCCGGTGCCGCGGCGCGGGGCAGGGGCTGGTCATGCACCATCGAGTGCGAGCGATCGGAGTCGGCGGTCATTTCGGTGGCCACCACGCCGGGATGTACCGAGTTGACCCGGATGCCGTCGGCGCCGAACTCCTGGGCGGCGGCCTTGGTCATCCCACGCACGGCCCATTTGGAGGCGACGTAGCCGAGGATATTGCTGAATGCGATGATGCCGCCGATCGAGGAGATATTGACGATCGAGCCACCGCCCGCCCGGCGCATCGACGGCACAACGGCTTTCATGCCGAGAAACACCCCGACCTGGTTCACATCGATCACCCGGCGGTAATCCGCCTCGGCGAGCCGCTCGATCGGGTCGACGTGCACGATGCCCGCATTGTTGACCAGTCCGGAGACGGGGCCGAAGGTGTGCTCCGTCTCGGCAATCAATGCGGCCCAGGCAGATTCGTCGGTGACGTCGAGGGGACAGAACATGGCCTGATCGCCGAGTTCGGAGGCCACCGCCTTGCCCTCGTCGGCGAGCACATCCGCAACGATCACCGATGCGCCCTCGCTGACCAGCCGACGGGCGAATGCCGCGCCCATACCGCGCGCACCACCGGTCACGATGATCGTCTTGCCGCTTACCCTGTCCACGTCATGCTCCCGCTCGGATTTCGAGATCGGCGATGTGATTTGCCGCGATATAGCCGAACACCATGGCGGGCCCGATTGTCGCGCCCGCGCCCGCGTAACTGTTGCCCATCACGGCGGCCGAATTATTGCCCGCCGCATACAGTCCGGCGATGGGCGCGCCGTCTTCGCGCAGCACCCGGGAATGTTCGTCGGTGGCCAGGCCGCCCTTGGTGCCGAGATCGCCGGGCACCATCTCAACCGCGTAGAACGGCCCTTTATCGATTGGTGCCAGACAGGGATTCGGTTGCACAGTGGGGTCGCCGTAATAGCGGTCGTAAGCGGATTCACCGCGATGGAAGTCATCGTCTCGCCCGGCACGTGCGAAACCGTTGAACCGCTGCACCGTGGCGATCAAGGAATCGGCCGGAACTCCGATCTTGGTGGCGAGTTCGGCGAGGGTATCGGCTTTCTTGATGATCCCGGCATCGAAATACTTCTGCGGGATGGCCTGTTTCGGGAAGGTGCCGAGGAACAGGTATCGATCGCGGAAGCGCTGATCCATGATGAAGTGCGCTGGCACGTGCCCCACACCGGTAGCGTGTCGCTGGTACATGGTGTGCACCACATCGACATAGCTGGCCGATTCATTGGTGAACCGCTCGCCCGCATCGTTGACCATGATCGCGCCGGGCTGGGATCGCTCGGCCAGGCAGAAGAACGGCGGCCCGTCCGGATTGCGCACCGACGGTCCCCACCAGGCATCGTCCATCAGATCCAGTGCGGCGCCGAGCTTTTCACCGGCCCGGATGCCGTCACCGACGTTCTCGGTCGCGCCGACGGTCCAATCGGTACTGACCGGCGCGGTGAAGAACTGTTTACGCATCTCCAGGTTGTGCTCGAAACCGCCAGCGGCGAGCACCACACCGCGCCGCGCACGGATGACGATCGGTGCACCATCGCGCTCGGCGCGCACTCCGACCACCGCATCGTCGGTGGTAATCAGCTCGGTGAGCGGCGTGTTCAGCCAGACCGGCACGCCCGCGTCGCGCAGCGCCAACCACAGCCGGGCCACCAGCGCCTTGCCGAGGCTCAGCGGCTGCCGTCCCCGGATCCGGTTCAGCACCGCCTTGGCCCCGACCTTCATCGCGGTGCGCTTACCCTTCCAGGTCCGCGCGATCATATTCAGATCGTGGAAATCGCTGACGGTGAATGCGATTCCCTTCGGCCCGGACATGGTCGGCCGGTTGATCAGCTCCAGATCCTCGCCGAGCAGGCGGCCATCGATAATCGCCGGTTCGATGCTGCGGCCCTGCGCGAGGCCACCGGGCAGTTCCGGGTGGTAGTCGGAATAGCCGCGGTCGTAGACGAATTGTAGATGGTTGGTGCGTGCGCCGAGATAGGTCATCATGCGCGGGCCGTTGTCGAGGAATGCGTCCTGTTTGGCCTGCGGAACACGATCGCCGACAACGGATTTCAGATAGACCCGGGCGAGATCCGGACTGTCGGGCACGCCCTCGCGGACCAGCACCGGATTGTTCGGAATCCATACACCACCGCCGGAACGCGCGGTGGAACCGCCGAAGCTGCCACTCTTCTCGATCAGCACCACCGAAAGCCCGCGATAGGCGGCGGTGAGTGCGGCGGTCATCCCCGCCGCACCCGAGCCGACGACCACCACGTCGTAGGTGTATTCCTCGGACATCTGGCTCCCTTTCCCTAGTAACCGGCGCCGGTGAGCATGCCGCCGTCGATGACGACCTCGGTTCCGGTGCAATAACTCGCGGCATCCGAGGCCAGGAAGACGGCCGCCTCAGAGACCTCGCCGGGCTGTCCCCAGCGCGGAATCGGCAATCCGGCGAAGAAGGTATTGCCGTCGACGCCCGAACCCGCCGCCGCCGTCATCGGCGTAGCGATACCACCGGGATGGATGGAGTTGACCCGGATTCCGATCGCACCGAGCTCGCGCGCGGCCGATTTGGTCAGTCCGCGAATGGCGAATTTGCTTGCGCTGTAGGCCGATAGGCCTGCGGCACCGACGAATCCCTCCACCGAGGAGATATTCACTATCGCGCCACCGCCGGTCATCGCGGGCGCGGCGGATTTGATGCCGAGCCAGGTGCCGGTGACGTTCACCGTCATGATCGTGGTGAAATCGGCCAGGCTCATCTCGGCGATGCGCTGGAACCGCAGCAGGCCGGCATTGTTGACGAGCACATCGAGCCTGCCGAACTCCTGCACCGCGGTCCGCACCGCGGCTGCCCAGTCCGCCTCGCTGGTCACATCGTGGTGCAGATAGCGTGCACCGGTTTCGGCGGCCAACTGTTCGCCCTGTTCGTCGAGGACATCGCCGAATACCACCCGCGCACCCTCGGCAATGAAGCGGCGGACATGTTCGGCGCCCATCCCGCGCGCGGCGCCGGTGATCAGCGCGACCTTGTCATCGAGTCGACCCACGTCAGGTCCGTCCTTTCTCCGGCGTTGGTTCGAACGCCGTGTGCGATCTCGACGCTATGGGCGCGCGGACGGCGCGAACCGGAATAGTCCCATCCACCGAGACATGCACCTGACCTCAACAAGAGCATCGGAAATATTTCTACTAGGCATATCGAATTGGGGATGGACAGCCGGCGGAGCCGGTGGGGTGGGAAGAACAGATGGAGGCAATGCATGAAGTTCTCGATGATCTTCGAGGCGCAAATGACCGACCCGTCGGCCGATCACGAAAGGCAGGTATTGCGTGACTGTGTCGAGCAGGCGGTACTGGCCGAGGAGATGGGATTCGACACTGTCTGGGCGGTCGAACATCACGGCTTGAAGTGGTACGCGCACATGAGCGCCCCGGAGATCTTCCTGACCTGGGTGGCCGCGCGCACCGAGCGGATCCGCATCGGCCACGGTGTGGTGTGCATGCCGTTCAACTTCAATCACCCGGTGCGCGCGGCCGAACGCGCGGCCATGCTCGATGTGCTCTCCAACGGGCGGGTGAATCTCGGTGCGGGGCGCGGGGCCACCCCGCAGGAAACCTCGATGTGCGGTGTCGATCCCGACCGCACCTATCAGGAGGTCGAGGAGTCGCTGCGCATTATCGGCAAGGCCTGGCAGGATCCGGAGGGCGAATTCGAATGGCACGGTGAGCTGCTCGATATCGATCCGCATCCGATGCTGCCGCGTCCGGTGCAGCTGCCGCATCCGCCGCTGTTCATGGCGTGCACCAAGAAGGACACGCTGAAACTGGCCGCCGACTACGGAATCGGCGCGTTGGTACTGGGTTTCGCGGGTGTCGAGGAGATCGCCGAACTGCGCCGCACATATGACGCGGCGATTGCCGAGCGGACAGGGGAGAAGTTCGTCTCCACGGTCGTCAACGATCACTTCGCGGCCTTGTGCCCGACGATCGTGCTCGACGACCGGGAGAAGGCGCAGCAGATCGGCGCGCGTGGGCAGCGGTTCTTCGCGCAGTCCATCAAGCACTGGTACGGCGCGGGTCCGGTGCCGGACGAGGCCATCGATCCGACGGTGGACGAGGTGGCCAAGATTCGTGAGGCCGCCGATGAGCATGTGGCGTATCTGCACGAGGCGAAGATTCCGGTGAAGGCCGGGGCCACTTCGGTTTTCAATGCCGAGCACGCGTACGGCAGCCCCGAGGACGCCATCGCGTATGTCGAGCGGCTGCAGGCGGCCCGTGCCGACGAGATCCTGTGCCTGATCCAGATGGGAACGGTGCCGCAGCAGGCATGTCTGGAGACCATTCGGCACTGGGGCGAGAAGGTCATTCCGCACTTCAGGGCAGCGGAGCGTGCTGAGACAACCGAATTCGTAGGAGCTTGAGATGATCGATCTCACTGGCAAAGTCGCCCTCATCACCGGCGCCGCACGTGGCCAAGGCGAGCAGGAAGCGCGCCTGTTCGCCGCCGCTGGCGCACGTGTCGTCCTCACCGATGTGCTGGAACCCGAGGGCAAAGCAGTTGCCGAATCCATCGGTGATTGCGCCCGTTTCGTCACTCACGATGTCAGCAGCGCCACCGACTGGGCCGTCGCCGTCGAGACCGCGATCGTCGAATTCGGCGGCATCGATGTGCTGGTGAACAATGCGGCGATCTACACCGCCAAACCGCTTATCGAAACCTCCGCCGCCGAACTCGAACGCATTCTGCGTATCAACCTGATCGGCTCGTTCCTCGGCATCCAGGCCGTCGTGGATCCGATGCGGGCGGCGGGCGGTTCGATCGTGAATATCTCCTCGCAGGCCGGATTGCAGGGGCTGATGGGACATTCCGCTTATGGTGCGTCCAAATGGGCGCTGCGCGGGTTGACGAAGACGGCCGCACTCGAGTTGGGACCGCTCGGAATCCGGGTCAACTCGGTGCATCCGGGTCCGATCGCGACACCGATGATCGGGCATCTCGGGCTGAGCACCGGTGCCGGCAGCTTTCCCTCGCTACCCCTCGGTCGCGTCGGATTGCCCTCGGAGGTAGCGGATTTGGTGGTATTCCTCGCCTCCGATTCCGCGGCGTTCATCACCGGTGCGGAATTGGCCATCGACGGCGGATTGTCGGCGGGACAGTTCATTCCCCCGGACGCGCTGCCGCCGGTCGAAGCCGTGGGCGAGGGATAGGCATGCCGCTGAAGCCCGAAGCGCAGGTGATCGTCGATCTCGCCGCGGCGGCGTTTCCCGCGCTGGGCACTGAAGTGCTCGATGCCGTCGAGGCGCGTCGGATACTTGCCGCGCGTCCGGCGGCCCAGGTCGATCCGATTCCGGTGGGGCGGGTCGAGGAGCGCCTGGTACCGGGACCTGTTGGAGCGCAGCAGGTTCGGGTCCGTATGTATTGGCCCGCTGCGCCCGGTGCCGACCTGCCGATCGTGCTGTTCTGCCATGGCGGCGGTTTCGTGATCTGTGGTCTGGACAGCCACGATCAGCTGTGTCGTGCGATGAGCAATAGTGTCGGTGCGATCGTGGTATCGGTCGACTACCGGCAGGCTCCCGAAAATAGGTTCCCGGCCGCCGCCGAAGATGCGTTCATCGTCCTGAAATGGATTGCGATCCAAGCGGCTTCGTTCGGCGGCGATCCCGCTCGCATCGCGGTGGCCGGTGACAGTTCCGGTGGCAACCTGGCCGCCGTGACGGCACTGATGGCTCGGGATCACAATGGCCCGGCCATCGCCCATCAATTGCTCATCTACCCGATGCTCGATCCGGCCCGTGACACCGCCTCCTATCGGGAGAATGCCAGCCGTTACTTCGTCACCGACGACCATTTGCGCTGGTATTGGGAGCAATACCTCGCCTCGGACGCCGATGCCGAGAACCCGTACGCCGCACCGCCGCGTGCGACGGACCTGTCCGGCCTCCCGACCGCCTACATCATCACCGCCGAATTCGATCCACTCCGCGATGAGGGCGAGGCCTACGGGCGGCGGCTGCGGGATGCGGGAGTCGAGACCGTCACGATCCGTTACGACGGGCAATTCCACGGTTTCTTCAGCATGGCCGACAACCTGTCTGATGCGAAAGACGCCGCCGACCAAGCCTTTTCGGCTGTGCGCCGAGCATTGGAGAAAAAACCATGACCGTCGAACGTCTCGGCACCATATTCCCTGTCGAGAATCTCGCCGCCGCAATAGATCTGCTCACCGCGGTACTCGGCACGACCGCAACATTCGTCGACGGTGATCGATGGGCGCAATTCGATATCGGCCCGACCCGGGTCATGCTCGCCGGTGCCGATGAACGCGATATCCCGTCGCTCGCCGTCAAAGTCGGGGATCTGGACGCGACCCTCGCGCGCCTGCGCGCCGCTGGATTTTCGGCCGACGATCCGGTGACCGGTCCGCACGAACGGCGTACCTCGGTCCGCCCGTCCCGCGAATCCCCGTGGGCGATCGTCGTGTACGAGCCCTCTGTCGGATAACTGCCCCGTGTGGCTCGGATAACATCGCGCGCCGACTTCCATACGCTACCGTATGGGCAGTGTTCCATACGGTAGCGAATGGAGGTTGGGGCATGGTGCGAAATGTCCACCAGCGGGAATACCCGGTGCCTACGGATCAGCTCGGCGCATTGCTCGCCAGGGCCGCCGAGCCGGACAGTCCGGTGTGGCCGCCCGGCTGGCCCGCGCTGGTCCTCGACCGGCCACTCGGGGTGGGTGCCGACGGTGGACACGGAGTCATCCGGTATCGCTGTACCGAGTGGATACCGGGCCGCCGCATCGAGTTCACCCTCGCGCCCGGATCCTTCCTGGTCGGCACGCACAGCCTCGACGTGTTGGACGGCCGGTGGCCGGACAGCAGCATCCTGCGCCACGAGATCGACTGCCGCCTGCGCGGTATCGGCTACCTGCTGTGGCCCCTGGCCATCCGCTGGATCCACGACGCGATGATCGAGGCACTACTCGACCGAACCGCGGTCTCCCTCGGCCACCCGCCCGTCACCCCGGCCCGCCCGTCCCCATGGGTCAATTTCCTGCGCTGGATCATGAAGCGCCGCCCATCGGCACGGACCGCCACACCCGCATAGCCCGGATAAAGCAGCGGCGTAAGCGATCACTCGTCCGTTACAGTCGCGGATAACCGGACCAGGCCTCATCTTCGGCAGGAAAGTGGGGCGGCAGGAGGCTTACATGGCGTTATCGGCGCAGGATCGGTTCGAGATCGGTGATCTGATCGCGCTGCACGGTCATCTGATGGATGCGGGTGAGCTCGATCGGATGGATGAGCTGTTCACCGCTGAAATCATCTACGACCTCAGTGATTTCGGGGCCGGTGAGCTACGCGGAATTCCGGCGCTGCAGGAGGCCGCGGTCGCCCTCGGCAATGGAAATCCGGTCGGGCATCACATTACGAACGTGGTCATCGCCGAGGTGGGCGGTGCGGTTCGGGTGCGGTCGAAGGGGATCGGGATCTATGCCGATGGGACCAGCGGAAGCATCGAATACGACGATACGGTCGTGCGCGGAGCAACCGGCTGGCGCATCTCGTATCGCCGGTTGATCGCGCACAAGGTGCCGCTGGGTGGTCGGGCGACCAGGTCGACTTAGGGCGACAAACCGACCGCTTTTCTACTTTTCTCGGCTACATGTTTGTTAGCCGTATACGGACGGTCGTGCGTTGATATGGTCGCGCAATGTCGGACATGCGGGACGCTCATCTAGCAGCCGAGCCTCCCGCCGACCGCCACGCCGTGCGGCCCCGGGGCGGTCTGGACCGGGCAGGGCCGGGCAAGATCGAGGTCGACGACGAGGAGAAGCCCGCGCGGATATTGCGCGGATGGGCCGAGTGGGTGCTGGCGACGGTCGCGTTCGCGGTCGCGTTGCTGGTGCTGTGGCAGGTCTTTCGGCCGCTGGCGCAGGGGAGCCAGTACTACCTGGTGATCTTCCTCGCCGGGACATTGCCGGTGGTGTTCCTGGCCTATCGGTCCGGGCTGCGATGGTTCGATCGATGGAATGGTCCTGGTCGGCTCGACTGGTTGCTGGCGGTGGTCGCGCTCATGGTGTGCCTGTATCCGGTGCTGCCGATGGCGATCGGGTCCGGCGGGGGCGGATACAACGCATTCCTGGATCGGCAGGGTCTATTCGATCCGGTCGACACCGCCATGGGCACGGTGCTGTTGGTCTTGGTGCTCGAGGCCTGTCGGCGCACCACTGGCTGGATGTTGCCCGCGGTGTGCATGGCGTTCCTCGCCTACGGCTACTACGGCGGGTACCTGCCACAGCAATGGACCATCGCGCATGCCGGACTCGACTTCGGACAGATCATCGATGCGCTCTACAACTCCGGTAGCGGGTTCTACGGCACGCCACTGGATGTCGCGGCCAGCTACATCGTGCTGTTCACCCTCTACGGCGCCGTACTCGAATTCTCCGGTGCGGCACAGTTCTTCGTCGATCTGTCGGTCGCGGCATTCCGGCGCTCGCGCGGCGCGGCCGGACGCACCACCGTGGCATCGGGATTCCTGCTGGGCACCGTCTCCGGATCGGGCACCGCGACCGCGGTGACGGTCGGCGCGGTCACCTGGCCGATCCTGCGTCGCGCCGGATATCCGCCCGAACAGGCGGCCGGTGTGCTTGCCGCGGCAGGTGTCGGTGCGATCCTGTCACCGCCGACGCTCGGTGTCGCCGCCTTCATCGTCGCCGAATATCTCGATGTCTCCTATGTGACGGTGCTCGGGTGGGCAATGATCCCGACGCTGCTGTACTACTTGGGAATTCTGCTCGCGGTGGAGATCGATGCGCGCCGGCTCGGTGCCGAGTCGGTGGAGATGAGCACCACCTCGGTGTGGCGGCTGCTGGCCCGATTCGGTTACCACTTCCTGTCTTTGATCGCGATCGTGGTGCTGCTGCTGATCGGCCTGAGTGCCGCGCGCGCCGTGGTGTACGCCACCGCACTGGCTTTCGTGCTCGCCTTCGTCGATTCGCGCATTCGCGCCGAGGCTCGATCACCGCGACGGATCTTCCAAATGATCGGCAGCGGTGTGCGTTCGGCGCTGCCGGTGGTCGCGGTGTGCACATCGGCGGGGGTGATCACCGCCATCGCCACCAAAACGGGCCTCGGCGCGCAGCTGGCATCACTGCTGGTGAGTGCGGGAAAGGCATTGTCGGACAACCACACCGTGGTGTTGGCGTGCACCGTGGTGCTCGCCGCGCTCGCACTCGCGCTGCTCGGGCTCGCGGTTCCGGTGACCGCGTCGTTCATCATCGGCTGGGCGATCATCGGTCCCGCCCTGCTCGCGCTCGATGTATCCCCGCCCGCCTCAGCGATGTTCGTCTTCTACTACTCGGTGCTGTCGGAGGTGACGCCACCGACGGCGCTGGCCGCGGTGGGCGCGGCGGCCATCACCGGTGCGCGCGCGGTGCCGACCATGTGGCAGGCATTGAAGTACGCGCTGCCCGCCTTCCTGGTACCGATCGTGTTCGTGCTCAGCGGCCCCGGCGAGTATCTGCTCGGGCACGGGCCCGTGCTCGGTGTGCTGTGGACGACGATCGTGGCCGGGGTCGGCGTCGCGGCGCTAGCCGCCGCGACCGGCGGCTGGATCCTCGGCATCGGCCCGGCCGGACTCCCGGCCCGGCTGCTCGCCGCGGTGGCCGGACTGGCGCTGCTGTACCTGGAACCCGGCGCGCTCGTCGTTGGTCTGGCCGCGCTGACCGCGGCCGTCGGGGTAACGCTGCTCTCACGAAGGAGGACGACTTGAGAAGAGTTGCCATAGGACTCGCCGTCGCCATGGTGTCGGCCGGATTGCTGACCGGATGTGGGGGCCGCCGCGACACACCGCAGTCCGACACCGGCGGGGAGGTCACCTGCGAGGTCGACACCGACACCCGCGTCGGCATCGCGACGGGCAATTCGACCGGCGTGTACTTCGCCCTCGGCAATGCCTACGCCGACCAGATTTCGCAGGCCACCGGCGGCAAGGTGAAGGCGACCGCGGCCGAAACCGGTGCGTCGGTGCAGAATATCCAGCAATTGGTGGCAGGCACCTATCAGGTCGCATTCTCCCTCGCCGATACCGCCGCCGACGCGGTGCTCGGCAATGCTGGCTTTGACGGGAAAAAGCAACCGGTGCAGGCACTTTCGCGGCTCTACCCGAATTACACCCAGGTGATCGTGCGCACCGGCGCCGATATCGAATCGGTCGCGGATCTGCGCGGTAAGCGGGTCTCCACCGGCTCGCCGAAGTCCGGCACCGAGGTAATCGCCCAGCGGATACTGCAGGCCGCGGGCTTGAACCCGGACAACGATATCGAGGCCCAGCGCTTGGATCTCACCAAGACGGTGGACGGTATGAAGGACGGCTCCATCGACGCCATGTTCTTCTCCGGCGGCCTGCCGACACCCGGTATCACCGATCTATTGACCTCCGCCAACGGCAAGGTGCGTTTCCTCGATATCCCCGAACTCACCGGCAGTATGCACGCGGTGAATTCGGTCTACGAGGAGGGCACGATTCCGGCCACCGTCTACGGGCTGTCCGCCGATGTGAAGACCATTGTCGTGCCGAATCTGTTGCTGGTGCGCGATGATCTGGACGCGAATCTGGCGTGCGTCCTGACCAGGACGCTGTTCGATCGCAAACCCCAACTGGAGCAGGCCAATTCGGCTGCGAAAGGGATCAGCCGCGATTCCGCGACGATTACGGCTCCGGTGCCCTTGCATCGCGGTGCGGCGTACGCCTTGACGAAATAGCTCATGATGCCAATGCTTCCGTTAACGACCGCGCGATATCGACTGTGGCGGATATGAATTCGTCGCGCTCGGATTTGGTGGTCGATGCCCGCAGCGGCCCCGATTGGACTTCATACGCTGCCGTACCTTTCGCATCGAAAACCGGTGCGGCGAGGTAACTCAGCGGGAGTTCGGCATCGGAGTCGAGTTCGGCCTTGGTGAATGGCCGCGAGGTGAGAAATGCGAGGCGGCGTAGGGCCCGCGTGCGCAGGTGCGGTTGTACGAGTTCGGTCCCCATCGCACTCAGTAGGTCGGCGAGGAGTTCGACTGTGCCCGCATCGTCGGTGCGTGGACGGAACAGCGCAACGCCACGATCGCGCACGAGGGTGAGCAGTCCGCTGGCGATGCGGCGGTCGGAGTCGGGTGCGGTGGCCAGCCAGGTGTTCTGCTCGGCCGCCGAACGCCACGGCATCACGCTCGCCCCGGCCGGAAACTGCATCGGGATGCGATGGCCGACGGGGATGCCGGGGACGACGCGTTCGGGTCCGTGGCGCACCTCGAGCACCGTGAGGTGATCGGGCTCTATGCGACTCAATGTCGCGCCGTAGCCGGTTCGGGCGGTGAGTTCGGCGAGGATATCGCCGAGTGCGTGCGGCAGGGCGGGGCCGTGCAGATTCGCCAGTCTCGGACCGAGCCTGTATCCGCGGCTCGAATCGCGTCGAACCCAGCCCGCCGAATCCAGTTCGGCCAAAATCGCTGTTGCGGTCGCGCGGGCGATATCGAGCCGGTCCGCGATGCCCGCGACGCTGATCGGCTCCGGTGTCGCGGCGAGCAGCGACACGATATCGATGACCCGGCGGGTCGGCGGGGAGGGGGACCGGTCGGACATTTGCAACCCCTTGTGCGGTTCAACAGGACAGCTCTACGATGACGAATATTACGACAAGTAGCCGTCGAATATTCGACAGTTGGAGCGCGCATGATCCTGGACAGATTCCGAATCGACGGACAGGTCGCCGTTGTCACCGGCGCGGGGCGCGGCCTCGGAGCGGCGATCGCGGTGGCCTTCGCGGAGGCGGGCGCGGACGTCGTCATCGCATCCCGCACCAAGAGTCAGCTGGATGAGGTCGCCGAGCAGGTGGCGGCGGTGGGTCGCCAGGCCCACGTGGTGCCCGCCGATCTCAGCGATATCGAGGCGACCGCCGGGCTGGCCGCTGCGGCAGTCGAACGCTTCGGGCGGCTCGATATCGTGGTCAACAATGTCGGCGGTGCGCTGCCGTGCCCGCTGCTCGATACCACGCCGGACGCGCTGGTGGAGGCGTTCAACTTCAACGTCACCAATGCGCACGCGCTGGTCCGGTCGGCGGTGCCGAAGATACTCGAAACCGCCGGTGGCGGTTCGATCCTCAATATCACCTCGACCATGGGGCGGCTGCCCGGCCGCGCCTTCGTCGCCTACGGAACGGCGAAAGCGGCGCTGGCGCACTACACCCGGTTGGCGGCGATGGATCTGAATCCGCGCATTCGGGTGAATGCCATTGCGCCAGGGTCGATTCTGACTTCGGCGTTGGAGATCGTGGCGGGCAATGACGCGATGCGCACCGAGCTGGAGGCCAAGACGCCGCTGCATCGCATCGGTGAGCCCGAGGACATTGCCGCCGCCGCACTGTATTTGGTGTCGCCCGCCGGAAAGTACGTCACGGGCAAGGTACTCGAACCCGACGGTGGTCTGATCGCCCCCAATCTCGACCTTCCTCTTCCGGATCTGTCATGAGCTACCGCGTAGTCCAATGGGGCACCGGGAATGTCGGCGCACATGCGCTGGCGGGTGTCATCGCGAATCCGGATCTCGAGCTGGTCGGGGTGTGGGTGTCGGGTCCGAAGAAGGACGGGCTCGATGCGGGAACCATTGCCGGATTGGAGCATTCGGTCGGTGTGACCGCGACGACGGATGCCGAGGCGATCCTGGCCGCGAAACCCGACTGTGTCGTCTACTGCTCGATGACCGACAATCGCCTGCTGGAGGCTGTTGAGGATCTGCGCAGACTGCTGAGCGCGGGCATCAATGTGGTGGCGTGCGCGCCGGTGTTCTTCCAGTACCCGTACGGCGTGCTGCCAGACGAACTGCTGAAGCCGATCCAAGAGGCCGCGGCACAAGGGAATTCGTCGCTGTGGGTCAATGGCATCGATCCCGGTTTCGCCAATGATCTGCTGCCGCTCGCGCTCGCGGGCACCTGCCTGCGCATCGATCAACTGCGGTGTCTGGAGATCGTCGACTACGCCAGCTACGACAACCGCGAGGTCATGTTCGACATCATGGGGTTCGGCAAACCGCTGGACGAGATCCCGATGCTGTTGCAGCCTGGGGTGCTATCGCTCGCGTGGGGCGGCACCGTGCGCCAGCTGGCGGCGGGAATCGGTGTCACCCTCGACGCCGTCACCCAGACCTACGAGCGCATCCCCGCCCCCGAATCCTTCGACATCGCCACCGGCCACATTGCCGAAGGTACCGCTGCCGCACTGCGTTTCGAGGTCCGCGGCATGGTCGGCGACCAGCCCGTGACGGTTCTCGAGCATGTCACGCGGCTACGCCCCGACTTGTGCCCGGACTGGCCACAACCCGCACACCACGAGGGCTCCTACCGCGTCGAGATCACCGGCGAGCCGAGTTACGCGATGGACCTGGTCACCTCGAGTCGCAATGGCGACCACAACCACGCCACCCTCCTGGCGACCGCCATGCGCATCGTCAATGCCGTCCCGGCCGTGGTGCAGGCCCCAGCGGGCATCCTTACCGCCCTCGATCTCCCACTCATCACCGCACCCGCCACTCGCCCGGCGTAGTTCCTCGGGGATTCGCACCTGAGGTGGGACACCTTCGGGTAGCGAATCCCCGAGGGCTGGTTGTTACCGGGCTGCCTGGGCGTGTTACTGAGCGAGGGCGGAGAGGGCGCGGTCGACGTCGGCGGCGCTGTTGTACAGGTGGAACGAGAAGCGGAGGCCGCCGCCTCGCGCGGAGGTGAGTACGCCTGCCTCTTCCAGACGCGCTGCCGCATCGCCCGCACCCGATACGGCGACAATCGCCGAATCGGCGGGCACGGACTGAAAACCCAACTCCGCCAAACCGGTTCGGAATTGTGCGGCGAGTTCGCGATTGTGCGCGCCGATCTTGTCGACGGTCAGCTCTTCGATCAACGACAGCGCCGATAGTGCGACAATGACGCCGAGCCAGTCCGGTGTCGAATCGAAACGCCGGGCGGTGATCGGCAGCGCGATCGGCTCGTACAGCTCGGCCCAGCGGTCGGCCGCCGCGTACCAGCCGGGACTGATCGGGCGCAGCTGCGCGGCCGCTTCCGGCGGTGCGGCGAAGAAGGCCACGCTGCGCGCGCCGATCAGCCACTTGAATGTCGCGCATACCCAGTAGTCGGCATCGACGAAACGCAGTGGCACCCAACCGGCGGCCTGGGTGGCATCGGCGAGCAGTCGGGCATTATGCGAAAGAGTTGCCGCGCGCAGCATCGGCAGATCGACGGCTCGACCGTCCTTCGACTGGACAACGCTGACCGCTACCAACGCTGTCTCGGGCCGGACCTCGTCGGCGATACGCTCCAACGGCACGAACCGGACATTCAGATCGCCACGGTGTACGAATGGCATGGAGACAGAGGAGAATTCGCCTTCCGCGAGCAATACCTCTGCTCCCGGCGGCAGCGCGGCGACCACCGGCGCGATCAACGCGGCCACGGTACCGCCCAGCGCGATATCGTCGGCCGAGGCACCCGGGAGTAGTCGCGCGAATCCGGCCCGCAATTCGGGTACCAGATAGTCCCGCGTCGTCGGTGCCGCACGGCCGGCCGCCCAGAGCGTGTTGAACTCCTGCAATGCCGCCAACGTTCGCGCGGCCGGCAACCCGTGGGAAGCGGTGTTCAGGTAGGCGGTCTCGATCGTGAATTCGGCGGGCGCAAGGGAAGACATGCTCCCACCCTCCGCCGCCGCTGTGGCTCGAGTCGAGTGCCACCGGGAAGATAGTGGCCTCAAATCCGCCGCGCTCTGCTATTTCTGTGTCGCCCACATGTTGGTCAGCAGCTGGTAGCTGGGGGTGTCGGCGAGGGCCTGCATCGATTCGTAGATGCGCTGGTAACTGGTCGAGGTGATGCGCCAGTGGCCGTCCGGATCGAGTCGGTAGGTGTCGGAGTAATAGCCCGCACCGCGGATGAGGATGCCGTATTCGGTGGCGATCACGGTGTCCTCGAAAGCCCATGAGCCCGTTGCGGTATCGCCGTCCACGGTGATCTCCGGATGGTTCGCGATATGGGTCGTGACCACGGAGGGGCCGAGGTTCTCGCGCATGAATGCGGTGACAGCGTCGCGGCCGTCGAGGGTGAGCGGTTCACCGAGGGCGTGGGTGCCGTAGCGACCGGCGACGTCGACGGCGAGGGTATCCCCGAAGTCGTCCCATTGTTTGAGATCGAGGGTCCGGAAATAGCGGTACTTGAGCTGGCGGACGGCTTCGATGGCGGCGAGATCCATCCGTTCAGCTTGGCATTTACCGAGCCCTCAGACAAGAACCTGTTCTACTTTGCTCGGGCTTCGGCGGCATGATTCGCCAACGCGTCGAGTACGGCGATCCGGCTGGCGGGTACCTCGATATCCATCGCAATCGCATCAGGGGCCGCGGCGACGAAGCTGAAGTCGAAGAATCCGCAACAGGAGCTCTCGCGGGCGGCGAGGTCGCGAGCTGTGTCTTCGTGGGCTGCGGCCAGTTCCAGCCGTAGGCGGGTCGGCGCGATGCGTTCGATTCGACGCAGTGCGGCCGCGAAGAGATCGGTGAATTCGGCCACGCGCAACGGCTGCTCGGTCGTGGGCAATGTGCACGCATCGGGCACCCAGAGCAGGTTCTCGCTCATTCCGGCCACCTTCGTAAGTCTGTTGGCATATATCGAAAGGGTAGTCCCGGGTGCGTCCAAAGTCCCGGGTGTTCGTCGCCGACGCATCGGGTACTCGATCGACTGGACACGGCTTTCGACCGCCGTCCTCGCACTGGAAGTCCCCGACCAGGAGTCCGCAATGACCGAAGGTCCAGTTACGCACCCGCCCCTCCACGAACCGTCCCTCGATCAACAGTTCGCACTGAGGGCCGCCGCGCGCCGCCTGGAACGCGAATTCGAAAGCACCCGCGACGAAGCCATCGAACGATGGCTGTACTCCGCTTATGACTACCTCGCGGACCACGCCACCATCGACAACTTCCTGCCCCTACTCGCCGAGCGCTACACCCGTGAACTGCTCCGCGCCTCGACCGAGGAACACGCGGACTAGTCGCATTGCGCCGCCGCTCGCCGCAAGACCTGTTCGGCGTCGGTGCTGATACGCCGCACCAGATCAGCGGCGGATTCGAGACTGTCGATGAGGTCGACATTCTCACCCGCCCAGATCGGCGCACAGTCGAGATCGGCCTGCTCGGCAGCCGCCCGATAGCGTTGCCGGGCAAGGGGATCAGCCGCGAGTTCGGCCTCCCGTCCGGCCCATTCGTCGAGGAAACGGTTGCGCAGTGTGCGTGCGGTGTATTCGGCGGGCCACGGGGATTCGCGAGCGATATCGATAATGCGATTGCGTTCGGTATCGCCGCCACGTGCGGCGATGATGGCCTTGGCCTCTTCGGCCGAGAGCAGGGATTCGTGTGTCGCCTCGAAGCGAGTGCCGATCAGCGCGCCCGCCGCACCGAGTACGAGTGCGGCCGCGAGTCCGCGTCCATCGGCTATCCCACCTGCGGCCAGCACCGGCGTACCCGCTGCCAGATCAACGACCGCGGGTACGAAGGGCAGCGTCGCACGCCCACCGCCGTGCCCGCCCGCCTCCGCACCCTGGGCGATCAGCACATCGGCCCCGGCCTCCAGGGCACGCGCTGCCTCGTCGGTGGTGGTGACCTGGACCAGCAGCGGAATCCCGGATTCCCGGACCACGGCGGCAAACGGAGTGGGATCGCCGAACGACAGCAGGATCGCATGCGGTCGGCGCTGCACCGTCCTGCGCACCGTATCGATATCGATGGCCCAGCTCAACAAGCCGATGCCCCAAGGCTTTTCGGTGCGAGCGGTAAGCAACGCACATTCCTGATCCAGCAGCTTCTCATCCCCGCCGCCGCCACCGATGAGGCCGAGTCCACCGGCCTCGGAGACCGCTGCGGCCAGTTCGCCGCCCGCGACGCCACCCATCGGTGCGAGGACTACGGGATGCTCGATGTCGAGCAGGTCGGTGAACTCGGTGCGCAATGCCATCGCCAAACCCCTTCCGTCGTTATCGACGATAGTCAGGGGTTTCAGGCCGCGAGTCGTCGCATGTGCTTGTCAGTCTCGATTCCAGTCGTGACCCCAATAGCTATCGGCGGTCATTTCCTCCGCGGTATAGGTGTTCTCGTCGACCAGCACGCCCTCAGTGCCGAATTCGAGATCCCAGCCACCGGGGGTGCGGACATAGAAGGAGATCATCTTGTCGTTGGTATGGCGGCCCAGCGTCGAGGACAGGTGATAACCGGCCTTGTTCACCCGATCGAGTGCGCGGCCGACATCGTCGAGACTGTCGACCTCGACCATGACGTGCACCAGCCCCGAGCCCGCCTTACCGCCGGAGGGGATCAGCGCCAGGCTGTGGTGGCGCTGATTCACGCCGAGGAAGCGGATGCGCACCGGACCGTATTCGGGCGGTGCGGGGAGCCGGAACGCACCGCGCGGCAGGAATCCGAGCACGTCGGTATAGAAATGGAAGGCCCCGTCGAGATCGGGGACCGGCAGCACCGCGTGGCCGAGGCCGAGTCCCGTAGTGACGAAACGGTTTCCGTATTCGCCGACGACCGGGCTATGGTCCAGGACCGGGCCGTGGAAGATTTCGACGCTGGTGCCCGCGGGATCGCGGAAGGTGAATGCCGCCTCTACGCTGCGGGCATCTGCCTCCGTCACGGTTAGCGCGGTGACCTCGATTCCGGCCTTCTCCACAGCTTCGCGTGCCGCGGCGAGCGCGCGATGGTCGCGGACCTCCCAGCCGATGGCGAGCACCTGATCGGTGTCGCCGGGCACCAGGACCAATCGTGCGACGTGCTCATCCATGCGCAGATAGATGGCGTCCGGATCCGGACCCGCGCCCTCGGCGAAACCGATCACATCGAAAGCGAAGGTGCGCCAGGCGCCCGGATCGCTGACCGCCACCCGCACATAACCGAGCGAGCTGATGATTGCCATATTCTCCTCATTCATAGGTGACCCGGACCGCATCAGTGACCGGCACCGCCTGGCAGGCCAGTACATAACCGTCGGCCAGGTCTTCGCGTGCCAGAACTTCGTTACTCAGCAACTTCACTTCACCCTCGACGACACGACAGACACAGGCGCTGCAGGCGCCTTCGCGACAGGAGTACGGAGCTGCCATCCCGCGCGCTAGCAGCACGTCGAGTAGTACGGTATTGCGCGGCCAGGCGAATTCTCTTGTGGCGCCGTCGAGCTCGATTTCGACCAGGGCAGCGTCGTCGGTGTCCTCGACCTCGGTTTCGGCGAAGGGATCACCGCAGATCGAGACGAATTTCTCGACGTGCACCCGGGATATGCCCAGGTTGTCGGCGGCTGTGACGACAGCATCCATGAAAGGCGCGGGGCCGCAGATGAATAGCTCGCGACTGATCCACGGTGTGATCAGGGTGGTCAGTGTGGGCACCGACGGTAAGCCCTGAACAGCCTCCAACCAATGCAGCACAACGAGCCGGTTCGGGTGCTCGGCGGTCAATGACTTCAGTTCACCTGCGAAGATCACCGATTCCTCGTCGCGATTGGCGTAGATCAGCGTGCACCGTCCAGCGCCCTGCGCTAGTACCGATTTCAGGATGGACAGCATCGGCGTTATCCCACTGCCCGCAGCCAGCAGCAGCAGATCGGCGTCGAGTGAATCGGGTGTGAAAATTCCCGCGGGCGGCAAGCTGTCGATCGTCATGCCGGGAACAGCGTTGTCGCACAACCAGTTCGATGCGTATCCGCCCACCGTCCGCTTGACGGTGACCTCGAGTCGGCCCTCATGCGGCGCACTGGACAGTGAGTAGGAGCGCGCCACCGAACCCGTTTGTTCGCTGGGTATCCGCAGTGTCAGAAACTGGCCGGGCCGATAGGGAAATGGTCGCTCCGGTTCGGCGACCAACTCCAGTGCGACCGCATCCCGGGTTTCGGCGGTTACTCGAACAACTCGAAGCGTCACCGCCGCGCTCACAACAAATCCCCATCACGGGTAGTCAACCCGACTTCGCCTGCGGTGACCGCTTTTTCGATACTGTCGCGCAATGCCGCGCACCCGCGCACCGGACCGCCGCCCGTGTGGGTGAACTCGGCACACCCCGCGCGAGCGGCGGAACTCCACTGCACACTGATGTGCGCGGGGCTGAATTTGACCACCGACACCTGATTTCGGCAGGTATGGCAGGTGATGCAATCCATTACAGATCCGTTCAGGCGTCCGCGCGCTGCGCGGCCAGATTCTCGGCGACCTCGGCCTCCCACGCCGTGACCGCACGCGTGGTGTCGACCTCGAATTCGAAACGGTCGGTCATCTTCGACTCCACTTCGGCGATATCGGTGTAGAACTGCTCGTACCAGCGCCGCAGCTGATAGACCGGCCCGTCCTCCTCGCACAGCAGCGGATTATCGATGCGGGTCTTGCGTTCCCAGATCGCCACATCCTGCTCGAAACCGCGCCCGAGACCATCGGCGAAGCGCACCGCCATCGCATCGGCCTCTTCCGGCGACAGGCCGGGCAGCTTCTTCACGATCGCGCCGTACTGCAGCACGAATTTGGTGGGCGAAACCGGGTAGTGGCAGTTGATGAGCACGGATTCGACCGTCTGCCCGCTGGATTCGTTGACGAGGTAATCGATCATGTAGGAGGGGCCGTAGTAGTGCGCCTCCGAATGCAGCGTGTTCTCCGCGCCCGCCTCCTTGGCCAATTCGCCCTGCACATCCGCGCGTCCGATCGAGGTCATGTACTGACTGGCGATATTGCCCTCGAAGACATTTTTGAAGTAGGTCGGAAAGGCGAAGTGCACGTAGAAGAAGTGCGCCATATCCACCACATTGTCGATGACCTCACGGCAGTTCGCGCCCTCGATGGTGATCTGGTTCCAGGTCCAGTCGCTCCACTGGTCACTGAACGCGCCCTCGAGGCGGGGGATGGTGATATCCGCCGGCGGCGGGTTGCCTTCGGGATCGTTCCAGACGAACAGCTGCCGATTCTGCTCCAATGTAATCCACGATTTGGTGCGGGCCAGCGGAGGTACACGACGCGCGTAAGGGATTGCGGCACAACGACCATTGCCGCGCCAGCGCCAATCGTGGAACGGGCAGGCGATGGTATCGCCCTTGATAATGCCGTCGCCGAGGTTGCCGCCCATATGCCGGCAATAGGCATCGAGCACATTGAGCGTGCCGTCCGCGCTCGCGAAGACGACCAGTTCGGTGCCGAAGATTTCGACGGTGTGCGGTTTGCCGTCGCGGAAGCTGTCGGCAAGGCCGACGCAGTGCCAACCACGGGCATACCGGGTGGGCGGGGCGCCGGTGTCGATCACGCGCACCTGATCGTCGGTCATTGTTCCTCCACGTTCGTCGGGCTGTCATTTCGATGGTTCGGCGCGCCGATGAGCGCGCAAAGGTGTTGTCTCACTGGTCGGGAGACTGGGTTGATTGTTCGGTCGCTGCGCTCGCTCATGCAGTGGTGAGGCGCTCGAATCCGGAGCGATAGAACAGCAGCGGATCGGCATCGCGGCCCGCGCCGAGTGCGGTGACATGGCCGATGACGATGGTGTGATCGCCGCCGTCGAGCTCCCCGCCGAGCTCGCAATCGATCCATGCGATGGATCCGTCGAGCAGCGGTGAACCGTTGGGGGAGCGGCTCCAGTCGAGACCGTCGAATTTGTCGGGACCGCTGCGTCCGAGCTGTCTGCACACCTGCTCCTGATCGGCGGCGAGCACATTCACGCAGAACTTGTTCGCCGCGCGGATCCGCGGCCACGTGGTGGAGGTCCGCGCCGGGAACAGCGCTACCGCAGGCGGATCCAGCGACAGTGCGGAGAAGGACTGGCAGGCGAACCCGACGGGTTGCGCACCGTCCAGGGCGGTGATCGCGGTGACTCCGGTGGCGAATCGGCCGAGGACGGCCTTGAAGTCGAGCACGACGGCCATGGCGCTCCTAGTTTCTACTAGAAATATTCCGTTTCGCCATGAAGGTAAGCGGCGCGCGCGGTGCGCTGTCAATGACCGGTTCCGGCTACCGAGAAGATCCGTAGCGATCTCCGTAGTTTCCGGGATTCGACGTCGTGCGCCTGACGGCACTGTGATTGGGGACACAAGAAGGTATGCCGAAAACGGACATGCCTAATCGAAATACTTCTAAGCTGTATGGGCTACACAATGGAGGTGCGCCATGACGGTCGAGGTGCTGACCGGTCCGGGATCCGACGAGCTGTTATCGGGTCCGGGGCGTCCGACCGCCCGGCCCGCGCAGCCGCCGGTTTCGATGATCGAGCGAATGACGCTGATCCTAGACGCTTTCGACGGCTCGACGCCGACTCTGACGCTGCTCGGATTGGCCGAGCGAACCGGCCTGCCGCGGTCCACGGTGCACCGCATCCTGGACCAGATGATCCGGCTGCGCTGGTTGGCGCACGCACCCGGCGGCTACCGCCTCGGCCTGCGTCCGCTGGAACTCGGTGGACTCGCCGCCGATCATCATGAGATTCGCGACGCGGTGAGTCCGCTGCTGCACGAGCTGTGTCAGCGGACCGGCATGGTGGGCCACCTCGGCGTGCTCGACGGACGCGAGGTGCTGTACCTGGACAAGGCCGGTGGTCGCTATACCGCCAGCATTCCGACTCGCCTCGGCGGCCGGATGCCCGCGCACAGTACGGCCCTGGGCAAGGCGCTGCTGGCCTCGCTGGAGCCGAGCATTATCGAGACCTCCTACCGAGACCGGTTGCCGCAGTTGACGCCACGCACCATTTGCGACCGGGCGGAGCTGCACCGCGAGTTGACGCGGATCCGGCATCGGCAGGGAATCGCGGTGGACAACGAGGAGTCGGTGACCGGGATCTGCTGCGTCGCGGTGCCGATTCGCGGGCGCGGCGCAGCGGTGGGTGCCCTGTCGCTATCCGGTCAAATCGGCGGGGACCGAACGGCCTTGGATACCGCGCGTTTGGCGCGAGTGCTGGTCGAAGCCGCACACGAGGCGGCCCGCGCCCTCTTCCCCCGTCACGCTCGGTGGCGGTGATTCGAGTCTGCTGCGTGGCGTCGTGGTCGGGGCGAGTCGGGGATTGCCGCGCACGGTTTTGCGCGCCACGCATGAATTGACCGGGCAAATTGGTGCGCGTCGTGTGAAGTTGTGCGCGGGGCCTGCCTGCTTCCGAGAAAGCTCAGTGGGGGATGGAGTCGATGATGGCGCGGGCGCCCTGGCGGAGTAGGTCCGCGCCGACGAAGAAGCCGAGGGCGCTCGGGTCCTCCGGGACGCCCCAGTGTTTGGCGTCCAGCCACTGGCTGCCGTCGAGGTTGAAGACCTTGCCGTGCAACGTGAGTCGACCGGTGGGGTCGGTCGTCGCGTGTCCGGCGATCGGGGAGTTGCAGTGGCCTTGCAGTGCGTGCAGCATTGCGCGTTCGGCGTCCGCATGACGATGGGTGGCCGGATCGTCCAGGCGCGCACCGAGATCGAGCAGTTGGGTGTCGTCGGCGCGGCACTGCAGTGCGATCACGCCAGCCCCGATCGGCGGGCACATGGTGTCCAGGTCGAGGGTTTCGGTGATCCGGTGCGCCTGGTCGACGCGGTGCAGACCGGACACGGCCGCGATCAGCACATCGATATGGCCCTCTTCGAGGCGCGCCAATCGGGTGTTGACGTTGCCGCGCAACGGTTTCACCGCAAGATGCGGATAGTGCAGCCGCAGCTGTGCGGTCCGGCGCACCGAGCTTGTGCCGACGACCGTGCCCTCGGGGAGTTCGGCGAGCGGTGCGCCGGTACGGGTGATCACCGCATCGTGCACATCCTCGCGCGGCAGATAACCGGCGAACGCGAGTCCTTCCGGCACCGGAATATCACCGGGAATGTCCTTGAGGCAGTGCACCGCCAGGTCGGCCTCGTCATCGAGCAGTGCCCGATCGATCTCCTTGACGAAGGCGCCCTTACCACCGAGCTTGGACAGATCGCCCATCCAACGATCGCCTGCCGTGGTTACCTTGACCAGCTCGCTCTCGACGCCGAGCCCGGCCAGCAGTCCGGCGACCTGTTCGGCCTGAGCCAAGGCCATCGGGCTGGATCGGGTGCCGATCCGAATAATGCGCGTGCGCGACATGCGGCGAGACTACTCCCGGCGCCCGCGCCCCGATAACCGGGGCGTGTCCTACTGAGCGGGACTTTGCACCCGAAATATGCCTAAGCGGTATAGTCCCATCGTGACCGAAGCGAAGTCTGCGGCGAGCGCCGAAGTCCCCGACCTGCCGACTACGAGTTGGGCCGTGCTCGGCATGCTCTCGCACGCCGATGAACTCTCCGGCTATGACCTGAAGAAATGGGCCGACTGGAGCCTGCAATTCTTCTATTGGAGTCCATCGTTCAGCCAGATCTACGCCGAGCTGAAACGCCTCGAGAAGCACGGTTACGCGACCTCGCGCACCGTGCTGCAGGACGACGGCGTGCGCGGTAAGCGCATGTACGCCATCACCGAGAGTGGTCGCGCGGCCGCGGCGCAGTGGGTGAACCACGCACCCGTGGAGGCGCCGATACTCAAACACAGCGTCATGCTGCGGGTCTGGCTGGGCCATCTCGCCGAACCGGACCGGTTGCGCGAAATTCTCTCCGAGCACATCGGATACGCGGAGCGGATGCGCAAACTGGCCGAGGTCGATGCCGAGGGCGCCGACGAGAACCCGAATTGGGCCTATCCGGGCGCGGTATTGCGCTGGTGCATACGGCATTACGAGGCCGAACGCGATTTCGCCGAGGAACTGCTCGCCGACGTGGACAGACTCGCGACCAAGACCGCTGCGAAGAAGTCCGCGAAGGGTAAAGGACGTCGCGCTTCCTAGTCCCGCTCACTGAGCGGGATGGCGCTTGCCATGACTAATAGAAATACTTCTACTAGTCATATGCGCACCGAATTCGCACAGCAGCGTTCGCTGGACACGATCGAGACGGCGCTGGCCGCTCTCGCCGCGGGCGGCATGGTCGTGGTCGTAGATGATGAAGATCGGGAGAACGAGGGCGATCTGGTAATCGCCGCCGCACTGGCGACGCCCGAAGCCATCGCCTTCATGGTCCGGCATACAAGCGGCGTGCTGTGCGCGCCGCTGCCCGGCGCAGACCTGGATCGGCTCCAACTGCCACCGATGACACCGATCAACGAGGACCCCAAGGGCACCGCTTACACGGTGTCGGTGGATGCGGCTTCCGGTGTGACGACCGGGATTTCGGCTGCGGACCGCGCCCATACCGTGCGCACGCTGGCGGATCCGCGTACCACTCCGGACGAGCTGACCAGGCCCGGCCACGTCTTCCCGCTGCGCGCACATCCCAGTGGTGTGCTCGGTCGCGCGGGCCACACCGAGGCCGCCGTCGACCTGACTCGGCTGGCCGGGCTGCGCCCGGCAGGTGTCATCGCCGAGGTCGTGAACGACGACGGCTCGATGGCCCGGCTGCCGCAACTGCTCGACGTCGCCGAAACCCATGGGCTACCGATCATCTCGATCGCCGATCTGATCGCCTACCGCCGCCGCGCCGAACCCACCCTGACGAGGGTTGTGGAGACCCGCTTGCCGACCCGGTACGGCGAATTCCGGGTCATCGGCTACTGCGACGAGATCTCCGGAACCGAAACCCTCGCACTGGTTTTCGGTGCGCCCGGCGGCGAGTCCGTGCTGACGAGGCTGCATTCGGAATGCCTCACCGGTGACGCCCTCGGTTCGCTGCGCTGCGACTGCGGCGACCAACTCGACGCCGCATTGCGTGCCGTTGCCGAGGAGGGCAGTGGCGTGGTGGTCTACCTGCGCGGACAAGAGGGCCGGGGCATCGGATTATTGAACAAATTGCGTGCGTACGAATTACAGGATCGCGGCGCCGATACCGTTGAAGCGAATCTCGCACTCGGGTTGCCGGTCGATGCCCGCAGGTATGCGGCGGGTGCGCAGGTATTCGCCGATCTCGGTATCCGGTCGGTGCGGTTGCTCAGCAACAACCCCGCCAAACAGGCGGACCTCGAACAGTATGGGGTCACGGTGGTGCGGCGGCTGCCGCTGCAGGCGACGCCGACCGAACACAACATCCGCTACCTGCGCGCCAAGCGCGACCGGATGGATCATCAACTCTCGGGTGTGGACGCCGAACCGGCAAGGGCCACCTCGTAGTAACGGATCTTTTCCGATCTTCGTCGCCGAATGCTGGCTATTTGCCATGAGATTGCCGACACGTGCATGTTTCACTACGGAGATTTTTCGTTCGAGTCATACGTCGCGGGTCGGCCTGCTTTCCTGATGGGGTCAGGATGGAGAGTCCGCGAGTTGGGTGAGCCGGAAGTCGGGGACAGCGGTGCACCGAATACCGATCCAACAGCAGCACTTCCGCTCGGGGTGGCTGTGGTCGTCCGTCGGCGTAATAGTGACCGCGGTGGCGGTCGCGATCTGGGCCGCGAGACCCGAGCAGCAGTCGTCCTGCGAGGCGACACATGCGGTGCCGGATCCCGGAACCGGCACCTCGCGAATGATGGTGGCCAGCAGTAGCACCGGTATCGCCAACTGGCATACGGTGGACGCGTCGCCACCCACGCGCCCGGGCGAGGCACGGTACTACGCATTCGGCCCCGGCGTCGCGTGTTCATTCACCGGACTGCCGACGAACGGCTTCTACGTGGGCGTCTCTACTCAGGAGTATGGGCTGGCCGATCTGTGCGGTGCGTATCTCGATGTGCACGGCCCGCGCGGCGACGTCCGGGTGCTCATCGCCGACCGCTGCCCGGGATGTGCTCCGGGACAACTGGATTTGAGTACCACGGCCTTCGAACAGATCGCGAATCGGTCCGACGGCGTCGCACAGATCCGCTATACCGTGGTCCGTGATCCGCAGCCCGCACCCGAGCTGATCTACGAGCTGAAGCCCGACTCCTCGGCCTCCTGGCTGGCCATGCTGGTGACCGGATCGGGAAATCCCATCCAGCGCATCGCATTACGGTCCGCGGCGGGCGGCCCGTGGCATGAACTCGACCGCGGCATGGACAACTACTGGACAATCAGCGGCGCCGGGCCAGGACCGTTCTCGGCACAGGTGACCGATGTACACGGGAATCAGGTGAAGATCTCGGGGATCTCCCTGCAGCAGGGCCCGCGATACACCGGAATGCGCCTCTACGCCGAGCCTGCCCCGGAACCGCTGCCCACGCCGATGCCGGAGATCGCGACCACGACACCGCAGCCGCTGTCCCGCGTCGCCGCGACGGGCTGTGCGAACTAACTCGGCTTCGTCGCGATGGCCCGTCCCGCGGCACGGCCGGAGAAAATGCAGCCACCGAGGAAGGTGCCCTCCAGCGCGTTGTAGCCGTGCACGCCGCCGCCGCCGAATCCGGCGACCTCGCCCGCGGCATACAGTCCGGGCAGCGGTGTGCCGTCCGGCCGCATCACCTGCGAATCCAGATTGGTCTGCAGTCCGCCGAGCGTCTTGCGGGTCAAGATATTGAGCCGCACCGCGATCAGCGGCCCGTTCGCCGGATCCAGGATGCGATGCGGTTTGGCCACGCGACCCGCCTTATCGCCGAAGTACTGGCGCGCGTTGTTGATCGCCATCAGCTGCGCGTCCTTGGAGTACTTATTGGCGATATCCCGGTCGCGGGCGACGATCTGTCGCTCCAGCTCGTCGAAGTCCAGCTGCGGGCCGCGCGCGATCTTGTTCATGCCATCGACCAACTCACGCAAGGTATTCGCGACCACGAAGTCGACCCCGTGCTGTTTGAACGCCTCGACCGGACCGGGCGCACCCTTGGCCACCCGGCTCTTGAGGGTGAGCTTGAGATCCTTGCCCGTGATATCCGGATTCTGCTCCGAGCCCGAGAGGGCGAACTCCTTCTCGATGATCGACTGGGTGAGTACGAACCAGGAGTAGTCGTAGCCGGTGGCCAGAATCTCCTTCATGGTCGAATTGGTGTCGAAGCCTGGGAAACACGGTGCCGGCAAACGCTTGCCATTGGCGTCGAACCACAGCGAGGACGGACCGGGAATGATCCGGATGGCATGATCGGGCCAGATCGGATTCCAGTTGTTGATGCCCTCGGTGTAGTGCCACATGCGATCGCGATTGACGATGGCGCCGCCCGCTGCCTCGGATATGCCGAGCATCCGCCCGTCCACATGCGCGGGCACACCGGAGATCATGGTCTCCGGTGCCGGACCGAGTCGCTCGGTGGGCCAGTTCCGGCGGATCAGCTCATGATTGTGGCCGATGCCACCGGAGGTGACGATCACCGCCTTGGCGCGAAATTCGAAGTCGCCGACCACATTTCGCGACGAAGCCCGACCGCGTTCCAGATCGGTCGGCTCGAGTACGCTGCCGCGCACGCCGACCACCGCGCCGTCCTCGACGATCAACTCGTCGACCCGATGCCGGAAACTGAAGCCGACCAGTCCGCGACGCTCACCCTCGAGCACCGGCTCCTGGAACACCCGCACCACCTCGGGCCCGGTACCCCAGGTGAGGTGGAAGCGCGGCACCGAATTGCCGTGCCCATCGGCGAAGGCGCCACCGCGCTCGGCCCAACCGACCAGCGGTGTCACCCGTAAACCCAACTCGCGCAAGTAATCCCGCTTCTCAGTGGTCGCGAAGCGCACATAGGCTCGCGCCCACTGGCGGGCCCAGTAGTCCTGGTCCTCGCGATCGAAGCCCGCCGAACCGAACCAATCCTGCAGTGCCAGTTCGTAGGAGTCCTTGATGCCGAGGCGGCGCTGCTCCGGACTGTCCACGAAGAACAGTCCGCCGAGCGACCAAAAGGCCTGGCCGCCGAGGTTATTGCGATTCTCCTGGTCGAGCACATGTACCTTGCGGCCCGCCTTGACCAATTCGTGGGTCGCCACGAGTCCGGCCAGGCCCGCACCGACGACGATGACATCTGCCTCTTGGGTGAATTCGCGGCTCGGGTCGGTCATGATCATCCTTCGGTTTCGGTGCTGTAGGCCAGCACGATGTGGCAGAAAAGGTCGGTGCGTCGGCTGCGCACTGTGCGGCTGCGGGGTTCCATCAGCACCTGAACGGCGGTGCCGTCGTGTGCCGCGACCAGCGCCTGACCCAGTGCGACGGGATCGGCCACCGTCCGGCCGACGCGGGCCAGTGCGTCGACGATCGTCGGCATCAGTGCAGCGACGATCGCTTCCTCACGTCCGGCCATCACCTGCCGCAGGCCGGGAGTGCGCAGCGCGTGTGAGGTGAATTCGGCGGTGATGCGGAACCAGTCCTCGTCGATCGGCACAGCGCGGTCCAAGCGCTCGATCACGGCGCGGATATCGGCGACGCCGTCGAACGAGAAGCCGTCGAGGGTCGCGCGGATACCGGCGATCATGGCGGCCGATCGCTGCTCCCACATGGCAAGAAACAACTCGTCTAGCGAGGTGAAGTTGGAGTAGAAGGCGCCACGGGTGAACCCGGCCCGCTCACAGACCCGTTCCACCGAGGCGCGGCCGAAGCCCTCCTCGGCGAACACCTGGTACGCGGCGGTGAGTAGGCGTTTGCGGGTCTCGGTGCGACGGCGGGTCACCCGGCGCACCGAGACCTCCGTATCGGTGGTCGATGCCAACGCGCACCTCCTCGTACTCCCGGCCATTTCGATACAGCTATGTATTCAATACAGAAATGTATCAGAAGGGCCGACTCACCTTTGGCGGAACGGGTGAACGAGCGTGGTCGGCGGGGATAATCCGAAGAGACCGTTCTCCCTGTCGGTGAGGAGTGATCGGCATGAATGTGAGTGCGGCGACCACGGGCATGATCGGCTGGCGGGTGCGACGGCCTGGGTCGATCGATGGCGGACCGCTCGACTTCGTCCGCGAGGCGGTGCCCGAACCCCAGGCCGGTGAACTCCTGGTGCGAGTGCTGGCCTGCGGAGTCTGTCGCACCGACCTGCATGTTGCCGAAGGGGATCTGCCGGTGCATCGGCCCGGTGTGGTGCCGGGGCATGAGGTGGTGGGGGAGGTGGTAGCGCAAGGGTTGGGATCGGCTGGGGCACCGGACTCTTCGGCACCCGAGTTCGCGGTCGGTGATCGCGTCGGCATCGCCTGGTTGCGCCACACCTGCGGCAGCTGCCGGTACTGTCTGCGCGGCGCGGAGAATCTCTGCCCGAATTCGGAGTACACCGGCTGGGACGCGGACGGCGGCTACGCCGAATATGCCACTGTCCCAGCGGCTTACGCCCACCGGCTGCCCGATGGATACAGCGATATGGAAACCGCGCCGCTGCTGTGCGCCGGGATCATCGGCTATCGGGCGCTGCAGCGTGCCGATCTGCCCACGGGTGGACGGCTCGGGATCTACGGCTTCGGCGGCAGCGCGCACATCGCCGCGCAGGTGGCGCTCGCGCGCGGTGCCGAGGTGCATGTAATGACCAGGGATCCGGCCGCGCGCGAGTTGGCCGCGGACCTCGGCGCCGCCTCGGTGCAGGGTGCGGCGGATCGGCCTCCGGTGCAATTGGATTCGGCGATCTTGTTCGCGCCGATCGGCGAGCTGGTGCTACCCGCGCTGGAAGCGCTCGATCGCGGCGGCGTCCTCGCCATCGCGGGCATCCATCTCAGCGATATCCCGGTACTGAACTACCAGCGGCATCTGTTCCAGGAGCGCGAGATTCGCTCGGTGACTGCCAATACCCGCGCCGACGCGCGCGAATTCCTCGCGCTGGCGGGCGAACACCGTATACATGTGACCACAACGGGGTACTCCCTCGGTACGGCAGATCGAGCCCTCGCGGATCTCGCACACGGACGTTTCACCGGCGCAGCGGTTCTCATCCCGTAGGCGCCCGAATCGTCGTGCGCTGGACCGGATTCCAGGACACGATTCAGCGCTGAACCGGTCTCGCTTCAGCTGAGTTGCTTGACGCAACTCTCTACCTTCCCTACCTTCGCGAATGTAGCCGAGTGACACTTGTCGCTGACAAGCGTCACTCGGCTTCTCACAACGGCGTGAGAGGTGATCACGATGGAAATCCGGAAGGTAAGAAAATTCGAGAAGTGGCGGCTGGCACCGGTATTCGCTGTGCTATTGCTCGTCGCTACGGCGGGGGTGGTGACCAGCATCGGCGCGCAGGCACGGGCGGACTGTGCTGCGGTCGATGTGGTGGTCGCCAGAGGCACCGGGGAACCCGGCTGGCTCGGCTCCGTCGTCGGCGACCCGCTGTATGACACGCTGCTCCAAGCACTTCCGGTGAGCAGCAGCGCTTACCGGGTGGACTATCCCGCGGACCTGCTCGACCCCACTTCGCTCAGCCGCGGCACCCAGGACATGACCGACCATGTCATTCGGCAGTCGCAAATGTGCCCGGATCAGCAGTTCATCCTGGTCGGCTACTCGCAGGGCGCGGCCGTAGTACACGGTGTCGTCGGCACCGGCATCGTGACCGCGCTGCCCGGGATCTACGTGCTCCCCGGCGATCTCGAATGGAAGGTGTCCGCAGTTCTGCTGTTCGGTGATCCCCTCCGCCTGATCGGCTGGGGGGTCCCCGGCAACTACGCCTGGAAGACCGCCGATTACTGCACCGGCGGTGATCCGATCTGTGGTGGCGGCATCGACCCGAGCCAGCACACGAACTACGGCTGGGCGTTCTGGCCGGCCGCGGATTTCGCGGCGGGCCGGGTGTAACCGGGAAATCCGCGCGGCGGGGTCGAGCACCGACCCCGCCGCCGGTGTGTTCGCACGAGATTCATGCCGATGGCACCCGGGCGTGGGACAGTCTGAATATGACAGCGCAGCGTCGCATCGGCATGATCATTGCGGGACTCATGAGCATCGCCCTGGTTGCGGGCTGCGGTAGCGCATCCGACAGCGGTCGACCGACCGCCTCGACGGCGCCGGGAGTGATCCCGCTCATCTCGACCGACGATCTGCGCGGCGCGCAGACGGATGAGGTACATCTGTTCGGGCTCAACGATTTACACGGCAATCTGCAGCCACCGGCGGGTTCCACCGGCAAGATCGCCGGATACGACGCGGGCGGCGCCGCCTACCTCGCCACCCATCTGGCACGGTTGAAGAAGGCGTATCCGGCCAGTGCCGTGGTGTCCGCCGGGGACAATATCGGCGCGAGCCCCCTGGTCTCCGGACTCTTCCACGACGAGCCGACCATTACCTTCTTGAATTCGATCGGACTGGCCGCTTCCTCGGTGGGCAATCACGAGTTCGATAACGGCGTCATCGAATTGGCGCGACTACAGCAGGGTGGGTGCTCGCCCGCCGGATGCTCGCCCGGCACGCCGTTCACCGGTGCGAAGTTCCCGTTCCTGGCCGCCAATGTCACCGATGCGGGCGGTAAATTGCCGCCGACGCTGCGGCCGTGGACGATACTCGAGCTCGGCGGACACAAGATCGGTGTCATCGGCACGGTGACACCCGAGACAGCGAGCATTGTTTTCCCGGAAGGCATTCGGGGCTACACCTTCGGCGATGAGGTCGCGGCGATCAATCGCTATGTCCCCGAGGTGAAGTCGGCGGGCGCGCAGACCGTGGTGGCGCTGCTGCACGACGGCGGGGTGCAGCAGCCGGCCCAGAATGCGGTGGTCGACTACAACGGTTGCGCGAACATCTCCGCCGAGGTCACCGCCTTGGCGACGGGTGTCGATCCCGCGGTGCGGGTGCTGTTCACCGGACATTCGCACCAGCCGTATGTCTGCACCATCGACGGCAAGGTGGTCACCCAGGCCGCCTCCTACGGTCGGCTGATCACCGATGTCGCCCTGCGCTTCGGCGCCGACGGTGTGCAGGCATCGGCGGTCAACCGGGTGGTCACCAGGGAGGTCACGCCGGACGCGGCCACCACCTCGCTGATCGACTTCTATGCCGCGCAGGCCGAGCCACGCGCGCAGCGGCCGGTCGGCATCGCGGCGGCGTCGCTGCCGCACGAACCGGCGGGCTCCGGTGAATCGCCGCTCGGTGATGTCATTGCCGACTCGATGCTCTCGGTCACCGCGGTGGCGCCCGCTGCGGCGGTCGCGGCCTTCATGAATCCGGGCGGTGTGCGCACCGACCTGAAGGCCGGTCGGATCAGCTATGGCGATATCTACAGCGTGCAGCCGTTCGGCAATCAGGTCGTCACCCTCACCATGACCGGCAGTCAGATCCTGCGCCTGCTCGAACAGCAATGGAGCAATGGCAAGGCGACCGTGCTCTCACCAGCCGGGCTGACCTATACCTACGTCGAGTCGAGTCCGAAGGGTAGCAAGGTCGTCGCCGACAGCGTGCGCATCGGCGGCCAACCCCTCAACCCGGTCGCCACCTACCGCATCACCACCAACAGCTTCCTGGCTTCGGGCGGTGACGGTTTCACGGTCTTCACCGAGGGTGCCGACAAGACGGTCGGGCCCATCGATCTTGATGCTTTCGAGACCTATCTGAAGGGGCGCCCACCGCTGGAATCCCCGTCCGCCCGCACCGAGAAGCGCTGAGCCGGTGCGCAAACGCGGTGTCCTGATTAAGGTTTCGCGTTCGAGCATTATCTGAAAACTGTTGTAACACACAATATTAGCGGCACCCATTGGTGACCATTCACACATCGCTCTGGGCTGCCGTTCGCTTGCCCGCAACTAGCTGCGCCCATTAAAGTTACCGACCAGTAGGGCAATGGTGTTCCCTGCTTTGGCTCAGCAACTACTTGGCTGTAAGCCGAATCAATGATGTCCGCATTCACTGCTGCATGTCGGGCGCGCTTGTGTGACAACTCAATTCGAGTGCGACAGCAGGAGGAAATGCGATGACGACTTTCATCGTGACGGGTGGAACCGGATTCTTGGGCCGACGGGTGGTTCAGGAACTCCTGGCAGCCGATTCCGAAGCCATTGTGCATGTGCTGGTTCGCACCGCATCGGTGGCGAAATTCAGTGAACTCACCGCGGGCTGGGAGGGTGGCGCACGCGCCTTTCCGATGCTCGGTGATCTGACCGCCGAAGGCCTCGGTCTGATCGAGGACGCACCCAAGGCCGACCATGTGATCCACCTCGGTGCGGTCTACGACATGACCGCCGACGAGCAGACCGCGCACGCGGCCAATGTCGCTGGCACTCGCTCGGTGCTGGAGCTGGCCCGCGAATTGGGCGCGGTGCTGCACCACGTCTCCTCGGTGGCCGTCGCCGGTGACCACAAGGGCAAATTCTTCGAGGAGGATTTCGACCTGGGGCAGCAGCTGACTTCGCCGTACCACCGGACCAAATTCGCCGCGGAGAAGCTGGTCCGCGAATCCAAAGGGGTGCGCTGGCGGGTGTACCGGCCCGCGATCGTGGTCGGCGATTCGCGTACCGGTGAGATGGACAAGATCGATGGTCCGTACTACTTCTTCCCGGCCATCTCGCGCCTGGGCGCGCTGCCTGCCGAACTGCCGATGCTGCTGCCGGATCTGGGCGCGACCAATATCGTGCCGGTCGACTATGTGGCAGGTGCGATGGTCGAGCTGGTGCGCCGCAAGGGTCTCGACGGGCGCACATTCCACCTGGTCAACCCGGAACCGCAGCCGTTCGGCGAGATCTATGGTGCGCTCGCGGCCGCCGCGGGTGCGCCGACCGGAATCGGCACGGTGCCCGGCAGCGGGTTCGCGCTGAACGGTCTCGCCCACCTCCCGGGTGTCTCCACCGTTCGCGATTTCCTGTTGGAGCAGTTGGGAATTCCGGCCGAGGTCGCACCGCACACCTCGTTCGCCGCGGAATTCGTCTCCGACTCCACCCGGGCGCAGCTGCGCGGGACGGGTCTGGCGGTGCCGTCGTTCGACAGCTACGCCGAGCGCCTGTGGCGGTACTGGGCCGAGAACCTGGACCCGAACCGGGGTCGGCCCGGCGATAGCGGCGACCCGCTGGACGGCCGCGTCGTGCTGATCACCGGGGCTTCCTCCGGTATCGGACTGGCCACCGCCCATGCCGTCGCGCAGCGCGGTGCGATCGTGCTGATGGTGGCGCGCGGTGTGGACGATTTGCAAGCCGCGGCGGAGTCGGTGCGGGCCGAAGGTGGTGTCGCTCATGCCTATCCGTGCGATATCACCGATTCCGACGGAGTCGAAGATTTGGTCGCCGCGGTGCTCGCCGATCACGGTCATGTCGATTATCTGGTGAACAATGCGGGACGGTCGATCCGTCGTTCGGTGGTCAATTCCACCGACCGCATGCACGATTTCGAGCGGACCATGGCGGTAAATTACTTCGGCGCGGTGCGACTCATTCTCGCACTGCTGCCATCGATGCGGGCACGGCGTTTCGGACATATCGTGAACATCTCCTCGATCGCCGTGCAGACCAAGGTGCCGCGCTTCGCGGCATATGTGGCGAGTAAATCCGCGCTGGACAACTTCAGCGAGATTGCTGCGGTCGAAAATCGGGATGCGGGAATCACTTTCACCTCGGTACGCATGCCATTGGTGCGCACCCCGATGATCGCGCCGACCGATCTCTACCGCTCGCTTCCGGTGCCGGATCCCGACCGCGCCGCCGGCATCGTGGTGCGCGCCATCGAGGATCGCCCGCACCGCATCGACACACCGGTCGGCACCTTCGCCCAGGCGGTCGAACTGCTGATGCCGTCGGTCAAGCGGACGATCATGCACCAGGGGTTCCGCTGGTTCGGTGAATCGCATGCGGCACAGGGGAAGCAGACCGTGGCGTCCGACGCGGTCGAGGAGGCGCAGGCGGATCAGGACTCCGGTCGCACCGCGCTGTCCTATCTCGCGCCTGTGGTCCTGCCGCTGATGGCATTGCCCAGCCCGGCCGCGCGGGTCACCCGGGTAATCCCCGGCCTGCACTGGTGATGGATCCCATGATGGGCTGACCCCCGCACCGACCTGGCTGCCGCGACTGTGGGACGTTCGGCCCTGGTGTGGACGATCGGTGTTTCGTATTCTTGCGGTGCCGACCCGCCGTATTTCCCGCGGCGTAGTTGCGGTCCAGTGCCGGGGTCGTGACGAATCCTTGGACAAGGGGACCGTCGACCTCATGGCGGGGATAACGGTCGTGAGAGTTCGTAGGAATGGTGTGGGGCAGTTCGATCAATTGACCGACGAATTTTTGTCGGCCCTCGAGTTTCTGACGAAGCTGTCGGCCGAAGGCGGTGGGATGACCGCCCTGTGCGGCGCCTGTGTGCGGGTGCTGCCGGTGCAGCGTGCCGCGATCCTGATCCAGGAGCGCGAAGCCGGGCTGCAGCTGTGGGCCACAAGTGATTCGGTGGCGGCGCGGGTGGAGGCGGTGCAGGTCACCGCGGGGCAGGGGCCGGCCGTGGACGCCGTCGTCGCCGGTGTACCGGTGCTGGTGGCCGATCTGGCCGAAACCGATGTGCGGTGGCCGGGTTTCGCCGATGAGTTGAACCGGGTCGCGGTGGCGGGTTCGATGGTCGCGGTGCCCTTGCAGTTGGGTGTGGTGCGGTTCGGCGTGCTCGATCTGTATCGGGCCGAACCGGGCAAGCCGGAACCGTATGTGATTTCGGCGGGACTGCATATCGCCGATCTGGTCATCGCGCAGTTGGTGGCCGGATCGGCGAAATCCGCGCATGCCGCCGCGCAATGGTGGGATCAGCCGCTGACCAGTCGCACGATCCACCAGGCGGCCGGAATCGTGCTCGCGCAGTTGGATATCGGGGCTCCCGACGCCTATGCGCGGCTGCGCGCCTATGCCTTCGCGCACGGGTTGTCGCTGGCCGAGGTCGCGGTGCTGGTCGTGGAAAATCGTATCCGCTTCGATACCTGACTCACTCCGCCGCATCGGCACGCAGATCGATCCGCCCTTCGACGATGTCACCGGCGATATCGGTGAGCCGCCGTCCGGTGCCGCGGGCGTATTCGCGCATGATTTGGAATGCGCGATCCATATCCTGGTCGCCGCGCTCGGCGAGCACACCCTTGGCCTGCTCAATGGCTACGCGCGTGTTCAGCGCGGTCGGCAACTGCGCCTGGATCGTCGCGTCCTGCGCGCGCAGCACGTGCTGCGCGATGCCGATGGCCGCGATATCGGCGAGGATCTGCCCGATGCGCAGATCCAGCTGTCCGAGCGCGGCTGCCGAGCCTGCAAGTCCGGTGAGCGCACCGATGCTGTCGCGGTGCAGCCGCAGCGGCACGGCATAGGTGCACAGATATCCCGCGGCCGCTGCCGCATGTGCGAACTCCGGCCACAGCGCCCCGTCGGCACGCAGATCGGGAGCCGATACGGCGGTCCTGCTCCGATAGGCATCCAGGCTCGGCCCCTCGTGCTGTAACAAACCGAGCAGTCGGGCCGACTCGTTTGTTGAGGCCAGTACCTGTAGCTCACCACGTTGGTCGGCTAGCAACAATCCGGCATCAGTCGCGCCAGTGACTTCGGTACAGGCCTCCAGTAGCTGCTGACATAGTTCGACAACGTCGAAATCGCTAGCCAGCGAGTCGACCGCGCGCACAAGTGATCGTAATAACTGGATCGAATCCGGCAGCGGCTCGGATGATCGGTCGCGCTGCCGATCGTCGAACGGAGGCACCATTGCAGTCTCCCGGTCGCGGTGATTGCTATCGCCGCAATGCGGCACATTTTGAGGGCGAGCATTCAGCGAAAATAAGCCTCACCGGGTACATCTTTGTGGCACGGTCAGGTCGAGTCTGTCGTCCATCGTGGCATCCGAATAGTAGTCATGTCGACCACTATCGGATGGCGGCCAACGGAATCCGATGAGTAGCTGGACAATTCAAAGGAGCAAGGTGGTGTCGAAATTGTGGTGTGCGACTTCGCTTAGCCATACCATGGGAATGTCAGCAAGTGCGGCGCGGGACTTGAGGGGACGACCGACTTTCGCGCGTGCGGGGTGATGCGAGTGTCTGACAATGAGGTGCTGGTGGCCGCGGCAGCGCGGCTGGCCGAGCTGCTACCTGCGATCGGCGACACAGCAGAGATGGTGCGCCAACTGATGAACAGCGCGATTGTCGCGCTCGACTTGGTCGGCTGCACCGTCATGCTGATGCCGGACGAGGCGCTCACGCCCGATGAGCGCTCCCGGATGGCCGCCGCGGCTCCGGAGGAGCTGACGGCCATGGAACTCTGTCAGCATCGCAGTGAAAGGGGTCCGAGCGTGGACGCGTTCCGGTCCGGCAAACCCATCGCGATCGACGATATCGGTCGATATGGCGAGCGCTGGCCGGAGTTCGCCGCCGAGGCGGTCCGGCACGGGCTGTCCTCGCTGGCCGAGATTCCGATGCGGGTCGGTGAGACCACGGTCGGCGCGCTGGGCCTGTACGGTCCGAGCCCACGGGTCTGGACCGATCAGGATCTTTCGGTGGGCGGACTGTTGGCGAGCATGGCGACCGGCCACATCGTCAATTCCAACGTGCTGCGCGAGCAGCAGCGTTTGACCGCGCAGCTGCAGCATGCGCTGGATTCGCGGATCGTCATCGAACAGGCCAAGGGTGTTATCGCCAATGCCAGGCGCACCACGCCGGAGGTGGCGTTCGAACTGATCCGCACGCATGCACGCAAGAATCGGGTCGCGGTACATGCGGTGGCGAAGGGGATCGTCGAACTCGGCCTGCGAGTCTGAGTAAATCCATTACCGCGCGAAAGTACATGATCATTTGCGCGCGGCGCGGTAATGTGAAAGTTGGACTATCGGCCCCTGTCCCCGGCCGGATTCCGTTCTCCGCCAGTGCCGTCCATGCCCTCGACGGTCCGCTTCGACGCAGCTTCATACGTCCAAATCAACCTGCTTGTCGCATCACTTGTTTGTCTGGGGGCAATCGTGATCCTGCTCGTTTCATCTCGGTCCGAACGCATTCCACATCGGCCCGAACGAATTCCAACCACGCTGCGGCCCGTTCCGTGTCAGTTTCGTGATCCGATTGATATCGAATCCCATGATGTCGATGCCGAATTGGTACATCGCATAGCCGACGGCGATCAAGATGCGTTCGCGCAGTTCTATCGCCGCACCCGCGGTCTGGTCTACCAGCGCGTGCTGGCGATCGTCCGTGACCGTGGGTACGCCGAAGAGACCTGTCACGACGTCTACCTCGAGGTGTGGCGCTGCGCGATCCGGTTCGACGAGCACCGCGGTTCGGTGCTCACGTGGCTGCGCATGCTGGCCCATCGTCAGGCCGTGGACCGGGTCCGGCACGAACGCGCCACCGTGGACCACAATCACTCCTGGGGCAGTCGCGATTATCAGCCCCCCACCGATGTGGTGGCCGAGGAGGCGGTGCGTCACGACGAGAGGGACGCCCTGCGCCGCAGCCTCACCCATCTGACCGAACTCCAGCACGAATCCATCGCGCTCGCGTACTACTCCGGACTCAGCTATCCCGAGGTGGCGGCGCGTCTCGGCGTCGGTCTCCCCACGGTCAAATCCCGGATCCGGGCCGGACTCGAACACCTGAAGACCGACCTGTCCGAACCCCTCGACTAGCGCCTGGTCGGACCGCCCGTGCCGACGGTGGACGACGCCGTGCACGTCGGTACCCATCATGATCGAATCCTGCAGATGACCATCGCTGGCGATGGTCCAGGGCTGATCATGTGTTTGCCCGAGCGTCGGCAGGTCTGCGCGGGTCGGTCCACCTCGGCGGTGTCGCCGCGAGCCGGCAGCGTCCAACGGCCGCCGTCCTCGGTGCGTGCGGTGAGCCGATTGTCGTGGTCCGCGGATCGACCGAGCACGACGCGATCCAGCAGCTCCCGCAGAACGGGTCGAGATCAACCCCGTGCGGGGCGAATGACCAGGCTGTTGTCGGTCAGCCGAGGTCGAACAGATTGGGCTGACCGGCCTTATAGCGAGCGGCATCCATTTGCCGGAACGGTTCGAAAGCGGGAATCGAATCGCGCGTGAAGAGTTGGACGCGAGCGGCGGGGGAGTCGGATGCGTCGAGGAGTGCGTTCACCGCGGTGCGACCCGCCTCGTTCGCGCCCTCCATGGTCGCCAGATCGAAGTTGGTCCGCACGTAGTCGGCGGCCAGGAACAGGTTCGGGATCTGCGTGTGCGCGGTCGGTCGATCGGCCCACGATCCGATCGTATTCACAAGCAGCGGTTCGTCATTCGTATTCTGCCCGTCCGCCCATTCGACGCCCGGATCGAGCATCCACTCGCCGACGATGCCGTCCTTCAACTGGATTCGGCCGTCGTCGTTGAGCGCGGCGGTCATCTGCGCCCAGGTCTCCTGGTAGATCTCGTCGCGGGTGCATTCCTTGGCGGTCTTGCCGAAAAGAATGCCCGGGGTATCCCAGTCGGCGATATCGATGGTGAGGCCGTCGACGATCGATCCGTCACCGTATTTCGCGGCGTAATCCACATCCCAGAACGCGCGCTGGGTATAGGAGGTCAGCCGCCACGGTGCGTCGAGGTAGATGTTGTATCCCTTGCCGAGATCCAGCTTTTCGGTGACGAACATCTGCATGCCGTTCATCCAGTCGACGGTCAGCGCATCCATTCGACCGAGCGCCGGATCCAGCTCGCGGATCTCCGGTGACCACAGCCGTCGCGCGCGGTCGGTCGGCACCGCGCAGACATACCAATCCGCGTCGAACACCTCGCTGCTGCCATTGGGGCGCCGAATGCGCGCACCGCCGATGCGACCGTCGGCCACCACGAATTCCTCTAGCGCGTGGCCGGGCCGCAATTGCACACCCATGCCCTCGAGCAGCCCGATCCACGGATCCAGCCAGGCCTCATTGGTTGGTCCGTTGAGCACCTCGTAGACCTTCGGGCCGCCGGTCAGTTCCTGCAGCAGCGCGATGAAGAAGCCCTCCATCATATTGCCCATGGTCCTGGTGCTGGCCACATATTCCTTGGCGGCTACCAGAGCTCGGGTCAGGCCGGTGGCGGCCAGCGCCTGGAACTGTGCGGATCTGCTTGCCGCGCCGACATAATCCCACCAGCTGACATGCTCCCACTGGCCGAAGCGACGCTCCTCGCTCGAGGTCAGATACGTGACCACCCGTCCGGCCATATACATGGCCTCCGGCAGTGGAACGAGATTGTTCTTCATGAACACCTCGACCAGGATGCGCTGCAATCCTTCCGGTGTGAGCGCCTGGGTGGGGTCGAAATAGAACCCGAACATCAGCGGGAAGCCGTCGGGCAGATCGCCCGAGCGCGGATAGCGTGGATCGCTCACCGAGAATGGAATCAGGTTGTCGTACACCGACTTTCGGGTGCCCGGCAGTGGAATGCGACGCATCGTGTCGTGCACATGGCGATAGAACGAGGTGAAACCGCGCGCGCCGTGCTCGCCCGGCAGTGGTGCGCGGCCGCCGATCCCGGTGCCCGGCAGCGGAATCGTGCGGGATTTGCCGCCGAGTTCCTTGCGATCGAAAACGGTTACCGCGTAGCCGCGTTCGGCGAGTTCATGCGCTGCGGTAAGCCCACCGATGCCCGCGCCGAGCACCGCGACGGTATTGCGCGCCGGGCCATTTCGGCGTCGCGGCGTCGGCTGGGCCGCCGCGATTCCGGTCGGTGTCGCCCATCCCGCGGTGCTCGTCACCGCAGCCGCGCCACGTAGCAGCGAGCGTCTGCTGAGCTGGTTGTCCCGATGCTGAGTTGTCATTGCACGACCCCTAAATCTGACTATCTCGATCGTCATATTTATCAGATCGCCGGTCGGGATGGGAGACAATGCAAAGATGACGATGCAGCGGCGCCCGGTGCGGACCTATGGCGGTATCGGCGCGGAGGACCGAGTCGCGGCGCGGCGCGGCAAACTCCTGGACGCCGGGCTGGAGCTGTTCGGTACGCGCGGCTACTCGGCGACCGGCGTCAAGGATCTGTGTCGTGCGGCCGGATTGACCGACCGGTACTTCTACGAATCGTTCGCCGGAACAAAGGGGCTGTTCGCGGCGGTATTCGACCACGTCATCGATGAGTTGTTCGCATCCGTGGCCGCGGCGGTCGGGGCGAGCGAGCCGCGTGGGACGCGCAAACTGCGGGCCGGTATCGGCACGTATCTCACCGCATTGGCCGAGGATCCGCGCAAACTGCGCATCGTTTTCGTCGAACCCACCGCTGCCGGCGCCGAATTTCGAATGCGCGAGGCACTGTGGCGCTTCGCCCGATTGGTCGCGGCCACGGCCACCGAGGCGCTGCCGGACGTTCAGCCGCCCGCGGAAATCATCGATATCTTCGCGCTGTCGGTGGTCGGGACGTTGGAGCGGGTGATCGTGGAGAAGCAGGGCGGTCGGTTGGACGTGCCGATGGACAATCTGATCGACTATTGCGCAGCCTTCGCCGCGGCGTCGTTGCGTGCGGTCCACAGCGGCCAGATCGCCGAGCGGACAACGGATTAGCCAGCTGGCCCGGCGCGGATCATGTACAGGTCAGCGTCGAAGCCCAGGAGATTGTCGGGCGGGTGGTGCGCACCCGCGCCACGGAATTGGACGCCGGGCTGGTGCCACTGATCATCTCCGAATACGCCTCCGAGGAACGGCTTTCGACGTTGCCGCTACTGGCGGGGTGGACAAGGTGCTACCGCCGGTCGGTCGCGGTGGCACGCCAGTGGATGTGTTCCGGCAGGTCGGGCGGTGTCGCGTATTGGTCACCAATGCCTATCATCTGGCGGTTTTCGCACTGTCGCAGGGAATTCCGGCCGTCGGCATCACCGCCTCGGAGTATTACGACGACAATTCCACGGCCTGGCACAGATGTTCGGGAGCGGACTGCGCGTGGTGCATCTGAACGATCCCGAACTGGAACAGGAATTGACCATGGCGCTGGACGAGCTGTGGCAGGATGCACCTGCGCTCCTGGATCCGCTGCAGCGGCGAGCCGTCGAACAGATCGATGCCGGCCGGAGTGGTTTGGCGCGGTATTCGGATTGGTGGAAAACGGACCGCTTCGGCCGGTCCCACGATCAGGGGGATGATTGCCGTGACGCTGTCGGTCTACGTTCCGGCCCATCGCTTCCAGCGCCGCATCGCCAATGACTACCCGGACCTGGTTCACCGCGGCGATGTGCTGGCCGGTGATGCCCGCCTGGCCGAGCCCGCATTGCACCGCCTGCGCGTGCGCAGGGTAGCCACTGTCCGCAACCGCTCGGATTTGCCGGTCTGACAGCTGAACCGGCGGTTTCGCCGAGCTGCCGATGTGGTGAATCCCGAATCGGGAACCTAAAGAGACTGTTAACTAATCCGTTGCGGGTGCGCGCCGCGCGGCGAGTCGAAGTAGACAGGTGCTGGGGACTCGCGGCAGGAAGCGTTGGTGTGGATGGTTATTGATCATGTGTCGCGGGGCACGTTGCTAACGAGCACACTTCCGGACGAGCGCGGGCGGTTCGGCGAGTTCGGCGGCAGATATGTTCCCGAGGGTCTGATGGCGGCGCTGCTGGAGTTGGAACAGACCTATGCGCTGGCGCGGGCCGATGCCGGATTCCACGACGAACTACGCGAATTGTTGCGGAGCCGGGTCGGCCGTCCCACGCTGCTACATCAGGTGCCGCGCTTTGCCGAGTTGCTCGCGGTTCCCGGCGTACGGGTGTATCTGAAACGCGAGGATATGGCCCATACCGGTGCACACAAGATCAATAACGCACTGGGCCAGGGATTGCTGGCCAAGCGGATGGGAAAGACCCGGATCATCGCCGAGACCGGCGCCGGTCAGCACGGCGTCGCGGTGGCGACCGTTTGCGCGATGCTCGGCATGACGTGTGTCATCTATATGGGCGCGCACGATATGCGCCGCCAGGCCTCCAATGTCATGCGGATGACGCTGCTCGGCGCGCAGGTGCGTTCGGTGGAGACCGGCAGCCGCAGGCTCAAGGAGGCCATCAGCGAATCGGTCCGGGATTGGGTGTCGAATCTGGACACCACGCACTACCTGTTCGGCACCTCGGCGGGTCCCGCACCGTATCCGATGATCGTGCGCGATCTGCAAACCGTCATCGGCCGCGAGACTCGATTGCAGATCCTGAAATCCGAAGGCCGACTGCCGGATTACCTCGTGGCGTGTGTCGGCGGCGGCAGCAATGCCATCGGCTTGTTCCACCCCTTCGTCGATGAACCGGAGGTCCAGTTGATCGGTGTCGAGGCGGCGGGCCTCGGCGTCGAAACGGGTGATCACGCCGCCACCCTCAGTGCGGGCAGTCCCGGCGAAATGGACGGCGCCTACAGCTATCTGCTGCAGGACGACGACGGACAGGTCACGCCGACCCACAGCATCGCCGCCGGGCTCGACTATCCGGGCGTGGGCCCGGAACTCAGCTATCTCAAGGACATCGGTCGCGTCACCTACCGCACCGCCACCGACGCGGTGGCCCTGCGAGGTCTGCACGCCCTCACTCGAACCGAAGGCATCATTCCCGCCCTCGAATCCGCCCACGCCGTCGGCTATCTCCTCGAGCTGGCCGAGTGCGGTGAGCTCCCCGCCGATTCGATCGTGGTACTCGGTCTTTCCGGTCGCGGCGATAAGGATCTCGCCATCGCGGCGGAGGGGCTGGCCGGGTAGACAGTTCGCGGATCGGCTCCGCGATGCCAGGATGACCGAATGACAAACGGGGTGAACCGGATTGCCGAGCATACCGTCCAGCTGATGATGGATTACGGCCAGTTCTGCATAGACGGCGGTTTCGGCGATCCGGACAGCGAACTCGACCTACTCGATCAGGCATGTGCGCAGCGGCCGTGCGCGGGCGACGGCACCGCTCTGCTCGTGCTGAGTCCGCATCAGAACAACTTCGAGATGTCGATAACGGTGCAGGTGTGGGATCGCAGGCCGCCGAGCGATCGTGACGACTGGCAGCAAGTTTGCGAGGGTAGGTTGAGCGTGGATTCCGATGGGACGCTGACTATTTCGTCGCCGCCGGGTACCTGGGCCGATCCGTGTCCGGTGCCGCCCGGTGATTATCTGATCGAAGTCAGCGGTCGCGGATTCGTGAGCTACGGATGGCCGGGGACCACGACGCCCGGTGATATCTGGCGGATTCGGTTGTGGCCCGACGACGGTGGTGATCTCCTGCCGCACCGGCAGTGGGATATGCCCGGCTACGGCATCCCGGAAGATGTGCCGCTTTCCGAGCGAAACGCGGCGGAAGATTTCGTGGATGAGCAGTGGGTTCTCCTCATGGACTCCACGGGTTCGCGACGCATCCCGGCCGCTGACCTCGAGGCGGAGATGGCGCGCACGGAATGGAATGGCGAACCGATAGCGGAACTGAGCGAACACTTTTCGGCCGCGGAACTAGCGCGGTTCGACCGCCCGCTCGCCGAGGCGATCGCCGTCATGGATGAGCCGACCTTGCGGCGGCTGGCTCGACAGTGCGCGGTCAAGGCCTGCGAGTTGGCGGGTATCGCCGAAAGAGCGTGGGTGGCAACGGCATTGACGGCATTGAACGAGGGGCGACCGTTACCCCCGCCATTCGATGACATGGCAACCGCCTTCGCGCGTCTGGATGAGGAGGAGTTCGGACCTGCCGAGGACAGGTCGCGCCAACTTGTCGCAACCCTCGGCGCGTCCAGGCGTTCGCAGACGAATCCCTTCGATATCGGTCCCGTGCATCGCCCCCACTTCGCATTGAGCGTCATCGAGCACGCGATGGATCCGGACGCGTTGACCGCGGCGATAGAAGCGCTGCATACCGCCGCGGTCACCTTCGGTGCCGATGCCCCGGTGTTATTCGCCGAAATCGGTAGTGAGTTCGGCTCGGCCGGCTGACCGAAGCAGGGCCAACTCCTCGGCGAGGATCTTGACCGTGTCGCGAATCTGGTCCTCGGTGTGACAGGCAGTAACGAAGAAGCGCAGGCGGGCAAGATTTTCCGGGACCGCTGGGTAGAGGATCGGATTGACATTGATGCCGCGGCGCAACAGCGCGTTCGACAGTGTCAACGTCTGCATCGAGTCGCCGATGATGCACGGGATAATCGGGGTATCCGCGCTGTCGCCGGTGTCGATACCGGCATCGTGAGCGAGCCGCAGGAACAGTTGTGCGTTGTGCCGCAGGCGATTCAGCGGAGCCCGATCGGCGCGCAGCTGGCGGATCGCCGCCACCGACGCGGCCGCATTCATCGGGGTCATGCCGACGCTATAGACGAATCCCGGCGTGGTGTATTTGAGGAAGCGGATCAGTTCGGCGCTACCCGCCACATAGCCGCCGCAGCCAGCCAGCGCCTTCGACATTGTGCCGGACCACAATTCCACGTCGTCGCGATCGACGCCGAAGTATTCGCCGATACCGCCACCGCCAGCGCCGAGCACACCGATGCTATGGGCCTCATCGATCATCAACAGCGCCCGGTGCTTCCGCTTGACCTCGATGATCGCGGGCAGATCCGGAATATCGCCGTCCTGGCTGTAGACGCCCTCGATGAGGATCAGCACACGGCGGTACTGGTGCCGGATCTCGGTGAGCAGCCGGTCGAGCGCCGCGTGGTCGTTGTGCGGGAACGGCCGCCGCGTCGCGCCGGAGAGTTTGCAGCCCTGCAGGATGCTGTCGTGCGCGAGGCTGTCGTGGATCACCAGATCCTGCGGTCCGACGATATGTCCGATGATCGTGACATTCGTCGAATGGCCGCCGACGAGTGCGATCGCATCCTCGGTGCCGAGCAAACCGGCGAGTTCGGCCTCGAGCTCGCGGTGCACCGGCTTCTCGCCGGAGAGCACGCGGCTGGCCGAACACGAACTGCCATAGCGGGCGACCGAATCCTGCACGGCCGTCACGACCGCCGGATGACCGGACAGGCCCAGGTAGTTATAGCTGGAGAAATTGAGCACCGGTGCGCCGTCGATCACCGAGGTGTCCCGGGTGACGCCGTCATTGATCAGGAAGTACGGATTCGACAGCCCGAGTGCCTCGGCACCGGAGAGCCGATCGGCGATCGCCCGCACCTCGGTGAACTCCGAGATCCGATACTCCGGCGCGACGGCGACGCGCTCCGGTTCGGGTTCGGGCGCGGCGGGAGTGGGCGCACCGGTGACCTGATCCGCGACGTAGCCGATGACATCCCCCAGCGTCGTCGCCGCCGTGAACCAGCTCGGATCGATGGTCAGTCCGGGGAGTTTGCGGACGAGTCCGCCGAACAGGTCGGTGAGCATGATCGAATCGAGCCCGAGCCCATCGGTGATCGTCTGGTGGTCCCGCAATCGGTCGGCCGCGAAGCCGCTGACTCTGGCCATCTCAGTGCGCACGATGCCAGCGACCGTCTCCGGGCTGACGGACGACCGGTCGGTATCCGGCAGCGGCGTGCGTATCTCGGTGGATGCCGTTGCGACACTGGCCAATACGGCGGCCTGCTCGCGGAAAAGTGCGATCAATTGATCCATCGTGGTTGTTGCCTCAGGAGTCGTGGAAGTCGTTGTGGGGGTGGGGGGTTCGACCCAGAATCGGTGTGCGGTCGAGAACTCGTAGGCCGGTAGGCGGCGCCGGACACGCTGCGCCGGTCGGTAGAGCTGATCCCAATCGGGGGTGAAACCGTCGCGATACAGTGCGGCAACGGTTTGCGCGAATTCGGTGCCGGTCGCCGCCGGTCCGGGGCTCGGCACGAGGCAGCGCGGTGTCATCTCGGGCCGTGTCCGGCTGACCAGGGCGGTCAGGATCCGGCGCGGTCCGATCTCGATGATATGGCTGGGCTCGGTGTCGAGCGCGGCCTCGACGGCGTCGGCGAAACGTACTGTCGCACGGATGTGTTCGGTCCAATACGCGGCATCCATTGCCTCGGACTCGTCGAGCAGTCGGCCGCGCACGGTCGAGTAGATGGGAATGCTCGGTGTCCGGTAGGTGCAGCGACGGGCGACAGCTTCGAACTCGGCCAGCATCGGTGCCATCAATGGACTGTGGAACGCATGGGAAACGTTGAGCGCCTTGGTGTTCACCCCGTGTGCCTCGAGTGTGCCCCGGATCCGGTCGAGCGCGGCGCCGGGACCGGAAAGCACGAGTTCCGCGCCCGCATTGACGGCGGCTATCGCGACCATGGGTTCGTCGGTGATCAGATCGGCAACCCGGTCCTCGTCCGCGCGAACGGCGAGCATCGCGCCGCCCTCGGGCAACCGCTGCATCAGCCGACCGCGCGCGACCACCAGTCGACACGCGTCGTCGAGGTCGAAAACGCCCGCGACGGCCGCGGCCGCGAATTCGCCGATGCTGTGGCCGATGAGCCATGTGGGCCGCACGCCCGCGTCGGCGAGTGAGCGGGCGAGTGCGTATTCCATCGCGAAGATGGCGGGTTGTGCGAGGTCGGTGCGGTCGATATCGGTGCTCTCATCGAGCAGCAGATCGCGCACCGAGCGATCCAGGTGGTCGAACATGCAATCATCGACTGCCCACAGGGCGTGCTGGAACGATGGGTTCGTCGCCTCCAATGCCCGTGCCATCCCGGCGAACTGCGAGCCCTGACCGGTGAACATCCAACCGGTGCCGACCGCTTGTGCCACACCGATTTCGGGCTCGCCCCGCAGGCGTGCGATAGCGTCGGCGCGATCGGTCGCGACGATCGCCAGTCGCGTGCGTCCGGAAGATTTGACCTGGTTACTGGTCCAGCACAGCTGTGCGAACCGATCCTCCGGCACCGTCGCCAATGCGTCGGCGAGCCGAAGCGCATTGCGACGCAACCCATCCAGGTCATTCGATGACAGCGTGAGCACGCCACCGCCGGACGCCGCCGGAGCTGACTTCGCGGGTGCGCTAGCCAGCACAATGTGCGCGTTCGTGCCACCGATCCCGAAGCTGCTGACCCCGCCGAGTGCCGGTCCGTGCAGCGGCATCGGTTCCGCGACCAAGCGCAGACCATGGTGACTCATCCGCAGCCGGGGGTTTTCCTGCGCGGCGAATCTCGTCGGCGCGACAATACCGTGGTGCAGACCGAGCGCGACCTTGATCAGTCCGGCGACACCGGCAGCGCCCTCGGTATGGCCGAGATTGCCCTTGATCGAACCGATACCGCAGGGTTCGGCTCGGTCGGTCCCGTGCAGTGCGCCGAGCGCCTTGACCTCGATCATGTCACCGAGAATCGTTCCGGTGCCGTGTGCTTCGACGAAGTCCACATCGTCGGCCCGTACTCCGGCCCGCTGATACGCCTCGGTGATCACCTGCTGCTGTGCCCACCGGTTCGGCGCGGTGATGCCGTTGCTGCGGCCGTCGGAGTTGACCGCGCTGCCCTTGATCACCGCGTAGACCGGCAGACCCTCGGCCACCGCATCGGCCAACCGTCGTAGAACGAGCACGGCGACACCCTCGCCGCGCACGATCCCATCGGCGTTGCCGCTGAACGGTTTACACCGGGCATCCGGTGCGGACAGACCCGCCTGGGTGTAGAACACGCCGACAGCCGGGGTGAGAACGAGGTTCACACCACCGGCGACCGCCTGATCGCATTCGCCGGAAGCCAGTGCGCCACAGGCGAGATGGATCGCGACCAGCGATGACGAACAAGCGGTATCGACCGCGATACTCGGACCGCGCAGATCGAGCTGATATGAAAGCCGGTTCGCGGTCATGAAATACCCGTTGCCCGAACCGTGCTGCGGTGTGATGGCGGCATAGTCGCTCATCTGCAGATTCGCCCACTCGTTGGCCATCACACCGACGAAAACCCCGGTGCGCGTGCCGGACTGCGCCCGAGGGTCGAGTGCGGCATCTTCGAAGGCGCGCCAGGTGGACTGCAGTAGTAGGCGCTGTTGGGGATCCATCGCTTCGGCTTCCCGCGGTGCGATACCGAAGAATTCGTGGTCGAACGCGTCCGCGTCGGCGATGAATCCGCCGCTGCGGGTATTGATCGTGCCGGGCGCACCGGCCGGATCGTGGAAGTCGTCGGCATGCCAGCGGTTCGCGGGCACCTCCGAAATCGCGTCTCGTCCTTCGAGCAGCATCTGCCACAGTGCATTCGGATCGGGTGCTTGCGGGAATCGGCAGTCGAGGCCGACGATGGCGATATCGGTCATGCGGCGTGGGCGAATTCGGCGGCGAGGTGGGCGGCGATATCGGCGATGGTGGGGTAGTCGAAGACCAGGGTCGGGTCGACATCGAGTGACCACCGGTCCTCGATCTCACCGCACAGGGTCACCGCTGAAGCCGAGTCGAGACCGAGTTCGGCGAGCGGGACCGCCGGATCCACTTGGTGCGGTGCACGTTCGGTGTAATCCGCGACGCGCTGCACGAGCCAGCCCTGGATCGTTGTCGGGCAGGCGGCGACTGTGTCGAACATATTCGGCTCCTCGGCGATACGGGTCGGTCAGACGGTCAGTGATCGGCTCAGTGCCGGTTCGAGATCTTCGTGCAGGACACCCTCGACGCGATCGTCCAGGAACGCCGCCCGCATCGAGCTGCGTTGGACCTTGCCGCTGGTGGTGTGATGCACCGAACGGGTTTCTACGAGAACGACATTCGGCGCGGGCACATCGAATCCTCGGGCGACCGCGATTTTGATCGCCGAGGTCAGCTCGGTGAGTGTGGCCTCGCCGAGCAGTGCCTTCTTGATGCCATGCAGCACGACCAGTCGTTCCCGGCCACCCGCGTCGACGGATACGGCGACGCCGACGCTGCCGGCGAGTGCCGGATGCAGCGCGCCCACCAGTTCCTCGACGTCCTGGGGATACAGGTTGCGGCCGTTGATGATCAGGAGATCCTTGAGGCGGCCCGCGACGAACAGCTCCTCGTCGTGCAGCAGACCGAGATCCCCGGTGCGCAGGAACGGGCCCTCGGTACCGATGTGCGCGTCGAAGGTCTCGCGGGTCTCCTCGGGGCAGTTCCAATAGCCAGCGGCAACACTGTCGCCGCGAATCCAGATCTCGCCGACAGTGTTGTCCGGCACCTGTTTACGCGTGTGCGGGTCGACAATGCGGATGTCGAGACCGCGCGCCGCGCGTCCGCAGCTGACGAGCCGGGTATCGCGCCCGGCGTCGAGGTAGACCGGTGCCGCGTCGATCCGTCCGTAGCTGGCGAGCAGCGTCACCTCCGCCAGGCCGTAGGCCGGCAGGAATGCAGTGGGCTGCAATCCTGCGACCGAGAACCGCTCGTTTACCGCCGCCACGGTCCGTTCGCGAACCGGCTCGGCGCCGCACAACGCGGACCGCAGACCGCTGAGATCGAGATCGGCCAGCTGCTCGTCGGTTACTCGGCGCACGATCAGGTCGTATGCGAAGTTCGGCGCGCCGGTGTAGGTTGCTCGATACTTGCTGATGGCCTGCAGCCAGCGCACCGGACGCTTGAGGAATGTCATCGGCGACATGAACACCAGATTCCCGCCGGAGTACACCGCCCCGAGCAGAAAGCCGATCAGGCCCATGTCGTGGAAGTGCGGGATCCAGGCGACACCGGTCGCGGTATCGTCCAGCCCGCCCCCGGCGGCGATGGCCGCCTCGTTGTGCATGAGATTGCCGTGCGTCACGACGACACCCTTCGGGGTGCCAGTCGATCCCGAGGTGTATTGCAGGAATGCGATCGTCCGGGAGTCGATATCGGGCATCTGCCAGGCGTCGGGGTCGCCGAGCGGGCCGTCGGTGGCGACGACGACCGCAGTTGTGGTCGCCGCGACCAGTGGCTGGAACTGGGTGGTCGTGAGCACCAACCGGGCGCCGGAATCCGCGATTATGCCCGCTAGCCGGTCGGCGCTGCGCTCGTAGTTCGGCAGCGGCGCGGGAACGGCCACGACACCGGCATACAGGCAGCCGAGAAATGCCCGCAGAAACGCCATACCGTCCTGGTAGAGGAGAACAACGGGCTGCGTCGACTCCGGACGATCGGCCAACCAACCGGCCACGGCTCTGGCGTCGCGATCGAGTTCGCGATAGCTGACAATCTCCTCGACGAGCTCGCGACCGGCCTCACGCAGGTATGTGTAGGACCTCGTATCCCCGTATTCGCATACTTGCTGCCGGACGTGGTGGACGTAACTCGGCTGCATAGTGCGTATTCCTCCGGGGGATGGACGTCATCGGGACTACATATGACTGTCGTCGCTCCGCCCCGCCGAAAGTAGGAACCTCAGGGATCGCCCAGCAAACCCGAGGGTGAGCGATTCTCACCCCAGGATGCCCACGCAGCAGTGGAGCGCCCGGCGCCCCGCTGGCACTGTCGCGGCGCTCATCGAGGCGACCGGCGGCAATCCGGTGTTCTTCAAGATGAAGGACGCTCCGCCGATCACCCGATCGGCAAGACCAATCGCAAGTTCAGCCGCGACGAGCTACCCCAGTTCCCCAACGTGCTGCGCGGTGAGATGGGCATGGTCGGCCCGCGTCCGGAGGTACTGCGCGAGGTCGACACCTACGACAGCAATATGCGGCGCAGGCTGCAGGTGAACCCAGGCATCACCGGTCTGTGACAGGTGATCGGACGCTCGGATCTGTCGTTCGAGGATGCGGTGCGTCCTGAGCTGTCCTCTGTCGAGAACTGGTCGATGATCGTGTATCTGCCGTTGATCGCCAAGACGATTGGTGCGGCGGTCGCGCGCGGAGAGGCGTACTGAGACTCAGCCGGGGCGCCGTGCCGGGAATTCGGCGGCGAGTTCGGCGAATACGGCGGTATTCAGTGCGAAGGCCCGCTGTCCCTCGTCGAGTACGCGGCGGCGTTCGAGATCGTCGAGCGGCAATTGGTCGAGCAGGCCGCGGTATTCGCGTTTGAAGGCCGCCGGATTGCCGAGGGCGTCGAAGACGTAGAACCGCACACCGTCGCCGCGATGCGGGAGGTTCCACAACTTCTCGGCGGTGCCACGGATGACCTGGCCGCCCGAGAGGTCGCCGATATATCGGGTGTAGTGGTGCGCGATATATCCGGCGGGCCACTCGCGGGCGCATTCGTCGATGCGCGCGGCGTAGGCGGCGGTGGCGGGCAGCGCTTCGAGGGCAGCACGCCAGTCGGGTCCGATGAGGTGGGCGAGGTCGCGTTCCAACTCCGCGGTCCTGGCCAGTTCCGGACGGATGAACGGACCCGCGATCGGATCGTCGGCCAGGGCGTCCCAGCGGTCTTCCAAGGCGCGGTAGATGAACCAGAGTTGGGCGGTGTAGCGGTGATAGGAGTCGATGCCGAGTTCGCCGCCGAGCATGTCACTGATGAACGAGGAGTTCTCCGCCGCTTCGTGCTGCTGTGCAGTGGCGGTGCGGATCGCCGTGGAGAACGGGACCGTATCCGACATATCCGAACCACCTCACCGATGCCGACGTTGGCTTTGGGCACCCTAACCATTCCGTATAACCATACCGGCCGCCCCTGCCGGCTACCGGTGCATCATGATCGACGGCCGGATTCGCGACGATGCGGATGGCGCGGAAGTCGGCGCCGGTGCACGATGACCGGTCGGCGGATCGAGCCGAATCGGCTCAGGATGCGCGGACGGCGCACGGTGCGGTCGAACCACTCGCCGAGGGTGACGCCCGCGGCCAGCGCACACCCGACGCCGACCGCGGCGAGAACCTGATTGCCTCCGATCAACAGCTCGTCGTTGAGCAGGGCAAACAGCCCGCGATACACCTTCAGACCCGGGAGCAGTGGCGTGATGCCCGCGAGCGCGACGACCAGCGGTGGAGTCAGCGCCCGCCGTGCCATCAGACCACCGGCCAGACCGACCAGCGTCGCGGCGACCGCGGAGGAGATCACCGGACCGAAGCCCAGATGCTGTACGAGCAGGAAACAGATCGTGCCCGCCGCACCACCGAAGGCGGCCGCGGCGAGTGCGCGGCGTTCGGCGTAGCAGGCGAGTGCGAACGCCAGCGCGGCCACCGCACCAGCCGCGATCTTGATCGGCAGATCGGTGATATCGCGGCTGGAGGTCAGATAGACCGGTGGGATCGTGGCGCCGAGCATATCGCCGATCCGCAGTGCCATCGCGATGCCCGCGATAATGCCGCCGGTCATCATCATGACCTCGAGCATGCGGGCGGTCGCGGTGATCGGCGCGCCGGTTATCGCGTCCTGCACCGCACCGACCAGCTGCAAACCACTGAGCAGCACGGTGATTCCGGCGGCGATGACCAGCGTCGGGTCGACATCGATATGCAGGGTTGCCGCCAGGGTGGCCAGCAGCAGCGCCGGTGTCGCCGCGACGGCGCCGCCCACCACATGCTGGAAGAAGAACGGCAGACCGTAGCGATTCAGCACGCGATTGACGCGGTCGATGGCCAGGGTGGTGCCGAAGCTGACCGCGGCGACCAGCCAGCCGCCGCCGAGCAGCGCCGCGATCGATGCGGCCAGCAGCGACCAGCCGAAGGTGGCGACCCAGCGGTGGTACGGATGCGGCGCTGAGGTGATCGCATCCAAACGAGCGCGCGCGTCCACGGGTGGGACGACCTCATTGCGGATGCGGCGGGTGAGCCGGTCGACCGCGGCCAAACGGGTGAAGTCGAGGGATCGGTATTTGACCACCCGCATGCTGCTGGCGGGCGGCAGCAGTGGACCGCGGTCGGCCCAGATCCTGATCGCGTCATAGGTGACGTCGATATCGCAGCGCGCCAGTCCATAGGTGGCGGCGATGAAACGCACCTGGGTCATCGTGTCGTTGACACCCGTACCCGAGGCGAGCACCACCTCGCCCACCCGCACGGCCAGATCGAGCACCTCGGCGACGCGGGCATCGTCGGTGAGATCGATCGGCTGCAGCGGCGTGGGCGCGGCGACGATGTGATCGGCGGTGGCCGGACGGTCGGCGACCAGCAGATCGACCGCCTGTTTGACGACCGGAACGCGGGGCGCTCGCAGGAAGCGCAATCGCGGCCGCCTGGCCGCCTGATCGCCGGGGGCGGTGTCGTCTCCTCCTGGAAATATGTCCGGACCCATGAGCGCGACCGTAGTCAACCGAGGCCCGGGTTCGCATCCGCAGTGGTCCGAGGGACCGCCTCGAGGGCTGGACGGATGTCCGGACGCTTGGTCGAAGCCGCCAAAAGTGATAGAACTTGTTCTAATTTGCAGATGGGAGCGTGCACGGTGCGGTACGGAATTGTGTTGTTCACCAGTGACCGGGGCATTACGCCCGCCGATGCGGCCGCGGCCGCCGAACAAGCCGGATTCGATGCCTTCTACGTGCCCGAACACACCCATATCCCGGTGGTTCGGGCGGCGGCCCATCCGCGCACCGGGGATGCGAGCCTGCCCGACGACCGGTATCTGCGCACGCTGGACCCATGGGTCGCGCTGGCCACCGCGGCGGCGGTCACCAGCCGGATCACGCTGTCCACCGCGGTCGCCCTACCCGCCGAACACCATCCGATCACCCTGGCCAAAACCCTCGCCTCACTGGATCATCTGTCCGGCGGCCGGGTCAGCCTCGGCGTCGGTTTCGGCTGGAATACCGATGAGATGGCGCATCATGGGGTCCCCGCGAATAAGCGCAGGACGGTATTGCGTGAACATCTGGATGCGATGCGCGCATTGTGGTCAGAGGAGGAGGCCAGCTTCGCGGGGCAATTCGTGAATTTCGGGCCGAGCTGGTCCTGGCCCAAGCCGGTGCAGAAACGGATTCCGGTGATTCTCGGCGCGGCCGGGACAGAACAGTCGTTCACCTGGCTGGCCAAGAATGCCGACGGCTGGCTGACCACCCCCACCGAGGAGGGCCTCGGGGAGAAGATCGCACTGCTGCACCGGGTTTGGCGCGAACACGAGCGCGAGGGCAGTCCGGAAGTCATTGCGCTGGCCGGACGTCACGATGCCACACAACTCGCGCGGTGGGCCGAATTGGGTATCACCGAAGCGGTTTTCGGTCTGCCGGATCGCGATGCCGATGACGTACGCGCATACTTGACCCGTCTCGCCGGGAAACTCGGTCTCGAAGCAGCCCGCTGACACCCGATGGTGCCAGCGGGCTTTCGGCTAACCGCGTCGCCTGCGTGTGACGAGCAATCCGATCAGCACACCGGCCACGCCGATGATCACAACGCAGATCACACCGGTCATGATCCAACCGGTCGGCGAATCCGATTCGGACGCCCGCGATTCCGCGACCGCGGGGGCCGCGCCGGGCGTGCGGCTCGTCGGTGTCTTCACACCGGTGGAATTCTCACCGAAAACGCCCTCGCCGATCGTGCTCGCATACTGCGGGCCGTTCTCTTTGGTGTCGGTGACGGTGAGATCCAATTGCACCGATACCGGGCGGTTTTCACCCTGTTCGAAGGTCGAGCCGAGTTTGACGGCGATGTAGTACCAACCGGCCACCGCCTCCCGCCGTGACTCCAGCTGGTCGGCCTTGCGGTTGTTGTACCGAATCGGCACCGTGGCTATCGCCTTATTGGTCGGCAGGACACCCTCGGTGCCGGTATAGGAGGAGAAGTCCGAATCGATCTCCTCGCGGATCGGGCTGTAGAGGGTGGTTCGGATATTGGAGAGGTTGTCGAGTCCGCGAACGCCGTTGGCCCCGAACCGAACTCGATAGGCGAGGCCCTGACCCCAGTCCAATCTGACGCGATAGAACACGAATTCACCCGGCTGCAGCGCATCGGTGTAGCGACCGCTGCCCGGCAGCGTACCTGCCACGGTGAACGATGAGCCGCCGGATACCGGCGTACCCGCACCGCTCGCTTCAACGAAGGTCGTCGGCGGTGCGACCGCGACCGGACCGGCATCGGTCACCGCGGGTTCGATACCGACGATGAGTTCGATCGGAAGTCGTTCCGGCACACCGGCGGATACCTTCTCCCAGGTCAATTGGAAGTAGTAGCGGCCGCCGCCCTTGCATTTATCGGAGCCGCTGTTGCCCTTGCGTTCCTTGGTCGCACCGTCGAAGGCCTTCGCCACGGTGAGCGCGACACCGTCGCTGGATTTGGTGGAGCTCTCGAATTCGAAGACATTGCAGTCCTCGCCATCCGCACCGTAGACCCGCATTTGCAGCACGTTCAGATCGTCGGTCGGGGAAATATCGCGCAGTCGCGGAAAGGACAGGGTGCCACTGAAGTACGTGGTCGCTCCCGCCGGGACATCGACTGCCCAGTAGCGCTTTTCCTGCTGCCCGATGGTGTCCAGATACTGGCCCGGGGCGGCGACCGGCGCGGCGGCGTAGGTCGGCGCGCCGGTGATCGGTATGCCGACGGCCTTGTAATTGCGCAGGGCGGCCGATGATATGCGCGGCAGTGTCCGTTCGAGTGCGGGACCGTCGGCGGCGTCGCTGTAGGTACCACCGGTGGCCTGCGCCATGCAGGTCAGCTGGGCGCGGGCCTTGGCGTCGACGGCGAATCCGATGGTGTGCACGATGAGATCGAGCCCCTGCTTTTTCAATTCGCGAGCGACTTCACAGGGATCGGGTGGGGAGCAGGTGTCGTCTCCGTCGGAGACGAGGACGATCGAGCGCGGTCCCGATTTCGGCAGTGTCTCTGCGGCCTGGCGCAGTGCCGTGCCCATCGGTGTCCAGCCGCTAGCTTTGATCCCGTCGACCGCGCTGGTCAATGCGGTCCGGTCCAGGGTTTCGGGTTTGTGCAGGACCCGGACGTCACGGCAGCCGGATGCCTTCTCCGCCTCGGTATTTCCGGTGCTCGTGCCGTAAACGGTCAGCCCCACTTTGGATTCCGCGGGTGCCGAACCGACGAAGTTTCGCACGGCGGTCTTGGCGGCATCCATCATGGTGCCTGCCGGATCGGGGCGCTGCATGGAACCGGACGCGTCCAGAATGAGCATTGTCGGCGCGTACTGCGGGTTGTCCGGACTCTGCTGTGCCTGCGCGGGCAACGCCGCCACGGCAAGTCCGATCAAACCCGCGGCAGCGCCCGCGGTCAGCCGGGTAAAGCTTCGGGTAATCCTCGACATATGCCTCGTCTGCTTATTTCGCTTTGATAACGGAGCAGACGTTACCCACAGCTGGTAGGTGTTCCCATTGGTGACACGAACACTTGCATACCCGAATGTCTGTATCGGCTGGTCAAGATGTCAGGGAGAGATTCCAGAACTCGGCGTAGCGGCCGGCGCGGTGCAGGAGTTCGTCGTGCGTGCCCTGTTCGACGATCCTGCCGCCGTCCAGGAAGACGATGCGATCGGCGCGTTGGACGGTACGCAGCCGATGCGCGACCAGCACGACCGTCCGCCCCGCCATCAAGCGCTCGATACCTTCGTGGACGGCTGCCTCGTTCACCGGATCCAGTGCCGAGGTCACCTCGTCCAGCAGCACGATGGGCGCATTCTTCAGCAGTGCTCGCGCGATCGAAACCCGCTGGCGTTCACCACCGGAAAGCAGTGCGCCGCCCTCGCCGACATGCGCTGCCCAGCCGCCGGGCAATCGCTCGATCACCTCGTCCAACCGCGCTGCGGTCGCTGCCGCCCGCACTTCGGCGTCCTCGGCGTCGGGACGGCCGAGGCGCACGTTTTCCTCGATGGTGCCGTCGAAGAGATAGACATCTTGGAAGACGATGGCGATCTGGTCCATCAGCACGTCGGTGGCGATCGCGCGTACATCCACGCCACCGACCCGGACTGCGCCCGCGTCCACGTCGTAGAACCGCCCGAGCAATTGCAGCAGGGTGGTTTTTCCCGCGCCCGACGGTCCGACGACGGCAAGCCGTTGGCCCGCTGGTACCGACAGCGACACATCGTCGAACACGGTGCGATCGCCCCGGCGGAAGGTGATGGATTCGAACTCCAGGTCACCACCCACCGGCTGGATCGGGTCGGGAGCTTGCGGTAGCGGTTCGGTGCGCAATACCGTCTCGAGTCGCGTGAGCACCGAACGCGCGCTGCGGAGTTTGCCGCCGATTTCCGATAGCGACAGCAGCGGCTCCGCGCAGCGGGCGGCCAGCACCAGGATCGCCAAAAGCTCTGCCGCGCCGATGGGAGCGGAGGTTGCGGAGCGACCGGGTAGCCCAGCTCCGCCGAGGGCGAGGTAGGCACCCAGGGTGAGTAGGGCGGTGAATGTCGCCTGCACCGTGATCGCCAGGCCCAAGATGCCCGGTAGCGCCGACAGCGTGGTGCGGCGGGATGTGCGCTGGACTTCGTGCAGTGAGTCGTCGAGCAGCCGGAAGCGTTCGGCGGTCCGCCCGCCCGCCCGCAGCACCGGTTGGGCCTGGAGATATTCGATGACGCGTCCGGTGGCGTCGTGGTCGCGTTCGTGGCGCTGCGCATCGTCGGCGGCCATTGAGCGTCCGGTCCAGATCTGGATCGCCGCAATGATCGGGGCGGCCAGCAATGCGGCCGACCCCAGTTGCCAGTTGAAGGCGAACATCACGGCGACGATTGTCAGAGGAGTCACCGCGGCGGAGATGAACGGGGCCAGCAGATGCGCGATCACGCTCATCGCCTGCAGCACACCGCGGCTGGCCAGGACGGACACCTCCCCGACACGGCCCGGGCCGTACCAGCCCAGCGGCAATCGGGCCAGATGGTCGCCGAGCCGGTGATACATACCGCGCAACAGGGTGGTCCCGACCCGGAAGCCGGACAGATCGCTGCGATAGCGCAGCGCCGCGTAGACCGCGACGGCGGCCGCGAATGCGATCAGCCAGGGCAGGGCGGCTGTGGGTGTGCTCCCGAACAGTTCCCGCAGTACGGGAACCAGCAGTGCGTAGGACAAACCCTCGGCTATCGCGGTCGTCGTCATAAGGACCAAGGTGCGACGCACTGGCTTGGCATACTCGGGTCCCAGCACGCGCAGTAGCATTCGAATCATCGCTCGTCTCCTTGTGGGGCGCCGTAATTACCCGCCCCGCCGGTTGGCATCCCCCAAGGGGTTTCGGTGTCGATTGCCGATCGTTGTGATTGCCAGAACGCCGCGAACTTTCCACCCTGTGCGAGGAGTTCGGTGGGCCTGCCATGCTCGACGATGGACCCGTACTCCAGCATCACCACGGTGTCGGCGTCGGCGATCGTCTCCATGCGATGGGCGATGACCAGAATGGTCCGATCGCCCTGCAACGTCGCCAAGGCCTGACGCACCGCCTGTTCGGTCTGCGGGTCGGCGAAAGCGGTCGCTTCGTCGAGTACCAGCACGGGTGTGTCGGCGAGCAGTGCACGCGCGATCGAAATCCGCTGTGCCTCACCGCCGGACAATCCCGCCTGCGCATCGATCACGGTGTCGTATCCGCGCGGCAGCTCGAGAATTCGATCGTGGATATTCGCCAGCCGGGCGGCGCGCATCACGTCATCGAGGTCGGCATGCGGAACCGCGAGCGCGATATTGTCCGCGACCGACGCACGCAACAGTCGAACATCCTGGAAGACGAAGGAGACCATCCGATAGAGCTCCCGACTGCCGATTTCGCGAAGATCGACACCGCCGAGGGTGACCGAACCGTGCGTCGGATCGAAGAACCCCGGCAAAAGCTGAACCAGCGTGGACTTTCCGCTGCCCGACGGCCCGACGATCGCGGTGACCGTCCCGGGCGCCAGCACCAGGTCGATCCCGCGCAGTACCTCGTGCTCGTCGTCGTAACCGAATCGAACCTCGCGCAGTTCCACCCGATGCCCCTGTGGTGCGACCGGGTGCGCGGGCTCCGGAAGTGACTGCACCGCAAGCACTTCCTGGATTCGTCCGAGCGCACGCCGGGCGGCCTGCACATCGTCGAAGCCGTGGCCGAGGGCCGCCACCGGAGCGGTCAGGCCGAGTCCGAGCAGCAGGAACGGCAGCAGATCGGCCGGGGCCATGCCGCCGTTGGTGATCAGAACCGCACCGCCGATCAGCACGACCAGCAGCACGAAAGGTGGTGACAGCGCCAGCTGCATGCCCGCGGCGATCACGGAGACACCGTGCACCCACCGGTAGAAGGCGGCGACGAAATCGTCTGCGGCCGTGCGGAATTTACTGTGCGCGCGCCCGGATCCGCCGAACGCCTTGACCACCGAGATGCCCTGTACGAATTCGACGACGGAATTCGAAATCCGTCCCATGGCCGCATCGAACTCTTCCTGCTCGCGCTGCCGCGTCGGGGTCATCATCAGCGGGACCAGCGCCACCGCCAACACCACCGGTATCAGCGTGATCAGGGTGAGCCGCCAGTCGATGGTGAACAAATAGATCAGTGACGCCAGTGGCACCACGAAGGCGGCGATGAGCTCGCCCGGGGCGTGGGCGATGAACGGGTGCACGGCACTGACGTCCTCACCCACCACCTTTGCCAATTCGCCGGTCCGGCGCCGGGAGAACCAGCCGATAGGTACGTGCCCCAACCGTGCCGCCAATTGCCTGCGGAACGACAGCTGCACCCGGCCATCGACAATATGCCCGATTCCCGATGATGCGGCCGTGAACAACAGCCGGATCAACAACCCGACCGCACCCGCTATCACGACGATCCAGACGTGACCGTGATCGATCGGTAAGGGCGACAAAAAAATTCGACCCAATTCGACAACAGCCAGCAAAGGCGCCAGACCCGCGACAGCACCGATCGCCTGAAAGATGACAAGAGCGCCGAAACTCCCCAGATAAGGACGCAGCAACCCGGCCACGCTGTGGCCCGCCACGGCATCGGCATCAGGTGATGGTGGGGACTGCTCTCTCGTCTCGGCAACGTCGATGGTGGTCATTGCTGTCCCGTCTTCGACGAACTGTTCACCGACCGCTGCTCCAGCAAGGGGAACTTTGCCTCGCATGATGTGCCCTCCGGGCTGTTCGTGATGCTCTTCATCGGCCGCTGTGTTCCGAACGACGCAGCGATACCCTGGCAGCTGTGACGGTGGGTGCGCTTTCGGAAATATGCGGTCCGGCAATATCGCCGATGGTGTGGCTGCGGCCGGGGCATGTCGGGTACATCGGGCCAGAGCTGGGCGTAGACCCGCATTCGGTCTCGGTAGCGGTGCTCAGCGTGGGCCTGCATGGGCCGTTCATCCTCGAGACAGCCGCACACGGGGACGTACGCACCGGTAGTTCGTTCGCCCCCGCCCACTCGGTGCACCGCGTCCTCGCACCGGGAGAGTGGATCCTGCTGCTGTTCGTCGATCCCGCCGGCGCGCCGGCAACCGCCATCGCGGACGAGATGACGGTGACCACCGGGCCTTACGGTCTCGGCCACCGACGGGAACAGGAGCTCGTCGAGCTGTGCCGTGGCGATGACGTGGATCCGGACCAGATCTTCGCTCGGGCCAGTGCAGGTCGGGCGCCGATTGCCGATCCGCGGATCGAGCGGGTCGCCACCGCGATCCGCCGGGATCCGAATCGCACCTTCCGTGCCGATGCGGTCGCCGCGAACCTGGGCCTGTCCACCCCCCATTTTCTCCGCTTGTTCGCCCAGCGCAGCGGCACCACATTTCGCGGCTACCAGCGGTGGGCCCGGGTCATCCACGCACTGCGAGACGCCGCGGACGGCCGCGATCTCACCCGATGCGCCACAGATGCCGGTTTCGCCACCCCGTCGCACTTCAGCGAAACTTTCCACCGCATGTTCGGGCTGTCCGCCACCGCGCTGCTACGTTCCGGTATCCGCTTCGACCTCGGAACCTAGCCTGCGCCTCCGATTCTGGCCAGACACCGCGTGGCGGTTCCTCGACGACTCCGAACGCGCAACAGCGCCCCGCAACGAGCGGTGAACTCGTTGCGGGGCACTGGTCCGAATCTCAGCGCAGATCGCGGCGGCGGAAGCCCGCGATCCCGACCCCGAGCAGCACGACCACGATCCCGAGCAGCCACAGGATCGGCGTGGCCTCGAAGGATGAGCCGGGCAGCTTCGGCGGGTGGGTGAAGGGAACCAGATCGCGCGTCCACTGGGGGAGCCCGTCGAGCGCGCCGACGACGAAGATGATGATCATCGTGCTCAGCACGCCCCAGGCAACCGGCGTATAGCGGGGCGCGAGACCGTAGACCGCCACAGTGATGGCGGTGAGCACCCACACCGCAGGCAGTTGCACTGCCGCCGCGCCGAGGCAGTCGCCCACCTTGCCCGCCAGATCGCCATCCGAGATGCCATAGATGACTCCGACCGCCGCACCCGCGAGGAACAGCAACACCACCGGTCCGAGCAGCGCGATGCCGATGTGGCTCATCGCGTAGCGTTCACGGCTCACCGAACCGGCCAGCGTGGCCTCGGCGCGCTGGCTGGATTCCTCCTCGTGCAGCCGCAGCACGGCCGAGATCGAGTAGGCCGACGCCGCGATGGCCAGCATGCTGAGGGCGAACGTGATGAACGAATTCTGCAGCATATCGGTGCCGCCCATCCGGTTGATCACGTCGCGGACCTGCTTACTGTTGTCGAGCATATCGCCGACGCTGTTGATGGCGCCGCCCATCAGCGATCCGTAGAGCAGGAAACCGACGGACCAGGCCAGCAGCGAGCCCCGCTGCAGCCGCCAAGCCAGTCCGGATGGACCGGAGAGCGTGGGCGCCGCTACCGGCGCGCCGGGTCGCTCGGCGAGCAGACCCGAGCCCGTATCACGTTGCCGCAGAAGCATATACGCGGCGACGGTGGTAACAATGGCGACGGTGAGCAGCGGAATCAACACCCACCAGCGCTCATTCGCATACGGCCGCAGATTGATACACCAGCCGAGCGGCGAAAACCACGACAGCACACCGTTTCCGGCGTCGCCGACCGCGCGCAGCGCGAAGGCCGTGCCGAGTGCCCCGAACGCCACCCCGCGCGCGACCCGTGCGCCCACGCTCACCTGCGCCGCGATCGCGGCGACCCCGGCCCAGACCAGACCGGAACAGCCGAGAGTTGCACCGTAGGCCAGCGAACCGGCGGCGGGTAGGTCACTGCCGGAGAGCGCGAGGGCACTCAGGATGGCGACGATCAGACAGCCGGTCGCCGTCATGATCATGGCGGCGGTCAACCCGGCATAGCGGCCGATGCTGGTGGCGCCGACCAATTCCGCGCGACCGGTCTCCTCCTCGACCCGGGTGTGCCGGATGACGGTGAGGATTGTCGCGATCGCGATCATCGCGTAGAACGGCCCGGCCTTCCACAGTCCGACCGAGCCGAGATCGGTGCTGAAGACCGGCCCGTACATGGCAACGAGCGCCGGGCTTTCCATGACCGACTTCGCGGCATGATCGAGGTCGGCCTGCGTGGTGTAGACGGCCTTGGCGCTGCCGACATAGGCGGCGGGCAGCAGTCCGAAAGCAAGTACCCACAGCGGCAACACAATTCGGTCGCGGCGCAGCAACAGTCGCAGTAATTGCCCGGTACCGGCGAAGTCGGCCGATCCGCGCACGGCGGGTGTGGCGTAATGCCTGCCGCCCGCGGTTGCGGTTGTCATGATCCCACCTTCTCCATGGTCGCCCTGGCCTGCTCGGATGTCGCGCCGTCGACGTGGTAGTGCCGCATGAACAGTTCCTCCAGCGTCGGCGGCGCACTGGTGAGGCTGCGCACTCCGACATCGCCGAGGATCCGGATCAACTCGCCGAGATGTTCGCCGTCCACCTGGCAGCGCAGCGTCGAACCATCGCGTTCGATGTCCTCGACACCCGTCATTCGGCTGAGATCGCCTGGGTCGCCGAGCAATTCGGCGGTAATGGAGGTACGCGAAAGGTGCCGCATATCCGACAGCGATCCGCTCTCGACGGTACGTCCGGCTCGGATAATGGTCACCCGGTCACACAGCACCTCCACCTCGGACAGGATGTGACTCGACAGCAGAACCGTGGTGCCGCGCTGATTGGCCTCCTCGACGCATTCGCGAAAAACCTGTTCCATCAACGGATCCAGACCTGAGGTCGGTTCGTCGAGCAGTAGCAGGCGCACATCGGAGGCGAGCGCGGAGATCAATGCGACCTTCTGCCGGTTGCCCTTGGAATAGGTGCGCGCCTTCTTGCGCGGATCCAGATCGAATCGCTCGATCAATTCGGCACGGCGCTGCGCATTGATTTCCCCGCGCATTCTGGCCAGTAGGTCGATGGTTTCCCCGCCGGATAACGACGGCCATAGTGTGACGTCCCCTGGTACATAAGCGATTTCACGGTGCAGCTCGACCGCATCGGTCCACGGATCGCGCCCGAGCAGGTGGACTTCGCCGGAGCTGGCCCGCAGGATGCCGAGCAGGATGCGGATGGTGGTCGACTTACCCGCGCCGTTCGGGCCGAGGAAGCCATGGATTTCGCCCTCGCGGACCGCGAGATCCAGCCCGTTCAGGGCGGCGAAGTGGCCGAAGTTCTTGTGCAGATCGCGAACTTCGATGATGTCGGACATCAGGTCTCCTTGGTAAGGGTGTCCAAAATCGTTGGGTCGGTTAGGAATCCCTGGGTGTAGAGCTCCGCGGCGGGCAGCACGAACTCCTCGGTCAAGGAGCGAACGAGCTTGCGGTAGTCGAGCTTTTCGCCGCGGTTTTGCAGCAGGGTGAAGTACAGGACGGTCGCGCCGACATTGAGTGTCGTCAGATATCTGGCCCGCGCGGCCGGGTCACGGCTCGGTTTGATGGTGCCCGCCTCGACGCCTGCCTGGATGTACTCCTCGGCATCGGAGATCATGTGCTCGAGCAGTGACTCGGCCAACGGCCCGCCCGCCTGCAGGCTGCGCACCATGTAGGCGACCAGCGGGCCGTATGTCTCGATCTCGGACATGGCCGCGAGCATGCTTTTCGCGACGTTCGTCTCGGTGGCGGTCTTCCACTTCTGGTCCCGGATCAACTCCAGCACCCGCTCGTCGCAGGCGGCCCGCAGGCCGTCCTTGGAGCCGAAGTGATGGTTGACCAGTCCGGGGGATACACCGGCCGCTGCGGCGATCGCGCGCACTCCGACCTGGAATCCGTTGTCACCGAACACCTCGATCGCGATGTCGCGAATGCGGGCTGCGGTGCTGAGATCCGAATTCGGGGCCGGCGTCACGCGGCGCCTCCTAGTTCGGCGGGTCCTTGCGATACGGCTCTCTGGTTGAACACATGTTTAGTATATTAAACACGCGTTCAATGGTAAAGCAAGAACTTTACGAAGATGTCGTGTCATGCTGTTTCTGCGGACTGAATCCGCTGGTCAAACCTCCGGCAGCGGTCGATGTCCGGAGCATCCGCTCGGTTCGAACGGCCCGCCGGATGCCCGCGAAACGCTACTGTCGGGGTATGCCTGACACCGAGAACGTCTCGACATCGGACCACCTCCGCGACGCACTCGACGGCCCATGGCGCGCGGTACGCGCCGAGGCCAGGGTGCAACTGGCCGGAGATCAGTTCACCGGCGATCCGTCTCTGGACTACCGCGCGGCACGGGCACGGGTGCTCGAGCAGATGCGGGCGATCGCATCGATGGGCTACGCGGAGCGTGGTTTCCGACGCGAGAACGGGGGCACGGGGGAACCGGGGGAGGCAGTGGTCGCACTGGAGATGTTGGCGTACGCCGACCTGTCGCTGTGGGTGAAATCGGGTGTGCAGTGGGGGTTGTTCGGCGGCGCCGTGGAAAACCTGGGGACCGAACGGCATCGCGATGTGGTCAAGCGGCTGATATCACTGGATCTGCTCGGTTGTTTCGCGATGACCGAATCCGGACACGGCAGCGATGTCGCGAATCTCGAGACGACCGCCACCTACGATCCGCAGACCCAGGAGTTCGTCGTCCATTCGCCGACACCGTCGGCGCGCAAGGACTACATCGGCGGTGCGGCCGAACATGCCAGGATGGCAGCGGTTTTCGCGCAGTTGATCACCGAGGGGAAGAGTCAGGGCGTGCACTGCTTCCTGGTGCCGATCCGGGATGAAAGCGGCGCCGATCTGCCGGGAGTGACCACCTACGACGACGGCCTCAAGGGCGGTCTGCTCGGTGTCGACAACGGACGGATCACCTTCGATCAGGTCCGCATTCCCCGGGAGAACCTGCTCAACCGGTATGCCGATGTCGCACCGGACGGCACCTACCGCTCCGATATCGAGAATCCGAGCCGCCGATTCTTCACCACCCTGGGCACTTTGGTGCGCGGGCGGGTCAGCGTCGGAGGTGCCGCCGCGGCCGGTGCCCGGGTCGCGTTGAGCATTGCCACGCGATATGCGCTGAAGCGTCGCCAATTCTCGGATCCGGACAGTGGCCAGGAGACCCTGCTGCTGGACTACCGCAGTCATCAGCGACGGCTACTGCCCTTGATCGCCCGGTCGTACGCACTCGCGTTCGCACAGAACGACCTGGTCCGTCGCATGCATCTGGTGCAGACCGGTCAGGACCTCGATCCGGGTGCGCAGCGCGCCCTGGAGAAACGGGCCGCGGGACTCAAGGTCGCACAAACCCGATTCGCCACCCGCGCCATCCAGGAATGTCGCGAAGCCTGCGGCGGCGCAGGCTATCTCACCGAGAACCGCCTCGTCACGCTCAAGGGCGATACCGACGTGTTCACCACCTTCGAGGGCGACAATGTCGTGCTCACGCAATTGGTGGCCAAGGAAGTGCTCACCGCCTACTCCGATGAGATCCGCGATCTGGACGCGCTGGGCTGGGTGCGCTTCGCCGCCACCATGGCCGGTGATGTGGTGCGCAAGCGCTCCGGTGTGCGCCAACTTATTCAGACGCTGCGCGACCGCAGTGATGACACGGTCGACGACGGCGACCTGTCCCGCCGCTCGGTGCAGCTGCAGCTGTTCGCCGATCGCGAGGACTATCTGGTGCGCACCGCCGGACATCGGCTGCAGGCCCGCGCGAAGGACACCGCACCGTTCGAGGCGTTCAACAATGCGCAGGACCATATCCTCGCCGCGGGCGCCGCGCATATCGACCGGCTGGTCCTCGAGGCGTTCATCGAAGGCATTGCCGGGATTGCGGATCCGGCGGCTCGCGAGCTCGCCGAGACCGTCTGCGATCTGTACGTCTACTCGATGCTCGAGGAGAACCAGGCGTGGTTCATCATGCACCGGTTCATGTCGGTCGAGCGTGCGAAGGCGGTGCGTCGCGGTGTCAATGAACTGGTCGACCGGCTGCGACCGGATGCGCTGACACTGGTCGAGGGCCTGGGGGTGCCGGAGAACATGCTGCGTGCGGCGCTGCTGGATGATGCGAGCGTGTTCGATCGGGTCGGCAGTCATACGACGGTGTCGATCTAGGAGTCGACGCGCAACCGCTGCGTGAGAAATCGTCCGGTGAGCTTCCAGCACACGACGACCAGCGCGATCGCTACCGCCGTACCGCCGAGAATGTCGGTCGGCAGATGATAGCCGAGGCCGATCATGCCGACCGCGGCACAGACCAGTGCGACGGTGGCGATCAAGCTGGTGACGACACGCGCCCGCATCGAGTCGGTCAGCACGACGAACGCGGCGGCGATCGCGACCAGATGCACGGTATGTCCGCTCGGATACGCGAGATAATCGTGCAGCGGTCGATCCCACAGCGGTTTGAGCACCCAGCTGTTGAGCCCGACCACGACCTCGGGAATCACCACCATCGCCACGGCCCGCCGCCACTGCCGCCGAAAGCCGAACCAGGCGGCGCCCGCGAGCAATAGCGGGATCAGGATGTAGCCGTTGCTCGGGATCACCAGCACTTCATAGCCACCGGAATGGTCGTCCATCGCCGAGTGGATCGGCCGGGCGAGTGCGCGATCCAGATCGGTGGCCGCGCCGTCGCGGGGAAAGGTCAGCGGCAGCGCGACCGCGACGCCGAGGCCGACGAGCACCACGCACAGCACGACGAGGTTCGCCCGGACCCGGCCGAGCCACCCCTCCCATTTGACGATCACCGCTCGACGATAGGGCACTCGCGAACAGACCCCGTCGGTCGCTGGCGCACGGTCGGATGCCGGATCGGATCAGCAGCCCGTCGAATCGCCGCTGGACGCACTCACCAACCGACAGCGCGAAACCGCGGTACTGGTCGCGACCGGCATGACGAACCGAATGATCGCGACCCAGCTGCAGATCTCGGAATGGACCGTGGTCGATCACGTCCGGCAGGTGATGCAAAAACTGCACTGTCGGTCGCGATTACACCTCGCACTCGTGGTCGAGCGCGGCCCCACAGTCCGGAGCAGTCGACCCCCGTCGTCACCCCGGCCCGTAAGTCAATATCGCGATGACCACAAACCAGATCACCCAGGCGAAGGCGATCAGCATGCCCACTGCCAGGGTGATCCGCATGAACGCCCGCCCGAGATCCATATCGCCCGCCTGCCGCGGATACAGCTTCCACGGGCTGTACCAGGGCGATTCGATGACCAGCCCCGATGCGTTGGCATCCCTTTCGGCCTGCGCCAACTCCTCGGCATATGCCTCCGCCTGCGCCTGGTTCGGGCCACCGTGCCACAGCGTGATATCGATCGGGCCGAGGAAGCCCTCGTTGATCAGCTCCTGCGGGGCGGGCAGATAGGGCAGGATGCCCAGGCTGCGGAATGCCACCGCGACATCGTTGGCCGTCCACAGGTGGATATTCTTCTCGGAATCGGCCAGCGTCTCGAAATAGTGCCGCAGCCGTTCCGGATCGCTGCCGAGGATCACATCGAAACTCGGATCGCTCCACTCCTGTTTGATCGATAGTTCGGCCCCGCGCAGCGGCACGATCAGTGCGACACCATGCACCGCGCGCTGGCCGAGACCGCGCGCGGCCAGCCAATTCTGCAGTGCGAGTGTATGTTCGCGCGATTTGTCCAGCGGCGTGCGCCGATCGCGGCCCTCCACGGCGACCGGTTCGCCGGAAATCGTCCACGGCCCGCTGAGCGGTACCTCCAGTACGCCGTCCTGGCGCGCGACCAGCGCCTCGGCCTCGATCACCACGCAACTGGTCGGGGTCCAGACCACGGCGTCGAACTGATGCAGCCGATCATTATGGAACAGACTGCAATTCACCGTGGCGACACCGTGTGGGCTGGCCGGATCCTTCCAAGTGCGCAGCCAGTCGATCAGCGCCCGCTCGGCATTGGTGCCTGCCGGGTTCTGTACTCGCACGAGCATTCGCGACCGCCCTTCACGTCATCACTCGATGGTGGCAAGGATACGGACAACACGGCCCGATTCGCCGCGCCTACGACCAGACGCGGCGTGTTACTGCGGTTGTTCGGCGGCGATCTTTCCAGCCCGCACCGCATCTGCCAATTCGGCGTGGTCGGCCTCGGTCCGATCGGCATAGCGCACCGCGCAGCGCGCGACGGCATCCTCGAACGACTCGTCACCGTCGAAATACCCGGCGAGCAGGCGCGGATCGAGCGAACGCGAATGTGCGCGGGCCAGCAGCGCGCCGGCCAGCCTGCCGTAGTCGTCGAGATCGTCCGAGGACAGCTCCGCCGGATCGATGCTGCCCTTCATATTGCGGAACTGGCGCACCGTGAACGGCAGTTCGCCGGTCTCCGAGCGCAGTGTGGTCCAGCCGAGCAGAATATCGGTCTCGGACTGAACCAGCCTGGCGCCCTGCACGATTCGCTCGCCCTCGTGCGCTGGCGGCGGCGCGGGCAGGAACGGTGCAAGGGCCGACGGATTGGCCTGTTTCAACTGCAGCACCAGTGCCTCACCCGCATTACCGTGCAGCAGCGCCACATAGCTGTGCAGTCCGACGCTTCCGGTGCCGACAATGCGGAAGGCGGTGTCGGACACCGCGAATCGGGCCAGCAGGTTGCGCCGAGACTCGCGCAGGGTATCGCCGTAGCGCTCCAGACCGTCGATGATCTCCTCGGCGACCTTTGCGTCGACCGTCGTGAGAATCGGCGGGTCACTGACGAATCGGTGCTTGCTGATCCCGGTCTCGTGGTCCTCCAGATGTTCGGTCCACTTCTCGACCACCTTGGCGCTGGTATTCTTGCGCGCCTTCTTCGCGGCCTTCTTGAAGTCGTCGAGCAGATCATCTGCCCTTGCCCTACTGATGATCGACTCGTCCGGCAGCGCGCTCCACGATTCCATGAACGGTTGCTCGGCCAGATGATCGATGGCGAGGCGATAGGACCGGGCCGCATCCCGCGCGGCCCGCAGGCAATCGTCTTCGGCCGCACCGCCTTCGCGGCCCGCCAGCACCAGACTGGCCGCCAAGCGCTCCAGATCCCACTCCCACGGGCCGACGATCGTTTCGTCGAAATCATTGATGTCCATGACGATTTCGCCGCGCGGCGTGCCGTACAGGCCGAAATTCGCGGCGTGCGCGTCCCCGCAGATCTGCGCGGGCACCCCGGTGTCCGGACTGCCCGCGAGATCGGCGGCCATCAGCCCGGCAGCGCCGCGATAGAAAGTGAACGGCGAGGCGAGCATCCGACCGATCCGCAGCGGTATCAGATGCGGCAACCGACCAGCATTGCTCGCGGCGATGAAGTCGAGCACGTCCGGTCGCGTCGACGAGGTGACCGCTCGATCCCGGGCCGAGACCGGAACCCGTTGACGCAGCGTCCGCCCGCGGGCACGGACGTCCTCCGCAGGAACATATGAGCGAAGATCGATACCACTGTCCAGCACAACGGTCCAGGTTAGTCAGACGCGTGCGGGAGCGCCGAAGTCCGGGTTCGCGGTCAGGTTGCGGGCACCGCGGGATCGACCGGCGTGATCGGCAGTCGCAGCGCGCCGGGGGCGGAGGCGGGCACCGTGGGATGCTTCGGGGCGACGGGGGAGATCCGCCGGTACGCCGAACCCAGTTCCGGACGCGGGTCGGCCTCGTCCTTATTGGGCCAGAAGGCCATTGCGCGCTCGGCCTGGGCGGTGATTGTCAGCGACGGATTGACACCGAGGTTGGCCGTGACCGCCGAACCGTCCGCGACGTGCAGTCCAGGGTGGCCGAATACCCGCTGATACGGGTCGACCACACCGGCCTGCGGCCCCTCTCCGATCACGCAACCGCCGATGTAGTGCGCGGTGGCCGGGATATTCAGCACATCCATGATCAGGCCGTGGGTATCGCCGTTCACCTTGGCGCTGAACCGGCGTCCGATATCGTGCGCCATCGGAATCCAGGTCGGATTCGGTTCGCCGGTGCCCTGTTTGGTCTTCAACTGCCCGCGTTTGCGGTAGGAGGTCAGCGAATTGTCCAGTGACTGCATCACCAGCAGGATCACCGACTTCTCCGAGGCGCGGTGGGCATTGAGGCTGCGCAGGAATACCAACGGGTGCAACACGATTGCCAGCAGGAAGCGCAGGAATCGGAACGCGCCGCCGTCCACGATCGGCACCGACATCGGGAACAGCGCGTTCTGGCCTTTCCCGTAATGGCAGACCTCGATGTGGGTATCGGCCTCCGGATGGATCGAGGAGGTGATAGCGATGCCCTCGGCGAAATCGCTACGCGAGCGGCTGACCACATTGAGGATCGCCTCGGAATTGCTGCGGGTCAGTTCACCGAGGCGCGGTGACAGATTCGGCAGTATCGCCTCATCGCGCATTTTGTGCAGCAACTTCTGCGTGCCGAGCGCCGCACCGGCGAATACCACCTGTCCGGTGGTAAAGGTCTTGCGCTGCTTGCGGATCCAGCGATCCGAACGCTCGGTCTCGACCGCATATCCGCCGCCGGACAGCGGCCGAACAGCGGTCGCGGTGGTCAGCGGATGTACCTCGGCTCCGGCCTTTTCGGCCAGGTAGAGGTAATTCGTCGTGGTGGTGTTCTTGGCATTGTTCGGGCAGCCGGTGAAACATTGCGCGCAATGCACACAGCCGCGCCGGTGCGGACCCGCGCCGCCGAAGTACGGATCCTCGACCTCGGTGCCCGGATCGGCCTCGTTGAAGAAGACGCCCACATTGGTCGGGTGGAAGGTATCGCCGACGCCCAGATCGTCGGCGATCTCCTTGATCACCTCGTCGGCGGGCGTCATCCGCGGATTCGGGGCAACGCCGAGCATGCGCTGCGCCTGGTCGTAATACGGCGCCAGTTCGGCCTTCCAATCGGTGATATGGGCCCACTGCTTATCGGTGTAGAAGTTCGGCAGCGGCTCGTAGAGGGTATTGCCGTAAATGAGCGAACCGCCGCCCACACCCGCGCCGGAAAAGACCGCGCATTTGCCGAGCACACTGATCCGTTGCGGCCCGGTCAAACCGAGTCGCGGCGCCCAGATCGATTTGCGCACATTCCAATTCGTCTTCGGAATATCCTCGGTGGGCCAGCGCCGTCCGGCCTCGAGCACTCCGACCCGGTAGCCCTTCTCGGTCAGGCGCAGCGCACTGACGCTGCCGCCGAATCCGGAGCCGATCACTACCACGTCGTAGTCGAATGCTGGCATGCTTTCCCTCTCTGAACCGTGCGACAACTGTGTGAGATGGTTTTGCACTCATTCTGTCACTCGGGTCGGTGCGGCGTACCGCACAGCAGGTAAGTACCGAATATATGCGCGACGGCGTGCCCGGATGGCGTGAACCGGGGTCGGTGCGGTATGCACGGGCTGTGACAACCGAATCGGGGAAAACGGAACCGGGCGAACGCTCCGGCGCGGACAACCCGGGAAATGCGGGCGATCCGGCCGCGGGCGGCGTCTTCGCCGACCGCATCTTCACCGTCCCCAATGTCCTGAGCGTGTTGCGACTGGCTGGTGTGCCGCTGTTCCTGTGGTTGCTGCTGGTGGTGCGCGCCGACGGCTGGGCATTCGCGCTGCTGGTGCTCAGCGGCGTCACCGACTTCCTGGACGGCAAGTTGGCCCGCCTGCTCGACCAGTCCTCACGACTGGGCGCACTGCTCGACCCGTTCGTGGATCGGCTGTACCTGGTGACCACACTGGCCGCATTCGTGATCCGCGGTTTGCTGCCCTGGTGGGTTGCGGTGATCCTGATCAGCCGCGATGCCGTCCTGGCCTTGACTCTTTCGGTGTACAAACGCCGCGAACTGGATCCGCCCGAGGTCATCTACCTGGGTAAGGCGGCTACCTTCGCGCTGATGTCCGCGCTGCCGTGGTTGCTGGCCGGTCAGATGGATTGGGCGCTGGCAGGTTTCGGCCGTGCCTTCGGTGGGGCATTCCTGGTCTGGGGCACGGCGGTGTATGTGTGGACCGGCGTGCTCTACATCTGGAAGGCTTTCGCCGTCGCGCGAGCGATACCGGCTGTGCCACACCGCGGGGAGTAGCGATTAGAGTTGCGTCGAGTCGACGACGAAAGGACGGCCTGTGACCCAGACCCCCGAGGATCTGCGCTACACCGAAGAGCATGAATGGGTGCAGCGGATCAGCCCGACCCGGGTTCGGGTGGGAATCACCGACTACGCCCAGTCTCAACTCGGTGACGTTGTGTTCGTGCAGTTGCCTGAAGTCGACAAAGAGGTGGCCGCCGCGGACAGCATTGCCGAGGTGGAGTCGACCAAGAGCGTGTCCGATATCTACGCCCCGCTGGCCGCGAAAGTCGTTGCGGTGAATGGTGTTCTGGACTCGGCGCCGGAAACGCTGAACAACGATCCCTATGGTGAGGGGTGGATCTTCGAGCTCGAATTGAGCGACGAGGCCGACGTGGACGCCGCGCTCGGTGAACTGCTGGATGCCGCAGGTTATCAAGGAGTTATCGGGGGCTGACCCAGCCTTCCCAGTTCTACCTGCACGGGTACGCCCAGGCAGGGTACGGTCAATGCCAACAGATGTGCCGGTGCTTGGCAGCCGGTGTTCTAGCGCCAGGATCCCCAGGTCGTGGCGGTGAAGGCAGCACCTGCTTGCATGGATAATCAGGTTCGAGGAGGAGAGAAACGGTGAGCGAGAACAAAGACCCGGGTTACGGGGAGACCGCGGCCGAGACGACGTCGGTCTTCCGCGCGGATTTCCTGAACGAGGTCGACGCGTCGCGCTCCGCTGAGGCGACCGGCGAACAGCCGGTCCAAGGGGTCGAGGGTCTGCCGGTTGGTGCTGCCCTCTTGGTCGTGAAGCGAGGCCCGAATGCGGGCTCGCGGTTCCTGCTCGATCAGCCGACCACGTCGGCGGGCCGCCATCCCGACAGTGACATTTTTCTCGATGACGTCACCGTCAGCCGTCGGCATGCCGAATTCCGGCAGGACGACGATTCCTTCCAGGTGGTCGACGTGGGCAGCCTCAACGGCACCTACGTCAACCGGGAGCCGGTGGACTCCTCGGAGTTGCAGAACGGTGACGAGGTACAGATCGGCAAGTTCCGCCTCGTGTTCCTCACCGGACCGCGGGTCGAGTCGAGCGATTCGTCGGCGGGTGCGGGCAGCCTGTGACATCAGCGGCACGGATTTCGCGTGTCGGGGCTGTTGACAGGCAAGAACGCTGTGTCATGAAAGACTCGGTGCTATGACGGGCGCGGCGCAGTGGGCTCGCGGAGGTATGTCGATCGGCTCCGTGCTCGACCTGCTGCGACCGGACTTTCCGGATATCACCATCTCGAAGATCCGTTTCCTCGAGGCCGAGGGGCTGATCCGACCCGAGCGCACCCCGTCGGGTTATCGCAGGTTCTCGATCGCGGACTGCGAGCGGCTCAGATTCGTGCTGACCGCACAACGCGATCAGTACCTGCCCTTGAAGGTGATCAAGGAGCAGCTCGAAGCGATCGACAGCGGTGCGGCGACGCTCGGTGTGCGGGAAGCCCGCGCCCGGGCGCACTCCGGCCGCAACGGTGCGCCGGAGCCCGGGCATGCCATGTCCGACTCCGAGCTCACCGCCACACCCGTGGCGCACAGTTCTGCACGCACCGCGCCTCCGCGCAGACTCGGCGTCGTGCCCGGTGAAATCTCGCCCGACGAGCTGCGATTCGATCACGAAATTCGGCTCACTCGGGCGGATCTATTGGCCAGGGCGGAGATCGATGAGAAGTTCCTCGCCGATCTGATCCGGGCCAATCTGATCACGCCGGGCGTCGCCGGTTTCTTCGACGAGGATGCGGTGACGCTGGCCAAGACCGCTAAGGCGATGGCCGAATTCGGCCTGGAGGCACGGCATTTGCGCGCCTTCAAGCTGGCCGCGGACCGCGAGGCCGCGCTGGTAGCGCAAATCGCCGCCCCGATCGCCAAGAGCCGCGATGCCGGTGCGCGGGCCCGTGCGGAGGAAACGGTGCGCGAGTTGGCCGCATTGTCGCTGACACTGCACACCTGCCTGGTGAAAGCGTCGGTGCGGTCCTCACTCGGCGGCTGAGTTCGGCGGGTACATCGGAAGTTCGCTTTGCGTTCCAGACGGACAACACGCCGATTTCGGCTGTGCACAGGGAATGCTGCACGCCTCGAGCTTCGCTTAGACTCGTGGTACGGCGAGCTCTGCAGCGGTCATGCCGGGCGGCCGGCGAGTCATTGGGAGGCAGTGCGATGAGTGAGATGCGCGTAATCGGCATTCGTGTCGAGCAGCCACAGAACCAGCCCGTGCTGTTGCTCCGCGAGGCGTCCGGAGACAGGTATTTGCCGATCTGGATCGGGCAGGCCGAGGCGACCGCGATCGTGCTCGAACAAGAGGGGGTGACTCCGATCCGTCCGCTGACTCACGATCTGATCAAGATCTTGATCGCTGACCTCGGGCACACCCTCAAGGAAGTGCGGATCGTGGATCTGCAGGAGGGCACCTTCTACGCGGATCTGGTTTTCGAGAACGATCTGCGGGTCTCGGCGCGGCCGTCGGATTCGATAGCGATCGCCTTGCGGGTCGGTTGCCCCATCTATGCCGAGGAGCCGGTGCTCGAGGAGGCGGGGCTGGTTATGCCGGATGAGCGCGAGGACGAGGTGGAGAAGTTCAAGGAGTTCCTCGAGTCCGTCTCGCCGGACGATTTCAAGGCCACCGATAGCTGAGTTGACCTGGCGGACTGGCATTGTCGGTTAGGCGCGCCCATATTTCCACTGGCCCTAAAGTAGAGGTCGAGACTCTCACCGCGCGTCGCGTTTGGTCGGATGATGCCGCTCCCGGGACAATCAGGGGGAGTAATCTCGATAGTTGGACCACGTCCGTTATGGCCGGTCGTTGGTCGTTACGGAGCCGGGTCATCGATGAGGCAAGGCGTCGGCGAAGCAAGGGAGTGGTCAGTGGCAGAGCAATCGCAGGATGTGGTACAGCCAGGCCTGTTCCCGGATGACTCGGTACCCGACGATTTGGTCGGCTACCGCGTTCCCAGCGCATGCCAGGTGGCCGGGATCACCTACCGCCAGCTCGATTACTGGGCGCGGACCGGACTGGTCGTGCCCTCCATTCGAGGCGCGGCGGGGTCGGGCAGCCAGCGGCTGTATTCGTTCAAGGACATTCTGGTCCTGAAAATCGTGAAGCGGCTATTGGACGCCGGCATCTCGCTGCAGAACATCCGCATCGCGGTCGATCACCTGCGCAGCCGTGGCGTACAGGATCTGGCGGGCATCACGCTGTTCTCCGATGGCACCTCGGTGTATGAATGCACCTCGCCCGAGGAGGTAGTCGATTTACTGCAGGGTGGGCAGGGCGTCTTCGGAATCGCGGTCAGCGGCGCCATGCGGGAGCTGACCGGAGCCATCGCCAACTTCCCGGCCGAGCGGGCGGTGAGCGGCAGTGCGAGCGAACGTCCGGAGGACGAACTGTCCTTCCGTCGTAAGGCTCGGATGAACGCGAAGACCGGCTAGAGATCGTATCGGGTGCCCGTCGCTACCGCGGCGGGCACTTGTCATATGCGCCGGAGTGATGAGCGCTACACGCCATTCCGGGGTCCAGTGGCGTCATTCGTCGGGTGCGCGACATAAACTGACGATGCGTCGCCGCCGTGCGGGAGAGTTCCGGACTTCACAAGAGTTCGGGCGCCGAAGGAGCAGCACCTCCCCGTCAATCTCTCAGGCAAAAGGACCGTACGGGCTTCGACGTCTCTGGAAAGTGGTGTTCGGCGCACAACGCGGCGATCGCCCGCCCATGGGGAAAGGGGCCCGGAACCTGTCCGTTCGCGGCAGGGTGTCGCGGCGTCCGAATCTCTCAGGCTCCACGACAGAGGGGGAGGGCTGGTACCTGTCGGCACCGTTGGCCGACCCGCCCGACCCTGGAGCTGCCGTGACTCGATCATTCGCCGACCGCCATATCGGACCCGACCGGGACGAACTCGCCCGGATTCTGGACGTCGTCGGCGTCGGTTCGCTGGACGAGCTCGCCACCGCGGCACTGCCCGCGAGCATTCTGGACGACTCCGGCCTGGACGTGCTGCCGCCGGCGGGCACCGAGCATGGGGTGCTCACCGAACTCGCCGAGCTCGCGCAGTCGAATTCCGTGGCCACCTCGATGATCGGGCTCGGCTACTACGACACGCTCACCCCGCCGGTGCTGGTGCGCAGCCTGCTGGAGAATCCGGCCTGGTACACCGCCTACACGCCATATCAGCCCGAGATCAGCCAGGGGCGGCTCGAAGCGCTGCTCAACTTCCAGACCATGGTGTCGGATCTGACTGGCATGGAGGTGGCCAATGCGTCCATGCTGGATGAGGCCACCGCCGCTGCCGAGGCGATGACGCTGCTGCGCCGCGCGGGCAAGTCCAAGTCCGCACGTCTGCTGATCGATGATGATTTGTTCCCGCAGACCAAGACCGTGCTGTACACCCGGGCCGAGCCGCTGGGCATCGAGATCGTCTCGGCGGATCTGTCCGGTGGCGAGTTGCCCGAGGGCGAGTTCTTCGGCGTGCTGGTTCAGGTTCCGGGTGCGTCGGGCCGGATCGTGGACTGGCGGCCGGTGATCGACGCGGCACATGCGCGTGGCGCGTTGGTTGCGGTGGGCGCGGATCTGCTTGCGCTGACGTTGATTACGCCGCCGGGGGAGCAGGGGGCCGACGTATGTTTCGGCACCACACAGCGTTTCGGGGTGCCGATGGGTTTCGGCGGTCCGCATGCCGGATACCTTTCTGTGCACACCAAGCACGCGCGGCAGCTGCCCGGCCGGCTGGTCGGTGTGTCCGTGGACGTGGACGGCAACAAGGCATACCGGCTCGCACTGCAGACCCGGGAGCAGCACATTCGCCGGGAGAAGGCAACCTCCAACATCTGTACCGCACAGGTGCTGCTCGCCATTGTTGCCGCGATGTACGCGAGTTACCACGGCGCCGACGGGCTGCGTGCGATCGCCCGCCGCGTTCATGCCCGCGCCGCGGCCATCGCGGCCGGACTCGATGGTGTTGTAGTGCACGAGAATTTCTTCGACACCCTGCTGGTGCGCGTGCCCGGCGGCGCGGAATCCGTTGTCGCGAAGGCGAAGTCGAGCGGGATCAATTTGCGGTTGGTGGATGCCGATCATGTCGGCATCGCCTGTGACGAGGCCACCACCGAGGCGCATGTCACCGCGGTGCTCGAATCCTTCAGCACCGGGCTGCCGTTGGGCGTCAGCGATCCGAGCGGGGCGCCTAACGTGCCCGGCGGTTCGATCGAGACCCGTACCTCGGAATTCCTCACCCATCGGGCCTTCACCAGCTACCACACCGAAACCGCGATGCTGCGCTATCTGCGCAGGCTCTCCGATAAGGACATCGCACTGGACCGCAGCATGATTCCGCTGGGGTCCTGCACCATGAAGCTCAATGCCACCGCCGAGATGGAGGCCATCACCTGGCCCGGTTTCGCGCGGATCCATCCGTACGCGCCCGTCGAGGATGCGCCCGGACTGCTGCGGGTGATCACCGATCTGGAGGGCTGGCTCTCGGCCATCACCGGGTACGACCAGGTGAGCCTGCAGCCGAATGCGGGCAGTCAGGGTGAGTACGCCGGACTGCTGGCCATTCGGCGCTATCACCTGGATCGTGGTGACACACACCGGGATACGTGCCTCATTCCGTCCAGCGCGCACGGCACCAATGCCGCCTCGGCCACCATGGCCGGCCTGCGCGTGGAGGTCGTGAAGTGCCGGGAGAACGGCGATGTGGATCTCGATGATCTGCGTGCCAAGATCGCCGACCACGCCGACCGGTTGGCGTGCATCATGATCACCTATCCGTCGACGCACGGCGTGTACGAGCACGAGGTGGCCGAGTTGTGCGCGCTGGTGCACGATGCGGGCGGTCAGGTGTACGTCGACGGCGCGAATCTGAATGCGCTTGTGGGCCTTGCTCGTCCGGGCCGGTTCGGCGGCGACGTCAGCCATTTGAACCTGCACAAGACCTTCTGCATTCCGCACGGCGGCGGCGGTCCGGGCGTCGGGCCGGTGGCGGTGCGCTCCCATCTCGCGCCGTATCTGCCCGGTGACCCGCTCGAGCACGGCTCGCACGCGGTGTCGGCGGCGAAGTACGGTTCGGCGTCGATTCTGCCGATCACCTGGGCCTATATCCGGATGATGGGTGCGGATGGTCTACGTAAGGCCACATTGACCGCGATCGCCTCGGCCAACTACATCGCGCGCCGGTTGAACGAGCACTTCCCGGTGCTGTACACCGGTGAGAACTCGATGGTCGCGCACGAGTGCATTCTGGATCTGCGCGAGATCACCAAGCGGACCGGTGTGACCGTAGATGATGTGGCAAAGCGGTTGGCGGACTATGGATTCCATGCGCCGACCATGAGCTTCCCGGTGGCTGGCACGCTGATGGTGGAGCCCACCGAGAGCGAAAACCTCGCCGAACTGGACGAATTCATCCTCGCGATGACGGCGATCCGGGGCGAGATCGATCAGGTCGCCGCGGGTGTGTGGCCGGTGACGGACAACCCGTTGCGCGGTGCGCCGCATACCGCGGCCTGCCTGGTCGGGGAGTGGGACCGCCCGTACAGCCGGGAGGTCGCGGTGTATCCGCAGGGTCTGGATCCGGCGCGGGGCAAGGTGTGGCCCGCGGTGCGGCGCATCGACGGCGCCTACGGTGACCGCAACCTCGTCTGCTCCTGCCCGCCGTTGGACGCGTACTGACGGCTACCGAGCCGCGCCTCGACCCGTCGCAGGTGCGGCTCGACAGCCATCTTCACTGTGCGGCAGCCGCATTAGCGTAGGTTTGACCAGATCCGGCCAGCAGCCCTCGCTCTGCACGCAGTCGCGCATGGATTCCCAACCCCAGCGTGCTTTTCGAAGCGTGATTGGTCGGACTACCGGACATGTGCGACCGGTTGCTCCGGGTGATGAATTTCTGTCGGACACGCCGAAGGAAGACGTCGTGAAGGGTGCCGCCGTGGCCGCGAACGTTACGCAACGCCAGTGCGGCGGCCGAAGTGGCCGACTCTGGTCAACAGTAGATCGCGGCGGGGATCACCAGGGGCGCGAGACAGCGCGGTGTACTCGGCGATTCCGGGACGCAGGCAGACCGCGTCCGCCGCGGTCGCTGCGCGCTGCGGATTCGCAGGTTACCGCCCCGGACCGAGGCGGCGGTTGTGTCGGATTCGGACTCAGGCCGAATTGATCACGCCGGGTCCGCAGGAGCCTCGGGTTCGAGTTCCGGGATCTCGCTGAGGGCTTCGATCCCAAGTTCTGAGCGCGTTGCGTCGATGACAGCGCGTTCGTCTTGGACGGTATTGGCAATTGCCTTATGCCACAGTGCGCGGATCGCGTTCACGTCGTCCATGGTTGCTTCGTCGTCGAGTTCGACCTTGAGGCGCTGCACGGTGATGCTCTGAGCTGCGGAGAGGGTGCGGAGCAGATCTTCGCAGCGCTGCGGGATCTTGAGGTTCGACAGGACGCGGAGTCGGGTGATGTAGCCATTGCATGCGGAGATGCTCTGCTGTACTTCCTTGCCGAAACTGTCCACATCCTCGACCGATTCGGCTTTCCAATCGAGTGTGTCCCACAGGGTTTGGCGAACGTCGGCGGCGGAGAGCAGTACCGAGGAGATCGCGGTCAAGATCGATTCGCGCCGCCATTTGTCCTGTTCGCGGTGTTCTGCGGCGGCATTCGCGTTGTCGATGTTGCGTTGCGCGGCGGCGTGGGTTGTCTCGATATTGCGCTGAGCGGCATCGAGTGTGGTCCGGTTGCGCTCGTCGGCCGCGGTGATCGCGCTGCGGTTCGTCCGGTTGTTGATCAGGACGCCGATGAGCGCCGCGGCGGCGACGATGAGCGAGCTGAGAAGCGGAAGCCAGGAAGTCACCGGGTCATCATTGCATTGCGAGGTGCTCCGCTGCGCCCCGATCGGCCGTCGGACTGCGCTGGCGCGCGCTGCGACCAAGTGCGACATCGGCCGTGCGGACGGTGTCTTGCATGGTCACCGGTTCGTAAGTGATGACAGGCGGTGGTAATTCGGCGCCACGGCGAAGTGAATTTCCTACTCGACTCGACCGTGCCGCGAGGTCGCCGCGGGCGATCTCACGGCGAATGACCCCGGCGGACTGGGCGTGCCCGGCCGTCTAACCGAATCCCACAGTCGCACGGCAAGCCCGGACGGCTTCATCTGGGTAGCAATGGAATCCGGCGCTCTCGTACGATTGTCGATCGCGTGAAATTGCAGGTGCCCTGACCGAATCGTAAACGGCCAGTCCTCACGGCGTCGTCAACGCATGCATTACCGCGGTCCCGAAGTTGATGTCATCCGACGTTGCCAGCCGCGTGTAGGTCCCTCCGGTTCGCTGAGCGGCGGTTTGGAGGGTTTCCGTGCCGTTGCCGCCGATGACGATCACATCGATGCGAACCGGGTGGGCCGGATCGGCGGCGGAGGTCAGCTCGGTCAGCAGTTTGGCTCCGGTGACGGTGGAGTCGTCATCCGGGCCGTCGGTGATGAGCAGGACCGAATTGGTGAGCCCCGCGGTGTATCCGCGAACAGCCGAGCGGTAGGCGGCGATCAGTGACGGATACGCCTGGTCGGTGCGAGATTCGGTGGGTTTCAGTGCCTCCAGCGCCGTATCCAAGGCGGTGCGCTGCTGATCGTTCAGTGGCGCGGTGGGAGTTTGGATCTTGTACGGCGTTGTCCCGTCGAGGTTCTTGCCGAATGTCCATATGCCGAGTCCGAAGTCCGGCGGCATCACATTCATCGTGGAGCGGATCGCGCCGAGTGCATTCGCGAGCCGGGCGACGGATCCGTCGCTATTGCCCATCGAGGACGATACGTCGAGCAGCACCGTAGCCTGCACGCCGAGAACAGGATTGGCGAGTGTGGCACGGACCTTGTCCAGTGCCGCTCGCGGTGCTGCGGGTGCGGCGGTGGCCGGTGCGGCGGCGAATCCGGCGGCGGTGAAGGCCGAGGACTGCTGAGGTGCGCGCAGGTAGTCGGCGAACAGTGACGCGATCAGATTCTGGGTCTTGTCCACCCACGCTCCGGACATCAACGCGGCGGGGTGATCGGCGACCGGTGCAGTCCCGGCAGGCCGAAATGCCGACGTACCGCCAACAGCTTTCAGTTGCTGCTCAGTAGCGGCGACCGCGTGAATGGGCGAATTCGTCCCTCCGATCGCGGCCAAAGCCGCCGTGGTGTCCGCCGCCTGCGGCGCTGTCGCGGCGAGGCCGGAGATCGCGGCGACAACCTGACCGGACTTCGCGACCTGATCGGTGAGCGGATCGGTCCCCGACACCGCGGAGCCGACCGCTGCCGCCGTCGCGAGGGTCGAGTCCCCAGCAGGCAGCGCCATCCGCAGCCCACCCCACCCGGACAGCCCGAGCTCATTCAGCGAACCCTGTTGCAGCCGTGGCAAATCCGCCCAGGTGATCTTGGACTGCTCGAGGGCGTTGCGCAGCTCCTCGGGAACAGCGACCACGATCGGAGTCATCGCGACCGGTGCGGGTGTGCCCTCGATCAGGCCGGGCACCCGCATCGATTCGATGGACCGCATCGAGTCGGCGATCCACAGCCCCGGCTGCGGACCCAGCGCAGCATTCCACGGCGTGCCCGCGGTGAACCCGGCGACGATCGCCGCCGACGGCTGGGCCGTCACCACTACTTTCGCGCAATGGTCGCGCACCTTCGGATTGGTCGCGTTGTAGCGCTCGGCCGCGGCCCGCACCGGATCGGTGATATCCGGATCGACCGTCACGAACAGCGTCGACGGCCCCTGCTTACATTCCGCCGCGGCCGACTTGTCCCGGTTCGCGGCGCGATCACTGAGTTGAAAAAACGCGAAGACCGCCGCGACTAGCAGCAAAACGGCAACCACTGCGATAACCGGACCTTTGCTGACGCCCCGGGATCTGGTTCCGCTGCGATGTGTGCCCACGATCCTCAGTGTATGTTCACGCGAGATTTGCCGTGCCGGTGTGTCCGGTGCGGCGCACCGGCACGGCGTGGCGCGAACATCCGATCAGGGTCGGATCATCCGTCCGCGATCGAACTCGTGGCCGCCCCAAACTCCGGACTGTCCGGTGCGCGCGGCGAATTCACCGCAGGCATCGCGGATCGGGCAGCCCGCGCAAACTTCCCGTGCGTACTCGAAGTCCTGCGACGGATACGGGAACCAGGCTTCGTGATTCGGATCACCTCGACAGGCGGCCCGATGCCACTCTCGGGAATCCGAGAGCGGGAGCAGGTCGGTCAGATCGACAAGTGCGCTGGTCTCCAATTCGACGGTCATTTCGAGCCTTCTCCTTTCTCTCTCGGCTCAGGTGGCGGCCAATTGCTTCCAGATCCGCCGCTGGCTTCGGGCCAGGTGGGCGGGCGCTTTCGGCTGCCACAGCAACCGCATGCCCGCCTCCTCCGGCGTCCGGTCGGCCTTGTTCGAGTTGCACAGTGCGCACGCGGCGATCAGGTTGTCCCAGGTGTTCGCACCGCCCCGGCTACGCGGCCGGATGTGATCGACGGTGCGCGCCCAGGACGCGCAGTACCCGCACCGGTGGTTGTCCCGGCGCAGCACACCGGCCAGCGTCGCGCGACTACCGTCGTGTATTCGCGTCACATGGTCGAGGTACACGTAGCGCAGCAGCCGGATCGTCTCCGGCAGCGCGAGCTCGAGGTGCTTGGACCGAATCGGGAAGTGCGGCTCCCGATCCGCGATCGACTCCGCAGCACCGCCCATGAGCAGCACCACGGCCCGGTCGGCGCTGATCTCGGTGAGCGCCTCGTAGCTGGCGTTCAACACCAGTACCCGGGTGTGTATCCAGTTGTCGACAGTCGACGCCACCGGATCGGTGGCACGGTGGAACGTCATGGGAGTCACCATGTTTCGAGAGAGCGAGCGGATTCGGAAAGCGAGGGTCGGTCAGTTACCGGCCGGGAGGCGGCGCAGTTCCTGCTCGACGCGCACGCCATACCGACGCGGGCTCGATACGACAATGGTCACGGCCGCCGCCTCCTTCCGCATGCTCGTGAGCACCCGCGCAATCGGGTGATCATCATCGAAATCCATGGTGGCACAGCGCACCTACCGCTGGCGAAGGGTTTTTCAGACCAGGCCGACCAGCCACTGCCGCAGCCACGAGGTGGCGGTGGCACCGTTGGAATCCACGACGTAGGTCGGATAGTTCTGATGGACGAACGAGTTGTAGAACCGCTCGAATTCCTGCTTACGTTCGTTCATTTCCGGATCGGCGAGCTGGTTCTGGATGAGCGGGGACACTCCTGTCGCCATCAGGTCGTTGAAGATGGCGAACGCCTCCTGCTGATAGCGCCACAGCTGAGCTGGGTCGGCATCGGAGGCCTGAGCGAGGAATCCGGCGAAGCGGGTCGCGAAGTCGGTGGGCGGAGCGGCGCAGTACAGGTCACCGACGGCGCAGATGGTTCGGGTCTTCGGGGTGAGGAAGCCGAAGCCTTCGATGCGCGAGCCGCCCGCACCGGCGCCGTTTACCGGCGGACCGACGAGGGTGTCGGCCGGCGAGCGACGCGGATCCGAGATGAGACCGACCGCGGCGATGCGTTCGGGTCGAACGGGACTGAGCCCGGTACCGATTTCGGCGGCGAGATCGCCCGCCGCATCCGCGCCCTGGCTGTAGCCGATCAGCGCGATCTTGGTCTCGGCGCACTGCTGGGCCATGGCTGTGACCAGGCCGCGGGCATTATCGATGGCCTGTCGCTTGGACCGGCCGTAAACATCGGTCTCCCAGGGGAAGGCGGTCGCCGCGTAGGTCACGTAGTCGGTGCGGGTATTTCGCGGCAGGTTATCGGTGACACTCGCGAGCATGCCCTCGCCAGGCTTGGCATCGGAGGTCTCCCACGTTCCAGGTATCGCCACTACATAGAGGTCGGGGCAGCCACCGGGGGCCGCGGTTGTGGTGCCGGCGCCGCCGACGGCGCCGACCGCACCTACCATGACGGTTCCCGCCACGGCGCCGATCATCTTGCGCATAAACATGGTCCACACCTCGGTGTTGCTAGTTCCGAAGCGGCCGGGGGCCGTACGCGACTTCCTGTCGTCGCGTCGGAGACAACCGTACGGTCTGACCAGCGGTTGATGCGGGAACACCCCGTGACAAACGCCGAACATTTCTTAACAGAATGTGCAATGCCGGGGATTTGCCCGGTGTAGCGGGATGAAGGAGCCGCGGGCGAGGGGGTGCGCGACTCCTTCATCGTGTCCGAGGGGCAGTCACCGCCTCGTCCACGGTTGTGATGATGATCTCCGACACCAATGACTCCCTCCCGCGGATCATCGTGTCCATCCATTGAACCCCGATCGGCAGGCCTGCGTCCCGGCTTCGAGCATTGCCATTCGAGAAGGTCGATCAACCGATGGGCGTGCGGCCCAACAGAACTCGGCCGGTGAATCGCGTCTGCTTGGCACGGGGCAGCGGGTGGAACAGGCAACCGTGGATGTCGCGATACCACATCTCCAGCTCACAACTGCGCGAAAACCCCTCGCCGCCAACGGTTTCGATGGCCAGTCGAACGGCATCGACGAGCGCTTCGGCGGCCACGGTCTTGCGGCTGAGGGTGCGCGCGCCGTAACTGTCGATATTGTCGAAGTGCAGATTGTCCGAATCGGTGAACATGGCGGCGATCAGATCCGCGGCGGTGGTGTATGCGTTCATCATTTCCCCCGCGAGCTGGAAGGTATGCGGTTCGCAGCGGTCGGCGACCAGTGCGGCGGTCAATTCGACCGCGGCGTCGGCGATGCCGAGATAGGCCGCCATTACCAGCGGCATGGCCGCGCCGATCACCACATTCAGCACCGGGGGCCATGCGTCGGCAGGGCGGGTCAGCGAGATCGCGGCATCGGGGACGAAGACATCCTCGAAGACCACCGTATGAGAGCCGCTGGCCCGTAAACCGAGAGTGTCCCAGGTCTTTTCGATGCGAATACCGGGCGCGTCCAATGGCGACGCGAAGTGCAGCACCTGGGGTCCCTCCGGTGCATCGCCGCGGCGGATGCTGGTCACCACCACATCGCCGACCTCACAGCCGCTGGCGGGCGCCTTGCGCGCACTCACCCGGAAGCCACCGTCGACGCGCTCGGCCCGGCCGTTGGATTCGACCCAGTCCGAAGCGCCGGTGCTGACCAGAATCGCGCCCGCGGCCACCTTGCCGAAGACCGCCGTGGCGTCGATGCCGTGGTTGTGCCGCCAGACCTGTGCGGCGACCAGATGGGTGTGCATGGCGAACGCGACGGCCGTGGACGGATCGTGGCGGCCGAGTTCGCGCAGGATCTCGCCCATCTCGCGGTGCGACACACCACCGCCACCGAACTCGATGGGTACGAGTGCGGCGGACAATCCGGTGGTCCGCAGCAGGTCGAAGGCGGCGACGGAGATCTGGCCGCCGCGGTCGCGGGCGGCCACATCGGCGCGCAAGGTTTCCCCGATCCGGCGTGCCAGGGCGATCCAGTCGGTGGTGGTGATGTCATGGGCAATAGTCGTCATGTTTCGAAGTTAGGAACGGCAGCGATAACCGAATAGTCCAGAAAGTGGACTTCCACGGTCCAGAAAATAGACCCGGTTCGCGAGGTAACCATGACCAGCACGACCGCAAGCTATGGCCAATATTGTCCGATCTCCCGTGCACTCGATGTGCTCGGCGAGCGTTGGTCGCTGCTCATCCTGCGCGATCTGCTCATCGGTACAACTCGCTTCAACGATCTGGCCCGCGGTCTGCCCGGGCTTTCGCGGAGTCTGCTCACCAAGCGGCTGCGCCAATTCGAGCGGGCCGGATTGATCGACAAAGTGGGCAGCGAATATCTGCTCACCGCGGCCGGTCAGGAATTGGAGCCGATCCTGTTCGGCCTCGGCGAATGGGGTGCGCGCTGGACCTTCGGTGAACCGCAGCCCGAGGAGTTGGATGCCGGGTTGCTGGTGTGGTGGATGCACTCCCGGCTGGATACGTCCACGTTTCCGGGTAAGCGCCATGTGCTGTGCGTACGGTTCACCGATGATTTTCGGCGCTATTGGATCGTCATCGAATCGGGTGTTCCTTCGGTGTGCGATGCCGATCCGGGCTACCCGGTCGATGTCACCATCAGCTCCGATGTCGAATCGCTGTACCAGGTTTGGCTGGGACGCATTCCGCTCTCGCACGCAATGCGAAGCGGCCGAGTGGAATTCACCGGGCCGAGTGCCCTCACCCGGCGGATGCCGTCGGTGTTGCAACTGAGTCCTGTTGCGGGATATACGGATCCGGTCGTGCGCGCCTCGTGACCATTACGCGGTAGTCTCCCGCGCGTAGATGTAGTAGCGATAGACGCCGTCGCCGGGATCCGAGTTCAGCGGCCACTCGCCGTCGGCGAACCATGCCCATTCGAGAGCGAGGCCCGCGTCGTGTTCGGCGATCGACTTCGCCCGGTCCAACGAGCTGTCGGTACCGAGGGCCTGGTCGTCGGTGCCGCAGAACTCGCAACTGTGCACCCGCCGCACCTCGTATGCGATCACTCGGTTACCTCCGGGCATCCAGGTTAGACCCGGTTTATCCGGGTGTGCACCGATAACGTTCGGCGGATGCGGCCGATAACCAGCTCAACAGGCTCGTCCGCCGGGGTGACCGCGTGGCGAATGGGGAGTTCCGGAAGTGGCGTCCGCATACGCTGAGCGTCCACCCCGTGGCCGCCGAATTGTGAGATTTCAGAGGTTGCCGACGATGTGTTCGAGGCGGCGGGCCACCAGTTCGCGGGCCTGTTCGCGCAGGGCGGGGCGGTAGCCGCTGGGGTAGACCGGGTCGCCGGGGGTGTAATCCTTCAGCACTTCCTTGGCGAGGGTGATCTTGTGGACCTCGGTGGGGCCGTCGGCGATCGCCATGACCTCCGCGTAGTTCATCATGTCGACGAACGGGAGGTCCTGGCTGACGCCGATGGCGCCGTGCAGATGCAGTGCGCGCTGGGCGATATCGTGCATCACCTTCGGCATCGCCACCTTGATGGCGGCAATATCCTTGCGCACCTTCAGATAGTCCTGCTCCTTATCGATGCGCCAGGCGGTGCGCAGGACGAGCAGGCGGAACTGCTCCATCTCGATCCAGCTGTCGGCGATGCGTTCCTGGGTCATCTGCAGACTCGCGAGCGGCCCCTTGCGCATCGGCCGCGAGACGGCGCGTTCTGCCATCATGTCGAAGGCCTTGCGCACCAACGCGACTGTGCGCATGGCATGGTGCACCCGCCCGCCGCCGAGGCGGGTCTGCGCGACGATGAAACCCATCCCCTCCTGGCCGAGCAAGTGATCGGCGGGCACCCGGACATCGGTGAAGCGCAGATGTCCCTCGTGCTCGCTGAAACCGTGCACGTGGAAGTTCTTCACGATCTCCAGGCCGGGTGTGTCGGCGGGCACGATGAACATCGACATGCCCTGGTACGGACTGACATCCGGATTCGTGATCACCATGACGATATGGAAGCTGGCGAACTGCGCGTTCGAGTTGAACCACTTCTCGCCATTGATGACCCAGGAGTCGCCGTCGCGCACCGCGTGGGTCTTGAACAGCGTCGGATCCGAGCCGCCGGTCGGTTCGGTCATGACGTAGCAGGAGCCGATCTCACCAGCCAGCAGCGGCTCCAGGTACTTGGCTTTCTGCTCCGGGGTGCCGTAGTGCGCGAGGATTTCCGCATTGCCGGAATCCGGTGCCTGGCAACCGAATACCGACGGCGCCCACACCGAAGTACCGAGTACCTCGTTGAGTAGGCCGAGCCTGAGCTGCCCGTAGCCGGGTCCGCCCAGCTCCGGTCCCAGATGGCAGGCCCACAGGCCCTGTTCCTTAACCTTCTCCTTCAGCGGCCGCATCAGCGCCATTGCCTCGGTATTGGTGCGGTCGTAGGGATTCGGGTAGAGCAGGTCGAGGGGTTCCACCTCGGTGCGGACGAACTCCGACGCCCAGTCCAACTTCTGCTGGTACTCCGGGTCGGTTTCGAAATCCCAAGCCATGGTCAGCCTTTCGTGTCGGTGATGCCGTCGAGAATGGTGGAAGCCACAATGTCGGCGATTTCGTCGGGGGAGCGGCCGCCGTGCGGGCGGTACCAGAAGGTCACCATGTTCAGCATGCCGAGCACACTGTTGGTGACCACGTGATCGTCGGTGCGCAGTAGGCCCGCCGCATGACCGGCGTCGATGACGCGCTGCCAGCAGGCCTGTATTTCGTCCCGCATTTCCTGCAGTTCTTCGCCGCGCTCACCGGTCAGCGCGGTGACATCGCGCAATTGGATGGCGACCTCGCGGCGGTGCTCGATGATCAGCCCCACGTGGCTGTGGATCAGCTTGCGCAACTTGACGATCGGGTCGTCGGTGCCGCGGGAGATCCGCCGTGCGTCGGTGAGCATGAGCTGGATGTAATCGCGCAGGATCTGCCAGAGCAGCTCTTCCTTGGAACCGATGTGGTAGTACAGCGCGCCCCGCTGCACCCCGGCTCGATCACCGATTTCCGCGACGCCGGTGCCGTGAAAGCCCTGCTCCGCGAACAGTTCCACCGCGGCTGCCACGATGCGCGCCCTGGTCGCCTCGGCGGTGGTCTCCGCGGCCGGTGGACGACCGCGACGACGAGGCGAGGCCAATTCGGGCCCACCCGTCACTCGGCCACCGCCACTCATCGAATCGCTGCGCGATGCGGCCGTCATTTGCGCGGATCCAGGACGACCTTGGACACCCCGTCTGCACGGTCGGCGAACATGCGGTAGGCGTTCGCGCCCTCCGACATCGGGAATCGGTGTGTGACAACGGCTTCGGGTCGAATTCGCCCCGCCGCGGTGAGCCGCAGCAGTGCGGGCAGCTCGTATTGGATCGAGCAGAGTCCGATATGGAATTCGAGCTCCTTGACCTGCGCCAACTGCATATGAAATGGGAAGGCGCGGTTGTGACTGACGCCGACCACGCCGACCCGGCCACGGTGTCCGACGGCGCTGATGGCGAGACTGATGGTCGCATCGGCGCCGACCGCCTCGATCGCGACATCCGCACCGCCGCTGAGCATTTCTCGGATGACGGTCTTGGGTTGCTCGGATTCGACTATCTCCGCGCCCAATTCGGCGGCACGCTTGCGGCGCTCGGCCACCAGATCCACCCCGAGCACCCGCGACGCGCCCATCGCGAATGCCGACTGCACGGCCATCAGCCCGACCGGTCCGAGTCCGATCACCACTACGGTCTCACCCGGCGCGATGCGGGTGCGGCGCGCGCCGTACCAGGCGGTCGGCGCATTATCGGTGAGCACGATCGCCGCCTCATCGCTGACCGTATCGGGCAGCTGTACCAGATTCCCCTCGGCATGGGGGACGGCGAGATATTCGGCCTGCGCACCCGCGAGCGAGCCGCCGAGTCCGTAGCAGGCGTCCGCAGGCATTGGATGGCGTTCGCAGGCCGCCACGATGCCTGCCTTGCACTTCGCGCAGCGGTTACAGCCGACGGATGCGGAGACCAGCACCCGGTCACCGATCGCGAACCCGCGGATATCCGAACCCAGTTCGACGATCTCGCCGACCGCCTCGTGCCCGACGCTGTATCCGGTGCCGTCGGTGAAGCCGTGCCCGGCGTAGATGTGCAGATCGCTACCGCAGATTCCGGAGGCGGTCACCCGAACAATGGCCCCATCACGGCCGGGCAGTACCGGATCGGGGAACTCGGTGTAGGAGATCTGCTGTGGTCCTTGGTAAGTCAGAGCCTTCATCGCCAGCCGCCGTCCAGTGCCAGGGTTGCGCCGGTGCAGTAGGCCGAGGCGTCCGTCGCGAAGTACAGTGCCGCGCCGACGATTTCCTCCGGGCGGCCGACCCGCCCGAGGGCCATATGTCGAGTCAGCTCCGTCCGCAACTCATCGGGCCATGCCTTCGAAATATCCGTCTCGAACGGACCGCATTGAATCGTGTTGACCCGCACCGCCGGTGCGAAACTCTGCGCGAGTCCGCCGGTGAGGTTGGCCAATCCGGCCTTGGCGGCCGCATAGGGGACCGCGAGCGGTTCCGGTCGTGTCGCCTCGATCGAGGAGATATTGATGATCGACCCGCCACCGGCAGCGGCCATCCGGGTACCGATCAAGGTCGACAATCGAAACGGCCCCTTGAGATTGACCGCGATCACCTTGTCGAACATCTGCTCGCTCACCTGATCCAGGCTCGGATACAGCAGCGACATCCCGGCATTGTTGACCAGCACGTCGACCTTGCCGAACTCCGCGTAGGCCGTCTCGGCCAGCGCATCGCACTGCGCCCAATCGCTGACATTGCACGCCACCGGCAATGCGCGCCGACCATGGGTGTTCTTCACCTCATCGGCGAGTTCGACGCACCCGTCGAGCTTGCGACTGGCGATTACCACATCCGCGCCGGCCGCGGCGAAGGCCAGCACCATCTCCCGACCGAGCCCGCGGCTACCACCTGTGACCAGCGCGACCTTCTCCGCTAACGACTGTCCTGGCATTGCGCTCCATAGCTTCGGCTGCCGGTAATGTTCCAATCAGTACATTAATTCCGCCGGACGATACAATCAAGGCCCCGACAGACCGTCACATCACTACCGATGGGTAACATTGGTTGCGATTTTTCCCACCCGGCTTTCTCAGAAGTGAGGCAGTAGATGACAGAGCGGATTCAGGTCGGCGGGCTCCAGGTGGCCAGCGTTCTCCACGAGTTCATCGAGAACGAGGCGCTCCCCGGAACCGGCGTAGATTCCGCCGCGTTCTGGGCCGGAGCCGAGCAGGTCATCAACGACCTCGCTCCGCGCAACCGCGCCCTGCTGGCCGAACGCGACGAGATCCAGGGCAAGCTCGATGCCTGGCACGCCGAGCACCCCGGCGCGAACTATGACAAGGCCGCCTACAAGAGCTTCCTCGGGGATATCGGCTACCTGCGCGCGGAACCGGCCGATTTCGAGATCGCCACCCAGAATGTGGACGACGAAATCGCCACCACCGCGGGCCCGCAGCTGGTGGTGCCGGTGATGAACGCCCGCTTCGCGATCAATGCCGCGAATGCGCGCTGGGGTTCACTCTACGATGCCCTCTACGGCACCGACGCCATCTCCGAGGCCGACGGCGGCGAGAAGGGCACCGGTTACAACCCGGTCCGCGGTGGCCGCGTGATCGAATTCGCGCGCAAGTTCCTCGATACCGCCGCCCCGCTGGCCAACGGCTCACACCGCTCCTCGACGCACTACGCGATCGACGGCGGCAAGCTGGCGGTCACGCTGAGCAACGATGAGGTCACCACGCTGGCCGCCGATGGCGCGGAACTGGTCGGCTACCTGGGCGATCCGGCCTCGCCGACCTCGATCCTGTTGAAGCACAACGGTTTGCACATCGACGTCCAGATCGACCCTGCCTCGCCGATCGGCAAGACCGATCCGGCCGGTGTCAAGGATGTAGTGCTGGAGTCCGCGGTCACCACGATCATGGACTTCGAGGATTCGGTCGCCGCGGTGGACGCCGAGGACAAGGTGCTCTGCTACCACAACTGGCTCGGCCTGATGACGGGCGAGCTGGCGGAGAAGGTGACCAAGGGCGATAAGACCTTCACCCGCACCATGAACCCGGACCGCGTCTACACCGCGCTCGGCGGTGGCGAGCTGGTGCTGCACGGCCGGTCGCTGCTGTTCGTGCGCAATGTCGGTCACCTGATGACCTCGGACGCGATCATTGATGCCGAGGGCAACGAGGTGCCCGAGGGCATCATGGACGGCCTGATCACCTCGCTCATCGCCAAGCACAGCCTGCTCGGCGATAAGAAGCTGAAGAACAGCCGCACCGGTTCGGTGTACATCGTGAAGCCGAAGATGCACGGCCCGGACGAGGTCGCCTTCACCAACGAGCTGTTCGGCCGGATCGAGGACGTGCTCGGCCTGAGCCGCAACACCCTCAAGGTCGGCATCATGGACGAGGAGCGCCGCACCACGGTCAACCTCAAGGCCTGTATCCAGGCCGCCGCGGAGCGCGTGGTGTTCATCAACACCGGCTTCCTGGACCGCACCGGCGACGAGATCCACACCTCCATGGAGGCCGGACCGATGGTCCGCAAGGCCGAGATGAAGACCCAGCAGTGGATCCTGTCCTACGAGGACTGGAACGTCGATACGGGGCTGGCCGCCGGGCTGCCGGGTAAGGCGCAGATCGGCAAGGGCATGTGGGCCATGCCGGATCTGATGCACGACATGCTCGAGCAGAAGATCGGCCACCCGCGTGCGGGCGCCAACACCGCCTGGGTGCCCTCGCCCACCGCGGCCACGCTGCATGCGACGCACTACCACCAGGTCGACGTGTTCGAGCGGCAGCAGGAGATCGCCGGCGGTGGTCGTCGCGCCACCGTCGATCAGATCCTGGAGATCCCGCTCGCGGCCGATCCGAACTGGACCGATGAGCAGAAGCGTCAGGAGTTGGACAACAACTCCCAGAGCATCCTCGGTTATGTGGTGCGCTGGATCGACCAGGGTGTCGGCTGCTCCAAGGTGCCCGACATCCGCGATGTCGGTCTCATGGAAGACCGCGCAACCCTGCGCATTTCGAGCCAGCTGATGGCGAACTGGCTGCGCCACGGGGTGGTCACCGCCGATGAGGTGGTGGCCAGTCTGCAGCGGATGGCGCCGGTGGTCGACAAGCAGAATGCGGGCGATCCGAACTACCAGCCGATGGCGCCGGACTTCGCGAGCAGCATCGCGTTCCAGGCCGCGAAGGAGCTCGTGTTGGAAGGCGCCAAGCAGCCCAACGGCTACACCGAGCCGATCCTGCACCGTCGTCGCCGGGAGGCCAAGGCGCTGGCTTGCGTCTAAGGCATTGCGCGTCTGAGTAACTCGTGAATCCCCCGCCCGGGAGCCTGCCGGGCGGGGGATTCCTAATATCACGCGACGGCCCGTCGGCGGGGTGGATGACTGGTTTCGACCCGCATAACGATCCGTTACCCTGGGCGCTGCACGAGGTACTCGGATGTGAGGAAGTTTTATGGGAAGCGTTGTCCTTGATGTATTTGCCCTGGTTGTGAACCGCGCGGCACAGTTCTGGAACTGGATGGCAACCGGTTCGGCCGGTTTCCCGCCGCTGTAATAACCGAGCTGAACGTCTGGTACGACGGCCCCCGGTCACGGCCCCTCTATAGGAGGCCGAGGCCGGGGGCCTTCCTTCGTCCAGTGAGATATTTCCACCAGATGGTGAACCGATTCCCTTCGGGGACAGGGCAGGTCGACGTATCTTCTTTGGCATGAGCAGCGCCACCCGACCGACACCGTTGTGGTTCGAACTCTGGATGGGCGCGATCACCACCGTCATCGCGCTACTTTGCGCCGCGCTATGCTGGGAATTGGCTGCTCAGGGCAGCTTTCCGGCCAAAGTGCTGCTGTGGGTGGGACTTTCGGTTGTCGGTCTGGTCGCGATCATCTTCGCCATCCTCGGCCTGATCCGCTATCACGCCGTCCTCGTGAGCCTGACCGCGCCGCTGCTGATCGTCGCCCTCGCCGCGCTGGTGTGGTACGAAGTCCCCGAAACCACCGGTTGGCGCCTGTCCCGCCCCATCCTCGAGGATCAGGCCGCCGCCTGCGCCAACCCGGGCCATCGCACCCGTCTGGGCGTCTACACCGTCACCTATATCACCCGCCGCGACGGCGCCTGCCTGTTCTACGTCAGTGGCGGAGCCACCAATTCCGAAGGCTTCGCCTATTTCCCGGACAGCGCCCCGAGCACCGGTTCCGCCGGACACGGCGGGATCGGCTACGAACCCTTCCACGGCTCCTGGTACCGGTTCACCGAAAACACCTGACGGATATCGGCCGAGGTGCCACTCAGTGCCAGACACCAACCAGTGTCCGGATGATCATGAAGATGGCGGTCACACCGAAACAGCCCAGTCCGACCACCCATACTGTGAACATCTGCCGCATCGGTATCAGGTTGTTCAGCCAGCCGACGTCGAGCTCGACGTTCTGTTGTTGCGTTTCGAAGAAGCTGCCGTGGGCGCCCCCGGCGCCCGCGCCGATCTGCTGCTGTTCGAACCGCTCCAGCCATAGCCTGTCCTTGCGTTCGGCGAGGCGATGGCTCGCCATCAGCATGATCGAAATGATCGACACGATCAGTGCGAGTAGCGACGAGGCTATTCGGGCCATGGAATCGTTCGCGGCTGCCATCGAGATGCTGAACAAGAATGCCTGGGCGGTCAGACTGAGGGTGGGAACCTGCCAGAGCAGGTTCTCGTATTGCAAACGTCGGTCCGCGACGGCCTGGTAGACCATCTCCAGATCGGCCGAACGGCGAGGAACTGGCTCCTCCACAAAGGTACTGTCGCACAGTCGCGCAGACCTGGTGGGTGTTTGTCACGTTCGGGACGGGGAGCGAACCAGGATGAGGACGCTGACCACGAGCACCCACGCCGGAAAGGCAAGGGTCATCCATCTGCTCGTTTCGCTGGCGACCAGCAGCGCCACGGCTGCCAGATAGCTGAGACCCGCGAGCCAGCGGGGCATCAGCCCGGTCTTCAGCCAAATCGTCGCGAGCGAGATCATGAACACGGCCGCCATCCGCAGTGCGTAGGTCTGGCACGCCGAAACCACGACCATCGTGCCGAAGTCGACCACTTCGGCGCGGGCGCCCGGGTCGGTGACGTCGGTGTCGCTGGACACCAGACCGGCCGCGACGGCGGTGCCGACGAACATCATCGCCAGGAACAGCAGTCCGCTGCCGAGGAATACCGATAGGAAGAACCGGTCCTCGTAGCGCCCGAATCCGTCACGGACGACGCCGATGAACCATAAGAAGCTGATTCCGGCGAAGGGCATGAGCACCGTCGCTATTCGGATCGCGCTCCGCTGGCTGTTCAGCCAATGAGTCGAGCCTTCGATGCCGTCGGGCATGTCGATGCGGATCAAGATCAGCGTTGTGCCGAACAAGACAGCAAAGACCACTCCGGCGAGCGCGGCGGCTCGCGGCGTAGATAATCGGCGCGGGGTCGGCGCCGACTCGGTGTGTTGCGGCGATGTCGACATGAGGTAATTCTGTCAAATCCGAGCGTCAGCGGTGGGAATTCCAATCAAGTTGAATTTTCTACGATGTCACCCGGCACTTGCACTGAAACTACGTGGGTGATTACTGCTGTCTCGATTACCGGGCTATCAGGGGTTTCGAGGTGATGCGCCGAAGGCATAACATGAGCCAAGGTCCAGCCTTACTGTCGCGGAAGGTGGGTGCAGGTATGTCGATAACCGAGCATGACTGGAGTAAACCGGCGGCGATGGCCATCCCGGCGGAGGGCTATTTCGAGCTCGAGCGGGGAAGATACGGTCCGGTCTATCCCCGGACGCCTGCGTGTTATGGGTTCTCGATCATCGCCAAGGTGAAACCCGGTCGGGAAGAAGCTATTCGCGCGCACGGCAAGGATCTCGAGGCTGCGGTCGCAGCTGATCCAGAGGTGCTGGCACCGCTGCGACTGCACTATCTACGGTGGCTGTTATTCGATGTCGGATTCGGTCTGCATTTCCAATATCAAGGCATCTTCGATACCGATTTCGACAAATACACCGAGGATGCCGTTACTCTGTTCTCGCAGACCGGCATAACAACGGTTTTCACGAATCTGGAAGGATTCCCCGAGGATTGGAAGGAAAATCCGGAGTCCTTCGTGAAATATGTTCGCGAGCACCACTTCCCGAGCTTCCTCGAATACGGTGAGTACCCCTACGTCACCGGCATCGAGATCAAAAAGGCGCTGCGACTGAAGGCAGCGTTCTCCGAAATGCTCGATCAGATGCAGTAAGTACCTTGACCCATGCTAGAACTCGACGATATTCAGCACATCCTGCTGACCCGGACCCCGGCGGTGACCGGCCGCTATGAGTTCCTGTCCTTCGATGATCCCGTGGGGGCTCGGGCTTGGTTGACGCCGCTGATAGACCGCGTGCAATCGGCGGCAGATGCGAGCGCAACGATGGACAGTTCCGACCGCTGGGTCACGCTGTCCTTCACCTGGCACGGGCTGCGGGCGCTCGGCGTGCCGGAGCAAGTGCTCAGCACCTTCCCGGACGAGTTCCGCGAAGGGATGGCCGCACGCGCGGACATCCTGGGCGACACGGGCGCTGCTCATCCCGACAACTGGGTAGGCGGGCTGGCCGGTGAGGACCTGCACGCCATCGCGATCCTGTTCGCCCGCACCGATGCCGAGCGTCAGCGCTGCATCACCGAACATGACAAGCTAGTGGCCCGCTGCCCCGGTGTGCGCGTGTTGTCGTTCCTGGATCTGAACGCGACGCCGCCCTTCGATTACGCCCACGATCATTTCGGGTTCCGAGACCGGTTGTCCCAGCCCGTGATCGACGGATCCGGCGAAACACCGACCCCCGGGTCGGGAGCCGCGCTGCAACCCGGCGAATTCATCCTGGGCTATCCCGACGAGGAGGGACCACCGCGAGCGCTGCCACAGCCGGAGGTGTTGTTCCGCAATGGCAGCTATATGGCCTACCGGCGGCTGCAAGAACATGTCGGCGCGTTTCGGAACTATCTGCGTGAGCACGCGGACACCCCGGACGGGCAGGAGTTGCTCGCCGCGAAGATCATGGGACGCTGGCGCAGCGGCGCACCGCTGGTGCTGGCCCCGGACCGGGATGATCCGGCGCTGGGTGCGGATCCCATGCGCAACAATGACTTCAACTATAAGGAGATGGATCCACACGGCTACGCTGTACCACTCGGCGCGCATGCACGGCGCCTCAATCCTCGCGACACCGCGGCAAATATGAACCGCCGCAGAATGATTCGACGCGGCGCCACCTACGGCCCCGCGCTACCCGAGGCGGCCCCCGATGACGGAGTGGATCGCGGGATCGCCGCGTTCATCATCTGCGCCAGCCTGGTACGCCAATTCGAGTTCGCCCAAAACGTCTGGATCAACGACAAGACATTCCACGAACTCGGCAACGAACACGACCCCATCTGCGGCACCCAGGACGGCACCTTCGACTTCACGATCCCCAAGCGGCCCATCCGCAAGGTGCACCCGGGACTGCCTGCGTTCACCACGCTCACCGGCGGCGCGTACTTCTTCCTTCCGAGTATCAGCGCCCTGCGATACCTGGCCACGCTCGACAGCCGAGAGGTCACATCATGAGCACGCTGCCGCTGGCCCGCACCTACAACCAGACCCACATTCCACGCAGCCACGACGGGCGGCGACGGATGAGTATCTATTGGACCTGGAGCTATCCATGGGAGGCCCAACGCGATCCCGCCGAGATGTACAACCGCTTCTCGACGATGACGGAGGTCCGCAATGTGCTGTGGCCGGGCTACGAGACTCCGGAATACGACGCCGCGCACTTCCTACAGGGCATTGCAGGCACGTTGGAGTTGTTCCATCGCTCGACGCTGGCGTTTCAGCAACTTGCCGAAGAGGCCACCGGTCACCCCGTCGCGGTGTTCCAGCGTATCGACCAGGCAGGCTACACCTTGCCGATCGACGAGCGGATCCTGGCGGACACCGACACCCTGATGGTGTTCGGGCTCGATCACGTTCTCTCAGAGCAGCAAGCCACAGCGGAAGAGTGCGAGGCGATCCGCGACTGGCTGCAACGCGAAGGCACCTGCCTGCTGCTGGCACCGCACCACGACGTCGGCTGCACCGACGACTATGCGCAGCGGCAAATGGAATACGAGCATCACGGCGATCCCCTGGTGCCGCGGCAGCAACGATTCGGCCAGTACACGCGCTCGCTCATGCGGGCCCTCGATGTTCCGGTGCACAACAAATGGGGCCTTCGACCCGCCGTCGTCGACGGCACCGATGAGATCGCACCCTTGACCGGGTTCCGCGATCTGGACGCGCCCCGGTTACTGGACAACGTCACGACATTCAACTTCCACCCCCATCTACCGCACTACGAGCTCACCGCGCCGGAAACCGATACGCTTCGTGTCCTGGGCCGCCAGCGTGTCGATCCCGAGCGGCCCCATCCCTTCACCGCCGCCGGCAACACGGAATTCAATGCGCTGATCTGGATGCCACCCGCAGGCAGGCGAGCCGGCGATATCGTGCTCATCGATTCCACCAACTTCACCACGCTATTCGGCGGCACCGACAGCCTGCGAAACCTCTGGCACAACCTCGCCACTATGAAGTAAGTGCCCACCGCGACGGAGTTGGCTCAGGGTTTGGGCTGAATCCAGAGGGCTTCGGCGACGGCGCAGAGATCGCCCGAGGGCGTTGCGAGGGCTATGCCGACAGTGTATTTGCGGCCCTGATGACTGACGGGCCAGGCGTAGGAGATGTAGGGGGAGTCGGGATAGATGGGCTGAAGTTGGGTGGCGGTGAGGGCTGCGGTCACACCGCCGAAGCCCATGCCTTGTTTGCGCATGGCGGTCCAGCCACCGGGGCAGTCGAGGGCGGACCAGACGACTTCCGGTGGGAGTCGGCCGGATTCGTCGGCCAACTCGGGATCGGGAGTCCACGCGGCGAGGACGAGGTCGTGATCCGCTGTGTCCCATGTGAGCAGGCGCAGGCCGCGGCCGGGTGCACATGCGGCGCCGCAGCCATAGCAATCGGTGACACGGCGCGACACCATGGCGGCGTCGGTGACGGACTTCGCCTCGGCCCAACTCGGTGCGCTCGGCGGATCGATGGTGAGCACCGCCGGAGTCGATTCGGCGAGTAACGTACCGTCGGTGTCGGTGAGCGCATATCCACCTGATCTAGTGGGGCGCAATGACATCGGGGTCTCGAGCGGCACCCGTGCGCGGAAGTCGACACGTATCTCGGTGGCCTCGCACGGCCCGGCCACCAGACCCGCGACGTATCCGCCGAACGCGACGTCGGGATATCCGTGCACGTGTTCGGGGACGGTGACTGTCTCGGTCCGGATCACGTGTCGCTCGAGCCTTTCTGTGCCGTCGATCTGGATCGACCTTACCTCCGCAGCTGCCGACAGGCGCACACCGTCTACGACCCGGCCGGACCCCTCCGAAAACCGAGGCACTCTGGCAAAACTCTGAGTTGGCACCGTGTGTTCGACCCGCATCCGGTGAGCGGGCTCGGGTCGGCTAATGCGGGGCCTGACCACCGAGTTGGGTGAGCAGCACGCTGATCACACCGGCCTCCTGGCTCTGACTCTGGAACATCGAGCGGGCGGTTTCCTTGACAGGTCCGGAGGCCAGTAGTTCGTCGGCGGCACGAGCCATCACCAGTCCGCCCTGGTGATGACGGAACATCAGTTGCAGAAAGAGGATTTCGGCGTCGTGACCGCGCGCTGCGGCCAGCGCGTCGAGTTCGGCGGTAGTCGCCATGCCCGGCATCGCATCGCTATTCGCCTGGCTCGCACTCGGATGATGTTGCGTGGCAGCGGCATCGGTGTGCATCCACGCCATTGGGTGCGACGACAGTGGCGACGCATCGGCCAACCGCAGCCACCCCAGCATGGTCCCGATCTCGATGCGCTGCGCGTCCGAAAGCTGTTGCGCCAACCGCAGCACGGTCGGGTCCACGCCACGATCCAAGCGCTGCACCATGATCAGCGCTTGCTGATGATGTGCCGTCATATCCTGCGCGTAGCCGATCTCGACCGCATTGAGAACCGGTGCGGCCGTATGCTCTTCGGGCAGCAAGAGTGGACGCAGCGCCGCCCCGAGCACCACCAGGACGAATGCGACAGAGGCGAGCGCGCCGACTCGGAACCAACGGGACACGGCTACGACCCGACGGTCGATTGCTGATTCTCGGGCGCCGTATACACATCGTTCTCCAGTTGCAGCACCATGAATCCGTTATCGGAGCAGGCGACATACAACTGGTTGCCGCGCCACTCCGGCGGCGATAAGCACCAATCGGTGGAGACGTCGCCGAAGGCGAGCTTGCCGGTGCGCGGGGTGAGCGCGTCCAACGGATCGAATTGCCCCTCCAACACCGCGCGTGCGGCCGGTGGTGTGCTCATCAACGGCACGCCGATGATCGAGGCGAGGGCGTGCGGTGAGTTCCACAGGCTCAGGTTCTGGCCGGTCCGTGCGGGCGGATTGAAGTAGGCGATCTCACGGATATTGTGCGGATCACGGACGTCGAAAACCCGGATGCCGGAGGAGATCCAGCCGCATGCGAGTGCGGTCGGATTGTCCGGGCGGTCGGCGGCACAGTAGTGCGATTCGTAGGCGAAGACCGAACCGCCCATCGAACTACCGATATTGCTGTCGATGTTCTGCAACAGGTTGATCTCCAGCTTTACCTTCCCGGCGACCTTCGGTGCGGTGTCGTTGGAGATATCGATGAGTTTCACACCGCCGGAACCGCCTTCGTCGACGGTGTAGAGGTAGGGCTTGCCGTCGTAGGTCACCGGGATGCTGTGCTGGGTGGCCCAGCCGTCGGTCCAGAAGGTGCGGCCGATATGGGTGACCTGCGGGTCGGGGTCGCGGCGCTGAACGGAGCTGATATCGAGGACGGTGAATCCGCCCAGCGCGGATAGGTACATGCGGTTGCCGTCCGGACTGATGCCGAATCCGTGCGCCTCGATCCCGGTCAACCCCTGCCAGATGACGTGCGGATTGGTGGGATCGGTGAGATCGACCGCGCTGACGAAACCGGGCGCGACGCCCGAGGCCCAGTAGGTGCGGCCGTCGGGAGACCAGCCGCCCTCATGCGTGGTGATCGGTAGCGGCATCGCGAGATTCGTGCCTGGTCCTGGATTGAGCAGCTTCGGATACGCACAATCGGAGATGTCGTAGACAGATAGGTAGCCTGCGCCTTCGCCGAGCGGCACACCTGTCCCGACGAGCAGTTTGCGTTCGGTATTGACCTTGAGGCTCTCCCAGGTGCCGGCGAGCATCGCGGGTTCGGTCAGGGTGACCGTTGGGCGCGGGTGTGCCGGATCGGAGACGTCGAGTACCTGGACGCCGCGGCCCTCGCTGATCAAGTCGCCGGGGAAGAACGAACCCATATACGCGCAATGGTCGAAGCTGGTGGAGGTGATGCCCGCGCCGCGCCCGGCGTAATTGCCGACCATCGACATATTGCACGAGTAGCCCTGGGTGCTGCGCCGACTATCGCGGTCGGCGGCCGGAACATCGCCCTGCAGCCCGGTTTCCGGCATCGCCCCCGGTCCGCAGTCCGCCCGGGGCACCGACGTCCGACCGACATCGAGGAACTCCTGAACCGCGGTGGCGATATCGTCTTGCAGATCGGCCGATGCGCTGCTCGGCAACATCATCGCGGCCACGATCGTGGTGGCGAACAAGGCCAAGGGCCGCGCGCGGCGCAGTGTCAGCTTCGGGTGCATCGTTGCATCCCAACTTCCTCATCATGGGCACAGGCCGCGCCGACTCAGACGGAGCATTAACTGACTGAATGGTATTAACAGGCGGTAACTTAAAGGTGGGTTTTGGCGGAAATGCCAGGTAATCAGCCTGGTTCGGCGCCACGCTAGCTGGCGGTGAGTGGCTCGGTGTCGTATCTCAGTAGCGATGTGCAGACGTCGAGCAGGGACTGTCTGAGTCCCGACGACCGCTCGGCCAATTCCGATTGCGCCCGGACGTATTCGGCACGCCCCGCCGGTGTTTCGATGCGGACCGGATCGTAGCCGTAGTCGGTGAGGTCGTACGGGCTGGCGCACATGTCGAGTTCGCGTGCGGCGCAGGCGAATTCGAAGTAGTCGAGCAATAGGTCGGAGGAGAGGAGCGGGGTCAGTTTGAAACCCCATTTGTAGAGGTCCATATTGGCGTGCAGGCAGCCGGGCTGTTCGCGGGCGACCTGGTCGGCGCGCGTCAATGGCTCCGCGTTGCGGCCGACGGCGTCCGGGGTGAAGAAACGGAATGCGTCGAAGTGTGTGCAGCGCAAAGACATAGATTCGACGACCGCGTCGGTGCCGGTGCCGCCCAGTCGCAGCGGCACCTGTTGGTGGCGGACCTCGTCGGTTTTGTACACCATTGCCCACTCGTGCAGGCCGAAGCAGGACAGCTGTGCTGGCCGGGATGCGGTGGCGTGCAGCAGTTTTGCGATGAATTCGATGGTGCCGCGACGCCGCTGGATGAATGCGGGGTCGGCAGTGTAGACAGCCGCGCCGTGCTGGTGATACCCACGAGCCCCGTCGTACTCCCGCGCGCCTGTCAAAGCGATACCGAATCCCGGGTGCCAGCGCCGCAATTGGGCAGGCTTATGTCCGTAATACGTGAACAGAAAATCGATCACCGGATGTGACGAGCCCGCCGCGCGCCGTTCCAGATACGGTCCGACGAGCTCGTCCAGCCGAGCCCGGTGCGCGGCGGCACTGGCCCGCCACTCGGACTCGGCCAGCACGATCATTCGATCACCCGGTGCGTCCCGTCGCGCACGGTGCCGACGAACTCTTCCACCAGATCCTCCAGCGCCACAATGCCCACCGTATTGCCGCGGGTATCCACGACACGGCCGAGATGTGAGTTCGTGCGCCGCAAGCGGGCCAGCGCCTCGTACAGGGGAGTACCGGCGCTCACCGTCGGCAGTGGGCGAATATCGGTGCGCGGGATGGGCGTATTCGGTCCCGCGCTTTCGTCGGCGACCTTGTCGAGCACATCCTTCACATGCAGATACCCGACCAGCGAACCGTCGCTCGCGCGCACCGGATACCGGGAGAAACCGGTTTCGGCGACCGCGGTTTCGATATCACCGAGCGTGGTGCCATTGCCGCGCAGCGGAACCGAGCGGGCCGTCGCCAACTGCACCATTACATCGCCGACCACCCGATCGGAGGTACCGAGCGCCTGGGTGAGGCGGCGGTGCTCCTCTTCGTCGAGCAGTCCCTCCGAACGCGATTCACCGATCATCTCGGCGAGCTCCACACTGGAGACCGTCGCCTGCAGCTCGTCCTTCGGCTCGATCCGCAACATGCGCAGCGACAGATTCGCGGCCAGGTTGTAGAGGGCGATGAGCGGACGCGCCAACCGCAACCACATCAGATGCACCGGAACCAGCAGCAGCGCACTGCGTTCCGGTCCGGCCAGCGCGATATTCTTCGGAATCATCTCGCCGAACAGAATGTGCAGGATCACCACGATCGCCAGCGCGATGGCGAAGGCCACCGGATGCAGCAGCTGTTCGGGCAGGCCGACCAGCTCGAACGGCCCCTGCAATAGATGCGCCACCGCGGGTTCGCCGACCCGGCCGAGCAGGATCGAGCAGATGGTGATGCCGAGTTGCGCGGCGGCCAGCATCATGGACAGGTTCTCGCCGGCCCGGATCACCGTGTGCGCCTTGCGCTTTCCCTGAGCGGCGAGCGCCTCGAGCCGGTCCCGACGGGCCGAGATGAGCGCGAATTCGGCGGCGACGAAGAAAGCATTGCAGGCCAGCAGTACCACCGTGAACAGGACGCCGAGGAGATCAGCCATGGCTGTTCTCCTTCAGTGCGGCGGCCGCGACCGGGACCAGCCGGATCCGATCGATGCGCCGCCCGTCCATCCGTTCGACCTTTGCGATCCAGCCGCCGTCATCGTCGTTCGAATAGCGGTGCGTGGACCGTGGATTCGGCAGCACCACCTCATCGCCCATGACCGGAATGCGGCCGAGTCGGGTGAGCACCAGACCGCCGAGGGTTTCGTATTCGCCCTCGGGCGCGTCGTAGCCGGTGGCGCGGGAGACCTCGTCGATGCGTAGCAGCCCCGAGCAGTCCCAGCCGTCGGCGACCCGGCGGACATCGCGTTCTTCCTCATCGTGCTCATCGCGGACATCGCCGAGGATTTCCTCGATGAGATCCTCCATGGTCACGATGCCCGCGGTGCCGCCGTATTCGTCCACCACCAGCGCGACCTGCATGCCGTCGGCGCGTACCCGTTCGAGCACCTCGTCGCCGTCGAGGCTGGCGGGCACGATCGGCACCGGCCGGGCGAGCAGATGCAGCGGGATGGTGTTGCGGACATTCGCCGGATGGGTGAACGCCTGTTTGACGTGCACCACGCCGAGGGTGTTGTCCAGATCGCCGTCGATTATCGGGAAGCGCGAGTAACCGGTGCGGCTGGCGGCCGCGATCAGATCGGCGATGGTGTCGGACTTGTCCAGGGATTCGATCTTGACCCGCGGTGTCATCAGCTCCTCGGCGCTGCGCTCACCGAATTGCAGTGAGCGGTCGACCAGCTGCGCGGTGCGGTGATCCAGCGCGCCGCGCAGCGCGGAAGTACGCACCAGCGAGCCGAGTTCCTGCGGGGAGCGCGCCGAACGCAACTCCTCGGCCGGTTCCACACCCAGCCGGCGGACCACCCAGTTGGCGGTGCCGTTGAGGAAGTGAATCATCCACTTGAACACCACCGAGAAGGCGATCATCGGGCCGGCGGTCACCCGCGCGGTGCGCAGCGGCTTCGATATCGCGATGTTCTTCGGGACCAGCTCGCCGTAGATCATCGACAGCGAGGTGGCGAGCAGCAGCGCCAAGGTGAGCGAGATGCCCTGCGACGCACCTTCGCTCAGACCGAGCGCGGTGAACAGCGGCGATAACAGTCGGGCCAGCACGGGTTCGGCGATATAACCCGTGATCAGCGTGGTGATGGTGATACCGAGCTGGGCCCCGGAGAGCTGGAACGACAACGTGGTGTGCGCCTGCCGGACCATGCGCGAGCGGGCATCCCCGACCGTGCGCGCATGCGACTCGACGGTGCTGCGTTCCAATGCGGTGAGTGAGAATTCGGCGGCAACGAACAATGCGGTGCCGGCGGTGAGGGCGATGAACCCGATCAGGCTGAGCACGGTGAGCACGACGGACATCGTCAGCACCACCTGCGAAACATACGATGAGCTGAATCGGATCGGGCGGCTGTGGGACGGAGAGCGCCGGGTTTGTCACCCGGCTCGGTAGAGGAGCCCTCCTGTGCGGCGCCCTCGGACGCGGGTGACAACTTGTTCCTCTCGGCAAATGGGTTCGTGAAGCCGGAAACCGGCAACCCCTATGCTACCGGCTCTGTCTAATGGCAGCGCCTTCGGCGCTGCGGGTTCGCGGCCCCCTGGTGTCTCGCGTCCGAGCCGTCGAGACTCGCGACTTCGTCGCATGCGCTTCGACGGCTCGGACGCGAGACGGGCCGCGAACGGGTCGCTCGTAAGACTCGCTCCGTGGTGGTTGGTGATGACGGGACGTTCGGCACCTGATGCACGCGTGCTGGAAGGGCGAGTCTCGCGACTTCGTCGCATGCGCTTCGACGGCTCGGACGCGAGACGGGCCGCAAACGGTCGCTCGTAAGACTCGCTCCGTGGTGGTCGCCCGCGACGGGGCGTTCGGCACCTGGTGCACGCGTGCCGAAAGGGCGAGTCTCGCGAGTTCGTCGCATGCGCTTCGACGGCTCGGACGCGAGACGGGCCGCGAGCGGTTGCTGGTAAGACTCACTCCGTCGTAGTTGGTTGTGGCGGGAAGCCGCCGTCGTCAGCCATCGCTGAGCAGGGAATATTGACTGTTGGGTGAGCTGCCTGTTCGTGAGGGGGTTATCGGTTGTTGGGGCGAGCTGCCCTTGCGCGAGGGGCTACCGGCTGTTCGGCTGGGCTGCCCGTTCGCCAGGGACTACCAGCCGCTCGGCAGTGGGCGCCCTTCCGCAAAACCCGCTGCTGACTGGACGCCGAGGACCGCCTTGTCGTGGAACTCCGAGAGGCTGCGGGCACCCGCATAGGTGCATGCACTGCGGACGCCGGAGCAGATGTGGTCGATGAGATCCTCGACGCCGGGGCGTTCCGGATCCAGGCGCATGCGCGAGCTGGAGATGCCCTCCTCGAACAGTGCCTTGCGGGCGCGGTCGAAGCCGCTGTCGGTGGCGGTGCGTGCGGCGACGGCGCGCTTGGAGGCCATGCCGAAACTCTCCTTGTAGGCATTGCCGTCGCGGTCCACGCGCAGGTCGCCGGGGGATTCGTAGGTACCGGCGAACCAGGAGCCGATCATCACATTGGACGCGCCCGCGGCAAGTGCGAGAGCGACGTCGCGCGGGTGCCGGACGCCGCCGTCGGCCCAAATGTGCACGCCGAGTTCCTTTGCGGCGGTGGCGCATTCGGCCACCGCGGAGAACTGCGGACGGCCGACGCCGGTCATCATGCGGGTGGTGCACATGGCACCGGGGCCGACACCGACCTTGATGATGTCCGCGCCCGCGGCGGCCAGATCGCGGGTGCCCTGTGCGGAGACCACATTGCCGGCGACCAATGGCACACCGAGGCCGAGATCGCGGATGGTGCTGAGGGTTTCGAGCATCTTGGCCTGGTGGCCGTGGGCGGTATCGATGACGAGCAGGTCCGCGCCCGCGTCGACGAGCGCCTTGGCCTTGGCCGCCACATCGCCGTTGATGCCGACCGCGGTGGCCACCCGCAAATGGTTATCGGCATCGACATTCGGCTGGTAGATCCCGGCGCGGACGGCGCCGGTACGAGTCATCACGCCCGCGAGGCTGCCGTCTTCGGCGATGAGCACGGCGAGCTGCGCGTGCTCGGCCTCGAGCAGATCGAACAGATCGCGCGGCGAGGTGCTGGCCGGTGCCTGCACGAAATCGGTGACCGCGACATCGCGCAGTCGGGCGAACCGGTCGACATCGGTGCAGGACGCCTCGGTGACCACGCCGACCGGCTTACCGCCGTCGACGACAACCACCGCGCCGTGGGCGCGCTTGTGCATCAGGGCGACGGCCTCGGAGACCGAACGCTCCGGATCCAGCGTGACCGGGGTATCGGCGGTGAGCGAGCGGCTCTTGACGAACGCGATGGTTTCCGATGCCGCGGCGATCGGGAGATCCTGCGGTAGGACGACAATGCCGCCGCGACGAGCGACCGTCTCGGCCATCCGACGTCCGGCGACCGCGGTCATATTCGCGACGACAATGGGAATGGTGGTGCCGGACCCGTCAACGGTCGACAGATCCACATCGAACCGTGACGCGACATCCGTCGGATTCGGGACGAGGAAGAGGTCGTCGTAGGTCAGGTCGTACGGCGGCTGATGACCAGGGAGAAACTGCACTTAACCGATTCTAACCGGTGCGCCGTACTCCCGTGCAATCACCCAGCATTCGGTCCCGGCCCAGCTCGAGATGTGAGGCGCGGCACCGGAATCAAGATCAGGTGGAATGGCGGCGGCGCTTCTCGGCCGATGCCGCCATGGTTTCCACGTGATCCCGAGCCGTGTGTCATGCCTCGGCTTGGATGCGGGACAGTTGGATTGTGGTCGCGCACATGATGATTACGGCGACGGTGATTACGGCGAGTCCGATGTGATTGGTGCGGAGGCGTTCGTCGAGGACGGTGATGCCGATGAAGGCGGCGGCCAGGGGTTCGGCGATGGTTACGGCGGGCAACGATGCGACCAGGGGGCCGGATTGGAAGGCGCGTTGCTGCAGATAGAGGCCGATCAGGCCGGAGGCCAACAGGGCCCAGGTCTGCCAGCTGCCCGTTACGTGAGTCAGGCCGCCATCGAAGAGTTCGGTTACATACTCGGTGAGCGCGGCGGCCAGACCGAACAGGGCCCCGCCAACGACGCCGAACAGGAGTGCGCGGCGGGTCGGGTCGGAGGTACCGAGGGCGGCGACGACGGCTACCGCCAGCAGACCGACCAGGCCGACCAGCGGCGGGATCCAATCACGCAGGGGCGCATTGGTATTGCCCTCGGACGGATCGCCGACAATCAAGAAGCAGGCAAGCGCCGCCGCGAGGGCGATGGCGGTCGCCCACGTGCGCGGCGTGACGCGGCGGTGGTTGATCCGGGCGGAGAGCGGGAGCGCGAAGACCAACATGCTCACCAGAATTGGCTGGACGAGCAGCACCGCACCCAGAGCCAGGGCGGCGACCTGCATCGCGAAGCCGCCCGCGTCACCGACGATTCCGGCCCACCAGCGCGGATTGCGGATCAGCGAACGAATGAGCGACTCGTCCTCCGGAACCGCGGACGCCGCATGCTGCTGCGTGACCGCGGCCACTGCGAAGAGCAATGCCGAGATCAGTGCACAGACGACCGCACCCACCTGATGATTCGCCACCAGGCTAGTTTGCCCCCCGATTGCGGCCGCCCGGCACCCCCTGCGCGCGTCCGGCGCGTCGACGCGTACGGCCGGGCGTGTCGCCGCTGGTCGCAGCGGTGCGGCCGGACGCGGCACCGCGACCGGAGGTGGCTCCTGTGCCATGGCTGGCCGATGCGCCACGCGCGGATGAGCCCGTTCCGTGGGCTGTCTTTACCGACCCGGCAGCACGACCCGGCGCGGCTGATGCCGCGCTCGCGGTCCGCGCTGGAGCCGTCTTCGCGCCGCGGCCCGGGGCCGCCGTTGCTACGCCTGCGGTTCGACCCGCGGCAGGCGCGGCCGTCGACCCACGTCCCGGCGTTCCGGCTCCGCGCCGACTCGACGTCGCGGTCGATCCGGACGAACCACCCGAAGATTTCTTCGCATCCCCGGCGCGAGCGCTCGAACCGGCACTACGCCGCCCGGCACCAGCTGAGCCCGCACCGCCCGAGCGTGCGCCACGACCACGACCACCCGCGCCTGCACCACCCGACCGGCGGCTCGACCTACCGACCTGCAACTCACCTTCGTCGCCCACCGTGACTGCCGAGTTCGCCGCCACGATCGGCACACCGGATGGCTGCTTCGCACCGGTGATCTGGATCAACCGCCGATCACCCGGACGGATCTGCACGCCGTCGACATCGACGCCCGCCTTGCGGGTCATCTTCTCGACCTCGGCGCGCTCCTCCTCGGTGACCAGCGTAACGACGACGCCGTCCTCACCGGCGCGGGCGGTGCGGCCCGCGCGATGCAGGTACGCCTTGGATTCCGCGGGCGGATCCACGTGCACGACAAGGGATATCCCGTCCACGTGGATGCCGCGCGCGGCCACGTCGGTGGTTACCAGTACCGGTGTCGTACCGTCGGCGAATGCGGCCAGGGTCCGCACGCGGTTGTTCTGTGCCTTACCGCCGTGCAGCGCGCCCGCGGCGATGCCCGCCGCGCGCAACTGCTTGGCTAGTCGGTCCGCACCGTGTTTGGTGCGCACGAACATGATCGTCAGCCCGTCGCGGGCGGCGATCTGCGCGGTGATCTCGCGCTTGTCGGCCTTGCGCAGGTACAGCAGGTGATGCGACATCGTCGCGACCGAGGCCGACGGCGGCGCGGTGGAATGGGTGACCGGGGAGCGCAGGTAGCGCTTGACCAGCTTGTCGACCTCACCGTCGAGGGTGGCCGAAAACAGCAGGCGCTGACCATCTTTCGGTGTCCGGTCGAGCAGCTTGGTGACCTGTGGCAGGAAGCCCATATCGGCCATGTGGTCGGCCTCGTCCAGTGCGATGATCCGCACATCGGACAGGTCGGCGGAGCGCTGGTTGATCAGATCTTCCAGCCGTCCAGGCGTAGCGATGAGCAGGTCCACGCCGCGTGCGAGCCGGTCGGCCTGCCGCTTGATCGGCGCGCCGCCGACCACCGAGGCTATCCGCAGCCCAAGCGACAGTGCCGCACTATCCAGCGCCTTTTCGATCTGGGCCGCCAGTTCCCGGGTCGGTACAAGCACCAGACCGCGCGGACGGCCCGGCTTGGACTGGGCACCCGCGAGCAGCGTGAGCATCGGCAGCCCGAAGGCAAGCGTCTTGCCGGAGCCGGTCGGGCCGCGCCCGAGCACATCCTTACCCGCCAGCGCATCGGTCGCGGTCGCGGCCTGGATCGGGAACGGCATCTCGATGCCGTCGCGGCGCAGCGCCTGGACGAGCACTGCGGGTAGGCCCAGATCCGCGAAGGTGGTGGCAGGGGTGGAGGAGGTCAACGGGGTTGTGTGCCTTTCGTGTCTCGGCGCGGGTAGATCCGGGCACGCGTGGTGCCGCCGAGATGGTTGGGCCCGGTCATCGGGTTGCGGTAGGACCGGGTGTGTCGGGGAGAACCGGAGGAATCAGTTACGCAGCAGTCGATCCAGTTCGACCAGCCAGGGTACCGCGACGGCCATGGTCGGGACCACCAGGATGGCCGCCGACCCCAGATACGCCGCCGAGGCGATCCGCAGATCGCCGATCCGTCCACCCAGGCGCTGGATGCGGATCAGGGTGGTCGGTCCGCCTGCGGCGAGCGCACCCTGCGGAGCGGTGGACTTGGCGCATGCGACCAGCGCGCGGGCCAGCGGCTTCGGGCCGGTCACCTTTACCGCCGAGTCATCGGCGAGCAGTTCGATCAGCAGTTTGACCGAGCCGAGCGCGGCCTTGCTGCGCACCACCAGGGGGAAGGCCTCGTGCACTGCGGTGAACGCCTCGAGTACCAGGTCGTGCCGGGCGCGCAGATGCGAGCGCTCATGGCTGACGATGGCGGTGACCTCGGCGTCCTTCAGGCTGGTCAGCGTGCCTTCGCTCAGTACGACCCGCTGGCGCAGGCCGGGTAGGCAGTAGGCGATCGGTTCGGTCGAGGCGAGGACCCGGATATCGGCGGCGCGGCGCTGCGGTCCGCTCTGGTCGAGCAGATCGACGAGCATGCGGTGGCGTGCCCGACGCCTGCGGGTGTGCACACCGACACGCACGATCGCGTACATCAGCCGCGCGCCGACCAGCAGGGTCAGCGCGAAGACGAAGACATAGGCCAGCCACAGCGGCAGTCCGAGCACGTCGATTTCCCGGGCCGGGGAGGTAGTCGGGCGACCGTTCGGTCCGGGAACGAGTAATTGTGCGGCGATGGCCAGGCCCGAGCCGAATGCGCTGAGCACGGCTGCGAGCGCGATGGCCTGCCATAACACGAGCGCGGCGCGCGGTGTCCGATACGGCCAGGTCGCGCGGCTCAGCAGCGCTGGGGCAGGCCCCGCGAGAAGCAAAGCGAGACCGGCGAAGACCGGCGCGGTTGCGTTCATCGACTCAGCTCACTGCGTTGTGGGGCCAGGGCACTCACCTCATTGTGAGGCCAGAATCCCAAGACTACTGCTTCGGCGGCGCAGTATCTTCGGATGCCTCGAGCTTAGCGAGTGCTTCTCGCAACGCATCCGTATCGTCCCTGCCGACCTGTTCGACGAAGTGCACCAGCGCCGCCGCGCGGCTGCCCGCCGCATCGGCCTGCTGCAATGCATCGACCATCAAGCTGGCCACAAGTTCGTCGCGGGTATGCACCGGCGCGTAGCGATGGGCGCGGTCGTCGCGGCGCTGGACCACCAGATTCTTCTTCGCCAGCCGTTGCAGCACCGTCATCACCGTGGTGTACGCGAGCTCACGGCGGGCGGCCAAAGCCTCGTGTACCTGCCGTACGGTTTGCGGCTCGTCATTGGACCACAGTTGGTCCATGACTGCCCTCTCGAGTTCACCAAGTCCTGCCATTCTTCAAGCTTACGGACTCAACGACACAATTGCGTACTACACGCCGTCGTAACTGCCTGATAGCTGTGTGTCATTTGTCATACCCCGGCAAAACGTGCCGGGTACCGATGGGGACGATCATCGGACGGCCGGAGACCGGATCCTCGAGCACCGAGGCGTCGAGGTCGAAGACCTCACGCAGCAGTGTGACATTGATGATATCGGCGGGCGCGCCCTGGGAGACGATGCGCCCGTCGCGCATGACGATGAGCTGGTCGCTGTAGCGAATGGCCAGGTTGAGATCGTGCAGCACCATCACCACGGTGCGCCCGAGGTCGTCGTGCAGTCGGTCGATCAGGTCCAGGACCTCGACCGAATGCGCGAGGTCGAGGTAGGTGGTCGGCTCATCGAGCAGCAGGATATCGGTGCCCTGGGCCAGTGCCATCGAGATCCAGGCGCGCTGGCGCTGACCGCCGGACAATTCGTCGAGTGAGCGATCGGCCAGCTCCGCGATGCCCGTCGCCGCCAGTGCGGACATGAACTCGGCCTCGTCGGTGGCCGACCACTGCCGGATCCAGGACTGATGCGGATGACGCCCACGCGTAACAAGATCCGCCACGGTGAGCCCCTCGGGCGCGACCGGCGATTGCGGGAGCATACCGATGATGCGTGCCACATCCTTGGTCTTCATCGTCGAAATCGCCTTGCCGTCCAAGAGGATTCGGCCCTGACGGGGACGCAGCAGGCGGCCGAGGGAGCGCAGCATGGTCGATTTGCCGCAGCCGTTCGGGCCGATGACGGTGGTGACGACGCCGGGTGCGATATCGATATCGAGTCCGTCGACGATGACGCGGTCGCCGTAGCCGAGGGTGACTTCCTGTGCGGAGAGCCGCGTATCGCTGGTCATGACAGGGTCGCCTTCCGATTCATACGCACGAGCAGGTAAAGCAGGAAGGGTCCGCCGAAGGCGGCGGTCACGACACCGACCGGCAGATCGACCGGAAACAGCGTGCGCGAGGCCACATCCGCGCCGACTACCAGGATGGCACCGATGAGCGCCGAGCCGATGAGCGGTTCGCCAGGAGTTCGCAGTAGGCGGCGGGCGATCTGCGGTGCGGCGAGCGCCACAAAAGTGACCGGACCGACGGCCGCGGTGGCGACGGAGGCGGCCACGACAGCCGCGCCGATCAATAGCGTCTGCTGGGTCTGGATCCGCACGCCCAGCACCCGGGTGGTATCGGTGCCCAGACGCAGTGCGGCAAGGGTTCTCGCGGAGGTCACAGCGGTCACGAGGACCACGGCCAGTGCTACTGCGGCCGGGACGAGTTCGGTCCGATCCGCGCTGTTGAGTGAGCCATTGAGCCAGAGTTGGGCACGGGCCGCATCCTGCAGGCTGGCGCGGGTGAGCAGAAAGCTGATGCCGGACAACAGCAATGCGTTCACACCGATGCCGATCAGCACCAGTCGCATCGGCGTGACCCCGCGGTCGCCGGTCACGCTGCGACCCCAGGCGAGGAGGTAGATCACGACCGCAGTGAGCAGACCGCCGGTCAGTGCCGCCAGCGGCGCGCCGACGCTCGCGGCGAGTCCCGTTGTCGCGCCCCCGGTTCCGACCAGGACTGCGACCGCGCCGAGGCTCGAGCCGGTGGTGATGCCGAGCATATCCGGTGCGGCGAGCGGGTTGTGCAGGATCGATTGGGTGATCGCGCCCGCGATGCCGAGTGCCGCACCGACTACCGCGGCCGTGAGCGCGCGCGGCAATCGGGACTCCAGCACGATGAAGCGCTGGGATCGGGTGCCGCCGCCGCTGAGCACATCCAGTACCCGGCCGATCGGAATGTGGGTGTCGCCGAAGGTGATATCGAGGCAGAACAGCGTGAGCACTGTCGCGGCCAACACAAGAACTATGAGCGCCATGGTTGGGCGCAGCACAATCGACACCGGACCGACGCGCAAGGCGGGACGAATACGTCCTGAAGGTGCTGTTTCGGCCGGAGACCGGCTGGTGCCGGTCGCGGTGCCAGCCGGAGAGGTTTCGTCCATGATTCGTTCGGTCATGAATGTTTCCCGGCGGCCCGCAAATCCGTTCGCGACGATCGCCGTGAGATCTGCTTCACAGGCTCACCAGCTTCTTGCGACGAACGAGCAGGATGAAGAACGGTGCACCGAGGGCCGAGATCATCACGCCGACCTGTAATTCGCCCGGTCGCGCGACAATTCGTCCAACCACATCGGCGAAAAGCAGCAGCAGTGCACCGAGCAGTCCGGAGTACGGGATCAGCCAGCGATAGTCGGGCCCGGTGAAAACCCGTGCGACGTGCGGCACTATCAATCCGATGAATGTGATCGGGCCGACCGCCGCCGTCGCGGCACCACACAGCAATACGATCGCGGCCAGGCCGAGCGCACGACTGCGTCCGATATGCACGCCGAGTCCGCGCGCGACCTCGTCACCGAGGCTCAGCAGATTCAGTCCCGGCGCAGCCGCCACGGCCAGCGCCACGCCGATCGCCAAGAACGGCAGCACCTGCCAGAACACCTCGGCATCGCGCCCGTTCACCGTGCCGACCACCCAGAATCGGTAGGTGTCCAGCGCCGCATTGTCCATGAGCACAATGGCATTCGTCATCGCCTGCAGGAGTGCGGTCACGGCGGCACCGGCCAGTACCAGACTGAGTGGACTCACCTTGCCGCCGCCGATCGCGGATACACCGAACACCACAAGCCCCGCGATCAGCGCCCCCGCGAAGGCGAACCAGATGTATTGCTCGGGTGCGGTGAGCGCGAACAGGTAAATGCTCAGTGCCGCAAGCAAGGCCGCGCCCGCATTCAAGCCGAGCAGGCCCGCGTCGGCGAGTGGGTTGCGGGTATAGCCCTGGATCAGCGCACCCGCGATTCCGAGCGCGAGCCCGGTGACCAGTCCAAGCGCGGTGCGCGGCAACCGAAGTCCGCGCACGATCTCCGCTGCGGTCGAGTCCGCGGGGCAGGTGAACGGCCCGCCCGGGCAGGTGAGGGCGTTGTGCACGGCGTCGTAGACGGTGCCGGGGGACAGCGATCGGGTGCCGATGGCGATGCTGGCCGCCGTGGCGACGAGGAGCAGTGCGGTCAACGCGACGAGTCCGAGCTGATGACGGCGCGCCGTATTTGTTCGTCGCGCTCCCAGCGCGATGGTGCCTGATGCCGTCACAGCGACGAACTACTCCTGACTCGATAGGTGGTGTCCGGGTTCTAGGTCTGGTAAGCCTAACCTATCTTTTCAATCCGACCCATCACGGAGCCGACCCGAGGAGGTTCGATGTCCGAGCCAGTCACGACCTACATGCCTCGCCAGTCCCAGGTGGCATTCGGTAGGGCCAGTGCCCGGTTGCGCTCGTTGCAACCAGAACATCCACGGGTATATGCGGTGGCCGCCATGTCCGAGCAGGGCAAACGGAGATGGTGGCGGCTGGCCGACGGGTTGCGCGAGGGACGGATCGAACTGATGTATCGGCGGCACGCCGCGGAGATGATCAGCGCCGATACCGCCGCCGAGGTGGTGGCGACCGCGTTGATCCACGCGGTGATCGGCCGGGTGGTCGCCCTGCTGGTGGCCGAGGGGCGGGTGTGGGATCCGGGTCTCGAGAATCTGTGGCTCCATACCGACAACGACGGCGGAATCGATTGGGCAGGGTTGGCGGACACCACGATTCGCGTGCTCGACGGTGATCGGCTGACCGGGGAGACCGGGGTGGTCACGTTGCCGTGCGAGCAGGCCGTGTACGTCTGGCTCGCGCATCGGTGTGAACCGTCGCTGCGGTTGATTCAGCGGACCTTGGCCGGTTGCGCGGGGCTCGGCGAGCGTCGATTCTGGTCGCTGGTCGGCGAATCCATTGTCGGTGCGGCCACTTACGTGCCGGATCTGGCGCGGACGGATTCGCTGGTCGGTGCGCGCCGGGGTGATGGATTGCTGTCGGCGCTGGAAGAGCGCGGTCTGCCCGTGCGACGCGTTGTGGGTTGCCTGGTTCGATAGCGACGGTCAAGCCCAGGTCAGCAGGGTTGGTCCGGGCAGTCGTCCGGTCGGGATCGCTGATGGACTGCGGTGCCGTTGTGGATCGCGGCGGCCGATGGCAATGGCATGGCGCGGTAGCCACCCGGGTTCGATATCGAGCAGTGCCGCCGCTCGGACGACATTGTCGCCGGGGTGAATTGTGGTCACGCAGGTGCCGAGTCCGTACTCATGGGCTGTCAAGCACAGCGACTGGCAGACGCGACCCATATCGAACTCGGTGTCGGTGAAACCGTTATCCGCCGAAAGTAATACGAGGACCAGCGGCGCCTCGGCCAGATGGCCCGCGTAGTGGCCGAGTTTGCTCAGCTGTATCCGCAGCGTCTCGGTATTCACCGCGATGAATCGCCATGGTTGCCGGTTGCGTGCCGAGCCGGTCCATCGGGCCGTGTCCACGATCTCGGCGATGGTCGTGCGTGGAATGGGTTCCGGCAGAAAGTGTCTGGTCGCCCGCATGGCCTTGATCGAATGCATCACCGCGAGCGTAGTGCGACACGGCAGAAGTTGCTCACTTAGGTAAGCCTGACCTATACTGATTTCGGCGTTGGGATCGGCCGAGTGTTCCGGAGGGCTGCCGTGAACCCCCGATCCACTGCCGCGGCGGGCTCCATGTGCGTGTGGAGCCCGCCGCTCTGCCTCGGCTAGTGAACGCCGAGAAGTAGCCGAGGTGCGAGGGTCGGGACACCCTGTGTCAAGGTGAATGCATGACACAGCAGGAAGTTGCCCAGATTCAGGGGCTGGCCGACGTGACGCCCGAGCTGATGACCGAGCTCAGCAAGAACACCTTCACCGATCTGATCGGACTCGAATTCACCGAGGTCACGCCGGATCGGGTGCGCGGTCAACTCACCGCCGGACCGCAGTTGCTGCAGTTGGCAGGCATTATCAACGGCGGCGTGTACTGCACGATCGTCGAAACGCTGGCCAGCGTCGGCGGCGGCGTCTGGTACAACGCTCAGGGCGATAAGGGCACCGTGGTGGGGGTGAACAACAACACCGACTTTCTGCGTTCGGTCCGCGAGGGCAAGGTCTTCGGCGAGGCGACACCGCTGCACCGCGGCCGCCTGCAGCAGTTGTGGCAGGTCGTGCTGACCGATGACGAGGGTCGCACGGTGGCGCACGGCCAGGTGCGTCTGCAGAATCTGCCCGCCCGGGATTGATCGGCGCTCCCGGAACGGGCGTGCCAGAATTACCGTCACCCTGATCCACGAGCACTGAGGAGCCCGGATGCGACTGTCGCCGCATGAGCAGGAACGGCTGCTGCTGAGCTACGCGGCCGAACTGGCCCGGCGCAGGCAGGCGCGCGGGCTCGCGCTGAACCATCCGGAGGCGATCGCGCTGATCACCGATCATGTGCTCGAGGGTGCGCGCGACGGCCGCACCGTCGCGGAGCTGATGTCTTCGGGGCGGACGGTTCTCACACGCGCCGATGTGATGGAGGGTGTGCCGGAGATGATCCATGACGTCCAGGTCGAGGCCACTTTCCCGGACGGTACCAAGCTGGTCACCGTCCACCATCCGATCGGCTAGGGCGACAATGATTCCGGGCGAATACCTCTGCGCCGAGGGCACCATCGAGTTGAACGCGGGCGTGGACCGCATCGAGCTCGACGTCGTGAATACCGGTGACCGTCCGGTGCAGGTCGGCAGCCATGTGCATTTCCCGCAGGCCAATGTCGCACTGCGTTTCGATCGGTCAGCCGCGCACGGACGTCGGCTCGATATCCCCGCCGGTACCGCAGTGCGCTTCGAACCCGGTCTCGGCCAACGGGTTTCGCTGGTTCCGCTCGGCGGCAGCCGCGAGGTCCACGGCATCAGCCGTAATCCCCCCGGACGTTTGGATGGTGCGTCATGAGTGAGCTGAGCCGGGCGCGCTACGCGGAGCTGTTCGGTCCGACCACCGGGGACCGAATTCGCCTGGCGGACACCGATCTGCTGATCGAGATCACCGAGGACCGCTGCGGCGGACCGGGACTCGCGGGCGACGAGGCCGTCTTCGGTGGCGGCAAGGTGCTGCGCGAATCCATGGGCCAGGCCCGCGCGACGCGCGCCGATGGCACCCCCGACACCGTGATCACCGGCGTGGTCATCATCGATCACTGGGGAATCATCAAGGCCGACGTCGGAATTCGCGACGGGCGCATCAGTGCGATTGGTAAAGCGGGCAATCCGGACACCATGAACGGAGTGCATCCGGATCTGGTGGTCGGCCCGAATACCGAGATCATCGCGGGCAATGGCCGCATCCTCACCGCGGGCGCGATCGACTGTCATGTGCATTTCATCTGTCCGCAGCTGATGGACGAGGCGCTCGGCGGCGGTATCACGACATTGATCGGCGGCGGCACCGGCCCGGCCGAGGGTAGCAAGGCGACCACCGTGACGCCCGGATCCTGGCATCTGGCCCGGATGCTGGAGGCTACCGACGCCTGGCCGCTGAATATCGTGTTGCTCGGCAAGGGCAATACCGTCAGCGCCGAATCCATGTGGGAACAATTGCGTGGTGGCGCAGCGGGTTTCAAGTTGCATGAGGATTGGGGCTCGACCCCCGCCGCGATCGATGCGTGCCTCACCGTCGCCGATGCGGCGGGCGTCCAGGTGGCGCTGCACTCGGACACCCTGAACGAGGCCGGATTCGTCGAGGACACGCTCGGCGCCATCGCGGGCCGCGGCATCCACGCGTATCACACCGAGGGGGCGGGCGGCGGGCACGCGCCAGACATCATCACCGTCGCTTCGCATCTCAATGTGCTGCCCAGCTCGACCAACCCGACCCGACCGCATACGGTCAATACTCTGGACGAGCACTTGGACATGCTCATGGTGTGCCACCACCTCAGCGCGTCCATTCCGGAGGATCTCGCCTTCGCGGAGAGTCGAATCAGGCCATCAACCATCGCCGCCGAGGATCTGCTGCACGATCTGGGCGCTATTTCCATGATCGGCAGCGACTCCCAGGCGATGGGCCGCATCGGCGAGGTCGTCATGCGTACCTGGCAGACCGCGCACGTCATGAAGCGCCGCCGCGGCGCGCTGGACGGCGACGGCGCCGCCGATAACGCCCGTGTACGGCGCTATATCGCGAAATACACCATCTGCCCGGCCATCGCCCATGGACTCGACCACGAAATCGGTTCGGTGGAGGTCGGCAAGCTCGCCGACCTCGTGCTGTGGGATCCAGCGTTCTTCGGTGTTCGCCCGCATGCCGTCCTCAAGGGCGGCGCGATCGCCTGGGCCGCCATGGGCGATGCCAATGCCTCCATACCGACCCCGCAACCGGTGCTGCCGCGACCCATGTTCGGTGCCGCACCACTGGCGGCTGCCGCGACCTCGCTGCACTTCGTCTCCGAACAGGCCATCGAGGACGGCCTCGCCGAACGCTTGGGCCTGCGCCGAAAACTGGCTCCGGTCAAGAACGTTCGTCACGTCACCAAGACGGATATGCCGAACAATGGCGCCATGCCACGGATCGAAGTCGATCCGGATACCTTCACCGTGCGCATCGACGGCGAGGTCTGGACCGAGCAGCCCGCCACCGAGTTGCCCATGGCCCAGCGCTACTTCCTGTTCTGATTGTCGGCGCGAGAAGGGCTGGTTGCCGGGCGCCCTCGTTCACAGCGTAAGTGACACGCATTGGTCTCAGTTCTGCGCACGCGACTGTGTGGGCGGTATGCCCCGCCAGGTTTCCGGGAACGTGGGTGTCGGCCGATCAGTTTCGGCGGTATGCCGGCACCCGGTGGCAGACTTCATGGCATGACGACGTTCGAGTGGGCCGACGTAGACAGCTTCATCGTGGACTCTCTGGTGGGAGGCGAGGATTCGACCGCGACGGTATTGGCCGCCAATGCGGCGGCCGGACTGCCTGCTATCGATGTATCGCCGGCGCAAGGGAAGTTCCTGCATCTGATAGCGCGGTCGATCGGGGCGCGGCGGGTGCTCGAAATCGGCACGCTCGGCGGCTACAGCACGATTTGGTTGGCGCGGGCGGTGGGGAAGGATGGCCAGGTCATCACCCTGGAATTCGAGCCGCGGCACGCGCGGGTGGCGCGGGAGAATCTGGATCGGGCCCAGGTCGGGGATCGGGTCGAGATCCGAGTGGGTGCGGCGCTGGACAGTCTGCCGGTGCTGGCGGAGGAGGATCCGGAGCCGTTCGATCTGGTGTTCATCGATGCCGACAAGGTCAACAATTCGAATTATGTGCTCTGGGCGCTGCGCTTGACCCGCCCGGGCTCGGTGATCATCGTCGACAATGTCGTGCGCAATGGCGCTGTCGCCGACGATCATTCGGACGATCCGGCGGTCCAGGCCAGCCGCGATCTGGTCGACCTGCTCGCCGCCGAACCCAGCCTCGACGCCACCATTGTGCAAACCGTCGGCAGCAAGGGTTGGGACGGTTTCGCTTACGCAGTGGTCAACGGTGAGGCCCTCGACTGAACACAGCCGCTCGGATCTCCGGTGCTCGGTTTCGCCGGAGATCCAGGCGTGGGGGCGGGGAATGGGCGTCATTGGATGGATCGAACAGCGGCGGGGTTGGGATTCCGCGCGCAGAACGATCCAGGTGGTCGCTCCTACGCCTGAAGCACCACCTTGCCGACGGTGCCCCGCGTCTCCAGCGCGCGGTGCGCCTCGGCCGCATCGGCAAGCGCGAAACGCTGGACCGCGGGCCGCATTCGACCTGCTGCGGCCTCGGCCATCGCCTTGTCTTCGAGGGGGCGCAGGTCGCCGTCCACGCGCTGGAGCATGCGCGGTCCGACGACCATTTCGGAGGTGATGTCGCGGGTGGCCAATTCCTCCTCCGAAAGCGATAGCGGAGCGCCGTCGGCCGCGCCATAGATCAGATGCTGACCGCCCTTGCCGAGCAGATCGACCGCCGCGCGGCTTATTTCGCCGCCGACTCCGTCGAACAACACAGTGGCCCTGCGGTCGCCGAGCTCGGCGCGTACCTGTTCGGGCCAGTCGGGGCGTAGGTAATCGATCGCGATATCCGCGCCATTACGTTGTACGAGTTCGACTTTCGCGGGCCCACCCGCCAGTCCGACCACCGTCGCCCCGACATTCTTCGCGTGTTGAACCAGCAGTGTCCCGATGCCGCCCGCAGCGGCGGTTACCAGCACAACGCTGTCCGGACCGAGTTCGGTGAACAATAAGATCCCCATAGTCGTTCGCCCGGTACCGACGATCGCGACCGCCTCCGCCGGATCGAGTTCGGCCGGAATCTCGTGCAACCGAGGGGTTTCCGTTACGGCCAACTCGGCATAGCCACCGGGGGCCTGACCGAGATGCGCGACCACTCGCTTTCCGAGCCAGGACGCATCGACGTCCGGACCGATTCGCGCCACAGTCCCGGCGACCTCACGACCCGGGATGGTCGGCAGCGCGGGCAGTGGATAGGGGCCGGGCGTGCCCCGGCGCAGCGCCGTATCGATGACGTGCACGCCCGCCGCCGCGACCCTGATGAGCACCTGCCCCGGCCCGGGCACCGGATCCGAAACCGTTTCGTAGCGCAGATTGTCGGCTGGCCCGAAGGCATGAAGGCGGATGGCGTGCACGGTGGCTCCTAATCGTCGGCGAACCAACCCACCCTGCGACCTGAACCGCCGTTCAGGTCAAGAGGTGGCGGACTTCGCGCACCGTGCCTCGAATCCATCGCAGAGCGCGGACAATCCGATATACAGCAAATCCTCCGAGGTCAGATCGCTGACACCACTGCCGTTCAGATCCGCGAGCGCGGGCGGTATGGGCAGTTGTGATTTTCCTTCCAGCAGCGCCCGCAGTCCGTTCGAGCCCTCCGGATTCATGCCTTTACGCGCGACCAGCGCACCGCTGATATGCGGCAGCGTGGCCCCGGAGATGTAGTTCCATACCGCGAAGGCCATGGTGGACGCCTCGCGGGTGGAGACATTCAGCTCGCGCAGCCCCTCGACCAGCCATGCGAAACAGGCCAGACCCTGCGGGCCGAAGCTGTAGCGGGGCATCGCGAAGGTGAGCAGCACCCACGGATGCTTCTGGTAGAGCGCCCAATCGATCTCTGCTGCGATGCGCACCCGGTCGCGCCAGGTCCAGTTCTCGCCCTCCGGTGACGGATACGGATTGCGGGCCGAGATCTCGTCGGTCATCAGCGCGAGCAGTTCGTCCTTGTTCGCGACGTGCCGGTACAGCGACATCGCGCCGACACCCAGCTGCTCGGCGATATGTCGCATGGACAACCCGTCCAAGCCCGCCTCGTCGGCAAGGGCGATCGCGGTATCGACAATGGCCGCTCGAGTGAGCTTGGGTTCGGTCATCCCATGACTCGCTTCCAGTTTTCAGACCGCATGCGTACACTGTACCCGGACTGATGCGTACACCGTACGCGACGCGGGAGAGGAATCGACATGACACAGGTGGAGGTCGCGCATGCGGCGGCGTCCGGTTCGCGGCGTGCTCGGCTCGGTCTGGCGGTATTGCTACTGCCGGTGCTGCTGGTGTCGATGGACATTTCGGTCCTTTTCCTTGCCATGCCGACGCTCACCCTAGATCTCGACCCGTCGGCCGCGCAGCAACTGTGGATTCTCGATATCTACGGGTTCCTCATCGCAGGCCTGCTGATCACCATGGGCAATCTCGGTGACCGGATCGGGCGGCGCAATATTCTGCTCGCTGGTGCGTCGGTATTCGGTATCGCATCGATCATGGCGGCCTTCGCGCCGAGCGCCGCGGTGCTGATCATCGCGCGGGCGCTGATGGGTATGGGCGGGGCGACGCTGCTTCCGTCGAGTTTGGCGCTGATCTCCAGTCTGTTCCCCAACGCCCGCGAACGCGCCGCCGCGATCGGTGTGTGGACCGCATTCTTCGCGGGCGGGTCCGCGGTCGGCCCGATCCTCGGTGGCGTGCTGCTGCACCACTTCTGGTGGGGCTCGGTATTTCTGATCAATATTGCGGTCCTGCTGATCCTGCTCGCCTTCGGTCCGTTCGTACTGCCGGAACATCGCGCCGGTGTTGTCGGTCCGCTGGATATTCCGAGTGTGCTGCTGTCCATCGGCGGCATTCTGCCGGTGGTGTACGCGGTGAAACAGATCGCGGCCGAAGGGTTCGATATCGAACCGCTCGTGATCGGACTCGTCGGTGCGGTGCTGCTCGCGATCTTCGTGCGGCGGCAGCGGCAGCTGGCCGAACCGCTGCTGGATCTGCGCCTGTTCCGGCGTGCGCAGTTCTCGGTCGCCATCGGCTCCAGCCTGGTCGGCATGATGTCGCTGGCGGCAATGAGCTACCTCACCAGCGTCTACCTGCAATCGGTGACCGGACGTGACCCGCTGGCGGCCGCGCTGCTCGGGATTCCGATGGCGATCGCGGTATTCGTGTGCTCGATGGGTGGTGCGCGGATCGGGCACACGCTCGGGGTGCGTCCCACCTTCGTGCTGGCGCTGCTGGCCTCGGCTATCGGCAATGTGATGCTGATCGGTGTCGGCGTGGACGGCGGTATCGCCTGGTACCTGGCGGGATCTACGATTGCGGGCATCGGTTACGGCTTGGCGTTCACCCTGGTGTCGGATGTGGCGGTGTCCTCGGTGCCGCCGGAGCGGGCCGGATCCGCGGTCGGGATCTCCGAGACCAGCTTCGAATTGGGCAATGCGCTCGGCCTCGCACTGCTGGGTTCGGTTGCGGCACTGGTCTTCCGGTCCGGTGGCGACTATGCGGACACGCTCGGTGAGACCGTCCAGCATGCGGGTGACAATTCCGCGCTGATCGATTCCGCACGCGAATCCTTTGTCTCCGGAATGCATGTCGCGACTTCGGTCGGCGCAGCGCTTTTGGTGGTGATGGCGGCGGTCGCCGCATTCGCACCACGGCGCTGACCGGCGCGCCTCCCTCGATTCGGATGGGCTTCGCGATATAATTAGATGTCATGATTTCGCATGACATCACCTCGATCGAGGGTTTCATCCGCAGCTACGACGAGATCGTCGCGACATCGGATTTCGCCGCACTGCCAAGCCTTTTCGAGCCAGTGATACTGGTGACCACCCCGACATCGAGTCGCTGTGTGAGCCGGGAGGAATTCGTGGCCGCCGCCCGAGCGCGGGCGTGCCAGTTCGATGCCGGGTCCGTGCCGCGCACCCGGCTGGTCGAGCAAACCACCTTCGAACTGGGCGGACACTGCTGGCTGACCTCGGCACGGTGGGCGCTGTCGCTCGGCGAACGGTCCCTCGACGTATACAGCGACTTCCTGGTGCGCCGTGCCGAAGACGGGTTGCGGATCGCGGCCTATCTGCCCCGACAAGATCTGCCCGAGCTGCTGCGTGCCTCGGCAAATGATCGCGAATAGGGCAGGTCGGCGCATACAGTCGGGAGGGTGAACGACACTCCCGCTTCGAGCAATGGCCGCCCGCTCGCGGAGCGGGTGGCGTCCTGGCTGCTGTACCCGACCTCCCGGCCGCGTGAGAAATCCCTGCGCGGGGAGGTCGCGGGCCGGACCGTGCTGGTGACCGGCGCGTCGCACGGCATCGGCAAGGCGAGCGCGCGCAAACTGGCCGCGGCCGGTGGGACGGTGCTGCTGGTAGCGCGCTCCGTCGACGCTCTGGAGCAGGTGGCGGCCGAGATCACCGCCGAGGGCGGCACCGCATGTGTGTACCCGACGGATATGACCGATATGGACGCCGTCGAAAAACTCGGGCGCGATCTACTGGCCGAACACGGCCATATCGATGTGCTGATCAATAACGCGGGCAAGTCGATTCGCCGCTCGATCGACGAATCCTACGACCGCTTCCATGATTTCACGCGCACCGTCGATGTGAACTATCTCGGGCCGGTCCGGCTGTTGCTCACCTTGCTGCCGAGTATGCGCGAACGCAAACAGGGTCATATCGTCAATATCTCCACCTGGGGCGTACTCATGCCGCCCGCCCCGCGGTGGGCGGCCTACGGTGCTTCCAAATCCGCGTTCGATGTCTGGTTGCGCAGTGCCGCAGCGGAAATAGCCGCCGACAAGGTGACAACGACCTCGATCTACATGCCACTCGTGCACACCAGGATGAGTGCGCCGACCGACTTCAGTCGCGTTCCCGGGCTGACCGTCGACGAAGCCTCCGATCTGGTCTGTCACGCCGTGGCCGCCAAGCCGCGCAAAATCGCGCCGTGGTGGTCGTCCGGAGTCCAGGCGTGGTCCGATCTGACCCGAGGACGGGCGCAGCGCTTCATGGAACGTGCGTTCCTCGCTGATCGTTATACGCCCGGTTTCCGGCGCGGACGCGGGCCGATCTGATCGAGCAGGACGTTGACCTCGTCCGGGAAGCCATTGGTCACCGCCTTCGCCGTCTTGTTCGGAAACCGGCGCGTGACGTGCTCCTGCGCGGCCGATCCCGGCAGGACGTAGACGGGTTCGGCCTTGTTCTGCAGCGGACGCACGACATCGTCGAGGTGGGTTTTGCGATCGTCGAGGTAGGCGCCGATCACATCCTCCCCGGCCGGGCAGACGGCCATGCAGTATCCGGCCTTGTAGTTGGGCTTGAACGACAGGCTCTGCCACATCGAGAATGATTCGCCGGTGGTGACGCGCTCGCGGTACTCGGCGGCGCTATCGCTGTCGGCGACGGTTTCGGCCCAATCGGTGAAGCCGCCCATGAACTCGCGGTAGTTGTGGGTATAGCAGGCCTGGAAATCGAAGCCGCCGTCATTGGTGATCGCGCCGACCGGACAGGCCGATACGCACAGCTTGCATTCCAGACACGGATTGAAATCCAGTGCGGCGCTCGGCTCGTCGATCACGGCATCGGTGACCACCGTGCCCAGCAGGATGAAATTGCCGAACTTCGGGTGAATCACGTTGCGGTGGATACCCATAACGCCCAATCCGGCCGCCTCGGCCACCACCTTGTGCGCGATCACCCAGATCCGACCCGGGAACTTGTCGACCTCCATCGGATATCCGGGCGCGGGGTAGACGGCGCGGTACCCGGCATCCTGCAGGGCCCTGGTAATGCGGCGCGATACCTCGTTGGTCTCGTCGTCGGCGTGGTTGAATTCGGTATTGGCCAGGCTGCGCATGGTGCTGCGCAGGTTGTCCCGGTTCATCCGGACACAGAAGGTTACGAATGTGCGTGCGGAGGGCAGGATTTCGCGCGCATGCTCGAGTTCGACCGCCACCCTCGGATCGTCGACCGGTACGAAGCCCACATCGTCGGCTCCCGCCGCGAGGCACAGCTCGCGCAGCCGCGCCGCATTCAGCACCGGATCCGGTGTCGTGCGCGCCATTTCGGTCACCCGCTTGACGGTCGGATGCTCCGCCAATCGTCGCTGTCCCGTTGATTCCTTATCAGTCATCGGCCCTCCTCATAACCGCGAGACCGTTACGGCCTCAGGAAGATAGACCGCGCGGATCCCCGAAACTCATCGCACTCCGGCGTGTCGCACGCATCCGACGGTGAGTCGTTGGCGGTAACGCGGTCGGGCGCACCGCGATGCCTTCAGACCCGGCGGTGTCAGGAGACATCCCGACCCCGCTCTGGTCCGAACATCATGTGTGGCCCGGTCGGGGTGAGGGAGCCCGACCGTGTCACGCATAGGATCGACGGGTGCGCGGATCGGATGCGGGGACCACGGGGTTGGCGACGCTGTTCGCGTTGGCGGACTCGCGCCTGCCGATCGGGGGGCATGTGCATTCCGGGGGAGTGGAGGAGGCGGTGGCGTCCGGGGTAGTGCGGGATGTCGCGACCGTTGAGCTGTATTTGCGGCGGCGGATCCGGACTTCCGGCCTGGTGGCGGCCTCGTTGGCGGCGGCGGTGTGTGCGGGGAAGTTGACCGCGGAGCGGGCCGAAGCCGAGGCGGATGCGCGGACACCGGCTCCGGCCGCGCGGGCAGCGTCGCGGGCACAGGGGCGCGGCTTGGTGCGGTTGGCGAAACAGGTTTGGCCAGGGAAGGATTGGACGGTTCTCGGTGTGCGGCCGCATCTGTCGACGGCCTTCGGTGTGGTCGGTCAGGTCTGCGGTGCGACTTCCGAGCAGGCCGCCGCGGTCGTCGTCTACACGACCATGACCGGCGCGGCGACCGCGGCACAGCGGTTACTGGCATTGGATCCCGCTGCGGTCGCAGCCTGCACGATCCGGCTCGGCGAACTCTGCGACCGGACCGCGGCCGCGGCCGCGGCCGAACTCGCCGCGCTCTCGGATCCGCTACAGGACGTACTCGCACAGCGACACCTCGTCCGCGATATGCCCCTGTTCGCGTCCTAGGCGCGCAATCGGCAAGGATAGAAGCGGAAAGGAGCACCGATATGCCACCCCACCTGATCGACGGCGAACCGCACGATCACTCGCATGACCGGCCCAAGCGTGAGCGCACGCCCGGCGAGGCGCTGCGCATCGGAATCGGCGGACCAGTCGGTTCGGGTAAGACCGCCCTGGTGGCTGCCCTATGCCGACAACTGCGTGACGAACTCTCGCTCGCGGTGCTGACCAACGACATCTACACCACCGAGGACGCCGATTTCCTGCGCCGCCACGCGGTGCTGCCGGATGAGCGGATCACCGCCGTGCAGACCGGCGGCTGCCCGCATACCGCCATCCGCGACGACATCACCGCGAATCTCGATGCCATCGACGATCTGATCGCGGCCAATCCGCCCCTGGATCTGATCCTGGTCGAATCCGGCGGCGACAATCTCACCGCCACGTTCTCCTCCGGCCTCATCGATGTACAGATCTTCGTCATCGATGTCGCGGGCGGCGACAAGGTGCCGCGCAAGGGCGGGCCCGGCGTGACGTTCTCGGACCTGCTGGTGATCAACAAAACCGATCTGGCCCCGCTGGTCGGCGCCGACCTCGACGTCATGGCACGCGATGCCGCGAAGGTACGCGAGGGCCGCCGCACGGCGATGATCTCGCTGACCGAGGATCCGGCCGCCACCGCGGTGCTCGCTTGGGTGCGCGAGCAACTGCGGGCCATCGCTGAACAGGACAAATCAGTCACCGAATCCGCTGTTGCGCACTGAGGTTCGCATTGTCGCGGCCGTCGGCGCACTGCCCGAGATCCACGCGAGCGGTGGCCTGGCGGCCCGGCGCACCGGTCCGGACACCGTCCACCTGATCGGCACTGCGGCCACCCCGCTCGGCGGCGATGAACTCGATATCGAGATCGTGGTCGGTGCGGGCGCACGGCTGGTCGTGCGCTCGGTCGCGGCCACCATCGCGCTACCGAGCATGCGCACGCCATTGTCGTTGGCGCACTGGCATTTCGACGTCGCGGGAGAGCTGGATTTCGATCCGGAGCCGACGATCGTGGCGGGCGGCGCGCACCACCACGCGGTGACCGAGGTGCGATTGACCCCCGACGCCCAGCTACGGCTGCGCGAACGCGTACAGATCGGGCGCACCGGCGAAGACGGCGGCGGTTGGCGCGGTGACCTGATCGCCGATATCGGCGCCCTGCCGCTGTTGCGGCATCGACTCGAACTCGGTGCGGGTAGTGCCACCGATGACAATCTCGCCGCACCGAGGGCATTGGACAGCGAACTCGTCTATCCGGACGACCGCCCCGTGGAAACCGACGGCCTGGTCGCGGCCCGCCTCCCTCTCGCTTTGGGCGGGTCCCTGTCCACCCGTACGGGACCGCTGCTCGTCAGTACGCGGTAGCTCCAGGTTCGCTGAGCGATGTGTCATCCATCACAGCGGGCTTTTACCCCGACCCACACGGTGTAGCGATGCACCGGGCGGGGGAATGAAAAGAGGTGGGAGCCCGACAACGTCGTCAGGTTCCCACCCCGGTTCGGCGTTCGATCAGTCGCCGACGACCCGCGAGGGCGCGTTGAACGCGTTGACCGCGCCGACGGCCGCACCGGCCGCCGCCCCGATGGCGGCCGCGGGGACCGTGATCACGGCCGCACCGAAGCTCGCCCCGAGCATCGGACCCGCAACCATGCCCACCGGCACGAACGGAAGTCCGAAGACCAGTCCCAGCGCACCCCCGACCAGCGCGGAGGTCGCCGCGACCGGGATAGCCGCCCCCGCCCCCGCCATGGCACCCATCGCGGCGGTGCCGATGGTTTGTCCAGCGATCCGGTCGGAACGACTGCGCTCCATGCCGATCGAATCGAGGAATGTCGCCAGATTGGCCTCGGCCGTCGCCGAGTTGTCGTTGATCTGGATCGCCTGCTCCTGGTTGATCCAATCCGGTGCGTCGATGACGACGTCACCGAAGCGGAACTTCCCGGGTGGCGGGGCGATCGGCGGTACCGGAGCCACGGGGCCGGGGCCGTGCAGCACACCGACGGGGGCGAGGTACTTCTTCTCCGGAGCGGGACGCGACCATTGCAGTGAGCTCTTGGTGTCGTCCGGGATGTGCAGACCCTCGTACGGCATCGCATTCGGGGCGTCGGCCGCAGGCCACTGCTCCGGCTGGGTCACCGTATTCGACTGTGCAGGCTCGGCATTCGCGGTGCCGGTGCCCACCAGCGCCAGAACGAGCGGTACCGCACCCGCCGCGACCATCGTCCCCATCTTCTGCCGCTGCGGGTTAGGAGCTCTGTGCTTGCCTGTCCCCATACATCGCCTTTCATCCGGAGAAATGTCATCCCACATTCGGATTCGAGGCACGCTCGGATGGGTGCGAACTTACGAAGCAGAGAGATTACTGATAATTAGCTGACTGTAAGGCTAGCCCACCTTGCGGTCAGCCGCCTTCTCAGTACGCGCGGCTGCCTTCCCATTCTCCGCGGGCGGCGCCCCCAGCGCCGCCGCGAGTTCGTCGGCATCCTGCTGATCGGCCTGTACCGCCTCCACCGCGAGCCGGGCGAAGACCCACTGCTCGGTGGCCGCCATCTGCCCGCGGGTGCGGCCGAGGAAGGTCACGAACCACTGGATGACCGTGATGATCCGGCTGCGGTAGCCGACCAGGTAGTACAGGTGCAGCGCGAGCCAGGCCAGCCAGGCGATGAATCCGCCGAACTCCAGCTTGCCGACCTGGCAGACAGCGCTGAAACGCGACACCGTCGCCATGCTGCCCTTGTTGAAGTACTTGAACGGCTTGCGGTCCTGCGGCGCTTGGCCCTCGAGTCCGGCCTTGATCTGCTTGGCCGCATAGGTCGCGCCCTGGATCGCGCCCTGCGCCTGACCTGGCACATTCGGCACCGACATCAGGTCGCCGACCACGAAGACATTCGGATGGCCCTTGATGGTCAGATCGGGTTCGACGATCACGCGTCCGGCGCGGTCGGTTTCGGTGCCGTCGGAGCGTTCGGCGAGCATCTTGCCCAGCGGGCTGGCCTGCACACCGGCCGACCACACCTTGCACGAGGATTCGATGCGGCGCACCGTACCGTCGGCATCCTTGACCGTGACACCGTGCGCGTCGACATTGGTGACCATGGCGTTGAGCTGAATCTCCACGCCCATCTTCTCCAGTCGCCGCTTGGCCTTACCGCCCAGCTTCGGACCCATCGGGCCCAGTACCGCACCCGCGCCCTCGACCAGGATCACCCTGGCGTCGCGCGGATCGATGTTGTGGAAGGTGCCCTCCAGGGTGCGATCGGCCAGTTCGGCGATCTGACCGGCCAATTCGACACCGGTGGGTCCGGCGCCGATCACCACGAAGGTGAGCAGCCGGTCCCGCACGTCCTGGGTGACCGCAAGTTCGGCGCCTTCGAATGCGCCCAGGATGCGCGCGCGTAGCTCCAGCGCGTCGTCGATGGTCTTCATACCGGGGGCGTAGGTGGCGAACTGGTCGTTACCGAAGTAGGACTGCTGCGCGCCGGTCGCCACGATCAGGCTGTCGAACGAGGTGATGGTGTTTGTGTTGAGCAGTTGCGAGGTGACCGTTTTGTGCTCGAGGTCGATATCGATGACATCGCCGAGCAGCACCTGGGCGTTCTTCTGCTTGCGCAGCACCAGCCGGGTCGCGGGGGCGATCTCGCCGACCGACAGGATGCCGGTGGCGACCTGGTAGAGCAGCGGCTGGAACAGATGGGTCGAGGTCTTGGAGATCAAGGTGACGTCGACGTCGGCATGCTTGAGGTGCTTGGTACCGAACAAGCCGCCGAATCCGGAGCCGATCACCACCACCCGATGGCGATGGTTCTCCTCGACAGACTGAGTGCTCATCGTCGGTGCTCCTCAAACCTGGGGTGCGGCCCCTCGAACGTTGTTGACCCGACTTACGGTAGTCGGCGCTGTCCTGGCCGTCACGGCGAGATCCCGGTAGCTGATGTGCCGATTCTTTTCGAGCGAACGAATGTGAAAAGAGAATACGATAGATTCTGTCGTTCAGGGAGGTTTGTCATGGTCGGTGGGGGCCGTGTCGTCCACATCCGCACCGGGAACCGAAAGCCCAGCGTGCGGCCCGAATCCGAGAATGTGTCGCTCATCGACATCCCGGACGACCACCTGATCGATCGACTGCTGCGTCGAGTTCCCGAGCGTCCGCATGTGCTGGCCTCACCGCCACGCGGCAGCAGCGCGACCGCGGTAACGGGCGATGCCGGACTTCCGTATTTCGGCCGGGGTCTGCACTACCTGCGCTGGGGTCCGGCGGAAATGATGCAGCGGTATCGCCGCTACGGTCCGGTATCGCTGAATTCGTCGCTTGGCTTGGATCGGGTGCTGGTCTGCGGTCCGGAGGCGATCGATGAGGTGCTCGGCAAGCGGCGTCGCGATTTCGGCCAGGGCTGGGATTACTTCATCGGTCCGTTCTTCCGGCGCGGACTGCTGCTCCTGGAGTTCGACGAGCACATGTTCCATCGCCGGATCATGCAGCAGGCCTTCACCCGGGAGCGGCTGGAGGCGCATCTTGCGGCATTGACGCCGGTGGCGCGGGCCGCCGTCGATCGGTGGGTGCCGCAGAACGGCGGCACTGTCCGGCTCTATCCGACGATCAAGGAACTGACCCTGGAGATCGCGGGCGAGACCTTCATGGCCGTCGATGTCGGGGCGCAGCGCCGCAAGCTTATCGATGCGTTCATCGACTGCACCCATGCCGGGCTGTCGGTTATTCGACAGCCCGTGCCCGGTGGCAATTGGCGTGCCGGGCTGCGCGGGCGCAAGGTGCTCGAGCAGTACTTCACCGAGATGCTGCCGCGCAAGCGCCGGACCGAGTCGGTGGATTTCTTCTCCGGACTATGTCATGCGCGCACGGAGGACGGCGCCGTGTTCAGTGACACGGATGTGGTCAACCACATGATCTTCCTGATCATGGCCGCACACGACACCACGACGACCACCGCCACCGCGGTGGCCTACTACCTCGGCAAACATCCCGAATGGCAGCGGCGGGTGCGCGCGGAGGTGCGCGCGGTCGATGCCGAAATCGGCGGCGGCGCACCGACAATCGCCGACCTGGACCGGATGCGCGAACTGGATCTGGTGCTCAAGGAGAGTTTGCGCTTGATGCCGCCGGTGCCCGGACTGCCGCGACGGGCGGTGCGCGACACCGAAATTCTCGGGCACTACATTCCGGCGGGCACGCCGATCGACTGCGCGTATACGGTTAATCACTTCCTGCCGGAGCTATGGACCCGGCCGGAAGTATTCGATCCGGAACGCTTCGGCGAAGCCCGGCGCGAGGACAAATCGCATCGACTCGCCTGGGTGCCCTTCGGCGCGGGTGCGCACAAGTGCATCGGAATGCACTTCGGAACCTTCGAGGTGAAGACGATCATTGCCGCGCTGGTGCGCGATTACGAGTGGGAACTCCCGGGGGATTACCGAATGCCGTGGGGATTCACGACGATTCCGTTCCCCCGGGATGGTGCGCCCGTGCGGTTGCGCCGCCGCTAGCGATCGCTTGCGGGGCGCCCGAAAGGATCAGCTCAGCGGCCGCTGAACAGCAGTTCGGCGACCTTGGTGTCGGTCGCGGCGCCTTCGGTGTAGCCGCCGTCGCTGCCGAGCGAGCTCATGATTGCCAGCGTGTAGCGTTCGCCGGGTCCGGCGAAGCCGACCGAGTTCACCACCCAGCCGCCCTGCTCCTCGGACCAGCCGTTCTTGAGGCCGGGCCGCATCGCGGCGCCCGCGCCCCATACGCCCCAATGCTGGTTGCTGTCGACCGCGCGCATGCGGTCGAACAGGTAGTTCCGGTCGTCGGGGTGCATATTGTTGAAGATCGAGTCCATCAGCCGATCCAGATCGGCGGGGGTGCACTTCTGGAACGACCAGTCGGGGAACATGGCGGTATTCGTCGGCTGCGGAACCAGGTTCACCATGCCGTTGGAGCGGAAGGCGTTGTTATAGGCCATCCGATCGATGCCGGCGTACTTGTTCCAGAGGATGTCGGCGGCTTGGTCATTGGAGGTGGCGAGCATCGATTCCATCAGGCCGCGGTCCTCCGGACCGAGTCCGATCACGCCGGCCCGCGCGCGGTTGAGCAGATCGGCGGCGATCGCCAATTTGATGGTGGAGGCGGTCCAGACCGAGTTCTCCGCATTCTCGTTCGCGTACACCCCACCGCTGACTCGATCACGGACCACGTAACCGGTCACACCGGGCCGACTCTTCAAATACGCGTCGACAGAGGCGATTCGGCTGCTCATATCGCAGTCGAAACCGGCGATGCAGCCCTGCGTATGCGCCGGAGGCGCCGCGTAGGCCGACGGAATCAGCGCGGTGGTAGTGGGGACCAGGATCGCCGCAGCGGCGAGGACAGAGACGGAGGCGTGACGCACGAGGCAACACGATCGCACATCGGCGGGCCGGACGCACGTCTTGAGCTCTGCCCGTCGCTGTGGTAAACGGCGTTGTGCTTGTACCGCAGCGTCTTTCGCGCTAGCGGAATGCGGCGTGCAATTCCTCGACGGTGCGCCCGTTGAGGCGGTAGCAGTGAGCGAAGGCCTCGGCATGCTGATCGCGCGGCCAGGAGTGTAGGACTACGGTGCGACCGTAGGAGCGCGAGTTGACCAGCTCCCATCTGTCACCGACCCGGCGGACCGTGAATCCGCCTCTCGGCATCAGGGGAATCACCATCGCCATCATGAACGCGAACCAGCCTTTCGTGCAGCTATCCCGTTCCTCCCCGGTTGAGCACTGTTGCACATCGACGGGCGCGATCCGACGTGACACGACCAAGTAAATCGTTCGCGTGTGGCTTATTTCACTCCGGTGCGAATGGGGTCGGGAGGTTGCGTGCTGGTCGCTGGGCGTATAAACGTGCGGAAGCGCCGAGCCGTGCCGATAGACGACTTGACGCGCAGTGCGGACATACCGGACCAACCGAGGAGAGGGCGCAGATGCCGCTGCACATACATCGCGCCGAGCGCGCCGATGCGTTGGCGGAGGCGTTGGCCGCACTGCTTGCCGAACCGTTGCCGGATGCCTTCGCGGCCGAGGTGGTCGCGGTGCCCGCGAAGGGTGTCGAGCGGTGGTTGACGCAGCGACTGTCGACGGTGCTCGGCGTGTCGGGTCGCTCGGATGGTGTTGCCGCGAATATCGGATTCCCGTCGCCCGGTGCGTTGGTCGCCGAAGTATCGGCGGCGGCGAGTGGGGTGCGGCCCGAGGCGGATCCGTGGGCGTCGGAGCAGGTCGTGTGGACCTTGCTGCGGGTGATCGACGCATCGCTGGGCGAACCGTGGAGCGCGGTCCTCGCGCGGCATCTCGGGGTCGGGGAACCCGCCGGACATCGGGTCGGTCGGCGGTATGCGACTGCCGCGCATCTGGCGGCGCTGTTCGACAGTTATGCGGCGCAGCGACCCGGGCTCATCGAGGAGTGGGCGGCGGGTTCGGATACCGACGGTGCCGGGCGGGCGGTGCCGGATGATTTGCTGTGGCAACCGGAATTGTGGCGGCGGTTGCGGGCTGAAGTCGGGGTGCCGAGTCCGGCCGAGCGGTTGGACGCGGCCTGCGCGCGGTTGCGGGACGAGCCGGATCTGGTGGATCTGCCTGCGCGTTTGTCATTGTTCGGGGTGACGCGAATGCCGAGCGATCAACTCGCGGTGTTGTCGGCGCTGGCGCATCGGCGGGATGTGCATCTGTGGCTCGCACATCCGAGTCCGGTGATGTGGACGCAGTTGAGTGGGCTGCCCGCCGCCGTGGCGCGGGCCGATGATGTCAGTGCGACGGTGCTGCGGCATCCGTTGCTCGCGGGGCTCGGCAGGGATGTGCGGGAGCTCCAGCAGCGGCTGGTCGGTGCCGTGGACCGACACCATGCGGCAGTCGGGTCGAATCACGCTGGCGGTCAGGGGGATTCGGACCGAACACTGTTGAGTGCCCTGCAGTCCGGGATTCGGGACGATGTGTGGCCGCCCGAACCCGCGCGCTTCGATGACCAGACCGTGCAGGTGCATTCGTGTCATGGCCCAGCACGACAGGTCGAAGTGTTGCGCGAATGTCTGCTCGGGTTGTTCGCGGCCGATCACACACTGGAACCGCGCGATGTGTTGATCATGTGCCCCGAGGTGGAGGCGTATGCCCCGCTGGTGCGGGCGGCGTTCGGGCAGAAGATGGTGGGATCTGTCGAGTCGGTGGGTGATCCGGCGCATCCGGCGCATCTGCTTCGGGTGCGGCTCGCCGATCGCGGGCGCGGGGTGACCAATCCGATGCTCGCGGTGATCGCGATATTGCTCGAGCTCGCCGACGGGCGGGTGACGGTGACCCAGGTGCTGGATCTGGCGGCGTCCGAAACCGTCCGTCGCCGTTGTGGTTTCGATGACGACGATATCGAGCGGTTGCGCGAATGGGCGGCCGAATCCGGTGCGCGGTGGGGAATCGGGCAGCGCCAACGGCAGGCATTCGGGCTTGCCGACTTCGCGCAGAACACGCTCAATAGCGCGGTGGACCGCATCCTGCTCGGTGTCACCGCGGACGAATCTTCAGAGGACTGGCTGGATCTCGCGCTGCCGCTGGACGATGTGGACAGCAATGATGTCGACTTGGCGGGCCGGTTCGCGGAATTCATCGACCGGCTCGCGGTCTGCCTGCGTGACCTGCGCGGACCACGTCCGGCGCAGGAATGGGCGACGGTGCTCGGGCGCTGTCTCGAACTGCTCACCGACGTACCCGACAGCCAGGCGTGGGTGCGCACCGAGGCCCGTCGTGAGCTGGCCGCCGCCACCGAACATGCGAGTGATGTGCCACTGCGGCTGGCCGATGTCGGTGTGCTGCTGTCGAGTCGGCTCGCGGCGCGACCGACCAGGGCGAATTTCCGGACCGGCGAATTGACGGTGTGCACGATGGTGCCGATGCGTTCGGTACCGCATCGTGTGGTGGTGTTGCTCGGTCTCGACGACGAGATCTTCCCGCGCACCAGCGGCGTCGACGGTGACGATGTGCTCGCACGCAATCCGCTACTCGGCGAACGGGATGCGCGTAGCGAGGATCGCCAGCTGCTGCTGGATGCGGTGCTCGCGGCCACGGAGCAATTGCTGATCTTCCACACCGGAGCCGACCCGGTGACCGGCGCGCATCGTCCACCCGCCATCCCGGTCGCCGAACTGCTCGATGCGCTGCGCGCACACGTCGGCGCGCCAGGAATGGACGCGGTGGTGACCCGACATCCGTTGCAGGGCTTCGACCGTCGCAATTTCGCGGCCGAGCGCCCGTTCAGCTTCGACACCGTCGCATTCGCCGGAGCGCGGGCGGCCGGACAACCCGCACAGCCGCGGCCCGCCTTCCTGCCCGAACCGCTGCCCGCGCTCGAACCCGCGGATGTCGCACTGGCCGACCTGATTTCGTTCGTCGAACACCCGGTACGCGCATTCCTGTGGCAGCGCCTCGGACTGCGCGTTCCCGAACACGAAGACGACATTGCCGACCGGCTGCCCATCGAACTCGACGGCCTCGCCAAATGGGAGCTGGGCGAACGACTGCTGTCCGCGCGGCTCACCGGCGCGGATCCGTCGACGCTGCGCGCTGCGGAGTGGCGGCGTGGCACATTGCCGCCGTTCGGATTCGGTGGTGCGGTGCTCGACGAGGTCGAGTCGACGGTGGACAAGCTGGTGCGCGCGGCGCTGCCGGAGTACGAGGGTGCGCCGCGCGCGGTCGATATCGCGGTAGATCTCGGTAATGGCCGTCGGCTCACCGGCACGGTGCCCGAGGTGCGCGGCGAATCCTTGGTTCGCACCACGTTCTCTCGGCTCGCCCCGAAACACCGCATTGCCGCTTGGGTTTCGTTGCTTGCCTTGGCGGTGACAGAGGATCGCTCGTGGCGCGCGGTCACCACGGGGCGCGGCCAATTCGGCCGTCCGGCATGGCGTTCCGAGCTCATGGCTCCGGAACCGCCCGCCGCACTGGCGATCCTGCGTGAACTGGTGCGGTTGCGTGATGCTGGCCTTACCGAACCGCTCCCGATCGCTGCTGGCGCTACCGCCGTTTACGCCGAACGTCGCTTCCGCGGATCGAACGCCGACGAAGCGGTGAGCGCCGCCGAACGCGAATTCAATGGCGGGCCCAATGGTCCCGGGCCGTTCGGTGACCACACCGACCGTCACCTGCGCTACATCTGGGGGCCTGCCCCTCGCCTGGAACACCTCATGGCCGCCCCCGCGCCCGCGGGCGAGCCCGGGGAAACCACCCGCTTCGGGTCCGTGGCTCGTCGCATGTGGGCACCGCTGCTGGCTGCCGAGAATCAAGGCCAGCCATGAGGCGTACTCGTCGATTGGGAGGGCACTTCGTTCGGCGCGCCTCCCGGATACGGGCGGGCGCCGGGGGGAACGTGGAGGCGAGCACCGGATTTGCCAGGCACGGAAAGGGGCGGCGGGGATGACCATCGAGGAAGCCGCATTCGCCGCGCCCTCGCTGGATGCCGACCGGTTCGATCCCGACGGGCCACTGCCGACCGGAACCACGGTGCTCGAAGCGAGTGCCGGTACCGGTAAGACGCATGCGATTGTCGGGTTGGCGGTGCGGTATGTCGCCGAGATCGGGATCGATATCTCGCAGCTGTTGCTGGTGACGTTCAGTCGGGCCGCCACACAGGAACTGCGGGAACGGACGCGGGACCGGTTTGTCGCGGTGGCGACGGCACTGGCCGATCCGGAGACGGCTCGGGCCCACGCCGATGAGCTGATTCGACTACTGGCGCAGGCGGATTCGGCCGAGGTGCTGCTGCGTCGGCGGCGATTGCTCACCGCGCTTTCGGATTTCGATGCCGGGACCATTGCGACGACCCACAGTTTCTGCCAGCGGATGCTGGACGAGCTCGGTGTGGCGGGCGAACATGATCCCGGATCGCGGTTGGTCGAGACGATCGATGATCTGATCGGCACGGTAGCTGATGACCTGTACCTGAACCGGTATGCCCGCGCGGAGCCGCCGTTTTCGCTGAAGGAGGCGCATACGCTGGCGCTGGCGGCGGTGCAGGATCGCCACGCCGTATTGGTGCCGAAGGGAGAGGGACCGGCGGGGGAGCGGGTCGCCTTCGCCGCCGCGGTGCGCAAGGAAACCGAGCGCCGCAAACGCCTTGCCGGACTGCGTGATTTCGACGATCTGCTGGTGCTGTTGCACGACGTGCTCGCCGATCCGGAGCACGGGCCGCGGGCCTGTCGCCGCATCCGCGACCGGTATCGGGTCGCCCTGGTCGACGAATTCCAGGACACCGATCCGCTGCAGTGGGACATCTTGCGGCTGGCGTTTCACGGTTATTCGACCCTGGTGCTCGTCGGTGATCCGAAGCAGGCCATCTACGCCTTCCGCGGCGCGGAGGTGCTCAGCTATCTCGATGCCGTCGCACACGCCGATACCCGTAAGGAGCTCACCGACAACTGGCGCAGTGATGCGGGTCTGCTCGCCGCACTGGATCATCTGCAGGGTGGTGCGGCGTTGGGGCATAAGGAGATCACGGTCTACCCGGTTACCGCGACCCGTGGCTGGTCGCGACTGTCCGGCCCCGATGACCTGACGACGCCGCTGCGGATGCGGTGTCTGCCGCGCACCGGAGCCGGGCCGCTGAACAAATCGGGATTCCCGGCGGTCGGGCGCATGCGGTCGAAGGTCGCCGAGGATCTCGCGGCGGATATCGTGGGGTTGCTGGAGTCCAGTGTGCTGTTCGCGGCGAAAACCGGACCGCGACCGATCGGACCGGGCGATATCGCGGTACTGGTGCGGACTCGATCCCAAATCGACGTGGTGCGAACCGCTTTGGAGCGTGTCGGGGTCGCCTCGGTACTCGCCGGTGGCACCAGCGTCTTCGCCACCAGCAGTGCGACGGACTGGCTGTGGCTGCTGCGCGCACTCGAACAGCCGCATCGCTCCGACCGTGTCCGCCTCGCCGCCTGCACACCGCTGCTCGGCGTGACCGCGGTCGAGATCGATAGTGGGGGTGCGGATCTGGTCGGCCGCATTTCCGCCCAGCTGCGGGAAGCGGCCAGGCTGTTCGCCCGCGCGGGTTTCGCCGCGGTCTTCGAAAAGATATCCGCCGAAGCTGATCTGGCCCAGCGGCTGCTGTCCGTCGAGAACGGTGAACGCGAGCTGACCGATCTGCGGCACATCGCGCAACTGTTGGATCAGGTCGCGCTGACCGAAGGTCTCGGCCTCACCGCGCTGACCCGCTGGCTCGCCGACCGAGTGCGCGATCCCGCCTCCGGCTCGGTCGCCGACCGCAGCCGTCGCCTCGATCGCGATGCCGCGGCCGTGCAGATCGCGACCGTGCACGCCAGCAAGGGACTCGAATTCCCCATCGTCTACCTGCCATTCGCATGGGACAACGCGAAGAACCCGTACCCGCAGACCCTGCTATTCCACACCGACGACGGCGCCCGCGTACTCGATGTCGGCGGCCAGGACGCGTCCGGCTATGGCGAGCGCAAGCTGCGCAGTGAAGCCGAGGAGGCGGGCGAGGAACTGCGGCTGCTGTACGTCGCACTTACCCGCGCGATGTGTCAGATCGTCGCCTGGTGGGCGCCCGCGATCACCACCGCCAACGCACCGCTGCATCGAATGGTCCTCGGCCGCCCGGACGGCGGGGATCTCGTACCGAGCAAGGCGGCGGTGCCGGCAGATGCCGTTGCGGTGTCGATGCTTTCGGCCTGGGCCGCCGGGGCGCCGGAGGCCATATCGGTGGAAGGTGTCGAGCACACCGATACGGTCGAGGTCCGCCGCGTGCGCACCGAACTTCCGACCGGAGCCATTGCCGCGGCGCAGTTCGCCCGCACCATGGACCTGCAGTGGCGTCGCACCTCCTATTCGGCACTGACCGCAGATGCGCACGACGCCGCTATCCCGGAGGCCGAACCGGAGGACGACCGCGGCCCATCCGATGAACCCGGCACGCCGCTTCTCGCCGAAACCGAACCCGCGATCGCCGATGCGACCCGTTCTCTGATGAACGCGCTGCCCTACGGCGCCGAATTCGGCACGCTGGTGCACGGTGTGCTCGAGCGAATCGATACCGACGCACCAGATCTGGCCACCGAGGTGCACACCCGCTGCCGCGCGGCCACGGAAGAGCTCATGGCCGAGGCCGATCCGGTGCTACTCGGCACCGCCCTACTCGCCGTGCTGCACACACCACTCGGATTCGGTTGTCTCGCCGATATTTCCACCCGCGACCGGCTCAACGAACTCGACTTCGAGCTCCCGCTCGCCGGCGGGGACATCCCCGGTGCGCACACAGTCACCCTGCGCCGGATCGCCGAACTGCTGCGGACCCATCTCCCGGCCGACGATTCCTTGTCCGGCTACGCCGACCAACTCGCATCGCTGGACGACACCCCGCTGCGCGGCTACCTCACCGGCAGTATCGACGCTGTGCTGCGCATCACCGAAAATCCGGATGCGCAACCACGATTCGTCATCGTCGACTACAAGACCAACCGCCTCGGCACCGGCGATCTCACCGTCGACCACTACACTCACGACCGCATGGCCGCGGAAATGCTGCGCTCGCACTATCCGCTGCAAGCCCTGCTCTACGCGGTCGCCCTGCACCGCTACCTGCGCTGGCGGCTGCCCGGTTACGACCCCTCGCACCACCTCGGCGGTGCCCGCTACCTGTTCGTGCGCGGCATGATCGGTCCCGACACTCCGTCGGGCTGTGGAGTTTTCGACTGGAATCCACCGGCTGCGCTGATCGTCGCGCTGTCCGATCTACTGGCGGGGGAGGCTGCCCGATGACCGACGGTCGCCCGCACACCCACTGTGGCAACCGCACACCCCGCAAACCTGGTGTGCGGCTGCGACAACGGGTGCACAGCCTATTCGAGCGAGCCACCTTCGACAGCCACCTCGCGTCGACGGCGCAGGCACGCCGATGACGTCGATTCAGCTGGCGCAGCGGGGAACCGGGCTGCTGCGCATATTCAACGAGGCGGGGGTGCTCTCCGCCGCCGACGTGCACGTTGCACTCCGATTGGGGCGGATGGGGCGCGAATCCTCGGAGCAGGTGCTGTTCGCGGCGGCCCTGGCCGTGCGAGCGGTGCGCTCTGGCTCGGTCTGCCTGGAACTGCACCGCATGCGCGAAATCGGTGTCGATGCCGACGAAACCTGGGATGCGGGTTCGGATATCGACCCCGCGACGTTGCCGTGGCCGGATATCGATGCCGTGGTCGCCGCGCTGCGGGTCAGTCCATTGGTATGCGGGGGACCAGCTGGGCCCTTGCAACCGCTGCGCCTGGTCGACGTGCAGTCCACCGGGCCATTGCTCTATCTGGACCGCTACTACCAGCAGGAGCAGACGATCCGCCGCGTGCTCACCGAGCGCTCCGGACACCATCCGAAGGTCGATCCGGCCATCGTGCGCCGCGAACTCGACCGACTCTTCGACGCCCAGGTCGGTGCGGTCCCCGACCGCCAGCGGATCGCCGCCGCACTCGCCGCGACGCACTGGACCACGGTGGTGGCGGGCGGGCCGGGCACCGGCAAGACCCACACCATCGCACGCATTCTGGCCCTGCTCGACGCGCACCAGAAGGCGCATCCGAAGCTGCCCGCACTGCGCATCGCCATGGCCGCGCCCACCGGCAAAGCTGCCGCACGATTGCAGGAAGCGGTGCGTGAACAGGCCGAATCGCTCGCGCTGCCGGAGCTCACCGCCGCAACCCTGCACCGTCTGCTCGGTTGGCAGCGCGGCCGGGCGACCCGGTTCCGGTATCACGAATACAACCGGCTGCCCTATGACGTGATCGTGGTCGACGAAACCTCGATGGTGTCGCTGACCATGATGAGCAGCCTGCTGGCCGCGCTGCGCCCGGATACCCGCCTGGTGCTCGTCGGCGATCCGGATCAGCTCGCGTCGGTCGACGCGGGTGCGGTACTCGCCGATCTCGTCGCCGGACCTGTTGTCGGCGAACCGAATCCGGTTCTCGACCAGGTGCTTGGTGGGGAATCCATTGCGGCCGACGGTAATCCGGAGGCGCTGACCGATCTCGAGCGAACGCGGTTGCGCGGCGGCATCGTCCGGCTGACCCGTGGCCGCCGCTTCGGCGGCAAGATCGCCGAACTCGCCGTCGCGGTCCGCGCTGGTGACGCCGACACCGCACTTGCATTACTGCGCGCGGGTGGCGAAGAACTCTCGCTCTGCGCTCCTGAGGACACCGCACCCGTTCGTGTCGATGTCGTGCGCGCCGCCCGCGAGGTCACCGCGGCCGCCCTCGATGGCGATGCCGCGGCCGCACTGACCGCCCTCGAATCCCATCGCCTGCTGTGTGCGCATCGCCAGGGTCCCTTCGGTGTCGAGCGCTGGGACCGCATGGCCGGTGAATGGGCTGCGGCCGGTGGCGCGGGGCCGGATTCGCACCACGCGCCGTGGTATCCGGGCCAGCCCCTGCTGGTCACCGCCAATGACCACGAGGCGCGCATCTACAACGGCGATACCGGTGTCATCGTGCGCATGCCCGACGGTTCACTGCGCGCGGCGCTGCAGCGCGGCAGCGAACCCTATCTGGTGCATCCGACCCAATTTCCGGCCGTTGTCACCGTCTTCGCCATGACCATCCACCGCAGCCAGGGCAGCCAGTACGACACCGTCTCGGTCGTCCTGCCCGAACCCGAATCCACCCTGCTCACGAGGGAACTGCTGTACACGGCCATTACCCGCGCGCGCCGCCACGTGCGCATCATCGGCACCGACGACTCAATCCGCGCCGCCATCGACCGCCGCGTCCTGCGTGCCAGCGGCTTGTCGCGCACTCCGGAATCATAGTGAGCCTGACCTGGGAATCTCACGTTTTCCGCGTCCCAGCCGTCTACCTAGCGTGAGATTGCCTCCGTTCGAGGAAGTGGTGGCCGAGTACGGCCCGATGGTGCTGCGCGTGTGCCGGGCGGTGCTCGGTCCGACGGATGCCGCCGATGCGTGGTCGGAGACCTTTCTGTCGGCCCTGCGGGCCTATCCCGAGCTCGACCCGAAGACGAATATCGAGGCATGGCTGGTCACCATCGCGCACCGGCGCGCGATCGATGTGGGGCGCGCACTGACCCGCGCGCCCGTTCCCGCCGAAACCCTGCCCGATCGCATGGCACCCGATGCCGACCCGGCCGAATACGACCGCGATCTGTGGGACGCACTCGCGGTGCTGCCGCCCAAACAGCGTCAAGCGGTGGCCTACCACTACCTGGCGGGTCTACCGCACGCGGAAATCGCTCAGCTGCTGGGCAATTCGACTGATGCCGCCCGTCGCGCCGCCGCCGACGGCCTCAAAACATTGCGCAAGCTCTACCCGAAGGATCGAACATGATGGCCACTATCGACCGGGATCCGGACGGCCTCTTCGACGGCCTGACCCCGAACTCCGCCGAGATCCTGTCCCAATTGCGTCGACGTCTGGCCGCCGACGCCCAGGCCGCGGGCCTGCTCGACGTCGCCTACCGCACGCTGGACACGCCCGTCGGCACCTTGCTGCTCGCGGCCACCCCCGCGGGTTTGGTGCGGGTCGCCTACCCCAACGAGAACCACGACACCGTACTCGCCACGCTCGCCGAGCGGATCAGCCCGCGTGTGCTGGCCGCCCCGAGTCGTCTGGATGCTGCCGCCCGTGAGATCGAGGAGTACTTCGCCGGTGCGCGAACACAATTCGATCTGCCACTCGATCTGCGGTTGACCGTCGGGTTCCGGCGTCAGGTGATCGAGCATCTGAGCGATATCGGCTACGGACATCGCGAGAGCTACGCCGATGTCGCCGCGGCCGTCGGCAGTCCGCGCGCGGTTCGTGCGGTCGGCTCGGCCTGTGCGCACAATCCGCTGCCGGTGGTCATCCCGTGCCACCGGGTGGTGCGCAGCGACGGTTCGATCGGCCAGTACGTCGGTGGTGTCACCGCCAAGACCACCCTGCTCACGCTCGAAGCTGCGTGAAAGAAGAGGCGATGACAACCCTTGCCGCACTGGAAGAACGAGTCGAGGCACAGCCGTGGAGCGTTCTTACCGAGGAGATCGATGCATACGGCTGCGCTCAGACCGGCCCGTTGTTGACTCCGGAGGAATGCGCCGAATTCAGCGCCATGTGGGAGGATCTGGGCCGCTTCCGGTCGACGATCGATATGGCTCGGTACCGATTCGGCCAGGGCACCTACCGGTACTTCGCCGATCCGGTGCCCGCGCCGATCATGCGGTTGCGCAGGGCTTTCTACCGCGAATTGCTGCCCATCGCCCGTACTTGGGCCGAGCGACTCGACGATCCGACGCCTTGGCCCGACGAGTTCGACGATTGGCTCGACACCTGTCGCGCCGCCGGTCAAGCCAAGCCGACGCCAATCCTGTTGCGCTACACCGAAGGTGACTGGAATGCCCTGCACCGTGACCTCTACGGCGAGCTCGTCTTTCCGCTGCAGGTCGTAATCGGCCTGGACCGTCCCGGCATCGACCACACCGGCGGTGAATTCCTCCTGGTCGAGCAGCGCCCTCGCGCGCAATCCAAGCCGATGGTCACCATCCTGGAACAGGGCCACGCGCTCGTCTTCACCACCCGAGACCGGCCGACTCCATCGGCGCGTGGTTGGTCTCGCGCCCCGATCCGCCACGGCGTCAGTCGAATTCGTAGCGGTCACCGACACACCCTGGGCCTGGTTCTGCACGACGCCGAATGAGATGTACACCCTGACCGACGCCGACGGCCGCCCGTATCCCAGCCCCACTCCGGGCCGATTCGGCGGTCATCGGCGCGGCAAACTCTACGGCCGCCTCGACTGCCCGTCGGCCTTGCGTGCGTTGGCGCGCGGCCACTACCGCACTCAGCGTGTCTTCTTCGCCGATGAACAGACCGCCGTCGCCGCCGGTTACCGGCCGTGCGCGGTCTGCCTGCCTGCGGCATACGCGGCATGGAAAGTTGACTCCGGCAGGTGATCTCACGTTTCGGTACTGGGCGGCGTCTACCTGATGAAGGCTCGAAAGAAGGGAGCAACATCATGTCCGATACCGCCACCGCACGACTGGTGCACGGCTCGACGCTTGGCAACCTGCTGATCGAAGCGAACCAGACCGGTGTCACCATGGTCGCGTTCACCGACGCTCCGCCGACCGGATCGTCGGGCAAAAACGTCACGGCGCGTGAGCATCTGGAGATCGCCGCAGATCAGATCGACGAATACTGCACCGGCGAACGCCAGCAGTTCACGGTACCGATGGATCTGACGGATATGAGCGCATTCGATCGAGAGGTCCTGCGGACACTCGAGGCGACCACCGGATACGGCAGAACAACCACCTATGGTGCTCTGACCCGCCAACTCGGCCGCACCGTAGCCGACGCTCGCAAGGTCGGCGGTGCGCTGTCTCACAACCGACTGTTGATCCTGCTCCCGTGCCACCGCGTGATCGGAGCCGACGGATCCCTGACCGGCTATGCGGGTGGACTGCCTGCCAAACGAGCCCTGCTCGACCTCGAATCGGCCGACCTGCTGCTGCCGCTGGGTGGATAACGGCACGATCGGGAATATCGGCGGCGGCTGTGTGCTTGCATGAGGTCATGACGAGCGCTGAGTTGTTGGTCGATGCCTTCGGACGGGTTCGGGAGAATGTGCACGGCGCGGTCGAGGGGCTCGGACAGGCCGAGTTGGCGGCTCGGATCGATCCGGACGCCAACTCCATCGCCTGGTTGATTTGGCATCTGACCCGGGTGCAGGACGACCACGTCGCGGACGTGGCGGGACTGGAGCAGGTGTGGACGGCGGCGGGCTGGGCCAAGCGGTTCGACCTGCCGTTCCCCGCCGAGGCGACCGGCTACGGGCACCGCGCCGCGGAGGTCGCCGAACTCGGCGGGATTTCCGCCGAGCTGCTGCTGGGCTACTACGACGCGGTGCACGCGCAGACGATCGACTACGTCTGCGGACTCGCCGATGCCGATCTGCCCCGCATCGTCGACCCCCGCTGGGACCCCCCGGTCACCTTGGGCGTACGGCTGATCAGCGTCGTGGACGACGATATCCAGCACGCCGGCCAGGCCGCCTTCATTCGCGGAGTTCTGCTGCGCCGCAGGTAGTTTCAGCGCTCCGGCGCAGCCTCGAACAGCAGGTCGGCGGCGCGGACGACCACCTCGAGGCGGGTTCGCTCGTTGTGGTCGGCGGCGAGGAAATGTTTACCGACCGCCAAACAGAATGCGAGCAGCGCGCGGGCCTCTATTTCGTCGGGATCCGAGCAAAACTTGCCGAACAGCTCGCGCGCATACTCCATCCGGTCGTTGTCTACCCGACGTAGCCGTTCGGCGACCGCCGGATCACGGCGGGCCCAGTCGCGCACGGCGAGGTCGATGGGCAGGCGCTCGTCGGAGAAAGTGAGCAAGCCCGCGCGCCGAATCTTGGTCTGTGGGTTGCCGCCCTCGCTCTCGACCTGCGCGCGAACCTCATCGGTGCTCTCGTGCTCCCACGTATCGAGCATTTCCTCGAGCAATGCGTTGCGGTCGGCGAAGTGCCCGTAGAAGCCCCCCTTGGTGACACCGAGTGCCTGCGCGAGGCTCTCGATGCGGACAGCATCGGGACCGCCGGTCGACAGCGCCAGCAGGCCCTGCTCGATCCAGCTGCTTCGTGGGGTGCGAGTGACGGCAACCATACCTTCAGTATCGCGGACGGTGTTGACACCGCCGCACCGCTGGCTACGATCGAAGTATACGGCACCGTATATTTGAAAGCCGTTGGTACATCAGCGATTGCGAGGGCTACGGTGTCCTCGCCAACGAGAGGGGACCGTCATGACGGTCGGATTCGTCGCATTCCACTACCCACGACCCGAGGATTTCGACGACTTCGTCGCCCGGGTCCGCAAAGTCGGCGCGGTGCTGCGATCGGTGCCCGGATGCCTGTCCGCTGACTGCTGGGTCACCACCGATGGTGGTGACGCGGTCGTCTCCACGGGACAGTGGGAATTCGACGAGGCGTTCGCGGCGTCCTTCGCGGCCGTCGCGGCGGCCGATGTAGACGTCACCTTCGACGAGCGCGAAGACCGTCCGCGCAAGATCTTCGAACTCGCATCCCGATGACGGCCTCGGATATGGATGGCGCAATGCGACTACCGAATTCCGCACACACATCCCGGCTCTGGCGGATCCATGACATAGCGCCCGATTTCGGGGTCGAGGATGTCTGGGCATTGCCGACACCCGGCGGTCCGGATGATTTTCCGCGGCTGGTGCGGCAGATGACCTCGGGTAACAATGCGAGTGAATTCTCCGTCGTCTACCGAGTGCTGTTCGCGATCCGCTGGAAGCTCGGTGCGTTGCTCGGCTGGGACAGGGCCGACGCGGGTATCGAGGCGCGCGTACCGTCGCTGCGTGACCGGTTGCCCGCTGATCTTCGCGACGTGCGTGGACCAGTGTTCGAGGGCGCCCCATTCCGCTCGATCTACCTGACCGACACCGAATGGGCCGCCGAGATCGCCAACCGAACCATGCACGGCGTGATGCATATCGGTTGGGTCCGCGACGAAACCGGCGGCTACCGCGGCCAGATGGCCGTATTGGTCAAACCGAACGGCCCACTCGGCAAGCTCTATATGGCCGGAATCCTGCCGTTCCGCTATCTGCTGGTGTACCCCGCGCTGATGCGCGGTATCGAAAGTGGCTGGCGAGCGGCGGGCGATCCGGTTGCGGGATAATCGGATTCGCTCCAGGGCGACAACCTGTCAGCTGCCTTGGGGGAGCTGTGGGACGACGGCTTCGGCGATTTCGGTGACGTTATCGCAGGGGGTGAGTTTGCGGGGGTGCAGGCCCCGGGGATCGTCTACGAGAATGTAGAGGGAGCCGGATTTCATATCGATATTGACGGTGCAGCCGCCGGGGACGTCGGGGCGGGCCTCGTAGCGCAGGGCTTTGCGGCCGTGGATGGTGAGTTCGGTTGCGGTGGGGAACTTTTCGCGAGCCTCGGCGAGGGTTCCATTGGTGGTCTGGACACCGAAGCTGTAGCGCGCTCGTGCGAGGTAGGCGCAACCTGTCCAGGTGAATGCGCCGGTGGTTGTTTGCTTGTGCTCCGGAGCTCGGGCATCCCATTGATGCTGAGCCAGAAATTGCGGCGTCAAGGCGGTGCAGGGATCGAATGCCGTCGCGGTGGTGTCGGACGAGCCGGGCGCGGAGGTCGAAGTGATGCTCTGCGGGGTCGGTGAGCCCTTGTCACTCGTGCATGCGGTGAGAAGTGCCAGCGCGGCCGCCGACAGCGCCGGACCGGTCAGCCGCCGATTGCGCAGCGGCTGGCTCATACGCGGATCTCGCGAAGCTGACGGGCGAATTCGGCGTCGGTCTGCTCGTAGGTGTCGCGGATGGTCTTGAACAGGTTCTGGATCTCGGTGGCGATTGTTATGTAGTCGCCGATGGTGTCGTATGCATTGTTCGGACCGCCGAAGGCCTTCTCCCGGAACAACTTCACCAGTTCGATGGCGGACGTGAGCCGGGGATTGTTCTCACCGAGGCCCCAGGACTCTTTCTCGCCGAGCGACCGGGCATCGTGCTGCGCGACCGTGAGCTCGTCGATGAGGCTCTGGCAGGCCGCGTCGATATCCAGAAACGCCTGCGGTTCCATCCGCACCTTCAGCGCCCCGGTCTTCGCATCCTCGGTATACCCGCCGAACGGACTATCAACAGCCATCGCGGTCGCCCCTTCCTTATCCCGTCTGATCATAGAGACGCACACGCCGAGGAAACGGTTCCATCGAAACATATGTGCGTTTTCAGGAAGTCGGTGTGGGCTCCTCCTCGACCACCGGGACAGTGCCCCCGGCGGCGAACCACCACCCGGTAGCCACCAATTCGCCCGCCCCCATCAGCGTGACCAGCGCGGGCACCAACAGCATCCGAACCAACGTCGCATCCACGACCAGGGCGATGATCATCCCGATGCCCAACAGATAGGCTGGAGGTGAAGTCGGTGCGAGTCGCGCCGCCGAATATCGGAGGACGAGATCGATGACGGTCGCTGGCGAGCACGTCGATGTGCTCATTGTCGGTGCCGGACTGTCCGGCATAGGCGCGGCGTATCACCTGCGGCGGGCCTTCCCGGGGAAGAGCTATGCGATTCTGGAGAGCCGCGACGCGATCGGTGGCACCTGGGATCTGTTCCGCTATCCGGGAATTCGCTCCGATTCCGATATGTACACCCTCGGCTATCGCTTCCGTCCATGGCTGGGGGACAAGTCGATCGCCGACGGGGCGGACATCCTCGACTATGTGCGCGCCACCGCCGCCGAGAACGGGATCGACCGCAATATCCGCTTCAATCATCGAGTCGTCGGTGCCGAATGGTCCTCGCGGGAGAACCGGTGGACGGTGCGCGCCGAGCGGACCGATACCGGCGAAACCATCACATTCGCAGCAGGATTCCTGTTCTGCTGCTCCGGTTACTACCGCTACGACGAGGGCTACACCCCGTATTTCGCGGGTACCGAGCGTTTCGCCGGGCCGATCATCCATCCGCAGCACTGGCCGCGTGATCTCGATGTCGCGGGCAAGCGCGTGGTGCTGATCGGCAGCGGCGCGACCGCGGTGACGCTGGGACCGGCACTGACCGACCAGGGCGCGCACGTGACGATGCTGCAACGCTCACCGAGCTACATCATCTCCGCACCCGCCCGCGACGACCTCGCCGTAAAGGCGCGCAAATTCCTACCGACTCGCGCCGCTTACGCGGTGGCCCGGGCCAAGAATGTGGCGCTGGCCACCGCGATTTACCAACTGAGCCAACGGTATCCGCAATCCATGCGCAAGCGGATCAAGGGCTGGCAGCGGCGCTGGCTGCCGGCGGGCTACGACATCGATACCCACTTCACCCCGATATATGATCCATGGGATCAGCGACTGTGCTTGGCCCCCAATGGCGACTTCTTCCGCGCGATCCGCAAGGGCCGATTGGATATCGTGACCGATAAGGTCGAGACATTCACCGAGACCGGCCTTGCCCTGGCCTCCGGCGCGACCCTCGATGCCGACATCATCATCACTGCAACGGGTTTGAATCTACTCGCCTTCGGCGGCATGGAACTTTCCGTCGACGGACAGCCGGTGCACCTCTCGGAACATATGGCCTACAAAGCCATGATGCTGTCGGATGTGCCGAATTTCGCATATGTCATCGGATACACCAATGCGTCGTGGACGCTGAAGGCGGATCTGGTGTGCGAGTACGTCGTTCGGCTACTACGCCACATGCACGACAATGGATACGCCCGCTGCACGCCGGTGCGCGATCCGTCCGTCGGCGCTGTGTCGCTATTCCTGAATTTCAATCCGGGCTACGTCCAGCGTGCCGCGAGTCAATTCCCGATCCAGGGGACCAAGGCGCCATGGCGCCTACGCATGAATTACCTACGCGATCTGTTCACGCTGCGCCACGGTAAGATCACCGATCGCGCAATGGTTTTCGAACGGTCGCGGGATCGGGATCCGGTGTCCACGCAAGGGTAACGGCAGGTCAGTGTGACTCCTGCGGCTCGGACGATCGCGCGGCCGCGATATGGCGCAGCACGCTGGTGGCGTGATCATCGAACCGTTCGCGCGGAATATCGATCGTTCCGTCCAGCCACGGACGGTACATATACGCCATCGCGCCGAAGATGGCGTTCGAGTTCAGGCTGTTCTCGTACTGGTCCGGTGGGGTCTGCGGCCCATCGTCACCCAACCCGATCGTGAGCGCGATCGGGGCGGTGAACAATTCGATGAGCTCATTGCCTCGGTCGCCGAGTACCCGGGTGGCCTGCGATTCCACGAACATGATCTGGCCGCGGCGGCGATCCTCGATCAGATATTCGGTGAACGCCGAAATGGCATGACGAAATAGTTTCTCGGGTTCGGGCGGCGCGGTGGCCAGCGCCGCGAGCAGGCATTCCTGCGCACCGAGAACGACGGTTTCCAAGGCCGCGGTGAGCAGTTTGTCCAGATTCGGGAAGCTCTCGTAGAAGTAGCGCTCGGTGAGTCCGGCCTGCCGGCAGACCCCGCGCATGGAGATATCGGAGGCTCCGATCGTGGCCATCAACTCGATGGCGGCCTCTACGAGCTGTTCGCGGCGCGCGGCGATTCGGTCGGCCGGGGGCGTGCCGCGCCAGCGGCGCATGCCCGGTATCGATCCATCGGAAACGGCGTCGTTCATGGCTCGATCCTCCCATAGCGGGGAAGTTGACATCATGTGATGTTGACAGCATTTGATGTTGACAGCGTCTGATGTCGGCAATACCCTGATCTTCCAGGGACCAGACGTGAGGACCATCAGATGGGCACTGCTTACGCCGATCAGGCTCATGCCATCAACGCGCGGGACGTCAGCTTCGATTTCGATTCGGTGCCGATGCACTACATCCCCGGCGAAGTGATGGCCACCCACATCATCAATGTGATGCACCTGGTGCTCCCCGAGGGCGAGCGGGCCATGGCGCAGGCGCTGGCCGAGGCGCTGCCGCTGATCGATGACGAGCGATTGCGGGAAGAGGTCCGCGGCTTCATCGGTCAGGAGACGATGCACGCCGGTTCGCACGAGAAGGCCCGCCACCAATTGGAACACCTCGGGCTCGATGTCGGTCCGATGGTGGATCGCGTCGCCTGGCTGATTGATCGGCTGCTCGGTGACCACGGACTGTCCGGCCGTGCGAAACACGAATGGCTGTGTGAGCGACTCGCCCTGTTCGCGGGAATGGAGCACTACACCGCAGTCATCGGCGAATGGCTGCTCACCAATGACAAATTGGCGGCCAAGGGAATGCATCCGGCAATGCTGGATCTGGTCCGCTGGCATGGTGCCGAGGAGGTCGAACACCGCAGCGTCGTCTACGACGCGTACATGCATCTCGACGGCGGCTACGCCCGCAAGGCGCGTCAGGCGCTGATCGCCAGTTCGGGTTTGCTCGCGTTGTTCGTGATTTCGGGCGCCTACCTGTTCCAGCGTGACCCTTCGCCGAATAAGGGCCGGTGGTGGCCGCTACAAATGGCCAGTGCCTCATTGCGTGGTGTGGTGCCGAACTTCACCACTTTCTTGACCGAGATTCCGCGGTACCTGCGGCCGGGATTCCATCCCTCCCAACTCGGTCCGATGGATAACGCACTGCGCTACCTCGCGCGGTCGCCAGCGGCACAGGCAAGCGCCGTGACCGAGCGCAGCGAGGAAACCAACACAGTCGCCCGGGCGGGCGTGACACAGCCGAGCGCAAGCGAGGCGGAGTCATGACCGCCGTGGAGGAGCAGTTCCGGCCGGGAGCCGGGCTGCGGATGATCGCGTCGGCGGTGGACACCTACAAGCGGGTATTCACCGAAGGGAAAGCGGCGCAGCTGCTTTCGCGGCCACAGCCGGTGCGGCGTACCGGTTTCGATTTCGAGTTGGCGATCATCGGAATCGAGGCCGAGGCAGACGAGGTGGTCAGCCTGACTCTGTGCGATCCAGGCGGCGCGGACCTGCCCGCCTGGACGCCGGGCGCCCATATCGATGTATACCTGCCCTCGGGTCGGCAGCGGCAGTATTCGCTGAACAGTGATCCGGAGGATCGCAGCTGCTACCGAATCGCGGTGCGCTACATCGCCGATGGCGACGGTGGTTCCCGCGAGATCCACGAGCAGCTGCGCGTCGGCGACCGAGTGTGGGTGCGGGGACCGCGCAATGCGTTCCCGCTCATCGACGCGTCGGAGTACTTCTTCGTGGCGGGCGGTATCGGGATCACGCCGATTCTACCGATGGTCACCGCCACCGAACGTGCCGGAATACCGTGGCGGCTCATGTATTTCGGGCGCTCGCGGGCGCGGATGCCGTTCCTGTACGAGCTCGCTCACTTCACCGGTGGTGATGTGGTGGTGCGACCCGATGACGAGTACGGGGTGCCGGATCCGCGGATGATCTTCGAACAGACGCCGACCGGTGCCGCGGTATATGTCTGCGGACCACCGGCATTGGCGGAAGCCGCGCGTAAAGTGCTGCTGTTGCACGATCCGACGGCTTCGCTGCATACCGAGCGCTTCTCGGCGGTACCGGTCAGCAACGGTGCGCCGTTCCGTATTCGATTGCGCCGCAGCGAAGCCGAGGTCGATGTCGCGGCCGACGAATCCGCGCTGACCGCGATCCGGCGGGCAGTACCCGGCGTCGCCTACTCGTGCCAGCAGGGTTTCTGCGGGACGTGCCGGGCGAGTGTGCTCGCCGGTGAGGTCGAGCACCGGGACCGGGCGCTACTGCCCGGCGAGCGCAACAATGCGATGCTCACCTGCGTATCGCGTTCTCGCGGTGGCGAACTCGAACTCGATCTATAGGTTCACTGCGCGGCCGGGAAGATGCCCGGTAGCGTCATCGCGTATTCGAGATCGGCGCGGGTGCCGAGCGTGGTGAGCAGTACGCGGATCATGGTGAGCCGTCCAGCGGCAACGGTTTCCGCGTCCGGCTCGGCGCCGGGCGTGGTACCCGCTGAAATGCGATAGACCACATACTCGCAAACATGCAGGGCCGCATCGAGATCCAGCGGTGACGGTACCGGCCGGCCCAATTCCGCGAACGTTTCGCGCACCAGCGCGCGGATATCGTCCAGTGCCCGTTCGCGATAGGCCGATACTGGTGAGGCCGGATCGTGCAGTTCGGCGAACAGCGGGCGCAGCATCGCACCATGTCCACGGGCCCATCCGAGGTAGGCGTCGATGAGACGAATGCCGAGTTCGACCGGCTCGTCCGGACCGGTCAGTGCCGTGCGGATGCCGTCGACGAGGCCGTCGTTGGAGACCTCCAACACGACGTGCAGCGGTTCGGTGGCATTGCCGAAATAGCGGTAGAAGGTGGGTCGGGCCAGTCCTGCCTGTTCGATGATCTGGGCGACGCTGAGTCCGCGCGAGCCGCCGCGGGTGAATACCGCCGCGGTGGCGAGCACGATGCGGGCGCGGACCTCCTCGGCCTGCTCCTGGGTCTGTGGTGGTCTGCCCCGGCGGGCCGCGCCATTCGTGTGGGAAGTGTCAGTGGACATGGTGATGCCTCACAACTCGAAGCCTGACCCGTCTGTGTCCCACACCCGACAGCTTGACATGAGGTGCGGCACCGGCATTAATCTAACACTAGTGTTCAGGAAATGGCTGAACTCGGCTTACCGCCTCGTCCAGCACAGGCGCCCGACCCAGGAGAGGGCCGACAATGACGACCGCCCGCCAGCTGACCGAACCGACGGCCCTGCCCGCGGCCCTGGTGCAACCCCTGCTGAATCGTGCGATCGCGGGCGGTGCCCCCGCGGTGGAGGTGTTTGCGCCCGCGACCGGACACAAGATCGCGGACCTGCCGCAGTCCGCTACCGGCGACATCGAAACGGCCTTCGCGACCGCGCGCACCGCGCAGCAGGAATGGGCGCGGCGCTCGGTCCGCGAGCGGGTCGCGGTGCTGCGGAAATTCCACGACATCGTGCTGGCCGAACAGCACACCATCCTCGATATTGTGCAGACCGAGACCGGTAAATCGCGCGCGCACGCCTTCGACGAGGTCGGGGATGTCGCGGTCAATGCCAGGTACTACGCGTCGGTCGCGAACAAGCTGTTGGCCCCCCGCAAGCCGCGCGGAGTGCTGCCGGTATTGACCCAGGTCGATGTGCGGCATCGGCCCAAGGGCGTGGTCGCGGTGATTTCGCCCTGGAACTATCCGCTGGCCCTGGCGGTCTCCGACGCCCTGCCCGCATTGGCCGCCGGAAATGCCGTGGTCGCGCGCCCGGATAACCAGACTGCGCTGACCGCACTATGGGCCATCGATGCCGCCGAGCGCGCCGGGCTGCCGCGCGGACTCTGGCAGGCGGTGCTCGGTCGGGGTTCGGTTATCGGCGGTGAGGTGATCGCGCGCGCCGACTATGTCGACTACACCGGGTCCAGTGCGACCGGCCGGACCATCGCGCAGCAGGCCGGGGCACGGCTCATCGGTTATTCGCTCGAACTCGGCGGCAAGAATCCGCTGCTGGTGCTGGCCGATGCGGACGTGTCCCGGGCGGCCAAGATCGCGATTCGGGCCTGCTTCGCCTCGGCGGGGCAGCTGTGCGAGTCGATGGAGCGAATCTATGTGCACGACAAGGTCTATGACCAGTTCGTCGGCGAATTCATCGAGCATGTGCGGGCGATCGAATTGGGCGGTGCGCTCGATTACGCCAGTGATATGGGGTCTTTGACATTCCAGCGCCAATTGGACACCGTCAGTGCGCATGTCGACGACGCCGTCGCGAAGGGCGCACAGGTGCTGGCGGGCGGCAGGGCTCGTCCCGATCTCGGACCGTATTTCTACGAGCCGACCGTGCTGACCGGAGTGTGTCCCGGGATGACGGTGTATCGCGAGGAGACCTTCGGCCCGGTGGTGTCGATCTATCGGGTCGGCAGCGACGATGAGGCGGTCGAGCAGGCGAATGACACCGCATACGGACTCAATGCGAGCGTCTGGACCAAGGATGCCGATCGAGGCCGCAAGGTAGCCGCGCGCATCAATGCGGGTTCGGTGAATGTGAACGAGGGCTTCATCGCGGCATGGGGGAGTGCGGACGCGCCATCGGGTGGGCTCGGCATTTCGGGTACCGGGCGTCGGCACGGTCCAGAGGGCTTGTTGAAGTACATCGACACCCAGACGATCGCGGTGCAGCGGATGCTCCCGATCGCGCCGCTGCCCGGCATGTCCGAGGAACTGTGGGCGAAGACGATGACGCTGTACTTCGGCGTCATGAAGGCGCTGCGTCAAAAGTAATTGCGCCAGAAGTTATTTCACGAAGAAATCAGGATGAGGACGAATGAAACTGGACACGGTAGCCGATAAGAAGGTCCTGGTCACGGGCGCGGCAATGGGCCTGGGTAAGCGGTTCGCCGAGCGGGCGGTGCGTGAGGGCGCGGCCGCGGTGGTGCTGTGGGATATCAACGAATCCGCATTGAAGGAGACCGCGGTCGAGTTGTCCGGTCGCGGTGTCGCCATTCATCACTATGTGGTCGATGTATCCGCGCAGGACGCCATCGGAGAGGCCGCGGCGGCGGTGCGCGCCGAAGTCGGCGATATCGATATCCTGATCAACAATGCGGGCATCGTGCGCGGCAACAGTTACTTCTGGGAGACCACCGATCGCGCCGATATCGATAAGACGATCGCCATCAATTCCCTTGCGCCGATGTACATTACGCTCGAATTCCTGCCCGCGATGGTGCGCGGCACGGGTGTGGCGCGCGTCTTGACCATCGCGTCCTCGGCGGGTCTGGTTTCCAATCCGCGCATGAGCGTGTACGCGGCCTCGAAGTGGGCGGCGCTGGGCTGGTCGGATTCGGTGCGCATCGAACTCGAACAGGCGGGCCACGACCACGTGCAGATCACGACGGTCTGTCCGACCTACATCAATACCGGAATGTTCGATGGCGCGAAGGGGTTCCTGTTCACGCCGATCCTGGAACAGGACGATGTCGTTGATACCTCGTGGCGGGAAATGAAGGCAGGCACTCCACTTGTGATCCTGCCGTGGACCTCCCGCCTCAACAAGGCGATCTCCGGTCTGCTGCCGATCAAGCTGCGCGATCTGTTCCTGAATTCGGTTGGTGTGTACCACTCGATGGACGAGTTCACCGGGCGCAAGAAGTAGCGGCCTCGGATCGCCCGAGCGGTCGTATCCAGTTCATCGGCGTTGCGTGGTGGCCTGCATCACGTATTCGGCTTGGTGCCGATTACCACGGTGGAGTAGAACTCATCGGATTCGGCGATGCGGCCGGTGAAGCCGTGCGCGGTGAGGACGCTGATCGAGGGCATGGCCTGGGCTTCGGTGGATTCGACCAGCAGGTGGCCGCCCGGCGCGAGCCAGCTGCGGGCGGCAGCGACGACACGGCGGAAGATATCCAGGCCATCGGGACCGCCGTCGAGGGCGGTGCGCGGTTCGTAATCGCGTGCCTCCGGCGGCATCTTGGAGATCATCTCCGATGGCACGTACGGGGTGTTGGCGAGCAAGATATTGATGCGCCCGGACAATTCACGGGGAAGCGGCTCGAAAAGGTCGCCTTCGTAGACGGGCGCGCCGATCGGGGTGAGGTTGCGGCGGGCGCATTCGACCGCCATAGGTTCGATATCGGTAGCGGCGAGTTCTATCTGACGGCCTTCGGCGGCCAGAGTTTTGGCCAGCGCGAGACCCAATGCGCCTGAGCCGCAACATATATCGACGACGAGGGGGTGCGCGGACATGGCGCGAGCGAGTTCGGCGGCCTCGTCGACGAGGAAGACCGTGCGCTGGCGCGGTACGAACACGCCCGGGGCGACCGCGACACGGATGCCGTGGAATTCGGTCCAGCCCAGCAGGTATTCCAGTGGAGTTCCGGAGACCCGTTGGGCGACCAACTCCATGAGATCGGCACCGGTCTCCGTCGCGGCGGCGATGAGCAACCGTGCCTCGTCTTCAGCGAATACACAGCCCGCGGCGCGCAGTTGCGCGACCACATCTCCGGTTGATGTCATCGGAATATCGTGCCGTGTTTGCGGGTGTGGTGGTGGCCGAGCGTGCACTTTTTGCGTTTGTGCCATTTCGGGGCCGAATGTGCACGCTCGGACCGGGTCGCTCAGCGGGTGGTGGCGAGCTGGAATGTCCGCGTGGCGTCCAGGTAGATGCCGCGCTGCGCCTGCCTGCCGGGCGGCGGCAACTGTGATACCAGCTGCTCGAGTGAGGTCATCGCCCCGACCACCTGGGTGCCCGCGACGATGAAATCGGCGACCGCGCGCCGGATGTGGTTGGGCGAGGTGACCACGACCGCGCTGTTCGCGCCGAGATCCCGCAGCATCCTGGTGCTGAAAAGTGCGTTCTGCACCGTAGATCCGGCCCGGCTCTCGACATTGATCCGGGATGCGGGCAGGCCATTGCCGACCAGCCAGGCCCGCATGGCCTCGGCCTCGGTGATCCCGTTCTGTGGATTACCGCCTGTGACGACGATCGGTGAAAGTGGTGAGGCGACCGCCTGCAACCAGGCCGCGGTCAGCCGGTTCACCAATTCGGGGCGCAGCGAACCGTCCGGGAGCAGGCCGTAGCCGAGCACCACGATTCCGGTCTGCGGTCCGACGATCGCGGGCAGCGGATTCGGCAGGGTGGCGATCGCGGCGCCGATCGCGCCGAGCACATTATTGGTGCCCTGGGCCATTGCCGGGTCGGCGGCGGCGAGGCGGGCCAGCGCATCGGCCATGGCGGGCAGGTCACCGGCGTAATGCGACCAGATCGCCTGCAGCGAAAGGGCCTCGGTATCAGCCGGGTCGGCGGCGATCAGCTGTCGAAGTTCGGCGCGTCCGGCGGCATCGTCGCCGTCGGTGAAGGCACGCTGGGCGGAGTTGTAGAGCACGTCGGTTTCCGGCGCCGCGATGGCGGGTGCGCCCGATAGTCCGGTGATGGTCGCGGCTGCGAACGCGGTCGCCACCCATAGTTTCCAATGCCTCGAGATCTTCACTGCAGTCGACACCTTTCCACGCGTGAAACGGGGTATGAGGTCGGTAAGCTGACAGTTAGCCATTGGCGAGCACGATCACAATACGACTGGTAAAGGCCATAAACTGGGAATTGCCAGGCGTTGTTTCCGGCGTTCGGGTAAACCGGGCCGCGCGCAGGACGACCAGCGGAACCAGCCGCGCGGTGCAGCCGATAAGGTGTGACAACGTGGATACCGTTTCGCTGTCCGGCAAGGAACTCGCCGCCGCCATCAACGCCGACACCAAGCAGCGCGCCGCCGCGCTCACCGCGGGCGGAACCGCGCCGCGCCTGGCCCTGATCGTGGCCAATGACGATCCGGCCAGCGCGTGGTACGTGAACTCGCTGCGCAAGGCCGCCGAACGTCTCGGAATCGCTTGCGACACCATCGAACTCGGTGCGGACGCGAGCATCGAGCGGATCCGCGAGGAACTCACCGCCCGCAGCGCGGACAGCGCCATCGATGCGATCATGCTGCAGACGCCGCTGCCCGCCGGTGTCACCCTCGACGATGTCAGCTCCGCCATCGCCGCCGGCAAGGACGTCGATGGCGTCAGCCCGCTCTCCCTCGGCCTGCTCGCCTCCGGCCTCGACGGTTTCGTCCCCGCCACCTCCGAGGCCGTCGTCGAACTACTGAAGCATCACGAAATCCCGCTCGCCGGTCGGCATGTCGCCGTCGTGGGCCGCTCCAATATCGTCGGCAAGCCCCTTGCCCAACTCCTGCTCGCCGAAAATGCCACCGTCACCATCTGTCATTCCCGCACCACCGACCTCCCGGTCGTCACGTCCGCCGCCGATATCGTCGTAGCCGCCGCCGGCCGCATCGGCCTGGTCACCGGCAAACACGTCCGCGCGGGCGCGACTGTCATCGACGTAGGCACCAACGAAGCCCCCGACGGCAAAATCGTCGGCGACGTCGACGCGGAAACCGTCCGCGGCAAAGCCTGCGCCCTCAGCCCCGTCCCCGGCGGCATAGGCCCCGTAACCACCGCCCTCCTCATGCGCCACGTAGTAACCGCCGCCGAAATTTCCCGCTCCGCCTAACACGCACCGCCCCAAGGACTTCGGCACTACGACCTGGCTACCTTGCCCGCAGCCACGGCGTGGATGTCGCGGGGTGACGCTGGCCGGTCCCGATGGTGCGGCTATTCCGGGCGACGATCAACGTCGAGACCGGGCAGGGATGCCTGGCCCGCTATGGGCTAGGTCCGTCTCGGCGGCGATGTCGGTCTGCGCCCTCGCAATCGGACCGGCGGGCGAGGCCGGCATGTCCCAATTCAGCACCGGGGCGGCGGGGAGGTCAACGAGATGTTCGTCCCAGCGGATGGGCCGACCGGCGCCTCCGAATCGAGTGCGGCAAGTAAATCGCGAAGCGTTGTGCGCTGCTGTTCACTCAGGCTGGCAAAGACCTCTTCAGCGGCCGCACGGCGGGCCGCGGCCATCTGCGAGAGCGCGGCTATGCCGGAGTCGGTCAGCGTCACCAGGGTCGAGCGGCGGTTGGTCGGGTCGGGCGCGCGCGTGACCAAGTCCGCGGCTTCGAGCGCATCGACGACGGTGGTGGCCGATCGCGGCACGATGCCCAGGTGCTCGGCGAGTATGGCCATCCGCAGTGGCTCGTCGTGGTGGCCGATAATGCGGAGAGCACGGGCCTGACCTGGGGTAATGCCTAGCGGGGCGAGTCGGGCGACCTGGTTGCGGCGGATGCGTTTCGCGGTGCGCAGGAACAGCTCGGGAAGGTCGGGATCGAGCGCGATATCCATTCGTTGAGCATAACTCATTGTTTTGGGAACAATTATGAGTCATGCTCAGTTTGCTGTAGTAGTCCTCGGAAGGAGGCGCCTATGCGGCCCCCACATCAACTTCGCCGGATCGTCCGGCTGTTTCGTCCGTATCGCGCGCGCTTGGCATTGGTCGCCGCGCTCGTAGGTCTGTCGTCACTGGTCGCGCTGGCATCACCGTTCATGTTGCGCGGCATCCTCGATGACGCCCTGCCACACGGCCGCACCGATCTGCTGACCGTGCTGGCGGCGGGCATGGTCGCGGTGGCCGCACTCACCAGCATCTTCGGCGTGCTCCAGACCTACATTTCCACCGCGGTCGGTCAAGAGGTCATGCACGATCTGCGCGCCGCGGTGTATGCGCAATTGCAGCGAATGCCGTTGTCGTTCTTCACGACTACCCGCACCGGTGAGGTGCAGTCGCGGATCGCCAACGATATCGGCGGCATGCAGTCGACGGTCACCTCGACCGCGACCTCACTGGTCTCGAACTTCACCACCGTGACCGCCTCGGTGATCGCCATGATCGCCCTGGACTGGCGGCTCACCGTGGTCTCACTGGTCATGCTGCCGTTCTTCGTCTGGATCAGCCGCCGCGTCGGCGACGAACGCAGGAAGATCACCGCGCAGCGGCAGCAGAAATTGGCGGGCATGTCGGCGATCGTGGAGGAATCGCTGTCGGTGAGCGGCATTCTGCTCGGGCGCACGATGGGCCGCTCGCCCGCGCTGGTTGCGGATTTCGCGCAGGAGTCGCGTGGGCTGGTGGACCTGGAGATCCGGTCCGGCATGGCCGGACGGTGGCGGCAGTCGACGATTCAGATCGTCATGGCGGCCATGCCCGCGATCGTCTACTGGGCGGCGGGATTGACCGTGGCGGCGGGACATCCGCTGGTTTCGATCGGCACCCTGGTCGCCTTCACGACCTTGCAGACCAGCCTGCTGCGGCCGATGGTGCAACTGCTGTACACCGGCGTGGAGGTGCAGAGTTCCATGTCGCTGTTCGGCCGGATATTCGAATACCTGGATCTGAAGCCGGATATCGAGGAACCGATAACGGCTGTGCCGGTGCCGGATTCGGGCGTCAAGGGCGCGGTCCGCTTCGAGCACGTCGGCTTCACCTATGGAGCCGGGACTCGGGATGTTTTGCAGGACATCGACATCGCCGTCCCCGCCGGGTCCAGCTTGGCAATCGTCGGCGAAACCGGTTCGGGCAAAACCACGCTCGGCTACCTGGTGGCGCGACTCTACGATGTGACATCCGGACGGGTCGAGATCGACGGAATCGATGTGCGCGACTTGTCGTTTGCCGATCTGGCCGCGGCCGTCGGCGTGGTCTCGCAGGAGACCTACCTGTTCCACGCCTCGGTCGCGGACAATCTGCGCTTCGCCAAACCCGATGCGACCGATGAGCAGTTGTACGCCGCGGCGCGGGCCGCGCAGATCCACGACCATATCGCGAGCCTGCCGGACGGTTACGACACGCTGGTCGGCGAACGCGGCTATCGGTTCTCCGGCGGTGAGAAGCAGCGTTTGGCGGTGGCGCGGGTGATTCTGCGCAATCCGCCGATCCTGGTACTCGACGAGGCCACCAGCGCACTGGACAACCGGACCGAGCAGGAGGTGCAGGCCGCCATCGATGCGCTCTCCGAAGGCCGCACCACCATTACCATCGCGCACCGGCTCTCCACCATCCGCGACGCCGACCAGATCGTGGTACTCGACCGCGGCCACATCATCGAACGCGGCACCCACCGCGAGCTCATGGACGCCGAGGGGCGCTACGCGGCCCTGGCATCCGGTGGCGACCTCCTGCACGCCGCCTGACCCACGGCTGAAAGACGCGGGTGGCATTCAGATGGGTTCGGGCTCGGCACGTGTATCGAATTCGTCGCGGGCGGAGAGGATTTCATTGTGGTGCTGCACCGACCAGACCCCCATCGCGTGGCTGAGCTCCCCGAGGCTGGCACCCAGATCGGTCAGTGAGTACTCCACGCGTGGCGGGACGGTGGGATAGACCGCACGGCGGACCAGCCCATCGCGCTCCAGATTGCGCAGCGTGCGGGTGAGCATCTTCTGGGTGATGCCGTCGAGCCGACGTCGCAGATCGTTGAAGCGCACCGGCCCGCCAGCCATGCGCAGCACACCGAGGACCAGCAGCACCCATTTGTCGGCGAGCACCGTCAGCACTTCGCGCGCCGGACAGTTGGTCAGATAGCTCTTGACCAGGTTGTCGGAGCCGGACCAGTCGACAATAGTATCCATCGGGTACCTCGGGATCATTGAAGTGCCTTCTTTCCCTTGGATACTAGGGGACCGCAGAATCGAGGGCATGCTCGCAATCACGCAAAAAACATTCGGTGGTCCCGAGGTTCTGGAAATCGTCGAGGTCGATCGGCCGAGCGCCGGACCTGGCGAGGTGGTGGTGCGGGTCGCCGCCACCGGTATGAATGCGGCGGACTGGAAGCTGCGGTCCGGACTGGTGCGCAAACTCGGGGATCCGCCGTTCACCCTCGGCTTCGATGTGTCCGGGATCGTCGATGCCCTCGGTGCGGGTGTCGAGCAATTCCGGGTCGGCGACGAGGTCTACGGCATGGTGCTCAGCCGGTCCGGCGGCTATGCGGAATACGTTGTGGTGCAGGCGGATTTCCTCGCACCGAAACCGGCGATCCTGGATCACATCCACGCGGCCGCCGTGCCTACGGCAGTGCTGACCGCATGGCAGGGACTTACCGAAGTCGTTGCCGGACAACGGGTGCTGGTGCATGCGGCGGCAGGTGGTGTCGGGCATTTCGCAGTGCAGATCGCGAAGGACCGTGGCGCGTATGTGATCGGCACGGCCCGCGCCGCCAACCACGAATTCCTGCGGGAAATCGGCGCGGATGAGGTGATCGACTACACGACATGCGATTTCGCGGACGCGGTGGGTGATGTCGACGTCATCGTCGATCTCGTCGGCGGTGACTACGGATCGCGTTCGCTACCGGTGCTCGCCGCGGACGGTCGCCTGATCGACGCACAGGGCAATGATGCCGAGGGCGATCCGCGGTACGAGCGGCTGTATGTCAATCCGTCCGGCCGCGATCTGCGCGAGCTGGCCGCCCTGTTCGAGGCGGGCCGGTTGCACGTGGAAATCGATCAGGTGCTGCCGATGGCAGAGGTGGTCAAGGCCCATCACCTGAGCGAATCCGGGCACGTCCGCGGGAAAATCGTACTGGTGCCATGGAATTCGCCGGTATGACCGTCAGGCCGCGCCGATTCCGGTGATGAGTGTCTGGTTGCCCACCCGCGCCGTCGTGACGACCTGAGGTTTGTAGGTGACCGATGTCGAATCGGGCCGGTGCTCGGTAACTTGCACCAGATACTGACCGACGGACGCCCCCGGCGTAATGCTGATGCAGTGGGTGGTCCCGGCCGGAATGCCATCGATGCCCTGTTGAATCGTCCCGGCAGGCGAGACGGATGCATTGGGCACGACGAATTCTCGGGTCGCCGCGCCGGATCGGGTGACGTAATACGCGTACTGGAACGCGAAGATGACGCCCGGTCCGGAATCCATTCCGCCCGCACCGTTGCCGGTGATGGTGTCCCCGACCCGCTCGGCCGGGCACTCCGCGGCGGAGGTGGAGCCGGAGACCGCGACCTGGCTGGGAGTGGAGGAGGCCACCGTCGCCGGTTGCGGATCCGGCCGAATTTGCACGAAAGCCACCACGAGCAGTCCGGCCGCCGCGACCGATCCGACCAGCACAGGCATCCACCGGCGCTTCGATCGATTCCGTCCGGACCGATCGATCATGGCCGCCAAGGCATCCTCATGCCGGAAGTAGTCCGGCGCAGACGGTTTCGACTCTTCGGGCGCTTCCTCGACCCACTCGGACCACTCACTTCGATAGTCGAACTCCTGCCGCGCGGGTCCCCTGTCGTCTGCCTGAATCGGGTGCTGCTCGTATGTGCGCGGAGCGTAATGGTTCGGATCGTGCCAGGCGGCCTCGCCGTGGGCGAACCCCGGATGAATCGGGTTCTGGCGCATCGGATCTCGCTGGAGCGGAGCCCGCCTGGGCGGCTCCTGGGGAACAGGCGTATGCCAGTTCGGCTCTTGCGGGGCGGGAGAGCTCGGGTTTCGGGTGATGGGTGCCTGACGAATCGGGTCCGGCAATGTCAGCGACTGCTGCTCACTGTCCTGCACGGTCGGTGCCTGATGCATCGAGACATGTGGGTCCGGGGCCGGACGCGCGGGAACTTCCTGCACGGGAATATGCGGGATCGGTCCGGTTTGCCTCGGGCCCTGGGGATCCGGAGTTGGGGGATTCGGAGCCGGGAGTTTCGGAGCCTGGCCTCCGGGAACTTGTTGGCCGCGAATGCGCCGGAACGGGTCGGTATTCGTCGGCGCCCGGTCGACCGGTACTCGGGGCGGCGGCCCGGATTGCGTTGCGGCGTGGTCGATCGGAACGCGCCGTAGTGGGCCGGTGTCGATAGGTGCGCCGTCGACCGGAATCCGGGGAATCGGCCCGGTCGGCGCATTGTCTTCGGTGAAGCCGATCCGGTGGAACGGGTTCGGCGGTGCCGGAGTCTGGTATGCCCTCGGCGCACCGAGCGGTTGTTGTGGTGCAGCGCCCGGCGGCGGGCCCGAATTCGCCCGCGAGGTCATATCCGGTCGATCCATCGCCCACCTTCATCGGGTCATACGATCACGTGTGTCTCGCAGTTGTATCAACCCCGGCAGGATACTGCCAGGTTTGCCGCGCGTGACGAAATTGAAGGGAGGTGTCGCGAAGGAAAAACGGATTGATTACGGCTCACCAGTGCACGGTGACCGGATCGCCGACGCCGACGGTCTGGTAGTACCAGGCAGCGTCATCGGGCGCCAGGTTGATGCAGCCGTGGCTGACATTGGCATTGCCCTGCGAATCCACCGACCACGGTGCGGAGTGCACGAAAACCCCGCCCCACGTAAGGCGTTCGGCGTATTCGCCATTGATGACGTAGCCCTCGGGCGAGCTCAGCGGGATCCCGATGGTGCGCGAGTCGAAGACGATGGAACGGAACTTTTCCAGCACCGGGAACGTACCTGTCGGTGTCTCGTGGCCAGGCTTGCCCATGGATGCGGGCACCGACCGCGCGACTGCTCCGCCGATGTTCACGGTGAAGGTATGCGCCGACATATCGGCGTCGGCGACCACGCCCGCATTGGTGCGGAACTCCGTGCGCGCGTTACCGACCTGCACCGAGATCGGCGCCCGGGCTGGCAGGAAACTTGTTGGCGTCCAAGTCAGTTCACGATCATTTGCCCAGGATAAGGCTCCAGGCAGCGGCTCGGTGGCTCGAATATCGACCAGTCGTTCGGCTCGGTCGCGGTTGGCGACCGGATTGGCGAATCGAATCGTCACCGGTGCCGCGATCCCGACTTCCTGGCCTGCCGACGGGGTAATCGTCGCGACGACGTCGGCGCTTGGTTTGAGGATCGTAGTGGCGAATGCCGTTCCGGACCCGAAGGCCCCCAAGGCGACGATCGTGGTCGCGAGGAACAGGTATCTGAGTGCGCTCCGCATTGTCCACCCCTTCACGCTGGTGTGGGACGCAGAAATCCAGTCTAGGACTTCATGATCAACTCGACGTACCGGTTCTGTAACGGCCGTCCAAGTCCACAGTTTTTCGTATAGGGGCGACATACCCGGCATGAAACCGAACAAACGATCCGACCGGTCGGTCGATTTCAGCTGCGTACGGCGTGCAAAACGTCCGCGTGCAATGCGTCCGCACGGGCAGTGATCTCGTCGACGCGGATCAGCACCGCCGCGAACTTATCGCCCTGTTCGGCGCTGAGCGAGCGGACGTTTATTTCGATATTGAGCTGCGAACTGGTGGCCGCGGCCCGTGCCGCGTCGGCGGCGGCGCCGATATCGGTGACCACATTGGGATTGCCGATCGGCAGCAGTTCGGTGGCGAGAGAGAGCACCTCGTCGGCCTCGTCGAGGACCGCGGCGGGCACCCGGGCCGCCTCGAGCAGCGCGGCGGTAATGGCATCGCTGCGCGCAGCGACCTGCTCCGGGGAATCCTTCGACAACTTGTAGGCGTTGCCGACGGCGGTGAATGCCGCCGCGTCGGCATCGGCCAGGGCCAGCGCGCGCTCGCGGGCCGCGTCGGCCGCCTCGATGATCCGGTCGATGACCGGCCGGTGCTCGGCGTCCTTGGCGCGGGTGGTGTAGCGCGCGACCATCGCGACCAGCGCGGCGCCCTGTGCGGCGTGCAATGCGGCGACGGCACCGCCGCCTGGTGCGGGCACCTTCGCGGCCAGGTCGGTCAGGTACTGCGCGAGGGTGGCCTCAGCGAAGGCGGGCTGCGACACGTCGGGTGGCCTTTCGTTTTCCTGCGACGACAGTGGAGAACTACGGCGAATACGCTACCGCTCGCACCGAGGTGGCCGGTGCGCGGCCGGTGCGTAGCTGCGGTTATGTTGAGTGCTATGCGGATCGGATTGAGCATCAACTACTCGGGTGGCTTCAAAGAGGCGGCCGCCGAGGTGGCCGACCTCGAAAAGGCCGGACTCGACATCGTGTTCGTGCCGGAGGCCTACTCGTTCGACGCGGTGAGCGCGCTCGGATATCTGGCGGCCAAGACCACCCGGCTGCAGCTGGCCTCGGGCATCCTGCAGATCTACACCCGTACGCCCAGCCTGACCGCCATGACCGCCGCCGGGCTGGACTTCGTCTCCGACGGGCGCTATGTCCTCGGCCTCGGCGCCTCGGGCCCGCAGGTGATCGAGGGCTTCCACGGCGTCCCCTATGACGCACCCATCGGACGGACCAGGGAACTGGTGGAGATCTGCCGCAAAGTGTGGCGTCGCGAGCGGCTGGAGTACCAGGGTAAGTACTATCAGATCCCGCTGCCCGCCGATCGGGGCACGGGCCTGGGCAAACCGCTCAAGCTGATCAATCATCCAGTGCGCGAACGCATTCCGGTGCTGCTGGCCGCGCTCGGCCCGAAGAATGTGGAGCTGGCCGCGGAAATCGCCGAGGGTTGGCAGCCGATCTTCTTCGTACCGGAGAAGGCCAAGGAAATCTGGGGCGAATCGCTGGATGCCGGTCTGGCCAAGCGTGATCCGATCCTCGGCGAGCTCGACGTCTACGCCGGCCCCGCACTGGCCATCGGTGAGAATGTCACGCCGCTACTGGAATTCGTGAAACCGCATCTGGCGCTCTACATCGGCGGCATGGGCGCCAAGGGCAAGAACTTCTATCACACGCTGGCCACCAAGTACGGATACGGCGCCGAGGCGGACCGGATCCAGGAGCTGTACCTGGCGGGTAGGAAGGAAGAGGCCGCCAAGGTGGTCCCGGACGATCTGGTTCGGGATATCTCGCTGGTCGGCCCGGCCGGATTCGTGAAGGAGCGGGTCGCCGCATTCCGCGCGGCGGGTGTCACGGTGCTGAATGTGGTGCCGATGGCGGCGACCGCGGCCGAGCGGGTCAAGCTGATCGAGCAACTGCGCGAACTCTGTGTCTAATACGCAGCGCCTGCGGCGCTGCGTATTCGCGGCCCCCTAGTGTCTCGAGGCCGAGCGGTCGAGACTCGCGACTTTCGTCGCATGCGCTTCGACCGCTCGGCCTCGAGACGGGCCGCGAACGTCGCTCGTAAGACTCGCTCCGTGACGGTCAGGTGATCGGAAAGGGTTCGGGTTGAATCGGGTGCGCTACCGGATCGAGGCCAGCGCCTCGGCCAGGGTGGTGTGCAGTGCGAACACCTGATCGAGGCTCGTCATCTTCAGCTGCCGACTGGTGGCCGGACCGTCCGCGACCACCACGATGGTCGTTGTGTCGCCCGCGCGCTGATGCGCCGCGACCAGGGTCGCCATACCCGCCGAGGCGAGGAAGCTGACACCGGTCAGGTCGATGATCAGGACCGCCGGTTTGCCGGTCAGGATGGCCTCGATGGTGTTCTCCAGCGCTGGCGCGGTCGCCAGATCGACCTCGCCGGAAACCGTGAGCACGGTCGCGCCATCGTGTGCCTCGACTGTGGTGGCCATCGTGTCCGCCAAGGGATACGCGTCTCCGGAGTTGTTTGTCACATCATCACAATCTGCCATGAACCCGCCTTTCGCGCTGCATTCCTCAGCCAGAAATCTGGCGGTTCGTGCCACGCAGTGGGTTCGCTACGGGGGATTTGATCGCGGGCAACGTTACCGACATGCGGACGCGGGTGCCCACCCCGCTGTGGTCTATCTCCAATTCTTCCGTCAATGCCCGCATCATGTCGATGCCGCGTCCGCGCGGCCCCGGATCGGCGGAGCGTGGTTTCCACGTTCCGGAGTCGGCGACCAGAATGACGACCTTTTGGGTATCACATTCGGCGGTCAGTTCGACGAGTCCAGGATCGGTGGTGGCCGCCTCGGCGCTGGTGGCACGGCCGAGCAATTCGGCCGTGGAGCTGATCGCGCGGGTGACCGGGCCGCCGCCATTGCGGTAAGCGTGCTCGATGCTGTTGCTACAGGCCTCGTTCGCCGCGGCGATCAGGTCGGAGGCGAGATCGTGCGGTACCGCGGCGGTGGCGAGCCAGGCCTTGAGCCGCTTGCGCATGGCCGAGAGCTGATCTGGATTGGCCGGAATCTCGAGCCGCAGCGGTGCCGGGGGTTGCCGGTAGACCACCATGGCGACGTCATCGTCGTAGCCCGCCGCCGGACGTAGTCGCGAGAGCACGGCATCGGCGACCTCGCGCGGCAGCTTGCCTGCGGTATCGGCGAGCACCCCCGAGATCTTCGCGAAACTGTCATCGATATCGACGCCGCGCTGTTCGACCAAGCCGTCGGTGAACAACACCAGCGTCGAACCCGGTGTGAGCGCTGTGGTGGCTTCGGGACGTCGTGGCGTATCGAAGGTTGCCAGCGGTACCGCACGGCCGCCCTCGAGTAATCGGCCGGGCTGACCGACGTCGGCCAGAATCGGCGGCATGTGTCCAGCGCTGCTGTAGCGGACCAATCCGCGCACCGGATCGAGGACGGCCGCGCAGACCGTCGTGCACATCGCGCCGGGAATCCGACCCGCGACGGTATCGAGTTCCGCGATCAGCTGCGCCGGGCCCGCACCGCGCAGCAGCAGAGCCCGTGCGGCCGTACGCAATTGGCCCATCACGACGGCCGCGGACAGACCACGTCCGACACAATCGCCGACCACGACGCCGATGGTGCCGTCGCGCAGCGGAACCACGTCATACCAGTCGCCGCCGATCTCCAGCGGCGGCAGCGCGGGCTCGTAATGCACCGAGAACCGCGGCGGCAGTTCGATCGGACCGAGCATGGCGCGCTGCAGCGTCAGCGAGGTCGAGCGCGCCTGATCGAAGTTGCGCGCCCGTTGCACCGCCAGGCTGAGATGGCCGATGAGCAGCGAGAACAATGTCCAGTCGGCAGCGCTGATGGCGCGCGGCGCGGCGAAGCGCAGCCACAGCGCCGCATCACCTGTCTCGCCGAGCGGTGCGACGATGCCCTCGGAACTCTCAGTGCTCTCCGGAATCGCGAACAGGCTGCGCGCCGGACGGCGGCGAGCCCGATCCAGTAGCGCCCGCGCACGGGCGTCGAGCACCGATCCCTCCGGAACACCCTCGGCCCCCGAGACATACGTCTCCGGCCCGGTATTGCGGTTGGGCCACACCATCACCACCGCGGTTTCCGCGCCGACGGTCCGTCGCAGTTCGTCCAGCCCGACGGCGAGCACTTCCACCACGCTCGTCGCCGCGCCGACCGCGGTGGCCAGTCGCGACGCCGCCTGATCGCGGGCCTGCGCATCGTGTTCGGCGGTGACATCGCGGATGGTGCCGACGAAGATCTGCTCGTACTTCTCCGGTTCGACCATCGCACTGGTGCTCACCGCCAGCCAGACAGTGCGACCGTCGCGATGCTTGACCGGAATCACGAATCGCTGTGCCTCGCTACCGAGATCGGGATAGCGGGGCCCTTCCGGCGTCGACCACGGATGCGGCAGCGGGAACGGAAGTTCCGATGCGCCGTAGCCGGTCAGCGCGCCGAAGGCGGAGTTGACCTCGATGATGGTGCCGCGCGCATCGGCGACGAAGAAGCCGTCCTGCAACGACTCCACCAGAGCGGTGCGAAAGGCGTCGCGCCCCGCGAGATCGTCGATGCGCGAACGCTGTTGTTCGGCGCGGCGGGTGCCGTCGATATAGCCGCGAGTTGCGATGTCCAGGGCGGCGAGGGTCTGCAGCAGGAATTCGAGTGCGGTCTCGGCGGGTTTGGGGGATTCGTCGGCTGCCGCGGTGCCCGATTCCGTGGCTTGCACCACACGGTAGTGGTTTTCGGTGAGATCGAGCAGGCTGATGCCCTCGACGAGAGCGCGGCGGCCCAGTTCGTAACCCTCGCCGAGACTCGCCTGCGACGGTGAGTGCAGATGCCGCCGTAGCGCATCCGAGTAGTCGTCGAGAAATGCGGCAAGTGCCGCGCTCATGTCTCCGCCTCGCTAGCGCTCGGCTCCGCCATGACCGCGTTGGCGGCTGCGCCTTTTGTTCGCTCGCTCCGCTCGCTCATGTCTCCGCCTCGCTAGCGCTCGGCTCCGCCATGACCGCGTTGGCGGCTGCGCCTTTTGTTCGCTCGCTCATGTGCATTCCGCCGTTCACGCTGGTGCCTCCAATACGCCGCCCCGGTGGCGGGCCGCGAGCGCCAATGCGTCATCGGTGTCCTTGGCATGCCTGGCCAGGATTTCGGCGGTGATCTCGGCGGTGGATTTGGACGGATCGATGCCGCTGTCAGCGGATTCGGTGACGATGCCGTCGGTCGACATCAGCAGCAGATCACCAGGACGCACCGGAACGGTCTGCACCTGTAGGTTCTGGGGTAGTCGATAGCCGACGATGCCAGCGGTCATCAGGACCGTCGCGCGCATGGTGAGCCCGACCGGGCCCGCGGTCAGAATCCGGCAATCGACATTGCCGACGCCGAGCCAGTGCACCGTATCGGCTGCGCCGAACAGCGCCAAAGACACTGCCGCGCCTCGGGTGTCGGCCATGGCCCGATGACACAGCACCATCAACACGTCCAGCGGTTCGGCGCGGTTCTCCGAGAGCACCTGCGCGGCGCGATCGGCGGCGTCCGCGGCCGCCGAGCCGTGGCCGAGGCCGTCGAGGACGGCGAAGAGCACCGCGCCGCCGCCCGCGTCGAGGACCACGCCGCGATCACCGGAGACCCGCTGACCGGGCAGGGCACGGCCGGCCACCGCCCATTCGATCCGGCCGATGATCCCGTCCTCATGCACCGTTGGGTACCCACTTCCACATCTCCACCAACGTGCCGCGACCAGGTGCCGAATCAACGGTGAGCCGGTCCATCAGCCGGCGCGCGCCGGGCAGGCCGAGTCCGAGCCCGCGGCCGGTGGAGTACCCGTCGTCGAGTGCGCGGGCGATATCGAGGATGCCGGGGCCCTGGTCCTCGGCCTGGACGACCAGCGCCTGGCGACCCTCCCGGTCATCGACCAGCAAACGTATTTCACCACTGCCCGCGTAACTGGTTATGTTGCGGGCGATCTCGGAGATCGCCGTCGAGATCATGGTCATATCTGTCAGAGAAAATCCGAGCTTGGCCGCCAGCTCACGTCCGGCTTGACGTGCGATCACGATGTCACCCGACACCCTGACCGCGATCACCAAGTTCTCAGCGGCCACTGTCACGACCATCTCGCTGGCGGCGGGCCGGAGCCATGCGATTCAGCCACGCCAAGCCCTCTTCCAGGTCGAGGGCGGTGTGCATATCCTCGAAGGTGAGGCCCAACTGCACCATGGCGAACGCGACTTCGGGCTGTAATCCGACGATGACCGTTTCGGCACCGCGGAGCTGCGTCATGTGCGCGATGGTACGCAGCGATCTGGCCGCGAACGAGTCCATGACATCGATCGCGGTGACGTCCACGATGATCCCGTGTGCCCGGTATCTGCTGACCTGTTTCATCAGGTCGTCCTGGAGACGTTCGGTATCCGCGTCGGTCAGGGCTGACTGGACCGACGCGATTAGATAGGTACCTTGTTTGAGGATCGGAACCGGCATAGGGGGGCCCGATCAGCGCCCATCGCGCTCGGTGAGCATTCGATCCGTGACGCGGGTCACCTCATAGCCGAGTAAGCGTTCGGCCTCTTCGATACCTCCCTGGAGGTCACCGACCGCGTTCATCTTGGACAGGTCGAGGCCGATGGTCACCAGAGTGAGGGCGATCTCGGAGGACAGGCCGGTGATGATCACATTGGCGCCCATCAGGCCGGATGCGTCGACGGTCTGCACCAGGTGGTTGGCAACCGTGGAGTCGATCGCGGGCACACCGGTGATGTCGATGACGACTACCTTCGCGCGATTGGCGCGGATGGCGCGCAGTAGCTGTTCGGTGAGCTGGCGGGCGCGTTGCGAGTCGAGCACACCGATGATCGGGAGGATGAGCAGCTGCTCACGCACCTGCAGCACCGGAGTGGACAGCTCGCGAATGGCTTCCTGCTGCTGGCGGATGACGCGCTCGCGTTCCTGCACGAACGAGATTGCCACGGTGCTCGCGATGCGGTTCGCGGCGGGCTCGTACGCGTCGAGTACAGCGTTGAGCATTTCGAAATCTGCCTGGTATTTCTCGAACAGCGAGCGGGCCAGCACGTCGCGCAGGAGCAGCACGATGCCCAGGACCTCGTCGGTTTCGACGCCTCTGGGAATGATGCGCTCGGACAGGTCGCGTGCGTAGGCCTGCAGCGCTTCGACGCTACCGGTTACGAGCACCTCGACGTAGTTGTCGTACATGGAGGTCGCCTCGGAGAAGATCTCCTCCGGGGTCATCGCGGTCAGTAGTTGAGCTTCGGTGATGCGCCGAGCCCATTCCTCGCGCAGCCCGGTTCGGTTCTGCCGCAGGTGTTCGACCAGCTGCGGAAGCAGGTTGTCGACCGGTCCTACGGGCAGGGAATCCGCCGAAAGGCTCATGGACACCTCGGACATGGAAATTCCAGCCCCTTTCGACGGGATTGTCGGGATAGTCGTGCGTTTCGGCTGCGCGCCGATACCGAGCCTAGTCATACCCCATCCCGGTCGCCGGTGAAACCTGCCGTTAGCTCGATGGTAGATCCGGGATCCTCGGACTGCGGCGCGAATCCACGTGCCAGGGCCGCGAGCACTTGGTCGAGATAGACCGTGAGGTCGGCGTCGGCGCGGGTCAGCCAGGCGTCGAAGGCGGCGCGCGCGGCCGCGAGTGTGGTGCGGCCGACCGCCATCGCGACCAGGTTGTCCTCCGGTACGCCGAGTCGGCGTGCGGCGAACGCGCTCACGGCCCGCTCCCATGCGTCGTAATGCGCGCCCGCGGCGGCGGCCAGTGCCGGATCGCCGCCGAGGAGTTGCATGCGTACGCGTAGTTCGGGCACGTCTTCGGCGCGATATCGGTTGGCGTTCACCACGACTCGGCGCACGGCGGTCATCATCGCAACGTCGTCGGGCACGGTGGCGAAGGCCGCGCGCAGCGCCTCGACCTCGGCGTCGAACTGGTACCAGAGCACCTCCGCCTTGGTGGGGAAGTAACGGAAGAAGGTACGCCCGCTGATACCCGCGGCCGCGGCGATCTGCTCGACGGTGGTTTCGTCGAAGCCCTGTTCGGTGAACAGTCGCATGGCGATCAGTTCGAGTTCGCGCTTGGTTGTGCCGCGTGGACGGCCCCGCACCTTGGCATCTGTCACGACTGTTGATTATGGGCGTCGATCGCAGGATCTTGATTATGTCAGTCACTGACGATAATCTCGCGGCATGGTGGAAAGTGTCGCGGAACACATCGTGGCCGCGCGACTGACCTGGCCGGAGGCCGGGTCGCGCGCGGCTGCGGGTGCGATTCTCGCCGTGCCGGTCGGGGCGACCGAACAGCACGGACCACATCTGCCGCTGTCCACCGATACCGATATCGCGATGGCATTGTGCGCGCGGCTGGCCGAGCTGCGGTCGGATGTGCTCGTCGCGCCGGCGATCCCGTACGGAGCCAGCGGTGAGCATGCGGGTTTCGCGGGCACGCTGTCGATCGGGCAGGCCGCGCTGGAGTTGCTGATCGTGGAGTTGTGCCGGTCGGCCACTGATACTTTCGACCGCATCGTGCTCGTCAACGGGCACGGCGGCAATCTCGAACCGCTACGCAAAGCGGAGGCATTGCTGCGTACCGAATCCCGGGATGTGCGGGTGTTCATGCCGCGCTATCCGGGTGATCCGCACGCGGGCCGCGCCGAGACCTCGATGCAGTTGGCGCTGCGGCCGGATGCGGTGCGGACCGAACGCGCCGTCGCCGGTGATACGAGGCCGCTCGCCGAACTCCTACCCCTGCTGCGCGCCGGGGGAGTCCGCGCGGTGAGCGCCAACGGCGTGCTCGGCGATCCGACGGGCGCGAACGCCGCCGAGGGCACCGCACTGCTCACCCAATTGACCACTGACCTGCATGAACAGATCCGGCTGTGGTGGCCGGTGGCTTCCCCGAAAGGATCCCTCTCGTGAACCCCTGGTTCGAAACCGTTGCCGAGGCGCAGCGGCGTGCAAAGAAACGACTGCCGAAGTCGGTGTACGGCGCACTGATCGCCGGATCCGAGCGCGGCCAGACCATCGACGAAAATCAGCAGGCCTTCACCGAACTCGGCTTCGCGCCGCACTGTGCGGGTCCGATCGGCGACCGCGACCAGTCGACAACCGTATTGGGACAGCAGCTGTCGATGCCGGTGCTGATCTCACCCACCGGCGTGCAGGCGGTGCATCCGGATGGCGAGGTGGCCGTGGCGCGTGCGGCGGCGGCACGCGGGATCGCGATGGGGCTCAGTTCCTTCGCGAGCAAGCCCATCGAGGAAGTCATCGCGGCGAATCCGGCGACATTCTTCCAGCTGTACTGGTGTGGTTCGAAAGATGAGATCCTGCAGCGGATGTCGCGTGCCAAGGCGGCGGGCGCGGTCGGTCTGATCCTGACCCTGGACTGGTCCTTCTCACACGGGCGCGACTGGGGCAGCCCGGTGATTCCGGAGAAGCTCGATTTCAAGACCATGCTGACATTCGCGCCGCAAACGCTGGCGCGACCGCGCTGGCTCGCGACTTATGCTCGCTCCGGCCGCATTCCGGATCTCACCGCGCCGAATATGGCTGTCGGCGACGGTCCCGCGCCCGGCTTCTTCGGCGCCTACGGGGAGTGGATGGGGACCCCCGCACCGGATTGGGCGGATGTGGCGTGGATCTGCGAACAGTGGGGCGGACCGGTCATGCTCAAGGGAGTGATGCGCGTCGACGATGCGCTGCGGGCGGTCGATGCCGGTGTGGCGGCCATCTCGGTGTCCAACCACGGCGGAAACAACCTGGACGGCACGCCCGCCGCGATTCGGGCATTGCCGGCGGTGGCCGACGCGGTCGGATCGCAGATCGAGGTGGTGCTCGATGGCGGCATCCGGCGCGGCAGCGATGTGGTGAAGGCGGTGGCGCTGGGTGCTCGCGCGGTCATGATCGGGCGGGCCTACCTGTGGGGCCTGGCCGCGAACGGGCAGGCCGGTGTCGAGAATGTGCTCGACGTCTTGCGTGGCGGTATTGATTCGGCGCTGCTGGGACTGCGCAAGACCAGCGTCGGCGATCTCGATCGGGGCGATCTGGTGGTGCCGGACGGGTTCGAGCGGGCACTGGGGGTCCCGAACCCAACCGTGCGGTCGGTTTGACCTGGCGGATTATTCGGTGGCCGCGGCTCTTCGATGATGGGCGAGCAGTGTGTCGTAGATATCGGCGAGGGCGGCCAATTGCTGGCGGTCGAGCACATCGACCATATGTCTGCGCACGCTCTGCACATGTGCGGGCGCGGCCGTGGCGAGCACGTCGGCGCCGCGCGGCGTTAGCCGCGCGGCGGTGCGGCGGGCATCGTCGGGAATCGGTTCTCTGGCGACCAGTGCGCGCTTCTCCATCCGAGTGATCTGATGGGACAGCCTGCTCTGCGACCATTCGAGTTTGGCGGCGAGATCGGCGAAGGTGAGTCGATGATCCGGTGCCTCGGCTAGGTAGGCCAGCACCGAGTATTCGACGTAGGTGAGGTTCGACTCGCGGGATGAGTCGCGCCCGACCGCGGCGGCGATGAGGTCCCTGGTGCGCACATATCCCACCCATGCGCGCATTTCGACGTCATCGAGCCAGTGGGGATCGGTCACGAGAGCGCTCCAAACTCTGACATGTCATTGAAATGTCCCGCCGCGTGATGTCGCGCGACAACTGCCAGATCTGAGAGGTAGCACTCGTGGGGTTGAACGTGCAACCTTTTGGTGGGATGCACGAGTGAGGGTTGCCTAAGCAATGGTCGGCCTCTTATTACTGGATACGCTCCTTGTGCTCGTGACCAGCCTGCCGAAGACCTTCCCAAGGCCCCGGCGGTGCGTCAGCCCTGAGACCGAATAAGGAGTGCGTCCGTGACCGCGCCGGATTTCCGCTATTCAGATCTGCTGCCGATCGGCGCCGACGACACCCCGTACCGGTTGATCACCACCGAGGGCGTCAGCACCTTCGAACACAACGGCCGCACCTTCCTGCAGGTCGAACCCGAGGCATTGCGCCTGCTCACCGCCGAGGCGATGCACGACATCAGCCACTACCTGCGGCCCGCGCATCTTTCGCAGCTGCGCCGGATCATCGATGATCCCGAGGCCAGCGGTAATGACCGCTTCGTCGCGCTCGACCTGCTCAAGAACGTCAACATTTCCGCGGGCGGCATCCTGCCGATGTGTCAGGACACCGGCACCGCCATCGTGATGGGCAAGAAGTCCGAGGGTGTGCTCACCGGTGCTGACGATGCCGAATGGATCAGCCGCGGCGTATTCGACGCCTACACCAAGTTGAATCTGCGCTACTCGCAGCTCGCGCCCATCACCATGTGGGAGGAGAAGAACACCGGCACCAATCTGCCCGCGCAGATCGAGTTGTACTCCACGCCGGGCGATACCGCGCATCCGTCCTACAAGTTCCTGTTCATGGCCAAGGGGGGCGGTTCGGCGAACAAGTCGTTCCTGTACCAGGAGACCAAGGCCGTGCTGAATCCCACGCGCATGCTGGAGTTCCTGGACGAGAAGATCCGTTCGCTCGGTACCGCCGCCTGCCCGCCCTACCACCTCGCGGTCGTAATCGGCGGCACCAGTGCGGAATTCGCGTTGAAGACGGCCAAATACGCTTCTGCGCACTACCTGGACACCCTGCCCACCGAGGGTTCGCTCGCGGCGCATGCCTTCCGCGATGTGGAGCTCGAGGAAGAGGTCTTCAAGCTCACCCAGTCCTTCGGTATCGGTGCGCAGTTCGGGGGTAAGTACTTCTGCCACGACGTGCGCGTGGTGCGCCTGCCCCGGCATGGCGCCAGCTGCCCGGTCGCGATCGCGGTGTCCTGCTCGGCCGACCGGCAGGCGCTGGCCAAGATCACGCCGGAGGGTGTGTTCTTGGAGCAGCTCGAGCGCGAGCCCGCGCACTACCTGCCCGAGCAGACCGATTCCATCCTCGGTGGCGATGTGGTCGAGGTCGACCTGAACCGGCCGATGTCCGAGATTCGCGCCGAACTGTCGAAATACCCGGTGAAGACCCGGCTTTCGCTGACCGGTCCGCTGGTGGTTGCCCGCGATATCGCGCACGCCAAGATCAAGGAGCGCCTCGACGCGGGCGAGCCGATGCCGGAATACCTGCGCGAGATGGCCGTGTACTACGCGGGTCCGGCGAAGACACCCGAGGGCTACGCCTCTGGTTCCTTCGGTCCGACCACCGCGGGCCGGATGGACTCCTATGTCGATCAGTTCCAGGCTGCGGGCGGTTCGTTCGTCATGCTGGCCAAGGGCAACCGCTCCGCGCAGGTGACCAAGGCGTGCAAGGAACACGGTGGTTTCTACCTCGGTTCCATCGGCGGGCCCGCGGCGCGACTGGCACTGGACTGCATCAAATCCGTCGAGGTTCTGGAGTATCCGGAGCTGGGCATGGAGGCCGTCTGGAAGATCGAGGTCGAAGATTTTCCGGCATTCATCGTCGTGGACGATAAGGGCAACGACTTCTTCGCGGAAACGCAGAAGCCGATTGCGTTGCGAGTGCGTACCCGTTCGAAGGAACGCGTCTGAACGGTGCTCTGACCTGGCGTTCGGCTGGCAGCGACTGCTTGCGGATCGCTCGAAACGGCAGCCATCAGGGCATGTGTCCGGACACCGGATTGTCACCCCGTTCGCCGGGGTAACAATCCGCCGACGCGAGGCACTCTTAAACGGGGGTACATCGCTGCACCGGTGTCGGTGGAGGTCGAGGAGGGCAATGAGTGCGTCGTTTCGTATCTCGGAATCCGCCAGCCGTCGGTTGGTCGAACGGGCCGCTCGTGAGGGAACCAGTTCCACCGAACTACTCAACCGCCTGATCCGGGAGGGTTTCGATCAGCTCGACCATCCCGGAATCGTTTTCCGCGGACCCATCTCCGACCGCCGTGCGGCATTGGCCGCCGGTCCGGAGGTGTGGGAAGTCGTTGCGCGCCTACAAGAACTGGACGGTCCGGTGGAACGCCGTATCGCTGTCCTGAGCCAGCAATCCGATCTGCACTCCCGCAAGATCAAGATCGCCATCGCCTACGCCCGGGCGCACGGTCCGGAGATCATCGAACGCATCGACCGCAATCGTGAAGCGGCCGAAGCGATCCGCGGTTCGGAGTCCGTGCGCCCCTGACCCATAGCCGATCGACAACATAAATAGCGGGTGGCTATCGCACATGCATTGCGTGCGGTGAGCCACCCGTTCTGCGTCTGTGTGCCGTGCGGCAGCGGAAAGGCTTGCGGTGCAATAGTGTTGCGCCGTATGTGGGCGATCGTCGGGCGCTGGGTTGCCGATCAGGACGGCGGCTTCGGGATTGTGACGACCGAGTCGTGCGAGGAGTTCGTGGTGCGCGATGCGGTGATCGAGTCCGATGCGCCACTGCATAGCGGGGACCGCGTGTGGCTCGAATTCGTCGACGGTGGGGATTCCGGCGAGGTCATGAAACTCGTGAAGGTGCGGTAGTTTCCGGGTTTCTCGGGAGTTGCTGGCGATTGTTGATCGTGATCCACAACACTGGAATAGATTGTGGACAGGGGGATTTCCGCTGCGACAAATCGGGCGTGGCACAGGATGTTTCGGACATTGGTGATTTATTGTGCTGTGGATATGTGGAAAGCTATGTGAATGACGTCCGTTCGGACAGGGAGGTGTCCTCCCGTTCGCCGGTATGTTGCTAGGGGTGAGCGGCGGCGGGATGTGGGCCGAAGGGGAGGTAGATGCGGGATCCGCGGCCGGGGTGCCGTTACTATCGCTGACATGTCGCCCACGCTTCGTGCCCGGACCCTGCTGGGCGTATCCGCCACGCTGTTCCCGGTGATCGTCGCTGCCGGGCTGTCCATGCCCGCCGCCACGGCCGCGCCAGTGGTACAGGTGGCCAATGCCAGCGGGACCGAGGGGTTGGAGCCGGGGCTCGCCGGCGCGTACACGCTGGCCGAGAATCAGGCGCATGCCGAAGGGGTCGCGCTGTACATCAACTCCGGCTACCGCACACCCGCCGAGCAGCAGGCGCTGTGGGACGACGGGGTGCGGACCTACGGCAGTCCCGAGGAGGCGCGACGGTGGGTGCTGCCGCCCAACGAATCGACGCATGTACAGGGTCGGGCTATCGACGTGGGGCCGCAGGCCGGGGCACAGTGGCTGGAGGCGAATGGGAATCGCTGGGGCCTGTGCCGGATCTATCAGAACGAATGGTGGCATTTCGAACTCGCCACCGCCCCGGGCCGAGCGTGTCCGGCGCTGCGCGCGGATGCGAGCGAGGGCGGTACCGCCCCGGCTCCGTCCGCGCCGATTCCGCCTGTCCTCCCGGCGCTGCCGTCGATCCCGCTCCCGCCGTGGTTGAGCGGATCCTTCGGGCTGTAGTCGCTCAGCCGACCGGTACGGGTGCCTCGGCTGTCCGGTCCGGTAGCGCCCGGATAAGCACCGCCGTGCTGATCGTGCTCAACGCGCAGATGGCGACGATGTAGCAGGTGACCGCCGCGGAGGTCGAGCCCGCGGTCCACAGTGCGGTCGCGATCAGCGGGGCGAGGCCGCCGCCGAGGATGACCGAGATCTGCACGATCAGCGAGGTGCCGGAGTAACGGACCGATGGTGGGAAGAGTTCGGCGATGATGATGCCGCCGACGCTGTGGGCGATGGGCAGCGTCACGCCCATACCGAGCAGTGCGAGGAAGACGACGGCCTTGTTGCCGGTATTCAGCAGCGGGAAGTACACCGCACACCACAGCGTCAGCGCGGCGGTGCCAGCGAGGAATACCCGACGCGTGCCGTAGCGGTCGGCGATCGAGCCCCAGAAGGGCATTGCGGCACACCAGAAAACGGCCGAAACGATAACGCCGAGCAGCAGGAAGTCTCGGCTGAACCCGAGCGCCTTGGTGCCATAGGTCAACGTGAACACCATGAAGATATAGACGACCGCCGAGGTCGCCACGGCGGCGAACAGAATCAACAGCAGCCGTACAGGTCCCACCCGAAGAGCGTCGCGAAGCGGAAACGACGCGACTTCGCCGCGTTGGACGAGTTCGGCATAGTGCGCGGATTCGGTGATCCCGAGCCGCACCCACAGCCCGACAATGACGAGAATCGCGCTGAGCAGGAACGGAATTCGCCAACCCCAGTTCAGGAACGCCGAATCCGGCAGCAGCGCACTGGTGCCGAGGAAGATGGCATTGGCCAGGACCAGCCCGGCCGGTGTGCCCATTTGCGGGTAGCTGGCATACCGGTTGAGCCGTCCCGATGGCGCATGCTCCATCGACAGCACCACCGCCCCCGCGCCTTCACCGCCGAGTCCGACGCCCTGCAGCAGTCGCAGCGCGATGAGCACTGCGGGAGCCCAGAATCCGATGCTCGCGTAGCTCGGGATCACCCCGATGAGCATGGTGCTCACACCCATCAGAAAAAGCGACACCACGAGGGTGTTCTTGCGACCGATCCGATCACCGAAGTGGCCGAAGAGCAGCCCGCCGACCGGTCGCGCCCCGAAACCGACCGCGAAAGTGCTGAATGCCGCCAGCGTTCCGGCGGCGGGGCTCAGCGTCGGAAAGAACTGTTTACTGAAGATCAACGCGGATGCCGTGCCGTAGAGCATGAAGTCGTACCACTCGAGGGTGGTGCCGACCAGGGTGGCGATGGCGACCTTGCGGTGGGGCGGGATGGAGTTCGAAGACACTGCTATCCATTCAAAATCAGCTGACCGGGGCCGGGGTGCCCGGCATGTTGTCCAGTGCCAGCCCGCCTTCGATCGAGTTCGCGACGCGGCGGCGGTTGGGGGAGCCGAGCGCGGCGGTGAGATCGGTTCCATCGTGTTCGGCCAGCAGATCGCCGCTGTCCCACACCAGCAGCGTCGCGCTGACGGTGTTCTCGGCAGCCGAATGCGCGAGATCGTAATGTGCGCAGCCGGGGACGTGCGGATAGGTGATCCACAGGTCGTAGCCGGTCATGAACAGATCCAGGTCGAATTGCACGCTCAGGCCGAGCAATTCGCTGCGGCCGTTGTCGTCGACACCGGCGAACGCCTCGTCCAGCGCGAGCAGTCGCGGGGCTTGCGGATCGGCCGAGTCGAGCATGACGTGCGCGGCCGCGAACAGCGGCAGATGCAGCGAGACGGACTGCTCACCACCGGAGAGCGCACTGTGCCTGGCCACGGTCAGCTTGTCCTCGCTGCCGTCGGCGGAGATGAGGGTGAAGGAGAACACCCGCCAGGTCCGGTAATCCAGTGTCGAGCCCAGGATTTCGGGGTAGGAACGTTCCGGATGTGCGGCGCGGGCGGCCCGGATCTCGGCGGCGAAGTGGGCGCGGATGGCCGCCAGATCATCGGCGACGAGAGAGGAGGCGTCGCGATCCAACAGCTTGCACATGGCCCTGGCCGCATCCGAGAGCGAATCGGACAGCACCCAGTGCACGCCGATGGTATTGCCCGAGGACATGCGGCGCTGCTTCATCTCCGCACCCATTCGGGCGATCAGATCGCGGGCATCGCTGGTTCGTTCGTAGATCTGCTGTGCCAGGCCGGTGAGCAGCGCGTCCTCGAGGATCCGGCGTTCGGCGTCGGTGAGCAGCAATTCCTGATCGCGACGGGCGGCGTCGATCCGGGTGGCGAAATCGGCCAGGGCGGACAGTCCGTTGTCGTCTTGTACCTGGACGACGGTCAGGCCGTCCGCGGCATCCCATTGCAGCCGGTAGTCGCGGCCGGAAGCGGCCAGTGCGGCATCGAATTCCTGCAGTGCGGAGGTCACCGCACTGCGGGTGGATTTGCGGGCCGCTTCGCCCGCCCGCACGGAAGACGTTGCGGCGGTGAGGTTGTCGAAGAGTTCGGCCACCTCGTCCGGCAGCACCTGGGGTTCGACCTCCGGCCCGGCCGCCGAAATGCGGTAGAGCAGTTGCTCGGGGGTCGACCAGGCGGCATCGCTGCTCGGCCAGCGGCTGTCGGCGGGTGCGCCGAGCAGGGTGAGCAGATCCGGTTGGGCGTAGGGCGCGAGGGCTTTCACATCGGCCAGGACTTCGGTGAGCGCGGTACCGAGCGATTCGTGCGCGGTGCGGTAGGCCGCCTCCGCATCACCGACCGCCTCGATCGCCGCATTGGCGGCCTTGCGAGCGGCCTTCTGCTCGGCCCTGGTCACCTCGATCTTCGCGCGCGCCTGTTCGAGTTCACGATCGATATCGGCGGCTCCCGCACCGAGTGCCTCGCGCAGGGTTTCGAGTTTGCGCAGCTGCTCTTGGTAGCCCGCATTCGCGACCTCGGCCTCTTCGGCGAAGGCCTCGGCCAGATCGCGGGCCTCGTCGAAGCGGTCCGAACTCTCGCGTTCGCGTTCGCGTTCACGTTCGTGGTCGGCGCGCAGGCGCAGTAGCCCGGTTCCGGTGTTCTCGAAATGACGGATCGCGGCGGCGAGGGCGTCGATCTCGCGGGCGCCGCGCGGAGTGCGATGCGCCTGGGCGACCGAGCGCAGCTTCTTCTCGACGGCCGAGGCCTCGGCCACCGCTTGGTCGAGGTCGCGTTCGGCCTGGGCGACCGTCTCGCAGCGCGAGCGCATCATGCCCGCGGCTTCGGAAACCGAGCGCAGGGCGGCGGTGACTGCCGAGGGGCGCGGTATTGCCTTGGCGGCGGCAGAGATTCGCGCGAGTTCGGCGTTCGCCGCGGACTCGCCGGCCCGAGCCCGCCGCTGTGTCTCCTCGGCGGCCTCGATTGCCGCGGCCAACTCGGCGAGCCGGATTTCCCGGCGCTTGGCGCGGGCGGTCGCTCCGATGAATTCGGCATCGGGTTTGTGGTGGCGGCCGACCTGAACGCCTTGGCGGAATCCGCCGGTGGTGCTCACACCGACTTCGGTGCCGAGGTCGGAGTCCTTGTCGTACAGGGCAATGGAGGCCAGCACATCCGCGACGACCTGCTTCGGCACCGTGAGATCGACCGAATCATCCTCCACGACAAGGACATCGGCTAACGTACGACCGGACGGCCGCGCGGCGGTGGGCAATGGAACGAGGAACTGGTCGGAAGTGTATTCCGGTCGTTCGGATTCCGCGCACACCCAACTGTCGAGCAGGTCGGCGGCGTGCAGGGCGGCCTCGATGCCTGCGGCTTGCGACGGTGTCACGGAATCGGCGAAGCCGACCAGTCGCCACAGTGGCGCACCCGGACGACCCTGCGCGCTGCGCGCCCGAGCGGCGGAAACCGGTGGGGCCTCGTCACGTTGGGCCGCGACCTCATCGCGTTCGGCATGGAGTTCGGCGAGGCGGTCACCGGCCAGCGCGGCGGTGGCGCGCGCTTCCTGACGACGGGTGCGGATGTCCTCGAGCAGCGGTTCGGCACGCTCGGCCAAGACCTCGGCGCCACCGGCGGCCTCATCGGATCCCGCGGTGGCCAATGCGGCATCGAGCGCCTCGAACAGGCCTTTCTGTATGGGGGAGTACACCTCACGATGCGCGTCCCACCAGGTGCGCAGTGCACCACTGGCCTCGGTACGCGCGAGCACTACGGCCGTCTCGGCGGCCGAGACCTCGGCTGCGGCCGATTCGCGCAGCGACCTGGCCCGTTCGGCGAGCTGTTCGGCACGATTGCGTTCGGCTGTGGCGGAATCCATCAGACCGAGCGCCTTGCGGACTGCGCGCACGTCGGCGTCGCGCTCCTCGGCATGGCCACGAACCGCGGCGGTCAGTTGATCGCCACGGGCCTGATCGGCCAATCCGGCCCAGGTAATTCCCGCCTCTTCGGCGGCGGCACGCAATTCGTCCTCGCCACGGGACAGTGCGGCGGCCGCATTCTGTACCGCTGCCGTGGCGCGTTCGGCTTCCTGTCCGCGCTGATCGAGGGTTTGCCTGGCCTTGAGCGCCTTGTCTTTGTGCACACCCGCCGAGGTCTCCAGGCGGCGGACGGCGTCGGCGAGGTCGTCGAGTTGCTGTTTGCCCTCGTAGGCGCTGGAGCGCTGCAGGGTTTCCCGGTCGGAAAGCGCTTGTTCGTAGGCGCGATCGGCATCGTCGGCGCGCGCCTCGGCAGCGGTGCGTTCGGCCTCGCGACGTTCGCGCAGTGCGGTGGCGGCGAAGAGGGCGGTGCTGGCGTGGGTCACCGCATCGAGACGAGTGCGGACCTGATCGACATCGGTCTTCGCTTGTACCGCAAGATATTTCCGGTACACATCGACGAAAGACCTGGTGGCGGTATCGGCGTGGACCAGACCCTCCAGGGTGCGCCCGACCTCCTCCATATCGCTGAACGAACGCGCCGCGTCCAGGATCAGCTGTTCGTCGAGTGGGCGCAGACCATCGGTGAGTGCCTGCGAAAGTCCGCGCGGATCAAGGTTTTTCGCGAGCTGGGGGCGGCGCAGCGTGAGAATGAGATTGATCAGCTGGTCGTAGCGCTGGGTGCCCAGGCCGAACATGCGTGCGTCGATCGCATTGCGATACTCGACCGGTCGATCGACGATGGCGTCGGTGCCGATCTGTTCGGCCAACTGCTTGCGGGTCAGCGGCCGATCATCCGGGCCGATGAGTGAAAAGTCCACGCCCGCACGACCGTCGGCGACGAAATACCAGCGCGTCACCTTGTCCGATGAGCGGGTGGCACGCATACCGATGCCGATGGTGACGACTTCGGGATCGTCCCATTTACCGCGCGCGAACTCCATCCACACATACGAATACGCGGATTCCTGCTTGCGGTACAACAGGTTCGACTTCATCGTGCGCTCTTCACCCGCGAACGGATTGAGCCTGCGCGGTTCGATCCGGCCGTCGAGTACGAATGGGAACAGCACCTCTAGCGCCTTGGTCTTACCGGAACCGTTGGGCCCGCGCAGCACCAGCCTGCCGTCGGCGAAGCAGTATTCCTGGTCGCGGTAGTCCCACAGGTTGATGATGCCGGCGCGCGTCGGGACGAACCGCACTCCGCCATGGATGAGCGACATGGTCTAAATCCCTTCCCTACCAGCGCTATCGGCCCCGTGCGTGTCGGAGGCGGTGACGAACAATTCGGCGGCCCGTTTGGTGCGGACGGTGACGACCGCGCCGCGGTAGCGAGCCAGTGCGGGCAGAATGATCAGGCCGTCCGCTACCACCTGGACCAGCCGCAGCCGCTCCAGCAGGGCGGTCACCTCCCTGGTCAGCCCGGGAACATCGGCCTGCCACTGTGCCGCGAAGGTGACACCGTAGCGGTCGGTCAGCGCTTGCACGGTCTCGCCGACCCAGCTCGCTTCGACGAATGGGTACGTCGCGCGCACGTAGGCCATCGCCTCCGTGTCCGGATCCGAGACCTCTTCCCCGACTTCGGGGTCGGTCGACGGGAGGTCGGCGAGCGGAACGAATACGGTGGACTCGGGGATGGCACCGTCGAGCTGCTCGGCCAGCGCGACCGCTGGATCGGGTGCGCCGGGACGCACCGGCACCGGATTGTCGATATCGAGTACGCGATCGGCGATCTCACCGACCAGCAGCAGCGCCACCTGCGCCAATGTGCCGGTGCCTGGGAAACGGACATCGGAGAGACGTCCGGAGACATCGATCAATGCGACGCCCTCGGCCCGGCGTTCTGCCCGCAAGCCGGTGAACAATTCGACATCCGCGACGACCCGATCCTGCAGCAACAGCGGACGCTCGTCATGGTCCAGATCCTCGGCGTACACCACCGGACGCTCAATGAGACTGCGCCGCACCCGCCGAGCCGCATCGGCGGCTTGCGCGTTCGCGGCCGGGCCCAGTGCGTCCTCGGTCAACAGACCACGGACACTGTGCAAATGCTGCAGCGCGCGCGGCGGTCGAAAAAGCGCGAATACAACCGGTCGGTCGATGTCGTACAGCGCTTCACCCGCCTCCGGATCGGCGGCCCAGCCACCCGCATCGCCATCGGCGAGGGTGAGGGCACCCCGATGTGCGAGCCAGCCGACAGCATCGACGAAGGCATCGCGATCGGCGGCGCGGTCGGGTGATAGTTCGAGCCCGTCGACCCGGCCGGTATAGGCGGCGACCTGATCGGCCAACTCCGACAACGTGATCTGATCGCCCGCGCGGCCGAGCGCCGCCAGTGCCAACGCCAGGTAGGCGTAGCGGCGGCGATCGAAGACACGGTCGGTGACGGAGCGGGCCGGTTTGCCGGAATCGAGCCGATCGATGACCGGGAAGACCCGGGCGGTCGTTTCGGTGACCTCGAGCCGGTAGCCGAACAATTCGGCCAGATCCTCGCGGAGTTCGGTGGCCCAGCGGCGGATCAGCGGCAGTGCGATCCGGTCCGGATATGTCCGGGTGACCAGGTGGTTGGCCAGGATCACCCGGGCCGCGCGCTGATAGTTGTCCAATGCGAGCGAGTCGATGCGGCGGGCGTTGATCATGCGCGCTGCCCGCGGGTCGACTGCTTCACCTCGAGGCGGCGGTTGTTCAAATGCAGCAGGCCACGCGCGGTGCGGACCACCGTCGAACCCGGATGTTCGGAGACGGTGAGGGTGACGCCGCTATCCGAGCCGGTGGTGCCGTCGGTGCGGCCGCTCACCGGAACCCATGCCGTGGACGCGGCGTCGATCAGGCGCAGCAGCACCTCGGTCTCCCGTTCGTCCAAGACGCGCTCGTGCACCGAGGCGGCGGCCAGGGATTTGGCGGCCTGAGCGCGGGCGCGCTGGGCGTCGAGTTGCGCTTCGCGGAGTCGGCGAATTCCGGCGTCATTGCGTTGAATTCGGGCAGGGGCACCGGCTTGCGCCGGTCTGCCCGTTTCGGCGAGGGTGCGCGATATTTCCAGTGGCGGTGCCTCCCACCAGGAGCGGATCGCGGGAATCAGATCCGCATCCGGATGTTCCAGCGAAATATGGCGCGGCCTGCCGAGACCGAAGACGGCGTCGAAGAGCGCATGCGCGCTATCGGTGGTCGGTGCGGCGGTGAACCAGCCCGCGAGATGCCGCAGCGCCGATTCGCGACTGACCCCGCCCTTGCGTGAATCGGTGACCCGCCGCAGCAGTGACAGCACGGCGGCAATGGCGCTCATGGTCGCCTCTCGCAGCCGATCCGCCTCAGTACCGGATGATTCACCGGGAGTATCGGAGGCGGTCGCGACGAACCAGGTTCGCAGTCCCTGCCAGCGCGCCCGCCAATCCGCCTGCCGCTCGGCCGGACTCAGCAGCACCCGCTCGTCACAGCGCGCCGCCCGCTCGATGAGTTCCTCGACGCCGGTCTCCTCGATCTCGCCGGTCGCGGCGGCCAGGCGCGGCGCGAAGCGAGCCAGATCCATACTGAATTCGCGCATATGCGCGAGCAGCGCGTCCTTGTGCGCCAGGAACGATTCCGGAGTGATCTCGGTGGTGCGGACCATATCGCCGAGCGAGAGGTAGAAGTGCGCGGCCCGCGTCGCCATATCCGAGAGTGCGGCATCCAGACGGCGCAGCGTCCGGTAGACGCGCTCGGCATCACCGGCCTTATTCGCCGCGGCGAGGGTATTGAGATCCGCGAGCAGTTCGGGCAGGACCAGACGCGAGAGCGCCGCCTCGTCCATTCGCGCCTCGAGCACCCCCGCGACCGCGCGATATGCCTTGAATCCGGCCTGTGTGAGTTGATAGACGTAGTGCCGATTCCGATACTCCGCGAGCGTCGCGGCGCGCGTGCCGTCATAGCTGCGCTCGACCACACCCCACTGATGCAGCTGATCCAACAGCGGACCGATTTCCGGGCCGGTCAGCTGCGGCGCATCGGGCGCACTGCGTTCGATCCAAGTCGCGACATCATCGGCGTGCAGCAACACCACATATGCCGCCCGCGCACTGTCGAACGCCCGCAGCACCCACAGATACTCCGCTCGCTTCTCGGCCGTGGCGAAGGAGAACAGCCGCAACCGCTCATCCCATAGCGCGGGCGCGGCATACGGCAGGCCGTCATCGGAGTCGGTCACCGGGAACAGGGTAGTAGCGGGTCGGTCGCGGGTGTCGAGACCGACCCCCATTCGGCGTGGCCGCGTCCGGTTTGCCCCTGTTCGCCACCCGAGGACTCACAGATCGAACCGAGCCCGCAGCCCGATCTTGACCTGTTCGAGCACCTCCGGGGTGAGCTCACCGACCTGCTCGGTGAGACTGTCCTTCGGCACGATGGCGATGTCGTACAGCGCGATCACCCGCGAACTCTCCGGCATTGCGACGGTGAGCAATTGATGGCGCGATGGCACCTCGCGACCCTCCCGCACCGGCGCGGCGACCAACATCGGCCGCTGCCGAATCACCACATCGGAATCCACGATCACCACCGTCGCGCGGCGTCCGGAGATCCGGCTGACGAGATTCCAAATCTGGCCTTGGTGCGTGGGTTCAGCTGGCACGGCCGAACAATACTTGTTCGGCGGTCTGCTCGGCGTCCTTAGCCCATTCGGTCCCGGTGCTGTCCGGCAAGGCCCTGAGTTCGTCCTCGAGCAACTGCCTGCGTACGGCCTTGGAGATGTAGTCGCTCAACTTGTCCTCCGATGCCGCACGGAGACGGGCCGCGAGATCGTCGTCCATCGAGATATTCAGGCGCACCGTCATACAGCAGACTTTACAGCGGATACCGCGCATAGTGGTACAGAGATGGTCGCTACCTGCGGAATTACCCTGGCGGGAGCAGGCGCCGCAGCAATGTCTTGCCCTGTTCGAGCAGAGCGTCGAAGCGCGTGGACCCGAGCGGGTGCGGGTCGACGATGTCGAGCACGCGACCCAGGGTGGTCAACGCGAACTCCATATCGCGCAGGGCGCGGGGGCTGGTCGGATCGGTTTCGAGGAGGTCTTGGGCGATCGCGAGGGCCGCACGGTAGACCTCGACGGCGGAGCCGTAGTCCCGCTCGCGTTCGGCGGCATCCCCGATCGCCCAGAGAATCAGACCGACATCGCGGTGCAGTTGCAGATTCTCCGGATCGGCGGTGGCCAAGCGGCGGGCGATGGTGAGTGCCTCGGTGTTGTGGCGGAAGGCGAGCGGGAAGGCACCGGTCGCGGCGGCGACCCTGGCGAGCTGGTGATGGGAGATGCTCAGATCGCGCTGCTTTTCGGTGTTGGTCGGATCGGCGGCCGCGAGTTGTTTCGCGAGGGTGAGGGATTGGGTGTAGTGGTGGTCGGCGGCCGGATAATCGCCGGTGTGGATGGCCAAGTCGCCGAGTTTGTCATGGGAAATGCTGAGGTCGCGCTGATTTCGAGCATTGCCCGGGTCGGCGTCGGCGAATCCGCGGTGGATGGCCAGGGATTGGGTGTAGTGGGTCGAGGCCGTGGTGAGTTCGCCGAGTCGCAGTGCCACATCGCCGGATCGGTTGAGCGCGATGGCGAGATCGCGTCGATATTCGGCATTGCCGGGATCCTTCTCGGCGAGTTCGCGGTGGATAGCGAGGGATTCGGTGAAGAACGTGAACGCTTCCTCGGGAGTTTCGTAGAGCAACGAGGTGTCGCCGATCTGCTGCATCGCAATGGCGACATCGCGGGTGATTTCGGTATCGCCCGGATCGGCCAGCGAGAGTTCGGTACTGATGCGCAGCTTTTCGAAATAATGCCTGCTCGCGGTCTCGCCGTGCCCCGTGCGCATAGCGAGATCGCCGAGTTTGCCATGCGCGATGGCCAGGCCGCGCCGGGATTCGGCGGCATCGGGGCCGGATTCGATGAGACCGCCGTGCAGGGTGAGCGATTCGGTGTAGAGGTACTGTGCGCCGTCGAGATCGGCGGTCAGTACTGCCAGGTCGCCGAGTCGGGTGCAGGCATTGGCTAGGTCGCGGCGCAGGTCGTCGCGGGTGCGGTCGTTGTCGGCAAGGGAGCGTCGGATGGCCAGCGCCTCGGTGTGGTGGGCGAGAGCAGCAGTGAGATCGCCGGTGCGAACTGCGATATCGCCCAGACTCTCCAGTGCGCGGCTGAGGACCTGTCGCATATCGACGTTGTTCGGGTCGGTATTCGTGAGATAACGTGCGGTGCGCAGGGATCGGCTGTAGTGCTCGCGCGCCGTGCCGAGATCTCCGGCCAGCATGGCGAGTTCACCGAGGGTGTCCAGGCCGATGACGAGTGCGCGTCGGGCATCGGCGCTGCCCGAGGCCGTTTGGACCCGGGCCCGCAGCACCTCGACCAACGCGCACTGGCGATCGGTCGCGGCACGGAGGTTTCCGGTACGGCGCAGTGCGCGTACCTCGCGCTCACCGAGTTCGAGATAGCCGGGAGTGTCGGTCGGCAGGGTCGGCATGATCTCGCCGAGCAGGGCGGCGACTTGCAATTGGTCCAGCTCGCGGCAGAACGGGATGGCGAGTTGGGTAAGTTCCGCGTACCGACCAGCAGCGAGTAGATGTCCGCATGCCTCGCTGTAGTCGTCGAAATCCCGGAAACCGGCCGAGATTCGGGCTATTCGCATCGCATGGGCTCGGTTGTGACGGCAAATTCGATCGGGGCCCTGGTGGGTATCGAGGGCCTGGGTGACCCACGGGTGCACGAGATATCGGTCGTCGTCGGTGGTCAACAGCGTCAGCCTGAGCAACGTATCGATGGCCGCCATCACTTCGCGGCACTGATCTCGTGTCGCGTCGGCACCGAAGCGGGCATGGGAGATGTCCAGATCGCGCAGCGGCGTCCGTGAAAGCGAAATCTGCAGCAGCAGTTCGCGTTCGGAAGCATTGAGCAGATCGAGCAGTGCATCGACGAGGATGTCGCGGGTGCCGAGTACCACTGCGGTGTCGAGGCTTTCGGTCAGTGTGCGGTCCTGGTCGAGATCGACTGCGTGTTCACCTGCCAACCGGCGCAGCCGTTCGCCGACCGGACGCAATGTTCCGTCACCACCACGCAATAGCGCGTCGACGAATTCGATGAGGCGAGGGTGCCCACCGATCGTCCGTGCGACCAGCCGCTGCTCCTGCGCCCGTAAACCGCTGATCTGTGGCAGCCGCAAGAACATTCGCTTCAACTCGGCGGGGCTCAGTGGAGTCAGGCCGACCTCCCCGAGGCCACCGGGAACCGGATAGCGACAGGTGACCAGCAATCGCCCCGTCTCGGCTATCCGACACAACTGCGAAAACTGTTCGGCGAAACCGGGATCCAGGAATTCCGCACCGCCGGGCCGGGTCAGATTCTGCTCGAAATCATCGAACAGCAATAACACTCGGCTCCCCGCCAACAACCGATGGACATGCTTCAATGCCTGCTCCCCGCTATCGCGAGCGAGCGCATCGGACACCGTGCGCAATGCCGGGTCGCCCTCGATCGCCGCGCGGACCGCGCCACACAGCGCGGACGGATTCCATTGCCCCACATGCTCGGCGATATGCCAGCCGCGCTCGCGCATGCGCGCCGCCACGCGACCGGCCACCGCCGTCTTCCCGAGTCCACCCATCCCGGTGATCACCACACCCGGTCGCCCACCCGACGAGTCGAGCATCCGGACGATATCGCGCACCGGCCCGCGACGGCCGATCAGATATCCGACCGGCAACTCACGCACCGTCGCACCGCTCGGTGCTTGCGTCCGGCGCCCGAGCGGTCGCGGCGGCGCCGTCGGATGCCACAGTGGCCGATCCGCGACGCCGGTCAGCAGCGTCGGCACGAACCATTCGGGTGCAACCGTTGCGCCATCGGCGAGTCGCTGTTGCTCGAGGGCGCAGCGCGCCTGCCCCAAAGCGAAGGCGACCGACCCAGACGGATGCGCGGATGGCATGGCGTAGAACGATTTCGCCAACAGCGTGGCATACCGGTCCGAAACCCGCGTCTGCATGACCAGCACCCGCTCGACACCCCCGCTGATCAGCGTGCGCGCCAATCCGGCAGGCCCACCGTCGACGCCGCCGCAACTCGACAACACCACCAAGGGCAGCGCCCGCTGCGAAGCACGCAGCGCGGCAATGAGATCCGCGGCCGCGACCACATCGGCAGCGCCGTCCTCATTCTCCAACTCCAGATTCGTCGCCGACCCGTGCGCACTCAGGTGCAGCACATGGAACTCCTCGGCCCGCAGCGCCGCGGTGATCTGCTGCAGTGAAGCGACTTCCAGAATGCGCACGCCACCGCCACCCGCGGTCGGCACCTGTGAGACGGCGTCGAGGATCGCCTGCATCTCCGCTTCGACATCCAATGCCACATTGGCCGTGCGGGTCTCGGTCGGCGCGGCGACCGCAGCGAGGATCTTCAACGGTCCCGGTGCCAGCACGGAGGTGGGCTGCCCGGTACCCGAACGCCTGCGGGAGATGGCTACTGTCGGCCGCATGGCCAGGGGCATATTGTCGGCGAGCACCAGCATCTCGTAGGGGAGCAGCATCGTATCGTCGTCGACATCGAAGACCACCTCGATATCGGAGCCCTCGACGAGCCGCGTCAGCTGCCAGATCGTGCGCGATTCGAACAGTGCGTCACGCAGGGCGGTACCGATCTGAACGACCGCTCGACGCACGGTCTCCGGCTGGCCACCCACCGCATCCCACGCGCACGCCACCAGTTCTGGCAGTGGCGCTACCCGTTCACCGATGGGCGCACCCGCCTCGAACACTGTGGTGCGTAGCGATCCGTCCGCATCGCGACGCACAATGACGCGAACCCGATTCATCGCCCACCCCTTACCGCTGGCGATGAGTCAAACGTACGCCGAAATGATCACTCGCAGGACAAGGTCCGCAACTGATCCAGATACACCCGAGTGCGGGGATCGCCCGGATAGCGCTCGATGATTTCGCGCGCGGCTTCGCCCGCGATCCACATCAGCGACGGCAGCGACCGGCGCTTGCCCGCGAAGGCCCGCATGCCCTCGTCCAGTGCGAGTTCCAGGTCGCGGTTGCGCACCGCGACCACCGCGAGGGTGAGATGTGCCTCCGACACCCGCATCGGATTGCGTATCGTGCCGTCAGCGCGGGTCGAATGGCGGATGACCTCGCGCGCATACGATTCCGCGAGCGCATCCTCACCCGCGACCCGGCAGCAGTCCATGGCGTAGAAGTCGAATTTCTGCGGATCGACCACGAAATGGTTGTCGAGATTGGTCGGATGGTCGAGTCGCTCGAGGATAGCTCGCCCCTGACTCAGCGACGCTTCCACCTCGCGCCGATCGCCAAGGCGGGCCCAGGCCTTCGCTCGTTGTGCGCACAACTGGACACCCACGCCGAGTTCGCCGCTGGTTGCCATCGCTGGATCGACCGCCTCGATCGCACCCCGATAGTTGCCCTGGGTCAGCGCGAACCAGGCCGCCATTTCCGCACTCCAGCCGGTGATCTCGGCATTCTCGGCTTCCTGGCCGAGCGAATAGGCCGCGCGGCGAGTGGCTTCCGCGGTGGTGCGCCGACCGAGGTCGTAGTCCACGCAACCGACCAGCAGCGCAACCCAACCGGCCAGTACGAGAATCTCCCGATGCTGCGCCAGCGTCAGTCGGCCATCCAGCAGCGAGGTGATGCGGCGCAACCAGGATGTGCCCTCGGAATGCAGATCGTGCGGATCGGCGAACGGATATTCGCAGCACAGCCGCTCCGCGGTGATCCGGATGGCATCGAGTGTGGCCGTGGAGACATCGGACATCCGTAGCCTGCCAATGAATTCGAGAGTATCCATCCCGGTTGCCGAGAGCAGCTCATCGTCGCGGTTCGGGCGATTTTTCGGGAAGAATGCGGCCGTCACTGTATCGAACGCGGCCGCGATGATAGGGGCGTAGAAGTCGTCCGGACGCGACTCACCCGACTCCCAGCGTCGCCAGTTACGCAGCAGGGTACTGTCCGTCGGCAGGTTGTGCGAAGACTTCGCGCGCATCACACGGACGGCGTCTGCTTGTGACCACCCCCGTGCATCGCGTTCGGAGCGCATTCGGACAGCCCAGACGGGTCGATCGTCTCCAGCGGCCACGTCTGTAGTATCTCATCAGTTAACGCTCAGTGGCCCGGATAGGGCATACAGATGTCACTGGGTTGACAGCTGCACTCGCAGTTTTGCGTCCTACATGATGGATATGGGCGCGGAAGATTTGCCACGCTCCGGATGTAAGAACATCTGCCTTCCAAGTGCGCAGTACCCCTCGGCGACGGGGGTGATCCACATTAGAGAACAGCGATATCCCCAATCCAACGGAGGTTCGGGTGGAAGCGTTGATCTATGGATACTTGCGTGACGATCTGGCCGATGGCCAAGGTGCAGAGCTCGAGGATGCGATGAGCAGCCTCGCCCGCGAGGAAGGGCTCTGCTTCGCCGCAACATTCCATGAATCGACTTCCGGTGACGGCACGGCATTCGCCGAGCTGACCCAGGAGCTCAAGCGGGCGGACGCGCATCATGTGGTGGTGCCGTCACTCGATCACTTTGCCGGCCAGACGATTCCGCGTGACATTCTGATCGCGAAGCTGGCTCAGGACGCGGCGGCGCAGGTGTGGACCATCGAGAGCTGTGCGCTTCGAGACGAGGCCCTTGGCGAAGAAGCTGTGCACCAGGACTGATCTGCGCCGCAGGTTCGCCACCACCCAGGTCGCGACCGCACCGGCCGCCAGGGATGCGAGCAGCGCCGCGACATGGTGTTGCCCGAACGGCGGATAGACCTGCCAGTGCAGCAGATACACGAATAGCGAGCTGTCGGCCAGCAGCGCGGCGACCCCGGCCACGAGGGCGGGTACGCGGACCGCGGGCAGCCAGATCAACAGCAGCAGCCCGGACATCACCAGCCGCTCCCGATCGGGAACGCCGAAGTAGCCGGGGACAGAGATCAGCAGCACCGCGCTGACCAGCAGCCGCTGCCAGATCGCCGTAGCCTTCGCGGCCGCCCAGCCGAGGGCGAAGAACCAGCAGGCCAGTGGCGAGAACGGCACATCCTTGGCCGGGTAGAGCCCGAATGACCAGACCCGGAACACGATGGTGATACCGACCAGGCCCATGGCGAACCAGAACGGCTCGCGCCGCTGCACGGCATCGATGAACGGCACCCGCACCAAAAGCGCGGACACGACCATGAACAGCACGAGCACCTCGATGAACCACAGGTGCCCCGCAGTGTCGCTGTCGCGCGGTCCGAGAAACTTGTTGAGCAGCAACACGTTCTGCCAGCTGTAATAGTCGGTGAACAGCAGCGTTAGCGCCACCCAGGCGGCGGTCGGGATCGCGATGAGTGCCACCGTGTGCAGCGCGTGCCGCAGTCGTTCGGCGCGCGGGGTCATGGTGACCGCGAAGCGGGCGAAGTTGAATCCAGCGACACCGAGCAGGATATGCGCCGCCCCCCAGAGCACGAACATGCCGATATGCGAACCCGCGATCAGCACGATCCCGGCGGCGCGCAATAAGGTGGGCGTGTCCACCGTGCGACCGAATACCCTGTGGCCGTCCGGAACTCGCTCGAGTTCGGCGACGGTCAGGTCGGGCCAGTTCGCGGGCAGTCGACCGAGCGCGCGCTCGAGCCGGGTCGATGTGGTGATGTAGGTGAGCGAATTGCCGCCGAGATCGACAAAGGTGCTGTCGGGCCGAATCCGGGCGGGATCGATGCCGAGGGCAATGGCATAGAGGGCGCGGATATCCCGTGGCGGCAGTTCGGATTCGGGTGCGGCGAGTCGGCGGATCGCCGGATAGTCGGGCTTGCCATTGGGCAGGCGCGGTATTTCGTCGACCGCGCACGCGCGAATGGCTGCGGCGGGCAGACCGGACAGTTCGGCGGCGGTCGCGGCGAGTGCTTGTGCCGGAGTTTCGGCGGCGACAACCAACTGGTCGCCATTTTCGGTACAGCAGGCTGTGAAATCGGCCGCCGCCAAACCGGATTCGAGCCGTTGCAGATCGATGCGCAGGCCGAAGATCTTGGCGAACCGGCTGCGCCTGCCGACCACTTGGTACAGACCCTCGGGCGTGCGTCGGGCCAGATCGCCTGTTCGCAGCGATTCGACCGTGCGGCCACGGGCGAGATCGCATGGGCCGTCGGCATAGCCGAGCATCACATTGGGCCCGTGATAGACCAGCTCCTCGTCGTCGGTATCCGGCACCGGTTCCAGGGTGAATCGACCGCCCGGTATCGGCCTGCCGATGCAGTCCGGATGGTCGGCGGCCAATTCCGGTGGCAGATAGGCCATTCGCGCGGTGGCCTCGGTCTGGCCGTACATGACGACGAAGTCCCAGCCCGCCCGCTTGCCCAGCTCGGCGTAGTCACGGACCCGCTCGGGCGCGAGGCGACCGCCCGCCTGGGTGATGTAGCGCAGGCTCGGCAGTGTCATCTCGGCGAAGCCGATGCGTTCGAGAAGATCGATCGTGTACGGCACGGCCGCGAAAGACGTTGCACCGTAGCGACGGAACTGGACCCAGAATTCGTCGTCGAGGACCGACCGATCGGTGAGTAGCAGACTCGCGCCGCGCAGCAGATGACTGTGCACGACCGACAGTCCGTAGCAATAGAACATCGGCAGCGTCGTCGCGGCGCGACTATCGGCGTCGATGGCCAGATAGTCGGCGATCGCATCCGCGTTCGACAGTAGATTGGCCGCGGACAATCGCACCAGCTTCGGCGAACCGGTCGAACCCGAAGTACTCAACAGCAGCGCCAACTCCGGATGCAGGCGATGTGCGGAGCCGGCCCGCCGAATCTCGGGCGGGCCCGCATCGATCACGACATCGGGATCGTAGGTACCCAGCAATTCGCTGGTGATCTCCGCGGTGAGCAGGACGACGCAGCCCGCGCTCAGCGCGCCGAGATACGCGACGAGCGAGTCGATATCGTTGCGCGCGGCGAGCGCGACGAGACGCCGGTTCGCGCCGAGCTGCCGCGCGTACTCCTCGACACGTGCCGCCAGCTGCGCATAGGTGACCCGCTCCAAACCATCCGGCACCGATTCCGCTGCTGTGACGGCCGCCGATGGAGATCGAGAGCAGAGGACGGCGATCCGGTCGTCGAAGTTGCGAAGGTGCGCGACGATCCGGTGAATAGTCACTCGGGAAGTCTAGATGGCAAGGCTTTCCATAACTGCGTGCGGCCCCGTGGCGAACTTTCGGTGAATTGTCCGAACCCGAACCGCAACAGCGCGAACCGATTACAACCCGAAGCTGCCCGGACCCCGCCTGCGCAGGTACTTTTCGAATTCGGCCGCGATTGCGTCGCCATCGATCTTGGCCATCGCGTCGTTGAGATCGACCGCCGCGTCGCCGCGTTCCTCGAGCGAGCGCACATACTCGCTGATCTCGTCGTCGCCGACGGTCATCTCGTTGACGGCGGTCTCCCAGTCCTCGGCCTGTTTGGGCAGCTCGCCGAGCGGCACCTCGATATCGAGCACATCCTCGACGCGGTGCAGCAGTGCGATGGTCGCCTTCGGATTCGGCGGCTGGGAGACGTAATGCGGAACGGCCGCCCAGAACGAGACTGCGGGTACGCCCGCCTTGACACACTGATCCTGCAGCACCCCGGTAATGCCGGTCGGCCCCTCGTAGCGGGTCTGCTCCAGGCTGAACCGCTCGGCGGCTTCCTTGCTATAGGCCGATCCGGTGACCGGCACCGGGCGGGTGTGCGGGGTATCGGCGAGCAGTGCGCCGAGAATCACCACGGTCTGCACGCCGAGTTGTTCGATGAACTCGAGCAGATCCGCGCAGAAGCTGCGCCAGCGCATATTGGGTTCGATACCGCGCAGCAGCACCACATCGCGATCGCTGCCGGGCGGCGAGCAGACCGAGAGCATGGTGGAGGGCCATTGGATTTCCCTGGTCACACCGTCGACCTGACGTACCGTTGGCCGATTGACCTGGTAGTCGTAATAGTCCTCGGAGTCGAGTTCGGCCAGCGGCTCGGCATCCCAGATCAGTTCCAGATGCTCGACGGCACCACTTGCCGCATCACCCGCGTCGTTCCAGCCTTCGAAGGCGGCGACCAGCACTGGTTCCCGCAATGTCGGCAGTTCCGGCTCGGGCGATACCGGAGATTCACTGGAGTTCACCCCGGTCAGCCTACGGCGTGTGCGGACGCGGCGTTGAATTTGCGCAGTCGGCGCGGCACCGTCGGTTCATCTGTCTGAGCAGGTGTGGCGCCCGACACCGATAGGGTGGTTCGGCATGTCGTAGCGGCCCACTACGCTTGATCACATGTCTGCGTCCAGCTCAGCCGCCTTCGATACCACCCTTCTCGATACGCTCCGTCGGCGTGTCGTGATCGGCGACGGAGCGATGGGCACGATGTTGCAGGCGGCCGAGCTGACCCTGGACGACTTCCGTGGTCTGGAGGGCTGCAACGAAATCCTCAATGACACCCGCCCGGATGTGCTGCGCCATATCCACCGCGCGTACTTCGAGGCCGGTGCGGATGCGGTCGAGACCAATACGTTCGGCTGCAATCTGCCGAACCTCGCCGACTACGATATCGCCGACCGGATTCGCGATCTTTCCGAGCGCGGCACCCGCCTGGCTCGTGAGGTCGCCGACGAGATGGGCCCCAGCGCGGACGGCACCCCCCGCTATGTGCTGGGTTCGATGGGACCGGGCACCAAACTGCCGACGCTCGGTCATGCCCCCTTTACCGCGCTGCGCGATGCCTACACCGAGGCGGCGCTGGGCATGCTCGAGGCCGGTGCGGACGCCATCCTGATCGAGACCTGCCAGGACCTGTTGCAGGTCAAGGCCGCGGTGACCGGAAGTCAGCGCGCGATGGTCAAGCTGGGCAGGCGCATTCCGATCATCACCCACGTCACAGTGGAGACCACCGGCACCATGCTGGTCGGCAGTGAGATCGGCGCGGCGCTCACCGCGCTGGAGCCACTGGGAATCGACATGATCGGCTTGAACTGCGCAACCGGCCCGGCCGAGATGAGCGAACATCTGCGCCACCTGTCTCGGCACGCGACGGTTCCGGTGTCGGTCATGCCGAATGCCGGTCTGCCCGTACTCGGCGCGAACGGCGCGGAGTACCCGCTGACTCCCGAAGAGCTGGCAATCGCGTTGCGCGGTTTCGTATCGGAATTCGGTCTCGCGCTGGTCGGCGGCTGCTGCGGTACCACTCCTGAACATATTCGCCAGGTCACCGCGGCGGTGCGCGAGGTGGAACCGACGCTGCCGCCGCTGGACGCGCGCCGCAAACCGGTGCACGAGCCGAGCGTATCGAGCATGTACACAGCGGTGCCGTTCGAACAGGATGCCTCGGTCCTGATGATCGGCGAGCGCACGAATGCCAACGGCTCCAAGGCATTCCGCGAGGCCATGCTGGCCGAGGACTGGCAGAAGTGCCTCGATATCGCCAAGGATCAGACTCGAGATGGCGCGCATATGCTCGATCTGTGCGTCGACTACGTCGGACGCGACGGCACCAGGGATATGGCGGCACTGGCGTCGCGGCTGGCGACCGCGTCGACCCTGCCGATCATGCTCGACTCCACCGAAACCCCGGTCCTGCAGGCCGGTTTGGAACATCTCGGTGGTCGCTGCGCGGTCAACTCGGTGAACTACGAGGACGGTGACGGTCCGGACTCCCGGTTCCAGCAGACGATGAAGCTGGTCGCCGAACACGGCGCCGCGGTGGTCGCGCTGACCATCGATGAGGAGGGCCAGGCCCGCACCGCCGAGAAGAAGGTGGAGATCGCCGAGCGGCTCATTGCCGATATCACCGGCAACTGGGGTCTTCGCGAAAGCGACATCATCATCGACACGCTTACCTTCACCCTCGGCACCGGCCAGGAGGAGTCGCGGCGCGATGGCCTCGAAACCATCGAGGCCATCCGGCTGCTCAAGCAGAAGCATCCCGAGGTGCAGACCACACTCGGTCTGTCGAATATCTCCTTCGGCCTCAATCCCGCCGCGCGCCAGGTGCTGAATTCGGTATTCATGCACGAATGCGTCCAGGCCGGATTGGACTCCGCGATCGTGCACGCCTCCAAAATCCTGCCGATCGCCCGCATACCGGAGGAACAGCGCGAGACCGCGCTGGATCTGCTCTATGACCGACGCCGCGACGATTACGACCCGCTGCAGAAGCTCATGTCGCTGTTCGAGGGCGTGTCGGCCTCGTCGTCGCGGGCCTCGCGCGCGGAGGAATTGGCGGCGCTGCCGCTGTTCGAGCGGCTGGAGCGCCGGATCGTCGACGGTGAGAAGGCAGCGATTGAAGCCGACCTCGACGCCGCCATGACTGAGGTGCCGCCGCTGCAGATCATCAATGAAACGCTGCTGTCGGGTATGAAGACGGTCGGCGAGCTGTTCGGCTCCGGCCAGATGCAGCTGCCGTTCGTGTTGCAGTCGGCCGAGGTGATGAAGGCGGCGGTGGCCTACCTCGAGCCGCATATGGAGGCCACCGACGACAGCGGTAAGGGCCGCATCGTGCTGGCCACCGTCAAGGGCGATGTGCACGATATCGGCAAGAATCTGGTCGACATCATCCTGTCCAATAACGGCTACGAGGTGGTCAACCTCGGCATCAAACAGCCGATCGCGACCATTCTCGATGCCGCCGTCGACAAGAAGGCCGATGTGATCGGCATGTCCGGTCTGCTGGTGAAGTCGACCGTGGTGATGAAGGAGAACCTGGAGGAACTCAACGCCAAGGGCGTCGCCGACCAGTTCCCGGTGCTGCTCGGCGGTGCGGCGCTGACCCGCGCCTACGTCGAGAACGACCTCACCGAGGTCTACCACGGCGACGTGCACTACGCCCGCGACGCCTTCGAGGGCCTGCGGCTGATGGACGACATCATGACCCGCAAGCGCGGCGGCGGCGGCCTCGATCCGGACAGCCCCGAGGCGATCGCGGAACGCGAGAAGGCGGCCGAGCGCAAGGCGCGGCACGAGCGTTCCAAGCGCATCGCCGAACAGCGCAAGGCGGCCGAGGTGCCGATCGAGGTGCCGCAGCGCTCCGATGTGGCCGCGGATCTGCCGGTCGCGGTGCCGCCGTTCTGGGGCACCCGGGTGGTGAAAGGCGTTTCGCTGCAGGAGTATTCGGGACTGCTCGACGAGCGCGCGCTATTCCTGGGACAGTGGGGTCTGCGCGGTCAACGCGGCAGTGAGGGCCCGAGCTACGAGGAGCTGGTGGAGACCGAGGGGCGGCCGCGGCTGCGATACTGGCTGGACCGGCTGTCCACCGAAGGCGTGCTGCAGCATGCGGCCCTGGTCTACGGGTACTTCCCCGCGGTCTCCGAGGGCGATGACGTGATCGTGCTGACCGAGCCCGATCCGGATGCGCCGCAACGCTACCGATTCACCTTCCCGCGCCAGCAGCGCGACCGGTTCCTGTGCATAGCCGACTTCATCCGCTCGCGCGAACGGGCACGTGAAACCGGTCAGGTCGATGTGCTGCCGTTCCAGTTGGTCACCATGGGTCAGCCGATCGCAGACTTCGCCAATGAGCTGTTCGCGGCCGACAACTACCGCGACTACCTCGAGGTGCACGGCATCGGCGTCCAGCTCACCGAGGCGCTCGCCGAATACTGGCACCGGCGGGTCCGCGAAGAGTTGGTGCTGGAAGGACATTCGATCGCCGACTCCGACCCGTCGGATGTGCAGGAGTACTTCAAACTCGGCTACCGCGGCGCGCGTTACTCCTTCGGTTACGGTGCCTGCCCGGATCTGGAGGACCGCGCGAAACTGGTCGACCTGCTCGAGGCCGGCCGCATCGGCGTCGTACTGTCCGAGGAACTGCAGCTGCATCCGGAACAGTCGACCGATGCGTTCGTGCTGCTGCATCCGGAGGCCAAGTACTTCAATGCGTAAGTGCCGACCAGTCTGTTTCCGGGCGGGATTCGTTATCCGCCCGGTACGGACGTTGTGATTCTCACCGCATCGGAATCGGGTCGATCGGTGCGGGTGATGGCCTTGATTACCTCGTGATATGTGAGATGAAATGCGGACGCCGACGACACGAGGGCTTGCGACGCGCGGGCGTATTCTTCGGCCGCGCGGCTCTGACCTGGGCTATCGCCTTCGGGTTCGCGCGCCGGTGGCTGGATGTCGGTCAGGTATGACAAAGTCGGAACTGTTGCAACTGCATCCGGGGCAGTCGGCGGATGTGTATGTCCTGCGGCAATTCGGGTGCAAAGGACTTCGGCGCGTAGCATTTTCGAAGATTTCCGCTTACGCGCGGAGTGCGGAATTGGCTCGGCGGGCAAGCAGGAGGGGCACAACACCATGACGGCGGACCGGTTGATCGCTGGACGGTATCGGCTGACGGATCCGATCGGCACCGGCGCCATGGGTGTGGTGTGGCGGGCTACCGATGTCCGGCTGCGCCGCACCGTCGCGGTGAAGCAGTTGGTGCTCGCGCCCGGTCTGTCCCGGTCCCAGGCCCTGGAGGCCAAGCTGCGGGCCATGCGGGAGGGCCGCATCGCGGCGCGACTACACCATCCCAATGCGATCACCGTCTTCGATGTCGCCGAGGAGGACGGCCAGCCGTGGCTGGTCATGGAGTACATGAACGCGCCGAGCCTGGCCGCGAAACTGGCGGGCAAGCGGACCCTGGAGCCGACCGAGGTGGCCCGCATCGGCGCGCAAGCCGCGGGTGCGCTGGCCGCTGCACACGATGCGGGCATCATGCATCGGGATGTGAAACCCGCGAATCTGCTCGTCGGCGACGACGGCACGGTGAAGATCACCGATTTCGGCATTTCCCGCGCCGTCGGCGATGTGACGGTCACCGCCACCGGATTCCTGGCGGGCACCCCGGCCTATCTCGCGCCGGAGGTGGCGCGCGGGGAGAATCCGGAACCGGCCTCGGATGTCTTCGCGCTCGGCTCCACGCTGTATGCGGCGGTCGAGGGCAGTCCGCCGTTCGGTGAGGGCGATAACGCTCTCGCGGTCCTGCATGCCGCGGCGCGGGCACAGATCCCGCCGCCGCAGCACGCGGGAGAACTCGGTCCGGTGCTGATGCGGCTGCTATCCGCCTCGATCGATGGTCGCCCAAATATGCGCGAGGCCAAGGAGGCGCTGGAAGCCGTTGCGGCGGGCCGGACTCCGGCGTTGGTGACCACGCCGACGATGACCAAGGTGCTGCCCGCACCCGGCGCGGATGCGACCACCGTTCTGAACAAGTCGGGTGGCGCGGCGGAAGACGCGACTCAGGTTGTCCCGCTCGCGGGCCCCGCCGCACCGGCCCGTACCGTCGCGCCGCCGCCCGCGCCGCCGAAGTCCGGCGGCACCCTGCCCGGCGGTGGCGGTGAGCAGAGTCGTGGCCGTCTGGTCGCGGTGGCCGCGGCCGCCGCGGTCGCGGTGCTGGTGCTGGTCGCGGTCATCGTGTCGTCGCTGAACAACGACGACAAGGGCGGTAGCGCAGTCGGTTCGACGACGCCGACACCGGCGCCCACCAGCTCGGAGACCGGACCGGAGTCGTCGATCGCGATCCAACCGGGTCAGCCGGAGCAGCAGGCGCCGACGACCACGGCGGCGCCGACCACCCAGCCCAGCACCACAGTGGCGCCGACCTCGTCTACCAAGCCGTCGACCACCGCACCGCCGACGACCACCACCACCCAGTTCGGTCCGGCCACCCCGGATCGGATCTCGCAATTCGTCTACGGCTACTACGGGATGTTGCCGGGCAATGTGCAGGGCGGGTGGTCTGAGCTGACGACGTCGTACCAGGCTCAGACCGGTGGCTTCGGCTCCTACTCACAGTTCTGGTCCACCGTTCGTTCGGTGAGCGTGGGCGGCGTCGCACCGAACGGTGAGAACCGGGCGGTCGTTTCGCTCACCTATAACCTGAAGAACGGCTCGACCTCTTCGGAGAACCGATGGATCCAGGTCGTGTCGGATAACGGGCGATTGCTGATCGCCGCTTCGGGCGTATAGGAGAGGGAGACGAATCGGGTGACGGCGCGACTTGCCGGTGTGCTGTGGGATATGGACGGCACGCTGCTCGATTCGGAGAAACTGTGGGATGTCGCCGTGCGCGAACTGGCTCGCGCACACGGTCACGAGATGACCGATGAACTGCGGCATTCATTGATCGGTGCGTCCGGACCGAACGCCCTTCGGCTCATTTTCGACGGTTTGGGTATCGAGAGGACACCGGATGCGTTGCGAGCCGCCGGTGAATTCATCGAGCGGCGGGTGACCGAACTGATGGCGGGGCCGATCCCATGGCGGCCCGGCGCGAAAGATGCGCTCGCATTGGCGCGCACTGCGGGTCTCCGCACCGCATTGGTCACCAATACCAAGCGGTCGCTTACGGAATTCGGCTTGGATACGCTCGGTCGCGATTTCTTCGACGTGTCGGTCTGCGGTGACGAAGTCGCGCACGGCAAGCCCGAACCCGAGATCTATCTGCGCGCCGCCGAACTGCTCGGTGTGCACCCGCGAGACTGTGTGGCACTGGAGGATTCGCCGACCGGTGCGGCCGCGGCCGGTGCTGCGGGCTGTGCGGTCATCGTGATCCCGTGTGAGATACCGGTTTCGGCGGCGCCGGGACGGGTATTCCTTGATTCATTGGTGGGATTGACACTGCGGGATCTGGAAGACGCGCTACGCGTCAGAGGTTGAGCCGCGCGCCCGAACAGGGAGCGTCTTCGGGACGGATCATGATCACGAGTCCCGCTGTTTGTGAGCCGACACTCCCGACCTCGCCATAGTGAGAGTTACTGTGCCGCAACGCAAGTGCGCGCAGTTGGCAGGTGTGACCGTAGTCACCGGCAACTTTGTCGAATCCCGGGCGTGTCGCCGATCGCTCTACCAAAATGACGCCATGGCTGCGACGGATGTCCTGGACGAGATCGTCGATACGGCACGGTATCCGCTGGGGGATCCGACCGGCGCGGCGTGCAGGGAAGCGGTGGCGCGGGCCCGCGCGGAGTTGGCCGAAAGTGGCTGCACCGTACTGCGCGAGTTCATCCGTTCTGAGTTGATCGAGACCCTGCGCGCGCAGGGCGAGACGATGGCCCCCGATGCGCACTATGAGGTCGAACGGGTCAACGCCTACAACATCCCGCTGAATACCGAACTGCCACAAGACCATCCGGGCCGCATCGTGTTGGAACGGGGCAATGCCTTCGTCCCGCGCGACCGCATTCCGGCCGAGGCCCTGATCCATCGGCTCTACACCAGTCCGCTGTTCCAGCGCTTTGTCGCGGATTGTTTCGGACTGACCGAATTGCACGAATTCGCAGACCCTTTGGCCGGATTGTGCCTGAACGTGGTGGCGCCCGGAATGTCACATCCCTGGCATTTCGACACCAATGAATTCACCGTCAGTATGTTGACCCAGCCTGCCGAGACCGGCGGAATCTTCGAGTACTGCCCGAATATTCGCTCACCCCACGCCGAGAACCTCGACGATGTGCGGGATGTGCTCACCGGATCCGGTGCGCAGCTCATCCGGCACCTCGATCTGCGGCCCGGCGATCTGCAATTGTTCCAGGGCCGCTTCTCGCTGCATCGGGTTTCGCCGGTCGAGGGCGGCACGGCACGGCATTCGGCGATCTTCGCCTATACCGATCGGCCCGGTGTCATCGGCACCGTGGAACGCACCCGCCAACTGTTCGGGCGGGTGCTGCCCGATCACCTAACCGCCGCGGCCGACGCCGTCCGTGGCGATCGGTTGCTCGACTGAGAGGGACGACATGCCAGTGCCGTTGCATACGACCGGAAAAGCTTCCTTCGACGATATCTACGACCGCCCCGATCCGCGCGATTACTACGCTCGGATGGCCGACTTGGATTACCGCATACCGGAACTGGCGAAACCGCACTTCCAGCAGCAGATTCGGGAATACCGTGCCTCCGCCCGCGTGGACACTCCGACCGTGCTCGATATCGGTTGCTCCTACGGCGTCAACGCGGCCCTGCTGCGCTTCGACACCACCGTGAGTGAACTCGCCGAGCATTACCGCGGTGCCGAGGACGCCGATCATGCCGCACTCATCGCCCGCGATAGGGCCCGCCTGGATGCCAGCAACCAGCTCCCCGGCGTCCACTTCATCGGCATGGATGCCGCCCGCCCGGCGCTGGCCTACGCCCAGGAAGCCGGATTCCTGCACGACACGGTGCACGCGGATCTCGAGGCCGCCGACCCGACCGAGGCGCAACGCCGTACGCTGGCGACCGCGGATATCGTCATCTCGACCGGTTGCGTCGGATACGTCACCGAGAAGACGCTGGCGCGGGTGGCAACGGCGCACCCGCGTCGCCGGCCGTGGATGGCACACTTCGTACTACGGATGTTCAGCTTCGAACCGATCGCCGCGGAGCTGGCGGCGCTCGGCTACCGCACCGAGCGAGCCCCCGGGGTGTTCGAACAACGCAAGTTCGCATCCGATAATGAACGCACCCAGGTGCTGAATGCCTTGGCCGCCAACGGAATCGACACCGCTGGCCAGGAAAGCACAGGTTGGCTGCTTGCCAACCTGTACATCTCGCGACCGCTACCGAAACACGCCGACCCCAAGGACCCGCATTGACCGAACGCACCTTCGCCGCCGACGACCACCTGCCAAGGGTGCCCCTGCCGACGCTGGAGGACAGCGGCGAGCGGTTGCTGCAGTGGTGTGCGCCACTGCTGACCGCCGACGAATTCGCCACCACCGAGGCAGCGGTCGCCGACCTGCTTCGCCCCGACGGTCCGGGCCGAAAGCTGCACGCGGCCCTGGCCGAATACGATGCCACCCCCGGCGTCGGGAGCTGGCTGGATCTGTTCTGGCCGTCGCGCTATCTGGGCCGTCGTGATCGCATCGCCTTGAATGCCAACTTCTTCTTCCTGTTCCGTGATGACACCGCACTGGCCGCCTCCACCGAGGCCTCGCAGGTGGCGCGGGCGGCCGGAATCATCACGGCCGCGGTCGATTACAAGCTGGCGCTCGATATCGAGGCGATCCCGCCGGTCACCCAGCGCGGACAGCAGCTGTCGATGTGGCAGAACAGGTACCTGTTCTCCGAAACCCGGATTCCGGGGGAGACACAGGATTCCGTGCGGGTGCCCTACAGCGACGAATGGCCAGGACCGTCGACCGCCAGGCATATTGTGGTGTTCTTCCGCGGCAGCATGTTCCGGATGGATGTGATCGGACCGGACGGTGTGCCCTACTCGCTGGAGGATCTCGCCGACGGGCTGCGCGCGGTGCTCAAGGCCGGTGCACGCTCGGCCCGCACCGATACCGCAGTCGGCCATCTGACCACCAAGGCGCGGGCCGAATGGGCCGTCAGTAGACAGGGATTGCTGGCCGAACCCGCCAACGCCGCGGCCTTGGACACCATCGAGACCGCACTGTTCGGCGTGTGTCTGGAGGATTTCCCGCCGCGCGATGAACTGCAGGCCTGTGATCAGCTGCTGCACGGTGACAGCGCCAACCGTTGGTTCGACAAGTCGGTGTCGTTCATCGTCTTCGCTGATGGTCAGGCTGGCATCAATGTCGAGCACTGCGGTCTCGACGGCACCACCATCCTGTCCTTCGTCGACACGCTGCTGGAGGCTCCGGCCGCCGAGCACGCCGAACGGGCCGGGGCACAGCCGCAGGGGTTGCCCCCGGTCGAGCCGATCGAATTCGTCCTCGATCAGGCGCAGCGCGCCGATATCGCGGCGGCTGGAGCGGCATTCTCCCGGTATGCGGCCGAGAATGCCACCGCGACAGTATCTTTCGATTTCGGCACCACTCGCGCCAAACAGTTCGGCATCTCACCGGATGCGTTCGCACAGCTGAGCTATCAGCTGGCGCACCGGCGCAGTAAGGGATTGACCGGCGCCACCTACGAATCCATTGCCACCAGGCAGTACCGCAACGGCCGCACCGAGGCCATGCGGGTGGTGACACCGGAGATGGTGGCCTTCGTCGATGCCATGCAAGATCCAGCGGTCGCGCAGGCCGACCGGCTCGCTGCCGCGCGGACGGCCGCGAGCGCGCATGTCGAACGCGCTAAGCAGTGTCAGGCTGGTAACGCGCCCGAACAGCATCTGTGGGAACTCGAGTGGATCCAGCGGCGGCGCGGCGCCGAACTCGGCGTCACCGAGCCGATCCCGCTCTACACCAGCCCCGGCTGGACGATCATGCGCGACGACTACCTGAGCACGAGCTCTGCCCCGTCGGTCAATATCCGCTACTTCGGTTTCGGCTCAACCAGCCAGAAGTGCGTCGGCATCGCCTACGTCCTGCTGCCGGACCGTTGGAACATCTACCTGGCCACCCCCAAGCCCGTCGCCGCGGAGATGTACGCCTTCGCCGATCACCTGCGCACCGCCGTAGCGGACCTGGAGGAACTCCTCTCGGCTGCCTGACGCATGGCTTCGCACCCCTTGTGGCAGCCACAAGGGGTGCGAAGAGTGCGCCTGATGGGTGGGGCCGGGCCGGAGCAACAGGTCCGCATACCCGTCTGAAACAATGGCTCACCGTGAAGAACTTCGAAACCCTGTTCGCCGAGCTGCAAGATCGTGCGGTCACCCGCCCCGAGGGGTCGGGGACCGTGGCGGCATTGGACGCGGGCGTGCATTTCCAGGGTAAGAAGGTGCTCGAGGAGGCCGGTGAGATCTGGTTGGCCGCCGAGCACGAGAGCGACGAGGCGCTCGCCGAGGAGATTTCGCAACTGCTGTACTGGGTCCAGGTGCTGATGGTGGGCCGCGGGCTGAAGCTGGAAGACGTGTACCGACATCTGTGACGGCGGTGTTGAATTTGCGGCACTCGCGGGCCCCTTCGTGGTTACGCTCCGCTACCGCCTCCGGGGCCGTCGCCCGCGCCGCCACGTCGATCCCTAGTTCTCCTCCTCGAAAGGACCCTCCCCATGCTGCGCGTCGCAGTCCCGAATAAAGGCGCACTTTCCGAATCGGCCACCTCGATCCTCGCCGAGGCCGGTTACCGCAAGCGCACCGATTCCCGCGACCTGACCGTCCTCGATCCGGCCAACCAGGTCGAGTTCTTCTTCCTGCGGCCCAAGGACATCGCCATCTACGTCGGCTCCGGTGAGCTCGACCTCGGCATCACCGGCCGCGACCTGGCGCTGGATTCCGGTGCACCGGTTCAGGAACGGCTCGCCCTCGGGTTCGGCCGCTCCTCCTTCCGCTACGCCGCTCCGGCTGAGCGCGAATGGAAGGTCGAGGACCTCTACGACAAGCGCATTGCCACCTCGTACCCGAATCTGGTCCTGAGCGATCTGCGGCGCCGCGGTATCGAGGCCGAGGTGATCCGCCTCGACGGCGCGGTCGAGATCTCCATCCAACTCGGGGTGGCCGATGCTATTGCCGATGTGGTCGGCTCCGGCCGCACGCTGCGCCAGCACAATCTGGTTGCCTTCGGCGAGACGCTGTGTGATTCGGAGGGCGTGCTCATCGAGCGCACCGGCTCCGATCAGAACGAACGGGCCCGCAATCAGCTCATCGCCCGCATCCAGGGCGTCGTATTCGGCCAGCAATACATCATGTTGGACTACGACTGCCCGAAGGAACTTCTGGCGGAGGCGGTCGAGATCACGCCCGGTCTCGAGTCGCCGACGGTTTCCCCGCTCGCCGATTCGAACTGGGTCGCCATCCGCGCCATGGTGCCGCGCAAACAGGGCAACGAGGTGATGGACCAGCTCGCCGAACTCGGCGCGAAGGCCATTCTGGCCTTCGATATCCGGTCCTGCCGCGCCTTCTGACCTGATTTCTACAACTCGGCCCCGTCACTCGGCGGGGCCGAGTTGTTTTGTGCGAGTGATCGATTCACTGCGATTGCAATCGGTGTGCTGACCTGCGGTTGATTGGTACGTTACGGCCTCGATGAGGAAATGCGAGGAGTATCACAGTGACGCAGACATCGCCCGTGAAATCTTCGGGCAGCACATTCGCGTGGAATGAGGACTGGCTGGCCGCCATCGTCGGCCTGGTTCTCATCGCCTTGGTTCTGCTCGGCGCAATCCCGGATTGGTTGGTGCCGTGATGTCGGAGAGCGAAGCCAGGACCGAGTCGGACGTCACCGATCAGAATACAGTCCGATCCGAAACCGCTGCACTGCAGTCGATTCCACGTCCCACGGTAGTTGAGATCGGAGTCGGGATCGCGGTCGTCATCCTGCTCGGCGCGCTGACCCGCTACTTCGACACCCATGTGCCGCGGTGGGCGGTCGGTACGCCGTTCAACCGGGTCGCCAAGTCGATCGAATTCCCGGTGTACGCCATTGTCATCGGCCTGATCGGCAATGTCGTACTCGCTGAACTCGATCTCCGGGAACGCCTTTCGGCCGGATTCCGCACCGAATTCTTCATCAAGACCGGTGTGGTGCTGCTAGGCGCATCGATCAATCTGAAGATCTTGGTGACCGCGGCGGGCCCGTCGATCGTGCAGGCGCTGCTGCTGATCACCGCCGTTTTCGGCTTCACGTGGTGGCTGGGCGGTCGACTGGGTCTCGACGATAAGCTGCGCGCCCTGCTGTCCTCGGCCGTCTCGATCTGCGGTGTCAGCGCCGCCATCGCGGCCGCGGGCGCGGTGCAGGCCAAACGCGAGCAGATCGCGTACGCGGCATCGCTGGTGATCATCTTCGCGCTACCGTCGATCTTCGTATTGCCCTGGCTCGCAGATGTTTTCAATCTCTCCGATGCGGTCGCGGGGGCTTGGATCGGCGGCAATATCGACACGACCGCGGCGGTCGCGGCCTCCGGTGCGATCGCGGGGGAGAAGGCACTGCAGATCGCCACCATCGTGAAGACCACGCAGAATGCGCTCATCGGCATTGTCGCCATCGCGCTGACCGCCTACTTCACGATCCGGGTCGAGCGCATTCCCGGTGCGGCCCGGCCCTCGCTGCGCCAGTTCTGGGAGCGGTTCCCGAAGTTCGTGATCGGCTTCGTCGCAGCCTCCGTCATCGGCACGCTCTATCTGCAGTCGGTGGACAAGAAGACCGGCGCGGCGCATATTGCGATCGTCAACGATCTGCGGACCTGGTTCCTGATCTTCGCCTTTGTCTCCATCGGTCTGGAGTTCTCGCTGCGCGGCTTGCGCGAGGCAGGCTGGCGTCCGGTCGTGGTCTTCGGATCCGCGGCGGTCTTCAATCTGGCGGTCGGGCTGGGTCTGTCCCTGCTGCTTTTCCGCAACTTCACCGCGTAGATCCGCGCCGGCAACCTGCGGTTACGGTGCTCGCCGGTCACCCCGGCGAGCATCGCAGTGGTGTTGTGTGCTTTCAGTTCGCGACGGAACTCACGAAAACTTCATGCTCTGCTGTCAACACTGGGGCCGGGTTGGGCGAAACAACTATGGAAGACCTCGGACGGGCAGGCCGTTCGGGACCGAAGGACAGGGGAAGCCCAGTGAAACCGAGTATCGAGTCGGTCGGTTCGTGGTGGCGGATTCGCAATATGCTCATCGTGATCGGTGATGCTCTCGGCGTCCTCGTACTCATCGGCGTCATCGCCGCACTCGGTTCGCATGGCCTCGATCTGAATCTGTTCCTCGGCTGAGCTCAGTCGGCGACCGCGTCGGCGAAGGTTTCGTCCGGCGATTCCCCGGTGCCACCGTCCGGCCAGCCCGGATAGACCGGTGGTGTGCCGCCGAATGCGGGGCACAGACTCTTGTAGCTGCAATGTCCGCACAGCCAGCTGGTACTCGGCAGGAACTCGCCGGTCCGCCCGGCCGACAGAATGGCCTGCCAGAGGGCCGAGAGGGTGCGTTCGAAGCGCAGCAGTTCGTCCTCGTCGGGGGCATAGGTGAGGATCTGCTCGTCGGCTAGGTAGATCAGTCGCAATTGGGTGGGCAGGATGCCGCGGGTGCGCAGCACGACCAAGGCGTAGAACTTGAGCTGGAACAGCGCCTTGGTCTCTTGGGCGAGTCCGGGAGCCCGGCCGGTTTTGTAGTCGACGACGCGCAGCTCACCGGTCGCAGCGACATCGATGCGGTCGACGAACCCACGCAGGAGCGCACCGTCGTCGAGTTCGACCTCCACTCGCGACTCGCACGACTCCGGATCGAAGCGGGTCGGATCCTCCAGCCGGTAGTACGTCTCGACGAACGCGCGCACTTCGCCTAGAAAGCCCGCCAGTCCGTCCGCTGCGACCACTTCGGCGACCTCGGGTCTATCAGCTAGCACCCGGGCCCATGCGGGCTCGACGAGCCCGGCAGCGCGTTCGAACCGGCGTTCACCGGCGGGCAGTCCGTACAGATCCTCCAGCACCGCGTGCACCACCGTGCCGCGCACCGCGACCCGCGTCGGCGGCTCCGGAATCCGATCGATCGCCCGGAACCGGTACTTCAGCGGGCACTGCTTGAAATCCATTGCCCGCGAAGGTGACAGTGCCGGACGTGGACGATCGGATGCGACCTCCCGCGCGATGTCGGCAGGGGGCGTGGTGACCGGCGGATGCATACCTGGCAGGCTATCCGGGCGCACCGACACGCCGGTGCCAGCCAGTGCGGACAGCAGCGACGACCAGCGAACGGAGATACATGACGGCCAGACGGACCGGGCCATTCACCATCGGGGACCGGGTACAGCTGACCGATGCCAAGGGGCGCCTCTACACCGTGGTGCTGGAACCGGGTAAGGAATTCCACACGCATCGCGGCGGTATCAAACACGACAACCTGATCGGCGCCGATGAGGGCAGTGTCGTGCAATCCACCAATGGCACACCGTATTTGGCATTGCGGCCGTTGCTGATCGATTACGTGCTTTCCATGCCGCGCGGCGCGGCGGTCATCTACCCCAAGGATGCCGCCCAGATCGTGCACGAGGGCGATATGTTCCCCGGCGCGCGGGTACTGGAGGCCGGTGCGGGTTCGGGTGCGTTGACGTGCTCGCTGCTGCGCGCCGTCGGCCCGCAGGGCCAGGTCGTCTCCTACGAGATCCGCGAGGACCACGCCGAACACGCGATCCGCAATGTGGAAACCTTCTTCGGCGAGCGCCCGGACAACTGGTCGATCACCGTCGCCGATGTCGCCGACTACGACGGCGCGCCGGTCGATCGCGTCGTCCTGGATATGCTCGCGCCGTGGGATGCGCTACCCGCTGTGTCCAAGGCGCTGGTCCCCGGCGGTGTGCTGATCGTCTATGTGGCGACCGTCACACAGTTGTCGAAGGTGGTCGAGGCGCTGCGCGAGCAGGAGTGCTGGACCGAGCCGCGCTCGTGGGAATCGATGGTGCGCGGCTGGCATGTGGTGGGGCTGGCGGTGCGGCCCGAACATCGCATGCAGGGCCACACCGCCTTCCTGGTCAGCGCGCGGCGCCTCGCCGAGGGCACGGTCACCCCGAAGCCGCAGCGTCGACCGTCGAAGGGCTGATTCAGGCCGGAACGCAGGGCGCCTGCGCGAAACCGAGCATCAGGCAGCCGCTGGCATCCGAGAGCTTCCAGGTGCCGTCAACATATTCCCAGGTCAGAGGCATCGCGGGGGCGGTGCCGTGCGGTGAGGTGATGGTCACCTGGGCGGTCGCGGATTCGCCGCTGGTGGTGATATCGGCGACCGCGTAGATGAGCTTGCCGTAGCTGCCGAGCGCCTGGTTCATCTGGTCGATATTGGCGGTGCGTTTTTCGCCGTTGACGATCAGCTTGGTCTTCTCGGAGGTGGGTTTTGCCGGGTCGGAGAGGGCATCCAGGACGGCGGTGAGAGTTTCGGCGGTGGGTGCGGCGGCGCTGCCGTGATCGCCGTGACCTGCGGCGCTGGTCGTCGCTGCGGCGGAGGTGGTACTCGTGGCCTTGGTATCGGACTTATCGTCGGAGCCACAGCCGGTCAGACCGACGGTAGCGGCCATCGCCGCCGCGGTGATAACCATGGACATACGCAGCGTCCTGGCGGGAAGGAGCATTGTCAGCAACCTTTCGGTTCGGGCGGCGAAGCGGGTCGCCGTGGTCTGGTTAGGGCAGGCTAACATGGTGGATCCGCCGCCGACCGCGGCCCAGATGTGATCACGACGAAACCATGTCGGAAAGCGAGAACGGTTCGCGCCCGGTAGCGTTAATAGACCGGGACTGGGAGGAGCAGCACATGAGCCCCATCGAGAATTCGGATTCGGCGGCCTGGAGAGAGCTCGAGGCGGTACGCGCCGAAGCGGCTGCACTCCGCAGGCAACTGGCCGATTCGCCGGATCGTGCACGGGAATTGGAAGCCCGTATCGATTCGCTGACCATTCGCAACACCAAGCTGATGGACACCCTCAAGGAAGCGCGCCAGCAGTTGGTGGCGTTGCGCGAGGAGGTCGATCGGCTCGGTCAGCCACCCAGTGGATACGGCGTTCTGATCGGTGTGTACGAGGATCAGACGGTCGATGTGTTCACTTCGGGGCGCAAGATGCGTCTGACGTGTTCACCCAATATCGACACCTCGACCCTCGAGTACGGCCAGACCGTGCGCCTCAACGAGGCGCTGACAGTCGTGGAGGCCGGCATCTTCGATGCAGTGGGTGAGATCGGCACCCTGCGCGAGATCCTCGACGACAGTCGTCGCGCGCTGGTCGTCGGGCATGCCGACGAGGAACGTGTGGTGTGGCTGGCGGGTCCGCTGGCCAAGCTCGCCGAAGTCGACGATCTCGAAGATCCCGATCAGCCGATTCGCAAACTGCGGCCGGGTGATTCGCTACTCGTGGATACCAAGGCGGGTTTCGCCTTCGAGCGCATCCCCAAGGCCGAGGTCGAGGATCTCGTACTCGAGGAAGTCCCCGATGTCGACTACGGCGATATCGGTGGTCTCGGTCGACAGATCGAGCAGATCCGTGATGCGGTGGAATTGCCGTTCCTGCACAAGGACCTGTTCCGCGAATACGCGCTGCGCCCGCCCAAGGGTGTGCTGCTCTACGGTCCACCCGGTTGCGGTAAGACTTTGATCGCCAAGGCCGTTGCCAACTCGCTGGCGAAGAAGATCGCCGAGGCGCGTGGTGAGGATGCCAAGGAAGCCAAGTCGTTCTTCCTGAACATCAAGGGCCCCGAGCTGCTGAACAAGTTCGTGGGTGAGACCGAGCGCCACATCCGGATCATCTTCCAGCGTGCGCGAGAGAAGGCGTCCGAAGGTACGCCGGTGATCGTGTTCTTCGACGAGATGGATTCGATCTTCCGGACCCGCGGTTCGGGCGTGTCCTCCGATGTGGAGACCACGGTCGTGCCGCAGCTGCTCTCGGAGATCGACGGTGTCGAGGGTCTCGAGAACGTCATCGTGATCGGTGCCTCCAACCGCGAGGACATGATCGACCCCGCGATCCTGCGGCCCGGACGTCTCGATGTGAAGATCAAGATCGAGCGCCCGGACGCCGAATCGGCACAGGACATCTTCTCCAAGTACCTGACCGAGCATCTGCCGCTGCACGCCGACGATCTCGAAGAGTTCGGCGGCGACAAGGGGCTGTGCATTCGCGCGATGATCGAACGGGTCGTCGACCGGATGTACGCCGAGAGCGAGGACAATCGCTTCCTGGAGGTCACCTACGCCAACGGTGACAAGGAAGTCCTGTACTTCAAGGACTTCAACTCCGGCGCCATGATCCAGAACATCGTGGACCGCTCCAAGAAGTACGCCATCAAGGCCGTCCTCGACACCGGCAACCCGGGCCTGCGCATCCAGCATCTCTACGATTCGATCGTGGACGAGTTCTCCGAAAACGAGGACCTGCCCAACACCACGAATCCCGATGACTGGGCCCGCATTTCAGGTAAGAAGGGCGAGCGGATCGTCTACATCCGCACTCTGGTTACTGGCAAGAACGCCAGCGCCAGCCGCGCCATCGATACCGAGTCGAACACAGGTCAGTACCTGTAGGTTTCGGGCCGAGGGCCGTGCCTCCTGTTGGGGGTGCGGCCCTCGGGTGGTTCGGGCGAGTGGATCGTCTACATCCGGCTGTGCGTGTTCACTGGCAAGAACGCCAGCGCCAGCCGCGCCATCGATACCGAGTCGAACACAGGTCAGTACCTGTAGGTTTCGAACCGAGGGCCGTGCCTCCAGTTGGGGGCGCGGCTCTTCGGCGTTTCCGGGGTCATCCTTGTGGGGTAGGTGGAGGTCGTTCTTTGGGCTGATGTGGGGATTTGGGCGGGTGGGTTAAAATTTGGCCATGCGGCCAGAAAATGGGACGGGTGGTCGGCAGCGGTCGTTCATCGAGGAGGCGCGGCGGCGGCAGATCATTGCTTCGGCGGTAGAGGTGATTTCGGAGGAGGGGTATGGGCGGGCTTCGCTGGCGCGGATCGCGAAGCATGCCGGGATCTCCAAGGGCGTCATCTCGTACCACTTCGCAGGGAAGGACGAGTTGATGGAGCAGCTGGTGATCCAGCTGTATGTGTCCGGTGGCGAGCACATCGCGCCCGCGGTGATGGCGGCGGACGGGCCGCGGAATCAGTTGCTCGCCTATATCGGGGCGAATCTGGGATTCATCGATGCGAATAAGAAGTATGTCGCGGCGCTGACCGATGTGGTGCTGAATCTGCGTGATGCGGAGGGTAAGCCGCGGTTCGCCTCGGCAGAGGGGGAGCAAGAGATTATCCGACCGCTCATCGACATCATGCGGGAGGGGCAGCACGCCGGCGAATTCGGCGAATTCGATCCGGCGGTCATGGCCAAGTCGATTCGCGATGCCATCGATGGCGCGGCCGGACGGGCGATTCGGGAGAAGGACTTCGATATGACGACGTACTCGGCGCATGTGTGCCGACTATTCGATTTGGCGACCCGAAAGGGGGGGACGTGATGACCACCGTGGTGGAAAGTGAAGTGCGGCAGGAAGATAACGGCGAGACGGCACCGTTCGCTTGGTTCGGTGTGGGCGCGATCGCCGTGGTGGCGGCAACCATGCTGTTCGCATCGCTGGGACGGTACGGATACTTCGGTGACGAACTGTATTTCCTGTCGGCCGGGCGCCGACTCGGATTCGGCTATGCCGATCAGGGGCCGCTACTGCCCGCGATCGCCCGGCTGATGGATGTGCTGGCACCGGGATCGCTGGTGGCACTGCGGATTCCGGCCGCACTGGTCACCGTTGCCGCAGTGCTGATCAGTGCCCAGATCGCCCGGGAGTTCGGCGGTTCGCGGACCGCGCAGATATTGAGCGCGGCAGCATATGCGACCTCGCCGTTCCTGCTCGTGCAGGGAACTCAGTTGGCCACCAACACGATTGATACCGCGTTATGGGTGGTGATCAGCTGGCTGGTGATCCGGTGGGTGCGCACTCGCCAGGACAGTCTGCTGTTGTGGGCCGCGTTGGTCACGGCGCTGGATATGCAGGTGAAGTGGCTGATTCCGTTCTTCTGGATCGCGGTCGCCATCGGCCTAGCGATCTATGGTCCGCGGGAGCTGTTGCGGCGACCGGTGTTGTGGATGGGCGCGGTTTTCGTTGTCCTGGTGATGGTTCCGACGCTGATCTGGCAGGCCGAGCACGACTGGCCACAGCTGCGATTGGGTGCGGTGGTCGCGGCGGAGCAGGCGACGATCGGTGGCCGCTACAGCTGGCTGCCGCTGGCGCTGATCGCGGCCGGATTGTTCGGCGGTGTGCTGCTGGTCGTGGGAATCTGGGCGCTGTTCCGCTCGGAGACCTTGCGGCCGTACCGATTTCTCGCGCCGCTGCCCCTGCTGCTGGCCGTGGCATTCGTCGCAACCAACGGTCGCCCCTACTACGCGGCCGGCTGCTACGCGGCGATCATGGCGGCGGGCGCGGTGCGCTGGACCGAGTACACCGGACGATGGCGAACCTATGCGACAGTTCCGCTGGTCGCGATTTCGGTGGCGATCGCGGTGTTCACGATGCCTTGGCAATCCGAGTCGTCCATCGATCCGGTCGACAGTCAGGCCGAGGCCGGTATCGAAATCGGCCTGTACGGCAAGTTCGGCTGGCCGGAGCTACGCGAGGCGACCGCCGACGCCTACCGGGCACTCCCACCGGCCGAGCGTGCGAACGCGGTGATAGTCACCGATTCCTATTGGCAGGCAAGCGCTTTGGATGTCGACTCGAATCGCTTCGGCCTGCCCGCCACCTATAGCCCGAACCGCGGTTTCGGATACTTCGGTACCCCACCGGATTCCGCGACAACGGTGCTGTGGGTCGGCAATGCCGAAGACGAAATGCGTGCCACCTGTGGCGAATTGACCCCGGTCGGTCGCGTCGACGCGCGCCTCGGCTACCCGGACGTCACCCGCAATGTCACCATCTGGCGCTGCACCCCACGTCAGCCCTGGTCGCAGGTCTGGTCCGACCTGCTTCGCCTCGACTGACCGGCCGTTTGTCCGATTCGTTCAAGACATCCGAACAACACCCGCGTTGACTGAACCATGGCAGGGCCGAAGCCGCACCCCGGCCATGGTTCGAGGATCAGGAGGATCGGTATGAAAACGAATATCCGGGCGATCACCTTGGCCGTGAGCGACCTCGAACGGTCGCTGCGCTTCTACCGCGACGGCCTCGGCCTCTCCTCCCCGGGCATTATCGGCACCGAGTTCATCCGCGACGAGCAGAACCCCGGCGGGTCGGTCGCCATGTTCACCCTCGACAACGGCCTGATTCTGTCCCTCTACTCGCGCACCGACCTGGCCATGGATGCGGGCATCGCCGTCGATCGAGTCACCGGCTCACCGATGAGCCTCGGCTTCTTCGCCGACTCCCGCGAGGACGTCGACCGTATCCTGCAACAGGCCGAACAAGCGGGCGGCACCATCGTCCGACCACCTGTGACTCGCCCATGGGGTATCTGCGCGGGCTACTTCGCAGACCCTGACGGTCATCTGTGGGAAGCTGTGTACTTCCTGAACCGCATGTCGGATTGATATCCGTTGTCTCACAGTGTTATTCGGTAGCGAACAGGCCGGTGAGGAACGGGATCAGTTGGGGCCAGGAGGCTTCGACGATGCCCTGGTGGTCGGTGGGGTAGCTTCGGAACTGGTATCGGGTTCCGGAGGCGCTCAGTTGGCCCAGGAGGACTGCGGTCGAGGGGAAGGGGACCGTGGTGTCCTGCTCGCCCTGAGTGATGAGCAGCGGTTGTCGGTAGCCGGAGGTCGATACGGCCAGGTACCGGGTGAGTCGAGCGGTGAAGTCGCCGGTCAGTAACGGTTTGGTGAGTAGCGAACCGAGGGAGAGGCCCTGGACCTGGGCGGGCCAATTCGATACGCACGAGGTGGCCAGACGTTCCATCGCGGCGATACCCGTTGGGGTGTAGTAGCTTTCGATATCGGAAGCGGGGTAGGCGATGCGCATGCCCTCGAGTACCGCGGCGACGTTGTCGATGAAGCCATCGAGGACCGGAGCGCGGGGTACGTAGGGGCCCGCGAGCGCGATGGCCTGCTCCATGTTGGCCGGTGGTGCGAGGGCGGCGGTGCCGCGGAAGTCGAGTTCGGGCGCGTAGGTCGAGGCGAGAGCGCCGGTGTTCAAGGCCGCATGTCCGCCCTGGGAAACGCCCACGACCGCCCAACGCGTCGACAGGTCGGGATCGGCGGTGCGCGCGGCACGGACGAGGTCGACGGTGGCAGTGGCTTCGGTGCGGGATTGCAGGTAGGGATGCGGTGTCACGGCACCGCGATTCAGGCCGACATAGTCGGGGGCGACCACCGCATAGCCTCGGTCCAGCAGGCGATGCAGATACGAGGCATCGGACCGGGCCTTCGTGGTGGTGATTCCGCACTGCGGGCCCAGGCCGCTGGTGCCGTGATCCCATGCGATTACCGGCCAACCTCCGGGTGGCGGTGTCCCACTCGGGGTGAGCAGCAGTCCGGTCGCCGTCGTGGCTGCGCCGGTCGGGCCCTCGGTGACGTATTCGAGCACCGAGGCCCGATCGAACCCACCCCAACCTGGCGCCTGTGCGGTCGAGGACTCCGGTCCGCCCACCGTTTCGTCGGCATGCGCGCCACCCGCGCCCGTTACGGCCAGTATCGCGGCTGCCAGCGTAGTGAGACCGGCCCGTAGGCGAATGCGTTTCGAATCGCCGCTGTTCCGACAGTGCGCATGCATAGCTGCTCCTCTGCTCGGTACAGATGTCAGCAGACTATCGAGAACCCGCCATCGGCGGTAGGCGAACTCGAGCCGCTCGCCCGTAACGAGATCGGATACGACACGCGCCCTTTCACCCGAACTTCATGCGAAAGGGCATGTGCCGTAAGGGAGTTAACTGAGCTCGGCGAGTTGAGGTACCACCGGCGCCATGCCCTCGATCCACGCCGCTGGGGACCCGGAGGTCGGGATAATGATCACGGTGTGCACGCCGAGCTTTGCGTAATCGGCCATCTGGCGGACGAATTCATCGCGATTGTCCGGATTCGGGCGCGGATTATTGGCCATGATGGTGATGCGGATATCGTCGAAATCGCGCCCGACATCGTCGCAGTGGCGGCGCAGGACGTCGAGTTTGTGGCCGACTTCCTCGGGAGCGGAACCGAAGAGGTTGCAGGCGTCGCCGTACTGCGCGACCAACCGCAGCGTCTTGCGTTCGCCGCCACCGCCGATGAGCACCTTGGGGCGGTTGATCGGCTGCGGCGAGCACAGTGTCTCGGCCAGCTGATAGTGCTTGCCGTCGAAGGGGCCGTTGTTCTGCGGGTCCCACATCTGCTGACAGATGCGCAGCGTCTCCTCGAGGCGCTCGAACCGTTCGGCGATCGGCGGGAACTGCACACCGAGCCCACGATGTTCCCGCTCGAACCAGGCGGCGCCGAGTCCGAGCACCGCGCGGCCACCCGACAGGACATCGACGGTGGTGACGATCTTGGCGAGCAGACCGGGATGCCGGTAGGTCACGCCGGTGACGAGCAGGCCGAGGTTGATACGGGAGGTGTGTGCGGCCAGATAGCCGAGGGTGGTGTAGCCCTCCAGCATATTGGCCTCGGCAGGCAGGCCGGTCGGCTCGATCTGGAAGTAGTGGTCCATGAACGACAGCCAGGTCGCACCGGACGCCTCTGCCGCGGCGCCGACCCTGGCCAACTCACCGGCAATGGCGGTGGTGCCGCCGTCGATGTCGAATATCGGTAGGTGAAAACCGAGTTCCATGAAGTGATCCCCTGGTACTAGACGATTTTGCACTGCCAACGCTATGACCTGGAGTGCACTCCAAGTCAAGTGTCGGGAAGCAAATCTTGCAGGGGGCCACCAAAACCGATGGCGGCGTCGCCATGGACGACACCGCCATCAGCTTATGTCGATCAGCCCTGAGCGGTGGTCACCGAATTCAGGACGACATCGGCGTTCGGGCGACCGTCTTCGCCGTCCGCGGCGCCCGCATTGGCGACCCGCGCCAGAACATCCATACCGCCGGTGATCTTGCCGAACGGGGTGTAGTTCGGCGGCAGCTGCGAATCCTTGTAGACCAGGAAGAACTGGCTGCCGTTGGTGTCGGGACCGGCATTGGCCATCGCGACAGTACCCGCCGGATAGGTGGCGCCGTCCAGGTTCTCGTTCGGGAACTGGTAGCCCGGACCGCCGGTGCCGGTGGCGGTGGGATCACCGCACTGCAGGACGAAGATGCCCGCGGTGGTCAAGCGGTGGCACTGGGTGTGGTCGAAATACTTCTGTCCGGCCAGGAATACGAAGGAGTTCACCGTGCGCGGCGCGCGGGCGGCCTCCAGGGCGATATTGACTGTGCCGCAAGTGGTTTCCAGCTGCGCGGTGTACTTCGCGCCCGTGTCGATCGCCATGGCGGGCTCGCTGGCCCACTGCTTGCTCTCGGGTTTGGCCGAATCGGGGGCCACGCATCCGGCGATCGGGGTGCCCGGATCCGCCGAGACCCCGCCCGCGGCGAAGATCGCGAGGGTGGTGCCGACGGCGAGTACACCGACGCCCCGGAGCAGGGCAGTCCCGACTCTGCGAGGCTGCCCGATGGGCTGATGGTGGTCGAATTGCCGCGCCTGCACTTCGCTGCTCACCGGTCGAGGTCTCCTTCTGTTGTGTATCGCATCGGGTGATGCTGAGCGGATCATTCCATCTCGACGCTTCCAGCGGAACGAGATGCGTATTGCGACTGTGTGGCAATGGAATCCGCCGCTGTGCGGAGAGTGGTCGGTTAGCATGGCTGCGAGGGAGGCGCATCTGATCGGCTAGCCGGCTCGGCACGCATCGGCTCTGGCGGTCACATCGCCTCCACGGGAGGTGTATCAGCTTGTCCGGATACATATTTCGCTGGTGTACCGCGGTGGTGTGTGTAGGCGCACTAATAGGCGGATGCACGGCGAGCGCCGGGACGAAATCGACCTCGCAAACGGGTGCCTGGCCACCCGACGATGACCGTGGCACATGTGCGGTCGACAAGCAGGCCGACCTTCCGGCAACGATGCGCGACGGCATGTTGCTGCGCGCCGATGTGTACCGCCCGCAGACCAGCGATCTGGTGCCGGTGATCCTGATGCGCACCCAGTACGGCAAGTCCGCCGCGCAGATCCAGCCCTCGCGCTATCGCACACCCGACTGGTTCGCCTCGCACTGCTACCTCGTGGTCATCCAGGACATCCGCGGTATCGGCAGCTCCGACGGCACATTCAGTGAATTCGGCAATGACATCCACGACGGCTACGACACGGTGGAATGGGCGGCGCGGCTGCCCGGTTCGAACGGCAAGGTCGGCATGTACGGCTCGTCATATGTCGGTGCCACACAATGGCTGGCCGCCGTCGAGACGCCACCGCATCTGACCACGATCGTGCCCGCGAATACCGCCTCCGACTACTACGACGGCTGGACCTACGAGGGCGGCGCGTTCCGGCTCGGTTTCGTCGAACCATGGGCGATGGGCACAATCGGCCTGGAATCCGCCGAACGACGTGACGACAAGGCCACCGCCAACCAGCTGCGCGCGGATCTGCAGAACATCACCTCATGGCTGAATTACCGCCCCTACAAAGACTTTCCGCCACTGCAGCCGAATAATCCGGCCGTCGCGCCTTGGTACTTCGACTGGATCCGCAACTCGACACGTAACGACTACTGGAAGCAGCGGAGTATCCGCGACCGCTATCCGAATGTGCAGGTGCCGGTACTCGATATCGAGGGCTGGTACGACGCATTCCTCGCGGGTGGCATCGAGAACTTCACCGGCATGGTCGAGCGTGGCGCCGCATCGGCCCGGCAGAACCAGCGATTGGTCATCGGTCCCTGGGACCACCTCGGCTGGGGGCGGCCGACCTCGATGATCGCGCCCCGGCTCGAGCAGCTCGGACCGGTCGGCGACAGCCCGATCAACGAGCTGATGCTGGCGTGGTTCGACCACTTCCTCAAAGGCACGGACAGCGGCGTCGCGGGCAAACCCCGCGTCGACTACTTCCTCATGGGCGCCAATCGATGGAAGTCGGCACCGAGTTGGCCACTGCCGCAAACACAATGGAAGGAATACTTCTTCGCCGACAGCGGCGCCAACGGTGTGGCCGGTCGGGGCGGCAAACTCATCGACCACGCACCGAGCGGGCCAGTCGCGGTCGACCGGTATGTCTACGACCCCGCCGCACCCGCACCGAGCATCGGCGGACATTCGTGCTGTTCGGTCGGATCGGGCCCACAGGGACCGTTCGACCAGACCGCGGTCGAGCAGCGTTCGGATGTGCTCACCTACAGCACCGACCGGCTCGGCGCCGATACCGAGGTCACCGGTCCGATTACCGTGAAGCTGTGGGCGTCGTCCACCACACCGGATACCGACTTCGTCGCGCGGCTGGAGGTCGTCGCACCCGATGGATCGGCCGTCAACCTCAACAATGGCATCATCCGCGCCACGTTCCGAGAATCGTTATCGGATCCGACACCCTTGGTGCCCGGCCGGCCCTATCAGTTCACGATTAAGATCTGGCCGACCAGCTACCAGTTCAAGGCGGGCGATCGGATCCGAGTGGCGATCAGCAGCAGTGACTATCCGCAGTACGCGCCGAACCCGAATACCGGCGAACCCTTCGGTGACAGCGCCCGTACGCAGCCCGCCACGCAGACGATCTACAAGGATGCCGAGCATCCCTCCTCGGTGATCGTGCCCATTATCCCGACCGGTGACGACGGCTCGACCAGTTTCGATATCGAGCCGGGATCCTAAGCGCGACGAACGCGACGGTAAGTGGGGGCCGCGGTGGTCGCGGCGGCGAGCTCGGTGGCGACCCAGTCCAGCTCGCCGTCGGTTATCGCGGCGACGGTGATGCGCAGGTGGTCGCCGTGCGGGTGGTCCTCGACCTCGAAGGGGCGGCCGGGTGCGGCCTTGATGCCCGCGGCGGCCAGGGAGATCATGGCCGCGTTCTCGTCGGCGACCGGGAGCCACACATTGATGCCGTCACCACGGGCAACGGCGATGCCTTTGCGGGCCAGGGCGCGACGGAGTTCGGTTGAGCGTCTGCGGTATTCGGTGCGGGCCGCGGCGACGGTGCGCACGGCGGTGTCGTCGTCGAGCATGGTGAGCAGCAGGCGCTGCAGCAGTCGGCTGGTCCAGCCGGGGCCGAGCATGCGCCGCTCGATCATCGGATCGAGCAACTCGGCGGGGCCGCCGACCATCGCGAGGCGCAGGTCCGCACCGTGGGATTTGGAATAGGAGCGGATGTGTACCGTTCGGCTCGGCAGTCGCGAGCCGAGGGATCGCAGTGTGGTGGCGGCGATGCCTGCGGAGTGGTCGTCCTCGATGACGAGGGTGTCTGTGCCGGTGAGGATTTCGGACAGTTCGCGGGTACGGGCTGCGGTGAGCGAGACGCCGGTCGGGTTCTGTGCACGCGGCTGCAGGATCAGCGCCACGGCGCCGCGTGCCCGCTCGAGATCATCTGGCAGTAAACCGGATTCATCCATGCGAACCGGAATGGGTCGAGCGCCGACCCGGGCGAGCAGGTCGAGAAATGGTGGGAAGCAAGGATCTTCGACGGCCACCGCGTCGCCGAGCCGCACATGCGTGGTGAGCAATCGGTCGATGGCGTCCAGTGCTCCGTCGACGACCGCGAGCCGTTCGGCGCGAAAGGGCCAATCGGTGCGCACCTTGGCGGCCAGTTCCGGCAGTACGGCCTCGCCGAGATAGTCCGCCGCGAGATCATTGCCGCGTCCGTGCTCGGTGATCGCGCGCAGTGCGGCGACCAGATGCGGTAGGAGCCGCGGATCGGGGGTACCGCGGGACAGATCGATGCGGAAGGCGCTGTCCGAGGGTGGATGCAGGCGCTGATAGCGGCCCGTCGGCGTGGTCGCGCGGGTGGCGGTGCGTTCGCCGACGAAGGTTCCGGCGCGCCCTCGCGCCACGATCGCGCCGGTGGCGGCCAGCGCGCGCCAAGCCTGGTTGACGGTAGCGGGCGACACCCGCAACTCGCGGGCGACTTCACGCACGGTCGGTAGCCGGGATCCGGGTTCGATTGCTCCGGAACGAATCCGGCGGCTCACCGCGGCCGCGATTCCGGCCGGGGTGCGATCTTCGAGATCCGCGTTGAACAGGCCGGACCCGGCCGTGACAGGTGCGGGCGCGGTGTCTCGCAGGTCGTCTGCGGGCACCGGCGGCGCGGTCGTCGGATCGAAGTTCACAGCGTCATTCTGCGTCGGGCACAGCGCCGGAACGAGGACCGGCCCCAAGGTTTACGGCTACGAAACTGTTTCCGCAATCTTGTAACACAACCGAATTGGATCTCGGTGAAGTATAACAAAGCATGGGAATCGTTCGAGCGGCGCTCGTCCAGACGAACTGGACGGGTGATAAAGAGTCCATGATCAAGGCGCACGAGGACTACGCGCGCCAGGCCGCCGCACAGGGCGCCAAGGTGATCTGCTTCCAGGAGCTGTTCTACGGCCCGTACTTCTGCCAGTTGCAGGACGCGAAGTTCTACGACTACGCGGAATCGGTGCCGGGTCCGACGACGGAGCGATTCGCGGCCCTGGCAAAGGAATTGGGTTTGGTAATGATCCTGCCGGTGTACGAGCAGGAACAGCCCGGGCTGCTCTACAACACCGCGGCGGTCATCGATGCGGACGGCAGTTACCTCGGCAAGTACCGCAAACACCATATTCCGCACGTCAACGGATTCTGGGAGAAGTTCTACTTCCGTCCCGGAAATGTGGGCTGGCCGGTCTTCGATACCGCGGTCGGCAAGGTCGGCGTCTACATCTGTTACGACCGGCATTTCCCGGAGGGCTGGCGTGCCCTGGGCCTGGCGGGCGCGGAAATCGTCTTCAACCCCTCCGCGACCTCGCGCGGCCTGTCCGGGTATCTGTGGAAGCTGGAGCAACCGGCCTCCGCGGTCGCCAATGAATACTTCATCGGCGCCATCAACCGGGTCGGCATCGAGGAATACGGCGATGACGATTTCTACGGAACCAGCTATTTCGTGGATCCGGAAGGTAAATTCGTCGGAGACGTCGCCTCGGACTCCGATCCCGAACTGGTGATCCGTGACCTCGATATGGATCTGATCAAGGTGGTGCGCGACCGCTGGGCGTTCTATCGCGATCGCCGCCCCGACGCCTACGGACCGATGGTGGCTCCCTGAGGCTGGTGATATCGATATGACGAAGATATTTATTCACGGCGGCACGGTGGTCTCGGCCACCGGATCGCAATTGCTCGATGTGCTCGTCGACGGCGAGACAATTGTCGCCGTCCTGCAACCCGGCGCCACCGCATTGGGCGCGAATCTCGGCGAGTCCGCCGAAATGGTCATCGACGCGACCGGAAAATATGTGATTCCCGGCGGTGTGGACGGCCACACCCATATGCAGCTGCCCTTCGGCGGCACCGAGGCCTCGGATACCTTCGAAACCGGCACCCGCGCGGCCGCCTGGGGCGGTACCACGACCATTGTCGACTTCGCGGTGCAGAAACCGGGCGAGCGGGTGCAGGACACCCTCGCTCTATGGCATGAGAAAGCCGCGGGCAACTGCGCGATCGACTACGGCTTCCACCAGATCATCGGTGAAGTGAACGACGAATCCCTCAAGGGGATGAGCGAATTGGTGGCCGAGGGTGTCACCAGTTTCAAGTTTTTCATGGCCTATCCGGGTGTCTTCTACTCCGATGACGGTCAGATCCTGCGGGCCATGCAATCGGCGGGCGATTTGGGCGCGCTGCTGATGATGCACGCGGAGAACGGAATCGCCATCGATGCGCTGGTCGAGCAGGCGCTGGCGCGCGGTGAGACCTCGCCGTATTACCACGGTGTCACCCGGCCGTGGCAGATGGAGGAGGAGGCCACCCATCGCGCGATCATGCTGGCGCAGTTGACGAATGCGCCGCTGTATATCGTGCACGTCTCGGCCAAGCAGGCGATGGAACAGATCGCCGCCGCGCGGGGCAATGGGCAGAACGTCTTCGGTGAAACCTGCCCGCAGTATCTGTACCTGTCGCTCGAAGAGCATTTGGGCGCACCGGGTTTCGAGGGCGCGAAATGGGTGTGCTCGACGCCGCTGCGGTCGCGGGCGCAGGGACATCAGGATGAGCTGTGGCGCTATATCCGCACAGGTGATGTCACATCGGTGAGCACCGACCACTGCCCCTTCTGCATGAAGGATCAGAAAGAGTTGGGGCTCGGCGATTTCAGCAAGATCCCCAATGGGATCGGCGGCGTCGAACATCGGATGGATCTGATGTTCCAGGGCGTCAAGAACGGGTTGATATCACTGGAGCGCTGGGTCGAGGTCTGCTGCACGACCCCGGCGCGCATGTTCGGCATGTATCCGCGCAAGGGCGTCATCAGTCCGGGCGCCGACGCCGACATCGTCATCTATGACCCGAACGGGCACACCAGCATCGGGTTCGGCAAGACCCATCACATGAATATGGATCACTCGGCCTGGGAGGGCTTCGAGATCGACGGACACGTCGACACGGTGCTCTCGCGCGGTCGCGTGATCGTCGACGACGGTGCGTATCTCGGCCGGACCGGTCACGGCCGGTTCATCGCCCGTGAATTGTCGCAGAACCTGATCTGACTCGAATGGCCTGATCGACCTGAATGGAGAGTGCCGCATGGATATCGGTGTGGTGCTGCAATGCACACCTCCCGCCTCGCGGGTGGTCGAACTGGCCAGACAAGCGGAGACACATGGTTTTTCGCATGTGTGGACCTTCGATTCGCACCTACTGTGGCAGGAGCCCTACGTCATCTACAGCCAGATCCTGGCCGCCACCCGCAAGGTGTTCGTCGGCCCGATGGTCACCAATCCGGCCACCAGGGACTGGACGGTGACCGCGTCGACATTCGCGACGCTCAACGATATGTTCGGCAATCGCACCGTCTGCGGAATCGGGCGTGGTGACTCCGCGGTGCGCACCCTCGGCGGCAAGCCGACGACCCTGGCGACATTGCGTGAATCCATCGAGGTGATCAGGGAACTCGGCAATGGTCGCAGCGCCGAAATCGGCGACACCGTAGTGCGTTTTCCATGGGCGAGTGCCTCGCGGCTCGAGGTGTGGGTGGCCGGATACGGTCCGCGCGCACTCGACCTGACCGGTGAAGTCGCCGACGGGTTCATTCTGCAACTCGCCGACCCGGATATCGCCGCATGGACGATCGCCCGGGTGCGGGCGGCCGCCGAGAAGGCGGGGCGTGCGCCAGAATCGGTGAAAATCTGTGTGGCGGCACCGGCCTATGTCACCGACGGGTCCGATGCCGCGACGGCCCATGCCCGGGAGCAGTGCCGCTGGTTCGGTGGCATGGTCGGTAATCACGTCGCCGATATTGTCGCGAAATACGGTACCGGCGGCGATATTCCGGCCGCGCTCACCGACTACATCGCGGGCCGTCAGGGCTACGACTACAACGAGCACGGCCGCGCGGGTAACACCCATGCCGAATTCGTGCCAGATGCCATCGTGGACCGCTTCTGTGTGATCGGCACGCCCGATGAGCAGTTGGCGCGGTTGCACGAGTTGGAGAAGTTGGGTGTCGACCAGTTCGCGGTCTATCTCCAGCACGATGCCAAGACCGCCACTTTGGAGGCGTACGGGGAGTCGGTGCTGCCCAGGTTGGCGCATCCGGTCACGGCGACGGCGGGAGCGGAGTGATCGTCTCGGCAGCGGCGCTCGCGGCGGGGTGCTATGAGCTGGTCGACAGGCGTGTCCCGGAGCCGGCTCCGGTGTCGGCGGGTGACCGATGAGAGCGGGAGCTTTGCGGGCGCGGCAGGTCGGCTACGCGGTCGGTGTGCTGGTGCTGGTGGTCGCGGTATGGGAACTGGTGAAGTACTTCGTGCCGGAGCACGGGATGAGTATCGGCGACACCCGGATTCTGCCGCGCACGAGTGACGCAGCGTTGCCGCACGTCTGGTCGGTCATCACCGTGCTCGGTGACAAAGACGGCACCGGCACCGTCGGCGGAACACTGCTGCGCACAGCGGGATTCACCTTCGGGCTCGCGCTGTTGGCATTGGCGATCGGCACGGTAGTCGGTATCGCGCTCGCCGTGGTAATGCAGCGTTTCGCCTTCGTCGAGCGCGGATTGCTGCCCTACATCGTTGTCTCGCAGACGGTTCCGTTGATCGCCTTGGCGCCGCTGGTGGCCGGATGGGGCGGGAAGATCGTTATCGCCGGTGAGCCGTGGCGACCGTGGATGAGTATCGCGGTCATCGCTTCGTATCTGGCCTTCTTCCCGGTGGCAGTCGGGATGTTGCGCGGATTGCAGGCGCCGTCCAAGGCGTCGGTGGAATTGCTGCACAGCTACTCCGCGAATTGGTGGGAGACATTGGTGCACTTGCGATTTCCCGCTGCGGTGCCGCATTTTCTGCCGGCCCTGCGCTTGGCCGCGGCGGCATCGGTGATCGGTGCCGTGGTCGCGGAGATCTCGACCGGCACCGCGGGTGGCATCGGCCGTCAGATCATCGTCTTCTCCCAGCAGGCCACCGGCGATGCGGCCCGGCTCTACGCGGCTGTTCTCGCCGCGGCACTGCTCGGTGTCGCTGTGACCGCCGTCGTCGGCTTCGCCGAACTGGCACTACGTCGTTACAGCCGTCCCGCCGGGGCGCGCGGTTCTTCAGGAGGTACCCGTTGACCGGGAAAGTGGAATCGGCCACCACGGGCAGCGATGCGGCCGACGAGCAGATCCAGGCAGCGGATCCGGTTCCCGTCGCGGCGAATGCCGAAGACGTTGCGGCGGTCGAGCTCACCGATGTCGGCAAGATCTTCGACGCGGGTTCGGTGACGGCACTCACCAGTGTCTCGCTGAAAGTCATTGCGGGGGAGTTCGTCTCGCTGATCGGTCCCTCGGGCTGCGGTAAATCCACCCTGTTGCGCATCATCGCCGATCTGGAAGGACCGAGCAGCGGGACCGTGACCGTGCATGGCAAGTCCGCGCGGCAGGCCAGAATCGATCAGGACTACGGCATCGCCTTCCAACAGGCGGGACTGCTGGACTGGCGCAACGTGCAGGCCAATGTCGAATTACCGCTCGAACTGCACAAGGTTCCGAGGGCCGAAAGGCGCGCTCGCAGTGCGGAACTCCTAGAGATGGCTGGACTGACCGATTTCGCCGACCGCTATCCGGCGGAACTGTCCGGCGGTATGCAACAGCGTGTGGCTATCGCCAGAGCACTGGCCCCAAAGCCCTCGCTGCTGCTCATGGACGAACCGTTCGGTGCGCTGGATGAGATGACCCGCGAACACATGCAGGGTGAGTTACTGCGCATCGCCGGAGAGACCGGCGCCGCAGTGGTTTTCGTGACGCATTCCATTCCGGAGGCAGTGTTCCTGTCCGACCGCGTCGTGGTCATGTCACCGCGGCCCGGCCGCATCACCGAGATCGTGCCGACCGGCGGCTGGGGCCGCGAGGCAGGCGTCAGCGGCGACGATATTCGTTCCAGCGAGGCGTTTTTCGAGGCCATCGCCGCCGTTCGCACCGCACTGCGCGGCGGGCACCAGACCGCCGACATCATCGTGGCCGGACAGGATCTGCGATGAAGACGTGGCTACCTCCGATGGTTTTCGGTGTCGGCGGATTGGCGCTGTGGCAGGTGTTGACCGTCGCCGCGGGTGTGCCGTCGTTCCTGCTGCCCGCGCCGACCGCGATCGCGAAACAGTTCACCGAGAACTTCGACCGCATTGTCGATGCCGCCACCGCAACGGGTACTAATGCCCTCATCGGCCTGCTGGTCGGTGCACTCGTGGGCATTGGGGCGGCCATGGTCGCGGTGCGGTTCCGGCTGGTCGAGGGGCTGTTGACACCGCTGGCCGCCGCGGCCGCGGCCGTGCCGATCGTCGCACTCGCCCCGCTGCTGAATTCGATGTATTCGACCACCACCGAGACCCCGCGCCGCATGGTAGTGGCCATCGTGGTGTTCTTCCCGATGTTCGTCAGCACCGCCCGTGGCCTTCGGCAAGTGCCACAGGTGCACGCGGATCTGATGACCTCGTATGCGGCGGGCGGCTGGCAGATCACCCGCACGGTGCGGCTACCGGCGGCACTGCCCTATCTGTTCACCGGACTGCGAATCGCGGCTCCGGGCGCGGTGATCGCGGCCATAATCGCCGAATACTTCGGCGGCCTGCAGAACGGCCTCGGCAGCCGAATTACCTCCGCCGCGGCGAACACCGCCTATCCGCGCGCCTGGGCGTATGTGGTCGGCGCCATGATCGTCGGCCTGCTCTTCCTTACCGTCGTCCTGATCCTCGAACAACTGACCCGCCGACCCCGGACCATTCTGATCCGCGACATCTTTGGGAGATCGAAATGAGAATTTCCACAGGGCGTTTACGTGCTTGTCTCGCGCTGGTGGCGTTGGCGGCGGCCGCGCTGACCGGCTGCAGTACCACCGACAATGGTTCTGGAACCACCGCAGATGGCCTGACCAAGGTTCGTCTGCAGTTGCAGTGGTTCAAGCAGGGGCAGTTCGCGGGTTATCTGGCCGCCGTGGATCAGGGCTTCTATAAGGAGCAGGGCCTTTCCGTCGAAATCCTCGATGGCGGAACGGATATCGTCCCGCAGACGGTACTTGCGCAGGGGCAGGCCGATTACGCGATCGCCTGGGTGCCCAAGGCGCTGGCATCCCGCGAGGCCGGGGCGGGTATCACCGATGTGGCGCAGGTGTTCCAGCGCTCGGGTACCAAGCAGGTGTCGTTCAAGTCCGACAACATTACGGGACCGGCCGCACTGCGCGGTAAGACCGTCGGAAACTGGGGCTACGGCAATGAATTCGAGCTGTTCGCAGGCATGACCAAGGCGGGCATCGATCCGTCCGAGGATGTCAAGCTCGTCCAGCAGCAGTTCGATATGAACGCCTTCCTCGCCAAGGACATCACCGCCGCCCAGGCCATGTCCTACAACGAGTACGCCCAGCTGCTGGAGACGAAGAATCCGGTCACTGGAAAGCTTTACACCGCAGACGATTTCGCGACCATCGACTGGAACGACGAGGGCGTGGCCATGCTGCAGGACGCGATCTGGGCGAATTCGGAGAAGCTGAAAGACGCGAAATACCAGGACCAGACCGTCAAATTCATCACGGCGTCGCTGAAGGGCTGGGCATTCTGCCGCGACAATGTCGACAAATGCCGCGATATCACCGTCGCCGCCGGCAGCACTCTCGGCGCCAGCCACCAGCAGTGGCAGATCAACGAGGTCAACAAGCTGATCTGGCCCTCGCCCAACGGGATCGGCATGATCGACAAGTCCGCATGGGACCGCACGGTGAAGATCGCCAAGGAGACCAAGAACCAGGAGGGCGTCACGGTGTTGAAACAGGATCCCGATGCGGGTGCGTTCACCAACGAATACGTCACCAAAGCGCTGGACCTACTGAAATCCGGTGGAATCGATGTCACCGGAACGGGATTCGCGCCGCAGCAGGTGACCCTGACCGAAGGCGGCAAATAGGCACCACTGACGGTGTCCGGGATTTTGCCCGCATGGATCGCACGCGTACGGAACCCGTACTCGCGTTCAACCATTGGCCTCACACCCGCCTCATCGCGCCACGAAAACCGTCGAACCCTAGGGTCCCGGGCTAGGTAAGGACGACTTCGAGCGGCACCGCGTTGCGTACCGTATGTCCCACCGGCGAACTGGCCAGCACCTTCGCGTGCAACTGTTCGAGCTGTTCCGGGGAGGCGTCGGCGTCGATCGTCACGGTGGCGGTAATCGACTCGAAGCCCGCGTGCCCGTCGGCGAGCCCTAGGAAGACGTGCAGGTCGATATCGCCCTTCAAGTCGACGCGCAGGTCGTTGACGTGGATACCGGCGATCGTGGCGTTCGCTGCGTATCCGACGGTCAGGCAGTTCCCGAGCGCTGCGAGGAGTTGCTCTACCGGATTCGGGGCACCGTCGGCTCCGCCGAGGGCAGCCGGCTCATCCGATGGGACAGGAGCGAATGTGCGGATACTCGCCTCCGAGGCGAACGCACCCTTCCATGTCACGTGAGCCGTCCAAGTGGTTTGGGCCTTAACCGGGTCGGCCTGGATAGCCCCCACCAGGCCACCGACGGCGTCGATGTCGACGTTGTTGAGAAATGCACTGGTATCGACAGTCACGGATTCTCCCTGAAATAATGTAATTCCCTGTGCCTCATCAGTTTTTCCCTCTCATCCGGCTGTGGACAGGGTTTCGCGCAAACTGATTCAAGGCCCGAAGTGCCGTGGTCATCCCGGCGCCCTACGGCACACGGTTCCAAGAACCGTGCGGAGCCGTTCGGCACCATGACTACGGAACGTTGTGCGTACGCACGGCGCGGTCGGCGATGTCGTCGAATTCCTGCGCAGGCTCGAGCTGTGGCCGGACAGTCTCGCCGACATCGACGACGTCGCCTACCACGACGGTGTGCAGACCATGTGGACGACGGTGTTCGGCGATGACGTTACGCGGCACCGGATCCCGTCGATCCGGATCTGCGTCGTTAGCGCCAGAGTGATCTACAACCGCTGACGGTGCCGGCGATCGCCCGCGCGCTCCCGGGCGCGGCTGGTCCGCGCGCCGCGCGCCGAAACGACCAGGTAGCTGCGGCGGGCATCGGCAGACACGCCCACCCGGTGCGCACCAACATCCACGGAGACCCATCCACCGAGTATCGAGAGGTTAAAAACGGGTTGCGCCAACATTTTTCGCGTGGGGTGGTCAAATTCTCTTGATCACGGTGTTGTGGATGACCGATGTACCCAGTCAGGAGCGTGCGCGTGCCCAGTGAAATCGATTCTGCTGTTTTCCCGTATCTGGAGACGGACTTGGACCGTGTTCGCGATGTTCTGGGGCCGGTCCGGTTCCGGGGCAGGCCGGAGCTGACCCCGCTCACTGACCAAGGCCCGGATACGTCGCGGCGTCTTGTCCGGCCCACGTTGACGTTGCTGTCGTATTACCTGCTCGCTGATCCTTCGGTGCCGGCCGATGACCGGGTGGTGCAGGCCGCGGCCGCGGTGGAGTTGCTGCATCTGGGGTCGCTCTACCACGACGATGTCATCGATCACGCTTATGAGCGTCGAGGACGTCCCAGCGCCAACGCGGTGTGGGGCTCGCATATGGCCGTCCTGGGTGGAGACTCGGTGACGATGGAGGGCGCGCATCTGCTGGCCGAACTCGGCCAGCGCGAAGCTCTCGCGGGAACGAGCGCAGGCAAGCAGATGTGCGCGGGCGTGGTGATCGAGGCGGCCGACCTCTACGACCCATACCGCAGCGAGCAGTCCTACCTGGACTCGATCGACGGCAAGACCGCGGCGCTGCTCTCGCTGGCATGCCGGGTGGGTGCGATGCAGGCCGGACGCGGTGATCGGGAAGAAGAGGCACTGGCCATGTTCGGCCGGCACTTCGGGGTGGCCTACCAGCTGTATGACGACATCCTCGATTTGACCTCGACCGCCGAGGAAATGGGCAAGCCCGTGAACGCGGATCTGCTCGAGGGCATCTACACACTGCCCGTGATCCGTGCGGCCGCCCGCGACCGGGCCCTTGCCCGCCTGCTGAACAGAGCAATGACAGGGCAGGAAGCCGCACGTGCCCGGGAAATCGTCATCGCCTCCGGTACCGTCGACGAAGCACAGGCGATGGCCGATGAACTCATCGACCGGGCCGTTGGTCGGCTCGCAGTGTCGACCATTGACCCGCGCACCCGCCACGCGATGACCGCCTACGCCCGGTCCGCACTCGATCGGCGAACTCCTGCGCCGGTGGCCTCCCGGCCTTCGACGCAACCCCCAGCAGCTCATGATGACGCGCTCTCGCCGCAGGTCGCGCAATGGCTGAGGAGCTGGATGGTGGACACCGGCCTTGTCATCTCCCCGGCCGAGTTCGACCGCCACTACCGGTGGGCAGCAACGCCACGGATCCCGGCGCAGATCCTGGACGCGACGGACACGGCCCGCGCCCGAACCGCCGTCGGTCTGGGCATGCTGGCCTTTGTATGGGATGACCTGTTCGACGATCCGCAGCTGATGGACCCGCAAGCAGTCACCGCCCTGCGGCGTGGCCTGGTGGCAACGCTGCACCAGGACCCGCAGGTACCTTGGCGGCACGGTCCGATCCCGGCGGCGTGGGCTTATTTGTGGCCACGCGTGCGCGAGGGCCGCAGCGCCCGCTGGCAGGAACGGTTCCTCGACAGCCTCGAGGAATGGTTCGAAGCCGCCGAACGCGAAGCGCACCATCGCATCAACGGCTACATCCCCCCGACGGCCGACTACCTGTCGCTGCGGAGGTCGACCAGCGGGATCGACATCGCAATCGCAGGCCTGGAGGTGCACCAGGACCGAGAATTGCCGCCGAAGCTGCGCAGCCACCCCGTGATTCGCCGACTCGAGGAACTGCTTTTCATGGTGACCTGCGCGGAGAACGACGTGGTGGGGCTGGATCGGGACGAGGCCGGCCATGTCCCCTACAACCTGGTGCGGGCGATCCAGCACGAAACCGGTTGCAGCTGGGGTGAAGCCATCGAGCAGGTGCAGCGCCAGACGGCCGAGCAACGTGCCCAGATCGACGCGCTGACCCGTTACCTTCCCGCGCTCCTGCGTGTACTGCCCGGCCTGTCGGGCCGGGGGGAAGAGTACGCGGCGATCTACGAGAACATGACGAACGCGGCACTCTGGATGCGTGAGAGCGAGCGGTACACCCAAACCTCCACTTCCGCAGCACCAGACTTGGAACGCTTGCGCCGTGATATCTACTTCCTGGCTGCCGACCCGGCTCCGACCACGCCATAAGCCGCGACCGATTCTTCGGCCGCCTCTAGGTATCGTCCCTGTTTCTGACCGGCTTGCAGGAAGTGCGCCTGACGTATTCGGCCGTGCGACGCTGGTACGGCTCGCGGGCTGGGACACTGCTGATGCTCGATATCCGTGGCGGATCAAAGGAGGTGGCGGATCAAAGGAGGTGGCGGATCAATGGAATTGGGCGCACGGGCCGTTAGTCAACCGGAAGGACTCGATGAGTTCTTTCAATCCGAGCCTTGCCACGATGCGCTGTCGTGCGGCACCGGTTCCATGGTGTTCCAGTGCGGTCAGTAATCGCCGGGCAACCGCGGTGTCACCGGCTTCTTCGAGTTCGTCGGCGATCCAGTCGATCAGATTGCCCAGCATTCTCAAGGCGGGCACCTGTACTTCCTCGACGGTATCGATCGCGGGTCCGGTGAGACCGTGTCGGGCCGCTGCCCATACCGCGGCCGCACCGACTTGGTGGTCGATATGCGGGCCCTCGATTCCGGCTTCCAGTTTGGTAATTGCGGTTTGCACCAGTCCGCGGGTCAGTACCGCCTGCAGGACGGCGTCGTCGACCGTCGCGGCAGTGTCGGCGGCGCGAACTTCGACGGTCGGGTACACGTCGGAGGGGCGAGCCAGCCAGAACGACATGTGGGCGTCGATGAGGACGCCGGATTCGACGAGCGTCGCCACTCGATTCTCATAGTCGTCGGCCGATCGCGCATAAGGCGGTAAGCCCGAACCGGGGAACCGAGACAGTTCGGCGATCCGCCATGAGCTGTAGCCGGAGTCGTGGCCGTCATGGAACGGCGAATTCGCGCCGACCGCGATCAGGGTCGGTAACCATGGCCGTAGATGATTCACCACGGCGACGGCCTGATCGTCCCCGTCGACGCCGATATGCACATGCGCACCGCAGGCGGTATAGGTTTGCGCCATTTCCCGATATCGGTTGTGGATACGCGCATATCGGCTGTCCTCGGTGCCGCCGCAGTGCGGGGTGGCGCAGACGGGCGCGTATCCGATCGGGAGGACCAACAGTTCGCAATCGCGCCCGGCGGTGGCGAGCTTTGCGCGGGCCGTGCTCAAATCTGTCCGCAAGGTTTGCATCGTCGTGTGAACGAGGCTGACCGACTCGATCTGGACTCGTTGTAGCTCCGGTTTGAATCTCTTGGATTCATCGGGCTCGAGATTCGTGTGCATCCAGTCGATAACCGTGTCCACTCCCACGACCGGCACTCCGCCGACGTCGAGTAGGAGAAACTCTTCCTCGAATCCCACTGTGCGCCGCTGCTGCATCGGATCTACCTTCGTCGCCCGTACTCCTGCCTCGCCGACATACCCGCGAAGTATTAGGGCAAACACCTGGCACTTGCTGCCTGCGCACACCTGACCGCAAGTTTTCCGCGATGTTTCAATCGGCCGGAGCCGGGTAAGCGGGCTGTCAGTCGGTTAGGCGAAATATGGTGCGGAGTCGGCAGGCTCGCCTGCGGGTTGATCTCACGAGCGATCCGGGAGATGTTCCATCCGTTGTGCGACGGAAGGCGAGGATCCGGACGACTTCGGCGGGATCTCGGCGGTGAGCCGTGTCCTGATCGCAAATGCAGGCAGCACGTTCAGTCCAGCACCCCGCGGATCGACACCCCGATTCGACCGTGTGCAGTGAGTCCGCACCGCTAGCACTAGGGCTACTGTATGCATCTATGGCGACCAGGGAGGTTACCGTGACGGTGACCGTGGACGACACCGAGTGGGCCGAGCTGTGTGATGCGGCCGCGTGCGCGGGCATGAACGTGCCCGACTTCCTCGCCCAGAGTGCACGATTGGTCGCGCTGAAGCCCAGCGCGGCGCGGTCGGCGCGAGTATCCCGGGAGCACCCACCGCGCGGCTCGTCGCGGGACGACAGCGAAACGGCCGCTTGGGCCGAGAGCTTCTCTCAGCGTCTGCATCACCGGGCCGATCTATTCCGCAACGACTAGACCGCCACGAGCCCGACGGCGTGCGCTGCGCGTTCCCCCGCTGCAGCCTCGCTCGGGCACCGAACAGCAGGCCAGCCGTCGCGGTCAGGCCAGCAGTGGCAGTTTCCGGCGGATTGAACTTCCGAGTCGGAGTCGATGACGGGAAAGCCTGCGTCGGGGTCGCCCGGACCGCGCCTCCAGCCGCGCAGGCGCCGCAATCGGGCTATGGTGCCAATGTGCTGTTCTATCCAGCTTCGAAGGGGGAATTCGCCCCATGATCGGGTCAGATCATGTCTTCTATCCCTGGAGCGCGCAGGCGACCCTGAATCCAGTGCCGATCGTCGGCGCGTCGGGCTCATGGTTCTGGGAAGAGAGCGGCAAACGCTACCTCGACTTTTCCTCCCAACTGGTGAATGTCAATATCGGCCACCAACATCCGGATATCGTCGCGGCCATTATCGATCAGGCACAGAAACTCGCAACCATCTCGCCAACCGTCGGCAACGAAGCGCGCAGCGAACTGGCCCGACTGATCGTGGAACGCGCACCGGGCGAGCTGAACCGGATTTTGTTCACCACCGGCGGCGCGGAGGCAGTCGAACATGCGGTGCGGCTGGCCCGCAGCTACACCGGCCGCACCAAGATGCTCGCCGCCTACCGCTCCTATCACGGCGGCACCGGCACCGCGATCGGACTGACCGGTGAGCCGCGCCGCTGGGGCGCGGAACCGACCAATGTCGACGTGGTCCGCTTCTTCGCGCCCTACCCCTACCGATCACCGTGGGGCACAAGCACTCCCGAGGAAGAGACGACGGCAGCGTTGAATCACCTGCGCCAGGTCATCGAATTGGAAGGGCCACAACACATTGCCGGGCTGATCCTGGAGACTGTGGTCGGTACCAACGGCGTACTCGTGCCGCCGCCGGGCTATCTCGCCGGTGTCCGAGCCCTGTGCGACGAATTCGGCATTGTCTACATCGCAGATGAGGTGATGGTCGGATTCGGCCGGGTCGGTGAGTGGTTCGCGGTCCAGGCCTTCGATGTCGCACCCGATATCATCACCTTCGCCAAAGGCGTCAACTCCGGTTATGTTCCGCTCGGTGGCGTACTCATGGCCGAACGGATCGCGCAACGCTACGACAATACGGTGTATCCCGGTGGACTCACCTATGCCGGACATCCCCTCGCATGTGCCGCGGGCATCGCCTCGATCAATGTCTTCGAACGCGACGGCATCCTCGACCATGTGCGCACCGTCGGGGCATATGTCCTCGGAAAAGGATTGGCGGAGTTGGCATCTCGGCATCCAAGCGTCGGCGAGGCACGCGGCCTCGGCTTCTTCTGGGCACTGGAGTTGGTGCGCGATCCACACACCCGCGAGCCGCTGATCCAGTTTGCGGCGGCTGGTCCAGCCGCCGAGCCGATGAACCGGGTGACCGCCGCCGCCAAGGAACGTGGGCTGTGGCCCTTCAATGCGGGCAATCGCTTCCAGATCGCGCCCCCGTTGACCACCTCGGCCGATGAATTGCGCACCGGGCTGGAGATCGTCGATGAGGTGTTGGAGGTCGCCGACGAATACGTGGGGTGAAGCGCATGCTGGCTGGCGGGGAGACGGCCGTTTCCTGGAACTCCGCAGGAGCTGACGTGACCGACACCGCCGATCGTCAGGAGTTGACCGCCACCGGGGCGGGCCCGCCGATGGCGACCATAAGCGTCGGTGTCATCGCCGTGGCATCCTCGGCCGTCTTGGTGTTCTCGACCAGCCGTTATGACTACTTCGGCGATGAGCTCTACTTTCTGGCGGCGGGTCGGCGGCCGTCATTCGGCTATGCCGATCAAGGTCCGGTATTGCCGATGCTGGCGCGGTTGATGGACACGATCGCACCCGGAAACTTCTTCGTGCTGCGGCTGCCCGTTGTCGCGCTGACAGTCCTCGGCATCGTGCTGTGCGCGGTGATCGCGCGCGAACTCGGCGGCGGTCCGGCGGCCCGGGTGCTCGCGGCTGTCGGCTATGCGACCTCACCGTTTCTGCTGCTCCAAGGCAAAATGCTGACCACCAACGCGGTCGACACCGTGCTCTGGGTGGTGATCACCTGGCTGGTGGCGCGTTGGGTGCGGACCCGTCGCGATCGCCTGCTGCTGTGCGCCGCACTGGTGACCGCGGTCGATATGCAGGTGAAGTGGCTGATTCCCTTCTTCTGGATCGGTGTCGCGGCGAGTTCGCTGATCTTCGGTCCGCGCGAACTGGTGCGGCGGCCGCTGCTGTGGCTCGGCGGTGTCATCGTGATCGTCGCGACCGCGCCATCACTGATCTGGCAGGCGCGCAATGATTGGCCACAGCTGTCGATGGGCCAGGTGATCAGCGGTGAGCAGGGCATACTCGGCGGCAGGGCGCTGTTCGTACCGCTCGCGCTGCTGCTGGCCGGGTACCTGGGTGCGGCGCTGTTGATCTATGGCGTGTGGGCGCTGATGCGTAGTTCTTCGCTGCGGCCGTACCGGTTTCTCGGCGCGTCTGTGCTGATACTCGTCGCGGTCTTCCTGGTGATCGGTGGCCGGATCTACTACGTCGCCGGAATGTACGGTGTGGTGCTCGCGGCGGGCGCGGTCGGTCTCGTCGAACTCGCGGATCGCCTGAATCCCACACCGAGACGGTTGGCGACCGGGGCCGGTGTGGTGCTCGCCGCCGTGACCACAGGCTATGTGCTGTGGTCGACGCCGTGGCGCGATGCCGCGCACGTCCGGCCACCCGTCGATGACGCCGAGGCCGCCGTCAATATCGGCGTCTACGGCGAATTCGGTTGGCCCGAACTGACTTCCGCCGTCCTGCAGGCCTATGAATCGCTCACCCGGGCCGAACGCGCCGACGCCGTCATCGTGACCGACACCTACTGGCAGGCCAGCGCCCTGGACCAATTCGACCGCGATCGCCTCCCACGGATCTACAGTCCGAGCCGCGGTTTCGGCTACTTCGGCATGCCACCGGACAATGCCTCGGCCGTGATCGCTGTCGGCGTGAACGACGACTTCCTGCACTGGGATTTCGACCACATCGAACCAGTTGCCAAGGTGGACAGCCGAATCGGCTATCCGGGCAACAGCCAGAACGTCATCGTGTGGAAATGCACCGCCCTGCGCTACCCGTGGTCCCAGGTGTGGCCGACCTGGATGCACCTGTAGGTACGCTGCGACCATGACATCTGGGCAAACCGAGATCTGGCACAACCCGCAGTGCAGCAAGAGCCGCAATGCCACCACGCACCTGGCGGAGGCGGGCGTCGAGTACAAGGTCCGGCGCTATCTCGACGATCCGCCGACCGCGGCGGAATTGCGAACGGTGCTGCAGCGGCTGGGCGCCGAGCCGTGGGATATCACCCGCACCGGTGAACAGATCGCCAAGGACCTGGGCATATCCAGCTGGGGACGTACCGCGGCCGACCGGGAGCGCTGGATCGAGGCATTGGCGGCGAATCCGAAGCTGATTCAGCGGCCGATCGTGCTCACTCCCGACGGCGGTGCGGTCGTCGCGCGCGATGCGAAGACCCTGGAATCGCTGGACCCTTCGTAGCCGAAATAGCCGGTAGGGTCGGCATTTATGAAGGTACAACTGCGTCATAGTCCGGCCTCCGCGGTCGCGCGGTGCTTCCTGGCCGGCGGGGAGCCGATGCGGGTCGAGAGTGGCGCCATGGTCGCGCATTCGGCGGGAGTTTCGTTGCAGGCCAGGGCCGAAGGCGGCATTCTCGCCGGGCTGAAGCGTTCGGTGCTTGCGGGCGAATCATTCTTCGTCTCGACCTTCACCGCACCGCCGCAGGGCGGTTGGGTGGATGTGGCGCCCGCACTTCCCGGCGACATGCTGAACCTGCAGATCACCCCCGATCGGCCGTTCTTCATCAGCCGCGGCGGTTGGATCGCGAACTCGCACGACGTGCAGGTGGAGGGCAAATGGGGTGGTCTCGCGAACCTGTTCGGCGGCGAGGGCGGCTTCGGTCTGCGCGCGCACGGCGAGGGTGAGGTGGTCGTCGGTGTGTTCGGCGCGATCGATGTGATCGATCTGCAGCCGGGTGAGCCGATCACCATCGATACCGGCCATGTGGTGGCCTATGACCTGGCCATGAACTTCACCATCCGCCGCGCGGTATCCGGGCGCTCGATCCAGTCGCTGAAGTCGGGCGAAGGCTTCGTCTTCGACTTCACCGGGCCAGGCCGGGTGCTGCTGCAGACCCGCAATCCGGGCGCCTTCGCCGCCTGGGCGGGCTCGGTGGCGTCTTCGGGTTAGTCACCCGTTTTCACGACCCTCTTACCTGCTGGACACCTAACTCATGCAGAATGCAAATTTCATATCGGGTCCAGCAAGGGAATGTACATGGAGCTCCTCGAAGTCGTCGCGAACCTCTTCACCCAGGTCATGGGTGCTATGAGCGGCAGCGCCGCCTGACAGAACGCAGGCTCGTCGGCCCATCAGGTCCCCGACCTGGTGGGCCGATGGCGTTTCAAGCCAGCAGCTGATCGGTGAGGATGCGGGTATCAGGGACGAAGGCCCAGGACGGGTCGGCCAGGTGCGCCCGCAGTTCGGCATCGGTCCACCACCAGCCGTCAACGATCTCCTCGGGTTGGTGCCGGATCGGCCCGTCGTAGCGCAGCTCGTAGGCGAACAGATGACAGCGCATCGGGGCGCCCTGCCAGACGCCGTCCCAGGAGGCGCTGGCCCGCAAGGGGAGCGGTGGCGCATCGTCGGGCAGGACGATGCCGAGTTCCTCGGCGAGTTCGCGGACCGCCGTCTGTGCCGGGGTTTCACCCGGATCGACGACACCCCCGGCCAGGCAGTCGTGCATACCGGCGAAGACCATCTTGGTACCGGTGCGGCGGTGCACATAGACGCGTTCGCCGTCGCCGGAGCGAACGAGTACGCCCGCACTGGCATGCCAGATGCCGTCGCGATAGACGGTGGCCCGGTCGGCCGCGCCGACTTCATGGCCCGCGGCGTCATAGACCGCGATCATCTCCGACTGAGGGTGTCCGAACACCGCTCGAGAGTAACCTGATCTCCGCACGCCACCCTGAGAGAGGACCGCCCCAGATGGTGCTTCCGCGCACACTGGCGAAATTGAATCGGCACGTGACGAACCCGATCCTCGGCCGTTTGGCCGGGAAAGTGCCCCCGATGAGCATGGTTGTCCACAAGGGACGAAAATCCGGGCGTCCCTACAGAACTCCGGTGTGGGCGTTCGAAAACGACGGTGTATACCGGATCGCGCTGACCTATGGCCGCGATGTGGACTGGGTCAAGAACATCACGGCCGCAGGCGGTTTCGAGCTCGAGGCCAAGGGCACTGTCGTGCTGCTCATCGATCCGGTGGTGGTGCACGATGCGTCGGCTGGGTGGGCGCCACTCGGTGTTCGGCAGGCGCTGAAGGTGATGTCGGCGACGGACTACTTGCAGGCGCGTCCGGCTTAGCAGTCTTCTTCTTGACGCTGAAACCCCTTGTCCGCGTGGACAAGGGGTTATTCAGGTGCTCGTGCGGGTCGAGCACCGCCCAGCTCCTGAACATAGCGAGACCTCGGCCCAGCTGGTCTTTCGCACCACCGGAGATCGAGGGGAGAAAGCGCCCCGCGTGCGTGCCCGAGACGGTCAGTCGCCAGTACTCGGTTCGGCGCCCTGCACCGCCAGGGGATCGGTTGCGTCGTTCTTCGGCGGCGATCGGCGCATGGAATTGTCCGGCGCGCCGGCGCGGTCCGACGGCAAGGCGGGTAGCAGTCTCCGGTGATTGCGGTCGGTGTCGCGCTCTGTGCGCCTACAGCGATATTCCTCTGTCGATGTTCTTCGGCGATACGCTGGCATTGGCGAAAGGTGAGTGCATGTTGCCTGGTGTCCGGAGAGATGCTGGTCGGATCACACCCGGCCGATGACAGATGATCCGCTGCAGACGCGCCGTGAGGCGATGACGCCTGCCACGGCGGAGTTGGCTGCGGTTGGTTTCGAGGACGCCGTGGAAATCGGACACGGCGGTTTCGGGGTGGTGTATCGCTGCACGCAGCCGAGGTTGGATCGGACGGTTGCGGTGAAGATTCTGACCGCGGAACTGGACGAAGACAATCAGGCGCGGTTTGTTCGGGAGCAGCACGCGATGGGCCGGTTGACCGGGCATCCCAACATCGTCACCGCGCTGGAGGCCGGTACCACCGAGAGCGGGCGGCCCTACCTGGTGATGCCGTATCACCGGCTGGGTTCCCTGGATGGCTGGATCCGCGAGATTGGTCCCCTTCCTTTGGAGCGGGTGGCGCAGATCGGGGTGAAGATCGCTGGTGCGCTTGCCAGCGCGCATCGTCTCGGTATCGTGCATCGGGACGTGAAGCCGGGAAACATTCTGCTCACCGAGTACGGTGAACCAGCGTTGACCGATTTCGGTATCGCCCATATCACCGGTGGGTTCCAGACGACTGCGAGTGTTGTGACCGGATCGCCCGCGTTCACCGCACCGGAGGTGCTCGAGGGTGGCGATCCGACCCCGGCCGCGGATGTCTATGGACTCGGCGCCACCCTGTTCTGCGCATTGACCGGGCATGCCGCGTTCGAGCGTCGTAGCGGTGAGAAGATGGTCGCGCAGTTTGTCCGGATCACCACCCAGCCGGTGCCCGACCTGCGGGAGGACGGCATCCCCGAGGACGTGTCGGCGGTGGTGGAGACAGCGATGAGCCGCGACCGCAAGCAGCGGCCGGCGGCAGCGGCGCTGGGGGAGACATTTCGGCAACTGCAGCAGCGCCACGGGTTCGCGGTGGGCGAGATGGCGGTGGGGGGTGAACCGAATCTCGCCGATTCCGACCAGAAGCCACCGGTGCGGGCAGCGCGCAAGCCGACGGCGGCTAGCCGGGACCACAGTGGCAATCTGCCGCTCGAGTTGACCAGCTTCATCAATCGGCGCACCGAGGTATCGGAGCTGAAGAATCTGCTGTCGAGCGCACGGCTGGTGACGTTGACCGGGACCGGGGGTGTCGGCAAGACGCGACTGGCGCTGCGGGCCGCATCCAGTGCGCGACGTGGTTTCGCCGACGGTGTGTGGTCAATCGAGTTGGCCGAAGTGTCCGACCCCGCGCTGCTGGTCGATGTGGTGGCGGCCACCCTCGGTGTGCGCAACGAGTCGGCCAGTCCGTTGCTCGAGGTTCTGATCGGCTTCCTCAGCTTGCGAGAAACACTGCTCGTGGTGGACAACTGCGAGCAGATCGTGGATGCGGTGGCCAAGCTGACCGAGACGTTGCTGCAGACTTGTCCGGAGCTGCGGATTCTCGCCACCAGCCGCGAACCACTGAACATCGCCGGGGAAGCAGTGCTGCGGGTGGCACCACTGTCGGTCCCGGACCCGGACCGGGAGCCGACCCTGGCCGGGCTGCCCGGTTTCGATGCGGTGACCTTGTTCGCCGACCGCGCCGCGGCAGCGGTTCCGGGCTTCGAACTCGATGAGGACAACAAGGCCGCCGTCACCGGGATCTGCACCCATCTGGACGGGTTACCGCTGGCCATCGAGCTTGCCGCGGCCCGAATGCGCACGATGTCACCGCAGCAGATCCTGGCCCGGCTTACCGATCGGTACGCGCTGCTCACCCGCGGCAGTCGCACAGCCCCGACACGGCAACAGACGCTGCGATGGAGTATCGACTGGAGCTACGGGTTGTGCAGCGGGACCGAACAGCGGCTGTGGGCCCGGATGTCGGTGTTCGCCGGCAGCTTCGAACTCGACGCCATCGAGCAGATATGCGGCACAGACCTGGCAGCGGATACGCCGCTGGATGTGCTTTCGTCCCTGGTGGACAAGTCCATCCTGATCCGGGAGGAATCCGATACTGTCGTGCGTTTCCGGATGCTCGAGACAGTTCGCGGCTACGGCCGGGAAAAACTACGAGAGTCCGGCGAAGATACCGAGCTGCGCCGACGCCACCGCGACTGGTATCGGCAGTTGGCGTTGGACGCGGAAGCCGGGTGGATCAGCGACCGCCAGCTCGACTGGATCATCCGCCTCGAACACGAACTACCCAACCTGCGCGAAGCGCTCGAATCCTGCCTGTCCGAGGACACCCAGGAAGCAGCTGAAGCAGGGCTGCGCATCACAGCCGCACTCTACGATTTCTGGAGCTTATCCGGTCTGTATGGGGAAGGCCGATCCTGGATCGACCGCGTTCTCGCCCACCCCGGCGCGCAACCGGTACTCGACCGCATCAAGGCGTTCTGCGTCGGCTGCCAACTGGCCGCGCCGCAGGGGGATGTCCAGTCCGCGGCCGCCCTTCTGGAGCAGGCACGAGTGCTCGCCGAACAGGCCCCCGCCCCCGCGATCCAGGCGCAGATCGCCTACGCGACCGCCCTTCTCGCACTCGCTGGCGGCGAAACGGCCAACGTATCGTCCTCCCTCGAACATGACATCGAGACACTCAGCTGGGACAGGACGGGCGCTCTGTACATCGGTACCCTGACCATCCTCGGCTGGGCATATGAGCTACGCGGCGACATGACTCGAGCAACCGAGCATTACCGCCGGGTATTTTCCATCACCGAAGCGCAGGGCGAACTGCTCTATCGTTCGGCTGCGCTACGCGGCTTGGGCGTGGCCGCATGGCAGCAAGGCGAGCGGGACAAAGCCCAACAGCTGCTCCAGGAAGCGCTGCGAGTCAACCGGCGGCCGAATAGCCCGGTGCTCAACGCGTTCAGTCTCGAGGCCCTGGCCTGGACTGTCGCCGACCAGGGCGACGCCGATCGCGCGGCCGTGCTGCTGGGAACCGCGCAAGGAATCTGGCTCGTAGGAAGCAGTGTTGGAGCTGTCTTCCCGGACATAGCGCGCTTTCACGAAAGCTGTGAGCAGACAGCGCGTCGCACCCTCGGCACCCGCGCATTCGATGCGGCCTTCCGCCACGGTCAGGCGATGGGTATCGGCGCCGCTGTGGCGTACGCGCTCGGCGAACAGCCCGCCGATACCGCGCGCGCATCCACGAAATTGACCAAGCGTGAGCGGCAGATCGCCGACCTCATCGCCCAGGGACTCAGCAACAAGCGGATCGCCGCCAAACTCGTGATCTCGCAACGCACCGCCGAAGGCCACGTCGAACACATCCTCACCAAACTCGGCTTCACCTCACGCTCACAAATCGCGGCCTGGATCGCGGAGGAAACCAAACAAGCGAGTCCGTGACCCCTGCCCGACATCCGGCTTCTGCGCCGGTGATATCGCGGCGCGCTGTCGGCGAACCCGGTGCAATAGCCAGTGCGCTGTAACCTATGGTTACCGGTTGCCGGCCCGTGCGTGCCGGTGGGGGCGACGGCTATCAGATCGGTCGAGTGTCGATCTCATCGGTGATTGGTGTCAGGGTGACCAGAGGTATTGTTCGGATGGTCATTTCCTGATAGGCGGCGTAGCCGGGGTGGGCTGCGATGACATCGGGCCAGAGCTTGTCCCGGTCGGTCGATGACAGCACGCGAGCGGTCATCGGCCGTTTCGGGCCTTGCTCGAGTGAAACCTGGACTGTGGGGTTCGCGCGGAGGTTGTGCAGCCATGCCGGGTCGGTGGGATCGCCGCCACGGGAGGCGACGATGACGATCGTGTCGCCGTCGATGATCGGTGCGGTGAGGATAACGGTGTGCGGTCGCCCGGATTTACGGCCGATGGTGGTCAGTGTGATCGTCGGCATGCCTTTGAAGGTTGTGCCGAGGATGCCGCCGCTGAGCTTTATCACGGTGCGGTGGAGGGTGTTCAAGGTCTTGAGTTGACGATCGGTCGGCATGGCGGGCGCTCTTTCTGCTGGCTGATGAGTGATCTGCTACCCAGCTTCCGGGCGCGACTAGTAATCGACTTGTAAACCGATTCGATTGTGCACGGCGGTGATCCACTCCCGGCATCCGCAGCGGCGGGCCAGCCGGTCCGCGACGGCGTAGTGCTCGGCCGCCTGGGCGGGTTTGCCGAGCAGCGCCGCGAGGTCGCCGAGCACGGTGTCGACCGGTCCTGCGGCATGTGCACCGGTGTCCGCGCCGGCGATCTGACCGGTGTAGGTGCGCAGTTGCTGGTACACCTGCGCTGCCTCGGTGTGTTGTTCGAGTCCCGTGACGGCCATGCCGCGCACGGTGAGGAACAGCGAACGGAAGAAGTCGGTACGCAGCGGGTGGCGGGCCTGCGTCGCTGCTCGTGCGCCGTCCCGGTCACCGGTCGCCAGCAGTGCCAACGCGAGCGGGTCGACGACGAGGTCGGCGCCCGAAGTTTCGAGCTGCGTGAACATTTCGGTGAACAGAGGTGCGAATTCGCCGACCCGGCCTTGCGTGAGACGGATGGTGAAGAGGGCGATCAGCAGGTTGCCGCCCGAATCGAAGACTTTGTGGCGCATGAACAATTCGTGGGCCTGCTGATAATGTCGTTCCGCCGCTTCGAGATTCCCCGTCAGGTGGGCGATCATCGCGCGGCCCATGGTGTTCGCGGCTTGGGCTTGACGCCACTGGTAGCGGTCGGCCAACAGTGTCGCGGCCGCGAGTTCGGTATTCGCGCGGTCGATGTCGCCGCGGGCTGCGGCCACTTGGAGTGCGGCGTTACGGCCGATCAGCGCGAAGGCGGGGAAATCGTTGTCCTCGCCGAGGCGGATCAACTCGGTGGCGAGCCGTTCCCGATCGGCGAGCGGAATTGATGTGTCGTACACCGAGGTCCGCGCCTGCAATGCCAGCCCGAGCAGTCCAGGATCGCTCAGTCCACGTGCCAGCGCTTCGGCTTCCTCGGCCGCCTCGCGCGCTCGTTCGTGCAGCTCTCCGCCGATCTCGCGGACGAGCGCGACGAGCAGCCGGCAGCGCGCTTGCGGTGTGAGCCCGGGTGTCCGCAGCGCCTCGTCGATAGAGGCAACCACCCGCTGGTCGACGGACCCGTACGCGCGGTTCAGCCAGGGAGTCGGCGTGTCCCATGCGGTGAGCGCCCCGACGAGCAATTCAGGCGTGTCGGCCGCCGACACTGCACGGTCGCGTGCATCGCGAGCTGGCAGGCCGGCGCCGGCCGCGAGGTGGCTCCTGCTCATACGCGAAAGCGCGGCGACCCGCTCGGCCGTCGTGTCCGCGCCGGTGATCCGTTCGAGCGCGATGACGGCGCGACCGTAGTTTTCGGCCGCGACATCGTGGACAAATCGGCGTTCGGCCTGTTCACCCGCCGCGCGAGCGTAGTCGGCGGCCCGCCGTGCCGTCGCCGCGGTGAGCGCCTCCCCGAAATGGTGCGCGAGCGCCGACAGGTCGTCCGGCCCGGCCCGCTCGACCGACTCGGCGATGCGCAGATGCCAGCGGCGTCGCCGTATACGGGACAGGTCACCGAGCAAGGTGTCGCGGACGAGCGCGTGCGTGAAGCGCGCGTAGTCGGGACCCGGTTCCTCGAGCAGTCCGGCGAGCACACCCGCCTCCACGGCATCGAGGACCTTATCCTGGTCGATTTCGGCCGCGCCGATCAGCACGTCGATGTCGAATTCGCGCCCGATCACCGCGGCGAGACGCAGGACCGACACGCTGACCTCGGGTAGCCGTGCAAAGCGCCGGCGCAGCACGTCGCGGACGCCTTCCGGTACCTCAGAAGTCGCCACGAGCGCGCCCTCACTGGCAAGTAGACGAGCACTTTCGGTGAGATAGAAGGGATTTCCGTCGGTGCGTTCGGCCAGTGCCGCGATCGTCGCCGGCTCGGGATCGTGTCCCGACACCGACCGGATAAGAACCGCCGCATCGTCGAAACCCAGGCCGCGCAGGCGTATCCGCGTTGCGGTCGCGGGGGCGAGCGAGGCGAGCGCGTCTTCTAGGGGCATTCCGATCTCGTCGGGACGGTAGGCGATCACGATCAGGATCGAGGCCGATTTCGCCACGCTGCCGAGCAGGGCTACCGTCTCGGAGTCGCCGCGGTGCAGGTCGTCGAGAAACACCGCGAGCGGTTGCTGCCGCGCCGCGTCGTCCAGGTACGCACCGACGGCGCGATGCAGCAGGAACCGCCCGACCGAGACATCGGCGCCGAATTCACGGCGTCGGTCGGTGAGCAACGGCTCCAGCGGCTCGGCGTATCGGCTGGGATCGACCGTGCCCGCGAGCTCGCGCAGGGCTTCCACCCAGGCCCACGCCGGTGGTGCGCCGTCCTCCTCGGGACAGCTGCCCGTGACCACGCGCCAGCCACCGGCCGCCAGCTCTGTCCGAAACCGCTGCAGCAAACGGGATTTGCCGCTACCGGCTTCCCCGATGACAGCCGCTACACGAGGTGCGCCGCCCGCCCGCGCCGCCCGCCGCAGCTCATCCAGTTCCCTTGTCCGGCCGACGAATTCGGAATGCAACGGGTCCAGCGCGGGTGTCGGCGACGGAAACGAGACCGGTGCGGGTAGATCGACGGGGATGCGTTGCGCCAGCAAATCGGCTTCGAGCCGCACCAGGGCCGGGCCGGGGTCGATGCCGAGTTGGTCCGCGAGCACCTCACGGGCGGCACGCAACGCGGCGAGCGCGTCCGCTTGCCGCCCCGCATGGAACCGTGCCAGCGCCGAAATACGCCACGCCTCCTCGCGCAGCGGATGCGTGCTCGTCAACGCATCGGCCTCCGCGGCAGCCGCCGTCGGGTCGCCGAGTTCGACCAGTGTCGCGGCCAGTCGCTCGCGCGCGGCCAGGCGCAGTTCCTCGAGTCGGTTCGCCTCGGGCTGCGCCCACGATTCGTCGCTGAACTCGGCGAATGCCGGGCCGTGCCATCGGCTGAGCGCCTGTTCGAGACTGCGTCGTCGTTCTGCGGGATCTGTTGGCGCGCTGCGTAGTTCGGTCTCGAACAGCCAGGCGTCCACTGCCTCCGGGGCGAGCCGCAACGCGTATCCCGGCGCCTGGCTCACCAGCACTGTGGCCGGCGAGCGGGGCAGCCGATCCGGCTCGAGGAGCTTGCGCAAGTGCGAAATGTAGGCCTGCAACGCGCCGAGTGCGCGCGGCGGCGGCTCACCACGCCACAGATCGTCGATCAGCCGGTCGATCGGCACGACCGCGCCGCGGGCAACCACCAGAAGGGCGAGCACGCCGCGCTGGCGTGGGCCGCCGAGATCGACACTGCCGCGCTCGGTCTGCGCGGCCAGCGAGCCGAGCACCTGAATCCGCACCATGACCGGCCAAGTCTATTGCAAGTGCGCTACAAGCGGATCGACAGACAGTGAGAACCATGAACACCGCGACACAGACCCCCGACCGCCCCGATACCACCGACCGTCCCGATACCGCTGACATGTTGCTCGTCCACCGCGCCTTCCGCCGCCATTTCGACGCCCTGCCCGGCCTCGTCGGCGGTGTCGCCGACGGTGACACCGCGCGCGCGGGTCGCATCGTCGAGTTCCTCACCGAACTCGATACCGGCCTGCATCACCACCACTGCGCTGAGGACGAGCTGATGTGGCCACTGCTGCTCGAGCGGGCGAAGACCGATGGCGCACTGATTCTGCGGATGGAGGAACAGCATGAGCGGATCGCCGAACTGATCGACCGCGCGGACCGGCAGGCCGAGGAATTCGCCGCATCGGCGCATCCCGAGGTGCGCGGGCATCTCGCCGCCACGCTGTCGGCGCTGGCCGTCGCTCTCGACGAACATATGGCTGAGGAGGAGGCGCGCATCCTGCCGCTCGCCGGACGCGTCATGACCGCCCGCGAATGGCAGGCGCTCGGCGAACGAGGACGCGCCGCCGTACCCAAGGACCGGCGGTTGATCTTCCTCGGCTTCATCTTGCAAGCTGTACCGCACCCCGAACGCCGAAAGTTCCTAGCCGACATGCCGTTCGCCGCCAGACTCGCCTGGCGCCTGCTCGGCAGCCGCACCTTCGCCAAGGAGTACCGCTCGATCTATGGGACAGATCCCGAGTAGATCTTCGCGCAGACCGGGCGCCCGCAGCGCGGGTGTGCATCCTGTGATCATCGAAGTATCGGTTCGGTTCCAGAAGTTGATGTTTGGTTACGCAACGAGGTGCAAACAGGACCTTCCAACTTGGCTGGTATACGGCAGCAATGCGATGGAATCCGGGTCGATCCGCCGTACCTCATGCCGAACCTGATGTCGGTATCACTGACCGGTTCTCGACGCTGAAACCCCTTGTCCGCGTGGACAAGGGCTATTCAGGCGCGCTCGCGCGGGTCGAGCACCGCCCAGCTCCTGAACATAGCCGTATTGATATTACTTTGTGTACATTTGAGCGTACCGAAGCTTGCATTCCTTGGGATAGTCGCACAGCCGAAGTTTCGCATCTCGTGCCATGGAACCATTCTCCAGGTCGTACATCGGAACGTATGCTCGCTCGTACGAGCCTGTCAGTGTGACGAATCGAAATGGCTTTCCCTGGTCGTCTACGGCCAGTGATCGACCGTCCCCGAATCCGATGTCCACAACAAATTCACAATCGCAATCGTGCGCCCGGATCTCTATCTTGAAGGCCAGCGTCTCATTCAGCGCAAGCGTAACTGCATGTGTCTTCATGTAGTCGCTGTCAGTAAATTGTCCGAATCCGTCCAAAGCCTTCGCCTCGACAACATCTCCAGAGTTCAGATCGAATCCCATTGTCAATGCTTCGGTAACTCCTTGTGAATAGAATGGGACAATCGTTCCTGCAGGAGGTCGCCGCCTTTCGACTATCCTGGCGGCAATGCTAGAGATTTGGACCGGCGTGAAATTTTGTCCAGTGAGCTTGAAGTATATCGAGCCTTCACCGAACCCTTCCAGAGAGTTCATCGGATTGCGTGGATCAATCACACTCTGCCCGAGCGCGACCCCATCGGGGACGAGACGCTGCATGGTCGCCTTGTCCGGTCTGACTCCATCCAATTCGATAATTCTTGACGATGCCAATGATCCCGGGACGCCTGGCGGGCCGCTCACGCCCTCGGCGCGTGCCGGTGGTGTCGCATTGTCTCTCCCTTCGCGGTCTGCCTCGATTGCGCGCTGTTCGGATACCGCTCGATCCGGTTGCAGTAGATAAATTGTGACAGATGCCGAGACCGATACGACAATCAGGATGGCGACGCCGATCGCAACCAGCCATCTTCGACGTTCGGACCAGAAGTTGTTCTGTATATTTCCTTCACCGACTTGAATCGGGATCTGGTTTTTCACGCGAACCTCGAATCCATCACAATAAGAATTGCATCGTCAATGATTTCTAGTGCCGCGTCCATATAGCTCCTGCCGTATCGAGCCTTGGTGCGGAGGGTTCCGTCGAACGCAGCCGACCGGTGGTCGCCCGCACCGCATTCGATCGCCGTATCCTCGAGCTCGGCGAGCAGTCGGAGCGGGTGGCGCAGCAATCTATCTGGCGGAGGCACCAGTAGCGGGGGCCGACACGTGGCGATTTCTTGGTCTAGGTGCTAGCGCGCGTCAACGAGCCGGGCGTGCGATCAGTTGAAACTGTTGTGTTGAGTGTTGTTGTTCCCCAACTGCACCCCTTTTGCGTGCCGCAGGTCGATAAGTTTACGGGCCCGGTCGGTTTCCGCGGTCGGTAGTGCTTCCAGGAGTTGGGCTGCTAAAGACTGCAACTCGCTGTCATCTCCGCCCCTCGCGCGGAGCACTGCGGCTTCTAGTGCTGCAACGTTACTGCCAGGCGATGTTTCGTTGGCTTCGAGAGCGGCCCTCACTTGTGGGCCGTCGTCACCGCGGCTTATGCGACGCCGAATCGCCTGATAGACCTCGCGCACTGTTGCCGACGCCGCATCCTGGCCACCAGCCGCCGCACCAGCGATCAACGCGGTCACGATCACCGTGAACGGATCCACATCGCCCCCTTCGTGGTCTGCTTCTCCAAGTCCCTTGTGCAGCAATACTACGCAAAGCCTCGAATCACCACAGCTTGTTCGCCTTGCCTGGCCCGTGGGTCGGTGACGTTGTCCTCCTGGGTGACGGCTCAGCCGAAAATTGATGGCACGCATCGGCATTCACCTTAATGAAGCACCTCCTCGGTTCAGAGGAGCGGCAGTGAGATCTATTCGGTTGTGGGCGACCGGCTTTCACTTGCTCAGGAGCGCGGCAGCGTCATTCGAGCCGGTGTTCATGGTGTCCGTATTCCGGCGTCGCGGCCTTGTCGTCGGCCGAGCGTGACGAGTCGCGACGCGATCAGGAATCGGATGCGGCATCCGTCCGCTGCCTTCCGGAGCGATGTCTTGCCGCGATCGACATGTGCCAACCACAAGAAATGGCTCGACGCCGAAGCCGACTTGCCGCCCATCGATGCTGATCGAGCGTAACCATCAAGACCACTTCGGTAGCCACCACCGTCTCCCGGTAAGCGACAGCCGAATCACATATTTGCGATTTCACCGGTTTCGGCGCCGGTGTTCCTGTTGCGCCCGATCGCAGCTGGCCGTTGGGTGGGCATTCGTCGAGCTCATCGATTCGTGTCGAGTGCGAGACATGAAAGCCGGTGTTCAGTAGCATTAAATAGGTACGGTGCAGCGGGTTTCCCTATACTGCGGCCGCAGCAGGTTCCCGCGTCAGTAGCGGCGCGGGGATGTTGTGAGCATGTTGTCTTTTCGACCGAACGAAGGGGCTAATAATGTTCGAAGCGGCAGCCGCCCGGGCCCGGGTCGACTTTGGGGCGACATCCCGAACCGAGGTGGGGCACGGGAATAGGCTGATTCGACTACGCAAATCTAATTCGAATACGGACATAACGTACGTAGTTTGACGCTTTCGGCTGAATGCGCACGGCCAGGAGTTTCCGGACCGTGCCGCGGCAGATCGTCGTGCCGCCGTCACGACAATTTTGTTGCACAGTCGTTCGACAGGGTCGGGGGACAGGGGGCTAAATACGTTCGGTGGGCGCCGACGCCTGAAGGCCGTATCCATCGGGGAACGGCCGGGTCCTTGTGTTGTGGTTCGCAATGTAGGTGAGGTGTGCATATGTAAGTGCATCCGCAAATGCACTTCGGGAAATGCCGGGCGCGTGGGGGACTTTGTTGTTCTCGTGTCCCGGAATTCGAGGAGAGGTTAGACGATGAGTCCGAATTCAGCCACGCCTGCCGCCCACGATCCGGATCTGATTCCGCTTACGAGGGCACAGTACGGAATGTGGCTCGCTAACAATCTACCGGGCGGCCCGAACGTCAATATCGCGCACTACGTCGAGATCCAGGGACCGATCGACTACTCCGCGTTCACCAAGGCGGTCAACGACGCCGGGCACGAGACCGAGTCGCTCGTGGTCCGGGTGGTCGAATTCGGCGGTCATCCCTATCAATTCGTCGATCGCAGCATCGTCTACGACGAACCGTTGCTGGATCTCAGCGCCGAAGACGACCCGTACGCGGCGGCGATGGAATGGATGCGCCGGGACTACAACACGAAGGCCGTCGATCTGGCCCGGGAGCGACTCGTCGCGACGCGGCTGATCCGGCTCGGCGAGGACCGGTATCTGTGGTATGCGCGCGCCCATCACCTGGTGATCGATGGTTATGGCGCGTTCAACGTCTTGAACCGGATCGCCGAACACTACAATGCGTTGCTCGAGGGCAGGCCACCCACGCGGCTGGTGGCGGCCCGGCTGGCCGACATCATCAAGGCGGAGCAGGAGTATCGCGCCGCCCCACGATTCGGTAACGACAAGGCGTACTGGCTCGACAAGGTCGCCGATCTGCCGCTTGCGCCGAGTCTGTCCGGTCGCACCGCCAAATGGAGCGAGGACGATCGCTTCACCGGCCAGCGGCTGCCGTCGGGGCTGACTGTCGCGCTCGACCGTTTCGCCGCGGATCTGCAAGCATCGACCGCACAGGTGCTGGGCGCCGCCTTCGCCGCTTTCCTCGCCCGCATGACCGACACCGACGACGTCGTCTTGTCGCTGCCGGTGACCGGGCGGGTGACGATGCGCCTGCGCAACGCCACCGCGATGTTGGCGAACATGGTGCCGATCCGATTCGCCGTGGACGCGACGACCACCGTGGAAGGGCTGATGCGCGCGGCGGCGTCCGAGCTGGTCCTGGCCATGCGTCATCAGCTCTACCGGTTCGAGGATCTGCGCCGCGATTCCGACGCGTTGGACCCGGCCGCGGCCTCGTTCGGCCCGATCGTCAACATTCTGTTCTTCGATTCCGAGATCCGCCTCGGTGCGGCGGTGGGCCGCTACCGCGCCCTGACGTCCGGGGCACTGGACGATCTGCAGCTGAATCTGTACCGCTCCGGGGTCGACGCGCCGCTGCTCATCGAATTGCACGGCAACGCCAATCTGTACAGCCAGGACGAACTCGACGTGCACACCAGTCGATTCGTCGACTTCCTGGAGCGCTTGATGGCCGCGCCGATAGACACCCGTGTGCTCGACATCCCGCTCGCCGCCCCGGAGGAGGAGCGGCGCATCCTCGGTGAACTCGCCGGCCGCGACGGCGTTGCGACGGCCGCGACGCTCGTCGATCTGCTGACCCGGCAGGCCATGGTCAGCCCGTCCGCGGTCGCCGTCACCGCGGGCACGACTGCCCTCACCTACCTCGAGCTGGACGAGCGTTCGAACCGGTTCGCCCGCACGCTCATCGCCCGCGGCGCGGGGCCGGAATCGCTGGTGGCCATCGCGATGCCGCGCGATGCCGATCTGATCGTCGTGGCGCTGGCGGTGCTGAAGTCGGGCGCCGGATACCTGCCACTGGATCCGGCGCACCCGGTCGATCGACTGGACTACGTGCTGCGCGATGCCGATCCGGTCGCGGTCGTGACAAAACGAAGTCTGCGCGATCGGATGCCCGCAGAGCCGGGCCGAGTGGTGCTGTTCGACGACGACCGGGAGGTCGAGACCGCGCATCCGATCACCGACGCCGATCGCGTGCGCCCGCTGCGCCCCGATAACATCGCCTACGTTATCTACACCTCCGGATCGACGGGCCGGCCGAAGGGCGTGCCGATCACCCATCGCGCGGTGGCGACCTACCTGACGAACGCCTGTGCCGACATCGGAATCCGTGCCGACGACGTGTGGACGCTGTTCCATTCGTTCGCGTTCGACTATTCGGTGTGGGAGATTTTCGGCGCGCTGGTCACCGGCGGTCGCGTGGTCGTGGTGGACAGCGCAACCACGCGTTCGCCGGACGAGATGCTGCGACTGGTGGCGCGCGAGCGGGTGAGCGTCTTCAGCCAAACCCCCTCGGCCTTCGATCAATTCGTGACCGCACGAGGGCGCTATGCGGATGCGGATGCGGACGAGCCCGACGGTGAGCTTGCGCTGCGGCTGGTCGTTCTCTCGGGCGAAGCGCTCGACCCGGCCGGTTTGGCGGCCTGGTACCGGCACAATCCGAATCTGCCCGTGCTGGCCAACAGCTACGGCATCACCGAAACCACGGTCTTCGTCACCTATCTAGAGCTGCCACCGGACATCGCCGTGCCGGGTGCGCCGAGCACAATCGGACGGCCGCTGCCGGGCTTGCGCGTCCACATCCTGGACGCGCACTTGCGCCCGGTGCCGCTGGGCGCCTGGGGCCAGATCTACGTCGCGGGCGACCAACTGGCCCGCGGCTATCTCGACCGCCCCGGATTGACTGCGGGACGCTTCGTCGCCGATCCGTTCGGCCCGCCGGGCGAGCGTCTGTATCGCAGCGGCGACGTTGCTCGCCGAAACACCAAGGGCGAGTTGGAATATCGTGGTCGCGCCGACCAGCAGGTGCAGCTGCGCGGGTTCCGGATCGAGCTGGACGAGATCCGCAGCGCGCTGCTGAGCCACAGCGCGGTCGCGGCGGCGGTGGTGATCGTGCACCTGCCGGGGACGGAAGCGGCCCGGCTGGTCGCGTATGTCGTGCCCGCCGACAACGTGGTCTACGAACCCGAGGCACTGCGCGCGCACGTCGGGTCGCTGCTCCCGGAGTACATGATCCCAGCACACATCGTCGCTATGCCGGCATTGCCATTGACCGTCAACGGCAAAATTGATTATCGCGCGCTGCCCGAGCCTGCCATCGATTCGGGCGCGGTGTATGTCGCGCCCAGCACCGTCGTCGAGGAGACCATCGCCGACGTCTTCGCCGAGGTTCTGGGTGCCCCGCGGATCGGTGTGCTGGACGACTTCTTCGAACTGGGCGGCAATTCGCTCACCGCGACCAGCGCCGCTGTGCGGATCGCCGAGCTGACCCGCTGCGAGGTGTCGGTGCGCGACCTGTTCGGCGAGCCGACCGTCGCCCGACTCGCCGCCCATATCGACGCCAGGCAGCACTACAGCCGCCCCACCCTGCGGGCACAGCCGCGCGTCGAACCCATCCCGCTGGCGCCGGCACAGAACCGGATCTGGCTGATCAATCAGGTGGATCCGACCTCGGCGGCCTACAACATTCCGCTGGTGCTGCAGCTGACCGGATACCTCGACGCCACGGCGCTGCGTTCGGCGCTGACCGACCTGCTCCAACGACACGAATCCCTGCGCACCGTGTACCCGGCAGTGAATGGTCAAGGGACGCAGGTGGTTCTGCCCGCCGAGCTGGTGGCCGCCGATCTCGATCCGACCCCGCACCCCACCGATCCCGACGAGCTCGAGCACCGAATCCGGGAGTTGGCCTCGACCGGCACCGATGTGCGCCGACGTCCGCCGATCCGGGTCGCGCTGCTCGCATCCGCCGACCCTCTACGACACACCTTGGTCGTCGTCCTGCATCACATCTGCTGCGACGGATCGTCGCTGCCACCACTCGCAGCCGATTTCGCGGCCGCCTACCGAGCACGGTCGCAGGGGCATGCGCCGGACTGGCAACCGCTGAGCGTGCAGTACGCCGACTACAGCATCTGGCATCGCAACGTGCTCGGCGACCAAAACGACCCGGATTCGCTCGCTGCACGCCAATTACAGTATTGGACAACGCAATTGGCGGGAATGGCGCGGCTGCTCGAACTGCCTGCCGACCGCCGGCGCCCGGCTCGCCGGTCCATGCTTGCCGACGTCGTCGACACCGTGATCCCGCCCGCGACGCGCGCCGGGATCGAGCGGGTGGCACGCGCGACGAACGTCACCAGCTTCATGGTCGTGCACGCCGCGGTGGCCGTCCTGCTCACCCGGCTGTCGGGCACGGCGGACATCACGATCGGGACGCCGGTCGCAGGCCGCGGCGAGCGCGCGCTGGAACCGCTGATCGGCATGTTCGTCAACACGGTTCCGCTGCGCACCCAGGTGCGCGGCGACGAATCGTTCGCCGAGTTTCTGACCCGGGTCAAAGACATCGATGTGGATGCCTTCGCCCACAGCGATCTGCCCTATGAACGCGTCGTAGAGGTGGTCGATGCGATGCCGTCGGCGGCGCACGACCCGCTGTGCCCGGTGTACCTCGCCTTCGAGAACATGGACCGTCCGAGCCTGGAGCTGTCCGAGCTCACCGTCGAGGTCCTGGAACCGGGACCACAACCGGCGAAGGTCGATCTCATCTTCACCGTCACCGAGAACACCAGCGCAGCAGGCGATCTCGGCCTGCGGATCAACTACGCCACGGACCTGTTCGATCGCACTACGGTCGAGGAGTTCGCCGGGCGGCTGAATCGGATCCTCGCGTCGGTCGTGTCGAATCCGCGGCAGCGTGTCGGTGCGGTCGATGTGCTGGCAGCGAGTGAGCGAGCCGCGCTGGTGCCCGCGTCGGGTGGCGCTGCCGAGCCGCCGCGGGTGCTGGCGGAATTGCTGACGGTCGAGAATCCGGAGGCCGTGGCGATCGTGTCCGCGGAACGCACGGTGTCGTATGGGGAGTTGGATGTCCGGTCGAATCAGCTCGCTCGGTTGTTGATCGAGTGGGAAATAGGTCCCGACGACCAGGTCGTGCTGGTGCTGGGGCGGTCCGTGGAACTAGTGGTCGCGATGTGGGCGACGGTGAAGGCCGGTGCGGCATTCGTCCCGGTGGATCCGCGCAATCCCACCGAGCGGGTCGCGCTCATGGTCGCGCAGGCCGCGGTGGTGCTGACGGCGGCAGCCACCCAAGACCTGCTGCCACCCTCGGTACCGCGGTTGCTGCTGGACGATCCGGGCAGCGAGATGTGCATTGCCTCGCGATCCCCGGCCGCGGTGACGGATACCGATCGGATCCGGCCCTGCCGGGTCACGAACTCGGCGTACGTCGTGTACACGTCGGGGTCGACGGGCGAGCCGAAGGGCGTCACTGTGACGCACGCGGGCTTGGCGAATTTCGCCGCCGAACAACGAGAACGCTATCGGATCGACAGTTCCGCACGGGTGTTGCAGGTGGCGGCTCCGGGGTTCGATGCACTGGTCCTGGAGCTGCTCATGGCACATCCGAACGGTGCCGCGCTGGTGCTGTCGCCGCCGGATGTCTTCGCCGGCGACCGGCTGGCGGAATTGATTCGTACGCAACGGATCTCGCATGCATTCATCACACCCAGCGTGCTCGCGACCATGTCTCCCGACGGTGCGGACGCCCTGCAGGATCTGGTGGCCGGTGGCGAGGTGGTGTCGGCGGAAACGACAGCGATGTGGAGTCGGGGCCGTCGGTTGTTCAATGGATACGGGCCGACCGAGACCACGATCATGGTCGCGATCAGCGACCCGCTGCGCGCCGATGCCCGCGTCACGATCGGTGGCCCGATTCGCGGTGTCGAGGCTCTGGTATTGGACGAGAATCTGCAGCCGGTGCCGGCCGGGGTGACGGGACAGCTGTACATCTGTGGCATTCACCTCGCCCGCGGCTACCTCGATCGGCCGGCGGATACCGCGTCGGCGTTCGTGGCCGATCCGTTCGGTACGCCGGGTGCCCGCATGTACCGCACCGGCGACCTCGCTCGCTGGACGCCCGAGCACACCCTGGAATACGTCGGGCGCACCGACTTCCAGGTGAAGATCCGCGGCCAGCGCATCGAACTCGGCGAAATCGAAGCCATTCTCGCGGGGCATCCCACCGTGGCGGCGGCGGTGGCGGTCAGTGTGGCGACGGAGAGCGGACCGAGACTTGCTGCCTACGTCACGCCGGCGATCGATGCCATCGACGCCGCGGAACTGCGGGCTCACGCCGCGCAACACCTGCCGTCGCATATGGTTCCGGACGCGGTGACGGTGCTCGACGCGCTGCCGCTGACCTCGGTGGGCAAGGCCGACCGCGCGGCATTGCCCGCGCCGGTATTCGCCGCCGAGACCGAATTCGTCGCGCCTCGCGACGCGGCCGAGCAGATCGTCGCGGATGTGTGCGCCGCTGTGCTGGGCGTCGATCGCGTCGGCGTGCTCGACAACTTCTTCGACCTCGGCGGCAACTCGCTGTCGGCGACGCGGCTGGCGGCGCGGCTGAGCGCGGTATTCGCCGTCGATGTCGCACTGCACACCGTCTTCGATGCGCCGACTCTCGCGGCCTTCGCGCAGACTCTGAAGGCAATCGAGGGACCTGGTCGGGAACCGCTGGTTCCGCAGGGGCGGCCGGCTCAGATTCCGCTCTCGCCCGCCCAGACCCGGATGTGGTTCCTCAATCAGTTCGACACGAGCTCGGCGCTGTACAACATCGCGCTGGTCGTGGGCATGTCGGGACCACTCGACGTGGCCGCGCTGCGCGCGACGATCACCGATGTGCTCGACCGCCACGAAGCGCTGCGCACCGTCTATCCGGACAGCGACAGTGGACCACACCAGCTGATCGTGCCGGTGCGGTCGGCCCTGCCCTCGCTGGAGCCGATCGAGGTGCCGGCGGACGAGGTCGAGGCGCACATCGCTGCGGCGGCCGCGGCCGGATTCGACGTCACCCGTGCGGTGCCGTTGCGAATCACGTTGCTGCGCAGCGGCTGCGAGCAGCACACCCTGGTGCTCATCGTCCATCACATCGGCTTCGACGGGTCCTCGCTCGCACCGCTGGCCGCGGACCTGGTGACCGCCTACAACGCCCGCGTGCGGCAGCAGGCGCCGCAGTGGCCTTCGTTACCTGTGCAGTACGTCGATTACGCGCTGTGGCAACGGAAATGGCTTGGTGCCGAGAACGCGCCGAGCTCTCCGGCCGCCACCCAGATCGAGTATTGGCGGACGGCGCTGGCCGATCTGCCCGAAGTGCTCGACCTGCCCACCGATCGTCCGCGCCCGGCCCGGCAATCGTTCCGCGGTGCGACGGTGTCGGCGGTGCTGCCCGCCGACCTCGGTCGCGACATCGTCGCGCTGGCCCGCCGTCACGACGTGACGGTCTTCATGGTGCTGCACGCCGCGTATGCCGCACTGCTGGCCCGGCTTTCCGGAACCGGCGACATCGCGGTCGGCACACCGATCGCCGGTCGCGGCGAACCGGGACTCGAGCGCCTGATCGGCATGTTCGTCAACACCCTGGTGCTGCGCACTCGCATCGAACCCGGCGCGTCCTTCCTGCAGATCCTGGAGCAGGTGCGGGCGACCGATCTGGCCGCCTTCGACCACGCCGACATTCCGTTCGAGCGGATTGTCGAGGTGCTCAATCCGCCCCGCACGACGGCACATGCGCCGTTGACACAGGTCGGATTCTCGTTCCACAACATCGAGATTCCCACCGTGGAATTCGAGGGCCTGACGGTGTCGGCGCGGGCCGCCGATCCGAGCGTGGCCAAATACGATCTGCATCTCAACCTCGTCGACACCGCGGCGCGCGACCGTGAACCGGGCGCAATGGCCGTGGAATTCGGTTACGCGACAGACCTTTTCGATGAGGTAACGATCACCTCGATGTTCGAACGATTCGTGCTGCTGCTGCGGGCGATGGTCGCCGATCCCGCGCAGGCGGTCGGCGACGTCGAGCTGCTGACCGCGCAGGAAGCACGCGAGCTGGCCGCGCGTGCGGCCGCGGGCACGACCCCACCGCCGTCGACGACAGTCGTGGACCTGTTCGCCGCCCAGGCCGCGGCGACGCCGGACAGCACCGCCGTGCTCGACGCCGAAGACGGCGCGCGGCTGAGCTACCGCGAATTCGCGGCGCGGGTGAACCGGCTGGCCCGCGCTTTGATCGGACGCGGTGTGGGTCCGGAAACGGTTGTGGCCGTGGCAATGCGGCGCTCGGTCGACCTGCTGACCACACTGTATGCAATCCACGCGGCCGGCGCGGCCTATCTGCCCCTGGACCAGGACCATCCACGCGATCGCGTGCGCGCCATTGTGACCGCCGCGCGGCCGAGGGCGGTACTCACCCGTCCCGGCGACGACGCGAATCTGTCCGACCACGTTCCGGCGTGGATGCTCGCGGATCTCGACGCCGAGCACGAGGATCCCTCGCCGGTGACCGATGCCGATCGGCTCGGGCCGCTGCAACCGGGGAATCTGGCCTATGTCATCTATACCTCCGGCTCGACCGGGGTACCGAAGGGGGTGGCGATACCGCATGCCGCAGTGGCCAATCAGCTGCGCTGGATGCGTGAGCACTACGACCTCGACGACGGCGTCATGCTGTTGCGGACGCCGGTCACCTTCGACCTCTCGGTCTGGGAGTTGTTCTGCCCATTGATATCTGGTGCGAAGTTGGTGGTCGCTGGTCCAAACGGGAGCGGCGATCCGCAAGCGGTGGCCCGGCTGATTGCCGAACATCACGTGACGACCGCTGATTTCGTGCCGTCGCTGCTGTCGGTGTTCCGGGAGACGGCCGTCGGCCGCGAATTCCCGGATCTGCGGTCGGTACTGTGCATCGGCGAAACGCTGTCGGGCGAAACCGTCCGACGATTCCGGGATGTCAGCAATGCGCGCATCGACAACCTGTACGGGCCGACCGAGGCCGCGGTCAGCGTCACCGCGTACCACGTCGACGGGGTCGATGGCGCGGCGGTGCCGATCGGGGTTCCCGAGCCGAATGTGATTGTGCACGTGCTCGATTCGCGACTGCACCCGGTTCCGCCGGGGGTAACCGGCGAGCTTTATTTGGGCGGCGTCCAGCTGGCCCGCGGATACCACCACCGCCCGGGTCTGACGGCGGCGACGTTCGTCGCCGACCCGCTCGACGACACGCACGGAACGCGCCTCTACCGCACCGGCGACCTGGTTCACTGGGACAAGCGAGGCGCTCTGCGCTATGTCGGCCGCGCCGACGACCAGGTGAAGATTCGCGGACTGCGGATCGAACTGGGCGATATCGAGTCAGCCCTGCTCGCGCACGACCAGGTGACCGCAGCCGTCGCCCGGGTGCACCCCGGCCGTGACGAGCAACGCCTGGTTGCCTACGTGGTCACCCAGGAAGCCCTGGACGCCAAGCAGATTCGACGTTTTCTGCTGGAGCGACTGCCGGCCTATATGGTGCCGACGGCGATCGTCCGCATCGATGCCGTGCCACTGACGGCCAACGGCAAGATCGACTTCCGGTCCCTGCCCGAGCCGGAGCCGAGCGACCACGAGGCCGACTACCGGGCGCCGCGCGGGCTGGTGGAGCAGGCCGTGGCTGCGGTTTTCGCCGAGTTGCTCGGCCTACCGGCGGTCGGCGCGGACGACGACTTCTTCGATCTGGGCGGGAATTCACTGGTCGCCACGCGCGCGCTGAGCCGGATCGGGGCCGTCGTGGATGCGACCGTCCCGGTGCGAATGATCTTCGAGGCCCCCACTGTCGCCGAGTTGGCCGAACGCATCGCACAGCTGCGCGGGGTGCCCGGCCTGCCGGCTCCGACACCGAAGCCGAGACCGCATCGGCTGCCGTTGTCGACGGCGCAGGCCCGGATGTGGTTCATCAACCAGTTCGACCCGCTGTCGCCCGGTTACGTTGTGCCGCTGGCAATTCGGCTCGACGGTGTGCTCGACGTCGAGGCGCTGGTAGCGGCGGTCGGAGACGTCGTCACTCGGCACGAGAGCTTGCGGTCCATGTATCCGGCGGTCGACGGCACGCCCACGCAGGTGGTGTTGGACGCGGCCGATGTCGTGGCGGGCTGGAACCTCGCCCCGCAGCGGATCGAGGAGCGCGGGCTGGCCCGCCGGCTGGCCGCGTTCTCGAACACCGGATTCGATGTATCAAAGGGCGTGCCGGTGCGGGTAGCGCTGTATCAGTTGTCGGATATGGCCTGGGTGGTCGCGGTGGCCGTGCACCACATCAGTTGCGATGGCTATTCGGTGGCACCGCTGGCCGCCGATATCGTGGCCGCGTATCGGGCGCGAACCAGTGGAAGCCCTCCGGATTGGGCGCCGCTCCCCGTCCAATTCGCCGATTACGCCCTGTGGCAGCGCGAAGTGCTCGGCTCGCCCGACGCCCCGGACTCGCCCGTTTCCCGCGATATCGCCTACTGGCGAACCCGACTCGCGGGCCTCCCCGAACTGCTCGAGCTGCCGACAGATCGGCCGCGCCCGGTCGAGCAGACCCACCACGGGGCGGTGCTGAGGGTCGATATTCCGGCCGAATTGCAAGGCCGGGTGGAGGCATTGGCCCAGCGAGCCAGGGCCACCACGTTCATGGTGGTGCACACCGCGCTCGCGGTGCTGCTGTCGCGGCTGTCCGGCAGCGACGACATCGCGATCGGCGTGCCGCACGCCGGTCGCGGCCACCGGGCGCTCGACCACCTCGTCGGGATGTTCGTCAACACCTTGGTACTGCGCACCCGCGTCACGCTCGGACAGACCTTCACCGGCCTGCTGGATGCGGTGCGGCACAACGACATCGAGGCCTTCGACCATGCCACCGTGCCGTTCGAGCAGCTGGTGGAGGCGCTGAATCCGGCACGGTCGACGGCACACACGCCGTTGTTCCAGGTGATGCTCGCCTACCAGAACATGGTGCGGGCGCACGTGGAACTTCCTGGTCTCACCATCGAGACCATCGACCCGGGCGATAGTGCCGCGATCTACGACCTGCTGCTCATGATCACCGAGGAGCACGGGCCCGACAATGAGCCGACCGGCATGTCGCTGCGGCTGACCTACGCCACCGATCTGTTCGACGCCGACTCCGCGCAGCGTTTCGCCGATCGGTTCGTGCGCCTGCTCGACGGTGTCACGACCGACGCCGATGCGCCGATCGGCGATATCGATCTGATCGAGGCCGGCGAGCGGCAGCTGGTGCTCAAGCGCTGGAACGACACCGGCGACCCCGTCTCGGTGGGCCGGACCCTGGTGGACGCCTTCGGCGAACAGGTCGAGCGCACCCCGGATGCCCCGGCGATTCGGTTTCTGGACGGCCAGGCGCTGACCTACCGAGAGTTCGCGGCCGGCGTCAACCAGTTGGCCAGGTGGCTCATCTCCCGCGGTGCGGGTCCGGAAACCGTTGTGGCGGTGGCTGTTCGGCGCTCGATCGAACTCGTCACGGCGCTGTATGCGGTGGTCGAGGCGGGTGCTGCCTTCCTGCCGATCGACCCGGACCAACCGAGTGCGCGCATCGCCGGTGTGCTGGGTGCGGCACGTCCGCTGCTGGTGCTCACCACCTCAGCGGACGACGACGGTCTGCCCGCGGGATTCGACTCCGTTCGCATTGATCGAGTGGAGGTGGCCGAGCTGTCCGGCGCCCCGATCACCGACGCGGAACGGCGCTCGCCGCTGCGGCCGGAGAACGTGGCCTATGTACTGTTCACCTCCGGCTCCACCGGCGTTCCCAAAGGCGTGTCCCTGACGCACGCCGCGACCATGAGCCAACTGGCGTGGGCGCAGCAGCAGTGGCCGCACACCGCGTCCGATACGGTGCTGCATAAGACGCCGATCACCTTCGACATCGCCATGTGGGAGTTGTTCTGGCCGTTGCAGGTCGGCGCGCACATCGTGGTGGCCGAACCCGACGGGCACCGGGACCCTGCCTACCTCGCCAGCCTGATCGCAAGCGGTGACGTCAACACCGTACACTTCGTGCCGTCGATGCTCGACGTCCTGGTCGAAGCCGTCCACGATACCGAATTACCTTCCATCCGAAGGATTTTCGTCGCAGGTGAGGCGCTGGCGCAGCACATCATCGACGCCGCGATGCGCGTGTTCCCCGAGGCCGAGGTGGTGAACTGGTACGGCCCGGCGGAGGCGGAAGTGGTCACGGCCGCGCGCTGCCTGCCAGGTGCGCGGACCCCGGCGACGGTCCCGATCGGCGCGCCCGTGGCGGGCATGCGGGTCTACGTGCTCGACAAGCGGCTGAAATCGGTGCCGGTCGGTGTCGCCGGCGATTTGTACGTCTCGGGTGTGCAGGTGGCGCGCGGATATCATGCTCGCGCCGAACTCACCTGCGTCGCCTTCGCCGCGCACCCGTTCGGGGCGCCGGGGGAGCGGATGTATCGCACTGGTGACCTGGTGCGGTGGAGGCGCAGCGGTGAGCTGGAATTCCTGGGCCGCAGCGATTTTCAGGTGAAGGTGCGCGGTCAGCGGGTGGAGCCCGGTGATATCGAAGCGGCGGCGTGCGCGCTGCCGGAGGTCGCTCGCGCGGTTGTCGTCGCGACCTCGGAACGCATCGTCGCCTATGTGACGCTGGTGCCCGCGGCGGTGACCGACGGTCGCACGATCCGCGCGCAACTTTCGCACGTGCTGCCCTCGTATCTGGTGCCGGCTCGCGTCGAGGTGCTCGACGCCATGCCGCTCAGCTCGAACGGCAAACTCGACCGCGCGGCCTTGCCGCAGCCGACCTTCGACGACGGCGAGGAATTCGTTCCGGCTCGCACCGAACGCGAAGCGGCACTGGCCGATATCGTCGCCGCGGTCAGCGGTAGCGAGCTGGTGAGCGTGCGCGCGAACCTGTTCGAGATCGGTGTCGACTCCCTGTCGGCCGCCCGGATCGCCGCACGCGCCGAGACGGCGCTCGGTGTCGAAGTCGGCATCCGCGATGTTTTCGAGGAGCCGACGATCGCCGGATTGGCGGCACGACTGGCACAGCGGACGCGGGCGGCGCTGATCCCGCTCGCGCCGCGGCCGCGCCCGGCAACGATCCCGCTGGCGACGGCGCAACGCCGGTTGTGGTTCATCAACCAGTTCGATACCGCCTCGGCGGCCTACAACATCAGTTTCGCGGTCCGGTTGACCGGCGCGCTCGACGTCGAAGCGCTGCGGGCGGCGTTCGGCGACGTGATGGCGCGGCACGAGCCGTTGCGGACGGTGTATCCCGCGGTCGGCGGCGAGCCGTGTCAGGTTGTGCGGGACGTGACGACCGTGTTCGACGGCTCGGCACTGGATCCGGAGCCGGTCGCCGACGAGACCGTGCTGGGCGAGCGGATTCGGCAGACCGTCGAGACGGGCTTCGATGTCGCACACACGGTGCCCATGCGAGCGCGGCTGTATCGCACCGGCCCCGATGCGCACGTGCTGGTGCTGGTCGTCCACCACATCGCCGCCGACGGCGCGTCGATGGCGCCGTTGGCGCGCGACGTGTTCGCCGCGTACCGCGCACGGGTGAAAGACACAGCGCCACAATGGAAACCGTTGCAGGTTCAGTACGCCGACTACGCGATGTGGCAGCGGGAGGTCCTCGGCGCCGAGGACGACCCGTCGTCGATTATCGCGCGGCAGATCCCCTATTGGACCGACGCTCTCGCCGACGCCCCGGATCTGCTGGATCTGCCGACCGATCATCCTCGGCCCGCGACCATGTCGATGGTCGGCGGCAGTGTCCGCTTCTGCATCCCACAGCGGCTGCACGACGAGGTCGTGCGGCTGGCCCGTCGCGAGGGCGTCACCGTCTTCGTGGTGCTGCACGCCGCGCTGGCGATTGTGCTGGCGCGCACAGCGCACACCGACGATGTGTCGGTCGGTACGCCGGTCGCGGGGCGGGGCATTCCGGTGCTGGAGGATCTCGTCGGTATGTTCGTCAACACCGTGGTGCTGCGTACGCCGGTCCGCGACGATCGCTCGTTTCGGCAACTCGTGGCCGAGGTACGCGGCATCGACCTCGAGGCGCTCGCGCATGCGGATCTGCCCTACGAGCGGTTGGTCGACGTCCTCGACCGGCCCCGGTCGACGGCGTATACGCCGCTGTATCAGGTGCTGTTCGGGTTGCAGAAGACTGCCGCGGCCCGGTTCCAGCTGCCTGACATCGATGTCGAACTGCTCGATCCCGGTGTCGCCCAGGCCAAGACCGACCTCATGGTGTTGCTGACCGAATGCCTCGACGGTGCTCGACCGGCCGGGATCGAGGGTGAAATCATCTATGCGACAGATCTTTTCGTAGAATCCTCCGCGACCGCGCTGGCCGAGCGGTTCCTCCGCGTCCTCGACGCGGTCGTCGCCGATCCGACCCAGCCGGTAGGTGACGTCTCGCTGATCGGTGTCGGGGAGGCCGAACGACTGCTCCCGGCGCGCGGCGGCGACGCCCCCACGCCGCGTCTGTTGCCCGATCTGCTGACCTCGGCCGTGGCAACAACTCCCGAGGCGATCGCCCTGATCGACGGCGCGCATGCCCTCAGCTACGTCGAGCTCGACGCCCGCGCCAACCGGCTTGCGGCGCAGCTGCTTTCCTGGGGTGCGGGGCCCGGGATGCGCGCCGCCCTGGTCGTGCCGCGCTCGGCCGACTATCACGTCGCCATGTGGGCGATCATGAAGACCGGGGCGACGTTCGTGCCGGTGGACCTGCGTTATCCGCCGGAGCGGATCGCCTATCTTTTGCACGATTCCGGTGCCGAGGTCGGCGTCACGGTCGCGGCCGCGCGGCCGTCCCTGCCGGACGGTGTTCGCTGGCTCGTGTTCGACGATCCGCACGCGGCCGTCGAGATCGCCGCGCGTCCCAGCCACGCCGTGTCGGACGCGAATCGCCCGCGCACCCTTCGGATTCAGGATGCGGCATATGTGATCTACACGTCGGGTTCGACCGGCACGCCGAAGGGCGTGGTGGTCACCCATGAGGGGCTTGCGGCCTTCGCGGCCGAGCAGCGTGAGCGTTACCGGGTCGAGGCCACCTCGCGCGTGCTGCAAGCCGCGGCACCCGCGTTCGACGCGGTGCTGCTCGAAGCCTTGATGGCGCATGCGGCCGGCGCGGCCTTGGTGGTGTCGCCGCCGGAGGCGCTCGCCGGCGCGGACCTGGCCGACCTGATCCGGACCCACCAGGTGACACATGCGTTCCTGACACCGAGTGTGCTGGCGACGATGCCGCCCGGCGAGGTGGATTCGCTGCGGATGCTGGCGGTCGGCGGCGAAAAGGTGCCGCAGGATCTGATCGCCTCCTGGGCGGCCGGGCGGCGGCTGCACCACATCTACGGCCCAACCGAGACGACGATCGTGATCACAATCAGTGACCCGGTGCGGCCGGGGGAGGTGCTCACCATCGGCGGACCGATCCGCGGCGCCGAGGCGGTGGTGCTGGACGCGCGGCTGCGGCCGGTGCCGATCGCAGTGCCAGGGGAGCTGCACTTCTCCGGCGCCGCCCTGGCCCGCAGTTATCTGAATCGTCCTGGGACAACGGCATGTTCGTTCGTGGCGAACCCGTACGGTGCGCCTGGTTCGCGGATGTATCGCACCGGCGATATCGTCCGCTGGACCGCGCAGGACACGTTGCAGTACATCGGCCGCCTCGATTTCCAGATCAAGATTCGCGGCCAGCGCGTCGAGTTGGGCGAGATCGACGCGGCGCTAGTGACCCATCCGGCGGTCGCGACCGCGGTCACCGTGAGCCGCCGAGGCCCAGGCGGGCACCAGGTGCTCGCCGCGTACATCACGGCCGAACCCGCAACGGTCGTCGAACCGAGCGTGGTGCTCGATCACGTGGCTGCCGCCCTGCCCGCACATATGGTGCCGGCGACGATCACGGTACTCGACCACCTGCCGCTCACCTCGTCCGGCAAGGTGGATCGAGAAGCGTTGCCGGAGCATGTTTTCGAGACCACCGATGACGCGGCCGACGCGGCATCGACCGACCTGGAACGCACCGTGGCCGCCGCGTTCGCCGACGTCCTCGGCGTCACCACGGTGGGCGCGACGACCTCCTTCTTCGCGCTCGGCGGCGACTCCATCATGTCGATTCAGCTGGCCGCGCGCCTGAGGTCGGCGGGGGTCGCCGTGACGGCTCGAGACATCTTCGAGCACAAGACGATTCGTGGGCTGGCGCAGGTCGCGCAGGCGGCCGAACGGGCAACGCTCGCCGAGCTGCCCGGCGGTGGTGTGGGCGAGATTCCGGGCACGCCGATCGTGTCCTGGTTCGTCGAGCGGCTCGGGGCGCCGGCTCGGTTCGCGCAGTCGATGCTGGTGCGTCTGCCGCGTGACGCGCGCGTCGACGATGTGGTCTCGACCGTGCGGGCGATCGTCGAACGCCACGACGTGCTGCGCTCGCGGCTCGACAGCCAAAGCTGGGAGGTGTTGCCGCCGAGCGCAGCCGACGCCACCGGTTCGGTCTCCGTGCGGACCTTCGGCGCCGATGAGACTCCGGGCGGCGCCGGTTTCACGGCCGTGGTGCAAGCGGCGTCCACCGCGGCGTACGACCGGCTCGACCCGGCGGCGGACAGGCTGGTGCATGTCGTGTGCCTGCTGCCCGAGTCCGGTGTGGACGCCGAGGGCCGGGCACTGATCGTGATCCATCATTTGGCCGTCGATGCGGTGTCGTGGCGAATCCTGGTGCCGGACTTCGTGACTGCCTGGCAGCAGATCACCCGGGGCCGGGCGGTCGAGCTGGCCGCGCCGGGCACCTCCATGCGTCGGTGGGCGCACGCGTTGATCGCCGCGGCGGCCGAGCGCGCCGGCGAGGTCGAGCTGTGGCAGCGGATCGGTTCGGCACCGGATCCGTTGCTCGGGCGTATGGAGCTGGATCCCGCGCGGGACACCCAGGAGACTGTGCGTGAGTTGACCGTGTCGCTCCCGGCCGAGGTGACCTCGGGGTTGCTCGACGCGGTGCCCCACGCTGTGCGCGGCAGCGCCGACGATGTGCTGTTGGCCGCACTCACCGTGGCGGTGACTCGCTGGCGCAGGCGTCGCGGCGACGCGCACGCGGGCATGAAGGTCGTGTTGGAAGGGCACGGTCGCGAGGAGCAGGTCGCCGCGGGCGCCGACCTCTCCCGAACCGTCGGCTGGTTCACCACCCGCTATCCGGCAGCGCTCGATCTGAGCGGCATCGATCCAGCGGATCTGCGCGCGGTGGTGAAATCGGTCAAGGACCAGCTGCGCGCCATCCCGGACAAGGGCATCGGCTACGGCCTGCTGCGCTATCTGAACCCCGACACGGCCGACCGGCTCGCCGCGCTGCCCGAGCCGCAGATCAGTGTCAACTATCTCGGCCGGGTGGGCGTCGATCTCGCGGCACTGTCGGATCTGCCGTGGGTACCCACCGACGAAACCTTCGACCGCCGGGCCGCCTTCGATCCGGATATGCCGGCGGCGGCGGTGCTCACGATCGATGTGAACATCGTCGATGCCGCGGCCGGACCGCGGCTCTCGGCCTACCTCGGCTACGCCTCGCGGCTGCTCGACCACGACGACGTGGCCGAACTCGCCGACGAATGGGTCGATGCCCTGACCGCGGTCGCGGCCCTCGCGACCGAGGACTGGGGGCTGTCGCGAGCCGACGTTCCGCTCGTCGACCTCACCCAGCGAGATCTGGACGAGTTCGCCGACCGGTACGGACCGCTGAGCGAGGTGTGGCCATTGGCGCCGCTGCAGGCGGGGCTGCTGTTCCACGCCGAGATCGCCGCGGGCGGGCTCGATGTCTACCTCGCGCAATCGGCGCTCACCCTGAGCGGCGCGGTTGATGAGAACCGGCTCGAGCGAGCCGCCCATGCGCTGCTCGCCCGCCACCCCAACTTGCGGGCCGCCTTCACGCGAACCGTGGAAGGCGTTGCAGTGCAGGTGATTCCAACCGATACGGCCGTGTCGTGGCGCAGCATCACGCTGTCCGGCGACACACCGGACCTGAACGAGGTTATCGACGCGGAGCGAGCGACCGGATTCGATCCGGCCGATCCGCCACTGCTGCGGTTGCTGTTGATCGCGGTGCGACCGCACGAGTTCCGGCTGCTGGTGACCGCGCACCACCTGCTGCTCGACGGCTGGTCGTTGCCGCTGCTGTGGCGTGAGCTCATCGGGTTGTACGCCGCGGACGCACAGCCGCAGTTGCTGCCGGCTGCCGCGTCCTACCGCGACTACCTGGAATGGCTTGACCGCCAGGACCGCACCGCAAGCATCGAGGTGTGGCGAGACGCGCTGCGCGATGTCACCGAGCCGACACTGATCGCCGGTGCACACACCGAGTCGGCAGCGACCATCCCGACCGATCTGACGATCGATCTCGATCGCGATACGACAGCGGAGTTGGTGGACTTCGCCCGCACACAGTCGGTCACGATGGCGACGATGGTCCAGTTCGCCTGGGCGGTGGTCCTGAGTAACCTGCTCGGCACCGACACCGTGGTGTTCGGCAGCACGGTGTCCGGCCGTCCCTCCGACGTGCCCGGAGTCGAGTCGATGATCGGTCTGTTCATCAACACGATTCCGGTCGCCGCCGACGTGCGCCGGGACCGGACCATCGCCGACACACTGACGCGACTGCAGGCCGACAACACCCGTCTGCTCGACCATCACTACCTCGAACTGCCGCAGATACTGGCGGCCGTGGGCGCCGTCGCGCTGTTCGACACCCTCGTCGTGTTCGAGTCCTATCCGGTCGACAGCAGCGGGCTGGGTGAAACCGACATCGACGGGATGCGGGTGATCGCGGCGGACGGCCGCGACGCCGCGCACTACCCGATCACCGTGCAGGCCCACCAGACCGATACGCTGCACGTCCGCCTGCGCTATCAGCCGGACCAGATCGACGCCGAGATGGCATCCGGTCTCGCTGCCCGGCTCGACATCGTGCTGCGCGCGATCACGACCGATCCGTACGCGCGGCTCGATTCGGTGGATCTGCTGTCTGCGGTCGAGCGGCGGGAGTTGGTGCCGGCAACTGGTGGTACTCCGGTGGGGCCGCGGCTCGTGGCCGAGTTGCTGGCCGCCGGTGTCGACGTGAATCCCGGTGCGGCAGCGCTGCTTTCGGGTCGGCGCACGATGTCCTATGGCGAGTTGGACGCCCGGTCGAACCAGCTGGCGCGGCGGTTGATCGAGTGGGGTGTCGGCCCCGGTGATCAGGTCGCGCTGGCGTTGGGGCGGTCGTTGGAGTTCGTGACAAGTCTGTGGGCGGTAACCAAAACGGGTGCGGCGTTCGTGCCGGTCGATCCGCGCAACCCGGCCGAGCGCGTGGCATATATGGTCGCGGACGCCGGTGTGCGGGTCGCGCTCACCGTCGCGGCGTCCCGGGATCTGCTTCCCGACGAGGTGCGGCCGCTTGTCCTCGACGATCCGGACACCGAGGCCGGCATCGAGGCGAAGTCCGCAGCGGCCGTCACCGACGCCGAGCGCCTGCGGACGCCACGAATCCAGGACGCGGCGTATGTGATCTACACCTCGGGCTCCACCGGAGTTCCGAAGGGCGTCGAGGTCACCCACGCGGGGCTGGCGAATTTCGCCGCCGTCGTCCGCGACCGCTTCGGTGTGGACGCCGGATCGCGTGTGCTGCACGCCGCAGGTATCGGCTTCGATGTGATGTTCCTGGAAGTTCTGCTGGCGCACACCAGCGGCGCGTTGCTGGTGGTGGCGGAACCGGACGCGTTCGCCGGTGACGCGTTGGCGGAACTTATTCGTACGCAACAGGTTTCGCATGCTTTCCTCACTCCGAGTGTGCTGGCCACCATGGTGCCGGACGGGATGGATTCGTTGCGCGTGCTGATGGCCGGTGGCGAGGCGGTGATACCGGAGTTGGTCTCGGTGTGGGCGCCGGGCAGGCGGTTGGCGAACGGATACGGACCGACCGAAACCACGATTCTGGCCGCGATCAGTGATGCTTTGCTTCCCGGTGATGTGGTGACGATCGGCGGACCGAGCCGTGGCGTCGAGGCCGTCGTCCTCGATCCGTGGCTGCGGCCGGTGCCGGTCGGGGTGGTCGGGGAGTTGTACCTCGCGGGCATCCAGCTGGCCCGCGGGTACGTGCGGCGGCCTGCGGTCACAGCGGGTGCATTCGTGGCGAATCCCGTCGGGGCGGCGGGCTCACGCATGTACCGCACCGGCGATCTGGCCCGCTGGAACACCGACCACACCGTGGAGTATCTCGGCCGCCGCGACTTCCAGGTCAAGATCCGCGGTCAACGCATCGAACTCGGCGAGATCGAAGCCGTGCTGTCCGAACATCCCGGTGTCGACCACGCTGTGGTCGTGCTGCACACCGATGAGTACGGCACCGACCGGCTCGTCGGCTATCTGGTCGGCGACGGCCGCATCGATCCGAGCGCCGTCAAGGGCGCGGCTCGGCGGTACCTGCCCGCGCACATGGTGCCCGACGTGCTCATGCCGCTCGCCGAACTCCCGCTCACCGCGACCGGCAAACTCGATCGGGCGGCACTACCCGCGCCGCAGTTCCCGGACGAACGGGAACGGATCGCCCCGCGCACCGAGACCGAACATCGCATCGCGGATGTCTTCGGCGACGTCCTGGGTATCGGCGCAGTGGGCGCGACGGACAGTTTCTTCGACCTCGGTGGCAATTCGCTGTCGGCGACGCGGGCGGTCGCGCGATTGCGCACGGCACTCGGGGTGAGCCTGGGTATCCAAGACCTGTTCGACGCACCGACCGTCGCCGACCTGGCTGCGCATCTCGCCACGGCCGGCCGCCACGTCGCGGTGCCGCTGATATCGCGCACCCGCCCGGCGCTGGTGCCGCTGTCCCCGGCTCAGCAGCGGATGTGGTTCCTCAACCAGTTCGACACCTCGGTCGGCGGCTACAACATTCCGTTGGTGATCCGGCTGCACGGCGAACTCGACCTCGATGCGCTGCGGCAGGCGTGCGCGCTGGTCATCGACCGGCACGAGTCGCTGCGCACCACATTCCCGATGATCAACGGAACGCCCTGCCAGGTCATGGTCGACGTCGACCAGGTGGCACCGGCGTTGACCCCGATCCAGGTCGACGAACAGCAGGTGCTCGAGCGGGCGGCGGCGGTGGTCTCCGCGGGCTTCGATGTCACCCAGGCACCGCCGGTGCGAGCCGAATTGTTCGCCCTCGACGACCGCGATCACGTGCTGGTGATCTGTGTACACCATATCTGCGCCGACGGGCAGTCCATGATGCCGCTCGCACGGGATGTGGCGGTGGCGTACGAGGCGAGTCGGCAAGGGACGCAACCGAACTGGCCGCCGCTGCGGATCCAGTACGCCGACTATGCGTTGTGGCAGCGCGAGGTGCTCGGTGACGAGCACGATCCGGATTCGCTGGTCTCCCGGCAGCTGCGATTCTGGACCGACACCCTCGCCGGGCTGCCCGAACTGCTCGAGCTGCCGACCGATCTGCCGCGGCCGTCGGTGGCGTCCACACGCGGCCGCACGGTCGATTTCGAGCTGTCCGCCGAACTGCATGCCCGCATCGACACACTCGCCCGCACGGCCAACGCCACGGTGTTCATGGTCCTGCATACCGCGTTGACCGTACTGCTGGCACGGCTGGCCGATGTGGACGACGTGGCGGTCGGTACCCCGATAGCCGGTCGTGGCGATCGCGAACTCGACGATCTGATCGGCATGTTCGTAAACACGCTGGTGTTGCGGTCGCGGGTGTCGTCGCGGCAGCCGTTCGACCAGTTGCTCGCCGCCACTCGCGAAACGGATCTGGCCGCGTTCGCGCACGCCGAGGTGCCGTTCGAGCAGGTCGTGGAGGCGTTGAATCCGCGCCGCTCGACCGCGCACATGCCGCTATATCAGGTGACCCTCGATGTCCAGGATCTCAGCGCGGCCGCGTTGGAGCTGGCGGGGCTCACCGTCGAGCCGATCGAAACAGGCTTCGACCAGGCCCGCGCGGATCTGAACGTGAAACTCGTCGAACAGTTCGGCGCCGGGGGCGCACCGAGCGGCATGGTCGGCCGCTTGACCTTCGCCGCCGATCTGTTCGTGGAGCAGACGATGTCTCGCTTCGCGTGCGCGTTCACCCGAATTTTGGAGCAGGGGACCGCGAATCCGGCTGTCGCCGTGGGCGATATCGACATCGTGGACCCCGACCAGCGGCGCGAAGTCCTCGCGGCCGCCGGAGTCGACGGCGGCGCGGTCGCGGAAGTGACTCTGGCTGGGCTGTTCACCACCCGGGTCTCGGCCCAGCCCGATGCGATCGCGGTCACCGACGGTGTCTCGCAGGTGAGCTATGCGGAGTTGGATCGGCGCGCCACCCGGCTCGCGGTTCGGCTCGCCGAGCACGGTGCGGGCCCGGAAACCCTGGTGGCAGTGGCGTTGCCGCGTTCGATCGAACTGGTCGTGGGCCTACTCGCGGTGGTGCGCGCGGGCGCGGGATATCTGCCGCTGGATACGGCCAACCCCCCGCAGCGTTTGCGGTTCATCCTCGACGACGCGCGTCCGGCCACGGTGTTGACCTCGGCCGAGTTCGCAACGGACGTACCGGAATACGCGGCACCGACGGTTCTGATCGAAGAGGCCATGGACGTGGTCTCGGACCGCCCGTTGCCAGCGGGCGCGCGGCCGGACAACCTCGCCTACGTGATCTACACCTCCGGGTCGACCGGCACGCCGAAGGGAGTGGCCGTCAGCCACCGCGAAGCCGTCACCTTGCTCACCCACGCCGCCGAGCGGTTCGACCTGCGCCCCGACGACGTGTGGACGCTGTTCCATTCCTACGCTTTCGATTTCGCGGTGTGGGAGATGTGGGGCGCGCTGCTGAGTGGCGGCCGGGTGGTCGTCGTCGACTACCCCACCTCCCGGTCGCCGGAGGCGTTGGTGGAACTGGTGGCGCGTGAGCGGGTCACGGTGTTGAGCCAAACCCCGTCGGCGTTCTACGGATTCGTCGACGCCGAGCGACAGTACCGCGAATCGGGGTGCGGCTGCGGCGATCTCGTGCTGCGGTACGTCGTCTTCGGCGGTGAGGCATTGGATGCGACGCGGTTGACCGGCTGGTTCGCCGCGCACCGGCCCGGAGCGCCGCGATTGATCAACATGTACGGCATCACCGAGACGACTGTGCATGTGACTTTCGCCGAGGTCGACGGCGCGGGTGCGTCCGGGATCGGGGCTGCGCTGCCGGGGCTACGGGTATATGTGCTCGACGACCGGTTGCAGCCCGTGCCGATCGGTGTTGGTGGCGAAATCTATGTCGCCGGAAGGCAACTCGCGCGCGGCTATCTGCGAGCGCCCGCGTTGACCGCGAGCCGTTTCGTGGCGAACCCGTTCGACCCGCGCGGCGGCCGGTTGTATCGCACCGGCGATGTCGGGCGCTGGCTCGAGACCACCGAGGGGCTCGAATTGACCTACGTCGGCCGGGCCGACGCGCAGGTGCAGTTGCGTGGATACCGGATCGAACTGGGCGAGGTGGAGTCGGCGCTGCTGCGGCATCCGGCGGTGTCGCGGGCCGCCGTGGCGGTGCACCGCCACGAGCGGGAGGTAGATCAGCTGATCGGCTACGTCGTGGGCGGCGACGGGCAGCGGATCGATCCCGGCGAGGTCCGCGCGAGCGCCGCCGAAGTGCTGACCAGCTACATGGTGCCGTCGGTGATCATGGTCCTGCCCGATCTGCCGCTGACGGTCAACGGCAAGCTCGATCGGAAAGAGTTGCCCGCGCCCGATTTCGAACGAGCGGTCCAGCGGTTCGTCGCGCCGCGCACGCACACCGAGAAGGTGCTCACCGACGTGTACGCGCAGGTTCTGGGAGCCCCGCGGGTCGGGGTGACCGATGGGTTCTTCGATTTGGGCGGCAATTCGCTGCTGGCCACCATGGCAGTGACCGAGTTGAGTGCTCGCGGTGTGACGATCGAGTTGCCCTGGATGTTCGAGGATGCGACGCCCAAAGCCTTGGCGCGCCGGTCCGAGGACGCGGAAGGCAACTCCGGGCTGAAGGTGCTGCTTGCGCTGCGCGGGAGCGGATCCGGACCGGCGGTATTCGCCGTGCACCCAGCGGGCGGTCTGGCTTGGTTCTATGGCGGCCTCGTCGGACATCTGCATCCGGATCGCCCGGTCTTCGGGTTGCAGGATCCGCACGTCGTCTCCGGTGAACCGGATGCGCGGTCGGTCGATGAACTGGCCGACCGCTATGTGGCCGAGATTCGCCGCGTGCAACCGACGGGTCCGTATCACCTGCTCGGCTGGTCGTTGGGCGGGCAGATCGCGCACGCCATGGCGGTCCGGCTGCAGCGCGACGGTGACCGGGTCGGGATGCTGGCCTTGCTCGACTGCGCCGCCGAGGCACCGCCGCAATCGGCGCGCGCTGACCAGCCCGCGCCGGGACAGCTGATGGCCGATTTGCTCGGCGGCTGGCGAGAGCTGTTCGGCCTCGGCGACGAGCTGCAGGTGAGCAGCCATGAACAAGCCTGGAACATCATCCGCGACCAGGTGGTCGCGACCGGCCTGTTCACCGCCGAACAGACCGATCGGGTGATGGAGAGCTTCCAGACCGCGAGCGATATCTCCGCCGCGCACCGGCCGCACGTCTTCGACGGCGACCTGATGTTCTTCACCGCCGGGAAAGACCACGCCGACCCCGAAGAGCTCGCCCAGACGTGGCGGTCCTACGTCAGCGGCGAGGTACACAACGTCGTCCTGGACGCCCGCCACCTCGAGTTGAGCCATCCGCATGTGCTGGCCATCGTCGGCCCTGTCTTGGAAAGGTTCATGGAACAATGCTGACCACTTTGCAGCAACTGCGTCTGGACGACGGCAGAACGGTGACCTGCACCAGCCCGGCCGAGGCCCACATGTTGTGGGGCGAGACGACCTCGACAGGCGGGTTCTACCGGCGGGCCGCCGAATGTCTTCGACCCGGCGACATCGCCCTCGATATCGGCGCGAACATCGGCCTGACCGCGATGATGTTCGCCGACACCTGCCCCGGGATCCAGGTCATCGCCGTCGAGCCCGCGCCGATGACCTTTCGTTGCTTGGACCGCAACATCGCAGAGCATGTCCCGGGCGGCATCCCCCTGCAGATCGCGCTCGGCGCGACGTCGGGCACCCGGCCGTTCACCTGGTACCCGCATGCCACGGCGAACTCCGGTTTCTTCGCCGACCGTGAGGCGGACGACCAAGCCACCCGTATCTATCTGCGCAACAGTGGCCTGGACGATAAGGCCATCGCACTCATCACCACCGGACTGCACGACGGCGTGCCTTTGCAGGTCGAGGTCACCACTGTCTCGGCGATACTCGACGAACACTGCCGCGGCAGGGAGATCGGCCTGCTCAAAGTCGATGTGGAGCGGGCAGAATTGGAAGTCTTGCGCGGCATCACCGATGCGGACTGGCGATGTATTCACGCCGTCGTCGCCGAGGTCCACGACCTCGAGGGCCGCCTGCAGGAAGTCCGCGAGCTGTTCGATCGGCACGGTATGTCGGCGCAGATACAGCAGGATCCACGTTTGATCGGAACCGAAATACACGAGGTGTTCGCGACCAGGCCCCGCGCCGACTGATGCCGGTCACGCCAGTGCGTGCAGGGGTGTCGGTCCAGGCCACAGCCGCCGTCCGATGTGAACGGGTAGATGAGCTGGTCGACATAGCCGGTCGGGTAGTCGGGTTTGGCCGCCATACCGAGATCCTCGGATTCGAAGCGCCGCGCCGGATCATAGGAGTAGGTGCGGAACAGGTGATTCCAGATCAGGGTGAACAGGCCGAAATTGGTGTCATATGGGCAAGCCTGGTCGGCCGTGCCCGGAGTGACTTGAACGATTCGGCTGGACCTATCGGGCGTCGCCGAGATCCCAATCGACGCGGCGGCTCAGGGCCGACGGCGGCAGTCCGAAGGTGCGGCGGCAGGTGCGGGTCAGGTGGGAGCTATCTGCGAAACCCGCGGCGTGGGCGGCGGCGGTGAGATCGTCGCCGGAGCGGACGCGGGTGATCGCAACATGTAGTCGGAGCCAGAGAATATAGGGCCGCAAGGGAATTCCGACCTGTTCGGTGAACAGATGGGTCAGTCGGGTCGCGGAAATGCCGACCCGGCGCGCTACATCCGCGCCGCGGATCGGTCCGTCGCCGACGATGGACGGCAGCAATTGCAGCACCTCGGTGACCGCGTCGTGGCGCTCGTCCTCGATGCTGTGCGAATTGTCGCGTTCGAGATCGTCGACGACCTCGGCGACCAGTTCGGCGAGTGGTTCCCGCTCCGGATTGATGGGCAGCGAATGTTCGCAGTCGGCCCACCCGTAGGTATGGGCTCTGCGGTCGGCGGCCGCGCCTGCGACGGACTCCGGATCGAGATAGATCGCGGTGCCGTGCTCTGCGCCGGTGGCAATGCGATGTGGTGCGTCGGCGGGCACGATCACATGCGTGCCGCGATGCCGAATCCCGCACGCGTCCACCACAACCACCGGCGTACATGCGGCGACCACCTGGACGGCGTGATGGGCGTGCAATGCGGTGGGGCCGATAGTGCCGCCGAAGGCGAGTACGCCCGCGCGCAGCAATGCTGTACCCTCCCAACGTAATTCGCCGGGCGACCCGGAGACATAGTGGACGGATCGGGGCGAGGTGGATGCCCCGTCGGTAACCAGAGCCTTCATCATCGGATGCTCCCGGGTGGCTGCGAATCCCGAATCGGATCCCTCACGGAGACTATCCCGGCCGAGCGGCCGCTGTCAGGGTAACGGCGACGCGATCGAGGAACTCGGAGATCAAAGGGTCGCGCGGAGAGCGAATGCAATTCGAAGATGGTGGTGACGAGCGAGAGTCCGTCGCTGAACGCGTGATCGATGCTGTAGAGCAAGGTGAAGCCGTGGTCGATCGCGCCGCAGACGAACGATGGCCAGGGGGTGAGGTCGGCGGCGGCACGGAATCCGGGTGTGGCGCGCAGTTCCTCACCGGAGCCCGGTCAGGGGGCGAAGGCAGCGGATTCGAGGCGGCGGGCAAGTCGGGCCGCGGACAGGGTCATGGCGTCGGCGGGGCGATGCGGGTCGAGGCCGGTGAGTTCGTGTACGCGGGACAGGCGATAGGTGACCGTATTGCGATGCACGTTGAGTTGCCGTGCCGTCGCCAGCTGGTTGAATCCGCTGTCGGCGAACATCTCGAAGGTTTGTGCCAGCATCGGCTGTGTATCGAGGGGCGCGAGCACCGACGCCAGCCCGGGCCGTGCCGCATCGCTGACCGCCACCGTGTACTCGAACTGCAAATCCGTTCTACAGCAGAGGACTTCGCGACGGTTCAGGCACCGCCCCAGTTCGGCCAACACGCGCGCCTCGGCGAAGATCGTCGGGATCTGCGTCTTGCTCGCCGCCGCGCCGACGCCGACCCAGTAGGGCGGTGCCTGATCGCGCTGATGTGCCGGTAGTCGCGCGATGAGACCGCTGATCGCGGCCGTACCGTCGTCGCCGGGTTGCAGTGGGATCAATACGGTCCACCCGCCCGCGTCCAGCCGCTGGAAGACGCCCGGAATCGCCTCGACCCGGTGCCGCAGCGCCGATGCGTGCCCACCGCGGGTGCCGCACAGGCGGAATACCGCGACGAGGAAGGCGTCCGCGACCGGAATGACCGGATCATTGGCCCACTCCACCGGATCGCGTCCGGTGAGCAGGGCATCGGCGATGCCACGACGGCGTTCGAGCAGTTCCCAGCGCGGATCGTGCGAGCGCTGGGTGGCAGCGCCCGCGATGCGGGTCATGACCAGCGTGATGTACTTCAGCAGCGTCAGCGAGGCGTCGAGCAGCAGTTCCTGCTCGGCGGGAGTGGCCGATTCGCGCAGTCGCTCCCAGATGAAGGCCGAGCCGAGCCGATATCGCTCCAGCACCTGCGGCAGTGGCGTGCCGTCGCGGACCCGGTCCATGGCCAGTTCGACGAGCTCGCTGGTGTCCTCTTCGGAGGGTTCGGTGCCGCGCCGCAGATATTCGAAGAACAGGTCGACATTGAGTTTCGTGCCGCGTGCGAAATCGGTCTCCACCAGTGGCTGCGGTATCCGCGGATACGGTGGCAGGTTCCGGTAGAACCCATCGACCAGCGATGCGGCTCTTCGATGCAGATCTCCGACGACCCGGGTCCGCGTTGGCGTCATTGAACCTCTCCCGTCCCGGACTTACGAGTACAAGCGCTCGATCGTGTCGGTGTAGCGGGCGGCGATCGGGGTGCGTTTCAGTTTGCCGGTCGCCGTCAGGACATCGCTTCCGGGCTCCGACACCTCGGGTAGCACGATGTACTTCTTGATCTGCTCCACCCGGGAGAGTTTGCCATTGGCGGCGGTCACACCTTGCTCGATTGCGGACAAGACCTCCGGATTCTTCGCGAATTCGGAGACGGTGGTTGCGGCGAGTCCGTTGCGCTGGGCGAAAGCCGGCCCCCGGTCGGGATCGAGCATTCGCTTGGAAAGCCGCACACCGCGTGTCCGGGCGGGGTGGCCCGCCGGGACTGTCGATGAAACCAAGACTGCGGCCTTGGGGGACAAATAGCTTTCGGCCGAATTCGATCTCTATTTCGACTTATAGATCAGTCGATGTGGAGCGCGCCGTTGATGGTCAAGAAGGCGGTAGGGGTGAGACCGAACATTGCGCGGAACGTATCGCTGAAATGGGAAGGGGAGGCGAAGCCCGCGTCGACGGCGGCACGAGTGAGGTCGTGGCCCGCGGCATATGCCCTGCCGACGCGCAGCATCCGCGCCCATTGCACGTAACGTCGGAAGCTGGTGCCAGTTTGTTCGGCGAAGGTACGCAGGAAGTAGGAGGTGGATAGTCCTGCGGCACTTGCCTTTTCGGCGGCGCGCTGCTGCTGGGTGGGGTCAGCGCGGATGGCCGCGGCGACGGCGGCGATGCGGGGATCGCGGATGGTCGGGACCGGGATGCTGGCGAGCTCGAGCAGACGGTCGATATCCGGTGCCGGGTCGGCGCACAGCTCGATCAGTTCGGCCTCGTTGCGGTGGTCGGAGCTGTAGCCGTTGACCTTGCGGCGCATGCCGCCGAGGCAACGGGCCATATTTTCCGAGGTCGGATCGAAGAAGCAGAAGAGCTTGGGCGCATCGGTGTCCAGGATGTGGTGCGTGACGCGGGCGCGGAACAGGAAGCTGCGGGCCGTGATATCCGGAGCGTCGGCGACCCGGACCCGGAACGGGCCGTCGAGTCCGAGCCCGAGACCGGCGATTGCGGTGGAGTGCGCCCCGAGGGCCATCCCGGGGCCGATGTAGATCGCGTGTCCGAGCCGCAGCCAGAGCCGGGCCGAGGTGACCGCCGTTTCGGGAGCGCACGTTTCTGGAAGTGCCGACCGCGCCATATCCGCGACGATACAGAAAATCGCGGGACAGACGGGAGATCAGGGATGAAGCTGGATGGGCAGGCGGAATCGACGTACGAGCTGCGGGAGGTGACGGTCGACGGCGCGCGGTTGCGTTATGTCGATGTCGGGCAAGGTGTTCCGCTGGTGCTACTGCACGGCTGGCCGGAAAGCCATGCCGCGTGGCGGCACCAGATCGGTCCGCTCGCGTTATCGCGGCGGATTATCGCACCGGACTGGCTCGGGTGGGGTGCTTCCGATCGGGATACGGCGCTGAGTTGTGACTACGACAGTGAGGTCGAGCGGATCGGCCGCATGTTGGATGCGCTCGGCCTGGAGCGAGTCGATCTGGCATGTCACGACTACGGCGGGTTCCTCGGATTGGGGTTTCTGCTGCGTCATCCGGAACGAGTGCGCCGCTTCGCGATTCTGAATTCGCGGGCCCAGGGTATTTTCACACCGCCGTACTATGTATTGTTCGGCTTGCTGACCGTGCTGGCACGGATCGCACCGCTGCGCCCGCTGCTCACTGCACGAGCGATTCAATGGGTGCATCGGGTCGGTCTCGCACCGTACGTGCGCAATGGATCAATCGACATCGAACAGCTGCGCCGATACCTCGCGGTCCTGGACACCGCGGCGGGTCGCCGCTGGAACGCCCACTTCTGGGCAGGTTATCGCGTCCGGATCCGCCCGGAACTGGCTGCTGGACTGAGTTCCATCAACTGCCCGACGACCGTCATCTGGGGTGACTGTGATCCTGCCATCCCGTTGCGCACCGCCCAGGAACTGGCCGAAGCAATCCCCAACGCCACGCTGGTCCGCATCGACGGCGGCAACCACTTCATTATGGAAGAACGCCCCGACGAGGTCACCGAGGCGTTGCGCGCATGGCTCCTGCGCCCTGCCACTTAGGCAGCGGCCAATGGATAGGGCGGGGTGCCGATCCCGACGATACGGAGGTTGCCCCAGGGGTCGCGCTCCTGGAGGCGACCCGCGGTCGGCTCGCCGCCGGGCAGCGTGAGGAGCACTTCGGCACGTCCGGGATCGGGTAAATCGTGACCGTCGCTCGGGGCGACGCGTCCGTACCAGTGGTAGCGGCCGTCAATCGGATCCGGATGGCCGCTGAGGGTGACCTCGACTGGAACCTCCACCCCGGGGGCGTCGAGTAGTGCCGGCCCTGAATACTCGTGTGCCGGTTGACGATTCGCTGGCACGGTCAGGTCGTAGTGACCGGGATCGGGTCGGCGCATGGTGCGCCGGTAGGAGGCGCTGGAACCCGGCCAGGCGGCCCGATTCATCCCGTGCTCGTCCAGGTACGAACTCGGGCAGACGTCCGAATTCCACACGGTACCAGCCAGTTTCGACTGCAGGCGCCGGTTGAACTCGTGTTGGGTCGCGGCGCGGACTTCGATCCGGCTGTTGGCGGTCTTTCGCAGCAGCTCCAGGCATTGGCGGATGTAGCGAGCCTGTGCCTCGATCATGAAGACGATCGACTGATTTCCAACGCCGGAATTCGGGCCCATGATGAGGAATAGATTCGGGAAGCCGTGCACGGCGACACCGAGGAACCCTTCCATCCCATTGCGCCAGGCCTTTTGGAGAGTGAGCCCGTTCGCGCCGACGATGTGCTGATCGGCAAACCGGTCGGAAATCTTGAACTCGGTGCCGTACACGATGGCGTCGAATTCCTGCTCGATGCCATCGGCGGTGATGATCCCGGTCTCGGTGATCGAGGCGATCGGTGAGGTCACCAGCGCGACATTCTCCCGCTGCAGCGCAGGATAGTAGTTGTTGGACACCAGAATTCGCTTACACCCGAGCCGGTCGGGAGTGAGGCTGCGACGCAATTGGGGGTCGGGAACCTGACGACGCAGATGCGCCCGCGCCACCACCGCCGCGGCGACGCATGAGTTCCGGATTCATGAACGCCGGAGTCGACGACTCGTAACCCCAATAGATCGCCCAGCGGTAGAGCCGTTGCGCGCCTGGGAGATATCGGGATACTCGATGCGCCGCCGGCGACAGCGGTCGATCCGGCTTCGGCACGATCCAGTGCGGTGTCCGCTGGAATACCGTCACCTGCTCGGCCTGCTCGGCAATCTGCGGTACGAATTGCACAGCACTTGCACCGGTTCCGATGACCGCGATCCGTTTGCCGGTTACCTCGAAGTCGTGATCCCACTGCGCCGAGTGAAAAGTACGTCCCCGGAACATATCCCGGCCAGGGAAGGCCGGCACGCTCGGTTCGTGTAGCGGCCCCGGCGCCATCACCACCGCGCGCGGCTGGAAATGCCGCCCGTCCGAGGTCCGTACATGCCAGCGGTCCGTTTCGTCATCGAAGTCGAGTGCACGGTCCCAATAGAATCCGTCATCGCGTCAACCACCCCGCGCAGCCGCGGGTAACGAATGGCACGACGATCCACAGCATGGCCGAGACGACGATCGCGACTGCTCACCGGGCTCCATGCGCTACTCGGCTGATCAGCCTCGATGGAATTCGATTGCGAGCGCGAGCAATTCGACCATGTGGTCGCCATCGGTGCGCGAAAGGTGCATTGCCGCCTCGGGGGCGAAGGCGCGGACCTCGAGAATATTCTCCCCGTCCTCGGGATTGGTCGGAGCGGATTCGAGCAGCACATCCGCCGTGCACCAAAGCCACGCCTTGTGTGGGTGCGGTTGCCATGGATAGCGCGGTGCGGGCCGATCGGTGGTGGTGTGATGGGCGCCGAAGGGCCGCACCGGCCCGACCGGGCGGGCACCGGCCTCCTCCATGAGTTCGCGGCGCACGCAGGCGTCGATCGTTTCGCCCGCCTCCCTGGTACCGCCCGGCACGATCCAGATATCGCGATCGTCGCGGCACAGCACGATATCGGCGCCGACGAAGCAGACGACATGGATATTGGTGACCAGCTCGTCGGACGGCAGTTCGGTGGAGAAGCGTACGTCCAAACCGCCCCATTCCCAGCGGGTTGGCGTGTGCAACAAGGGATATCGGTCGGCGAGCGTCACACCGACGACGCTACTCGGTCCCGGACTTGCCGATCTGGAAGTGGATGTGATCGATATGCGCCGCGCGTCCGGTCGTAGCCGGAAGCGGGTGGTCGTCCGGATGGTCGGGATGCAGGATGAAACTCGGATCGCCGATACCGGAGATGGCGGTGGCGGGATCGGGACTATCCGAGCAGTCCTGCCATTCGCCCGCCGCGAAGTCGTAGACGCTGCGGAAGAAGTCGGCGACGAACAGATCACCGTCCGGGTCACCGAGCGGGCTCGCATCGGGTTCGTCGAGTCGATAACGCACCCGGGGTCCGGTGCCGCGCGGCCACGTTCCACCGGGCGTCACCGCGGTCTCGACGGTGCCCCAATGCGCTGCCACGGTGATCCGGCGGGTTACATCGCCGACCGGCATGGTGACACCGGCGAAATCCACGGCGCGGCCCTGGCCGTGGCAGTCGTCGGAATGCGTTCCGCGGCCGTCGATTCCGAGAGTGTGCAGCTCGGTGACACCGAAATTCGCGGAAAGGAATCGACAGAATCGCACCAATGCCAGTGCATTTCGTGGATCGAGGTGTTGCGGGGCCACCGGAGTGTTGCCGTGGCGGATGACCACCCCGGCGAGACTGCCCGGTAGCGGCTGGCCGGTCTGTGGGTCGAAACCGGCGAATCCGACCAGGGCCGGTGACGCGGGCCCGTCGAAGCGGATCAGGTCATCGTTCGCGAGACGTTCGAGTTCGGCGAACGCGTGGTCCTTACTCATTGCTCGGGCTGGTTCCGACACTACGCACCTCCTGTGCATCTGAAATCGATACGTCGACGCAGTTCGGTGACGTGGCGTCAGCATCAGCCATCGACGCGAAGAGAACACGAGTAGTGCCCTACTCGTGTTCTCCTTGTCAGCACTTGGCCGATGCTGGGTCGCGTTCGGCCCTGTTTCGGGTGTTGAACTGCGGCGATGTACGCCAGCGCAGCGGTGACTCAGCGTTCGCGGGACAGTGCGCGGTAGCTGAGATTCCACACCCACTCGACCGGACCGCGCTCGAACCGGCGCAACCACAGGTGCGCGATGGTCACGATGACCAGCGCGACCAGCAGGTAGATACCAACCGTGAACGGCACCCGAGCGTCCGGGCAGACGCGCGCGGCAAGTCCGAAACCCCACCCGTAGCACAGCACCGAAGCGACCAGATTCTGCAGGATGTAGCAGCTCAGCGCCATCCGACCGACCTCGGTGAGCCGCTTGCCGACGAAGCCGACCCGCGGACGACGCAGGTAGAACTCCGCGACCAGCGCGAGCAGGCCGAAGGCGACGAACGGGGCCGTGCCGTACCTGGTCAACAAAACCAGATCACCACCCCCGAGCACACCGACCGCAAGATCGATCGGCGCGGCGACAGCGAATCCGATGATCATGAGCCGCCGGCGGATCCGCGCCCCTTCCGGCCGGAACACCCCGGCCCGGAACAACCGCGCACCCGCGAGGAACAGCGCGATCGACATCGGGAAAACGAAAATCGGCTCGAAGCGGAACATGCCCGCATTCTCGAGCCGGAACAGCACCAGATCCCAGAATGATCCATTCGCATAGGGATTCGGATCCAGCGGCTGGCGCGGCGTCGAACCCTGTTGGCTCGCAACGGCCATCGCGATACCGATGAGCGTCAGCATAGCGATATGGAACCCGGCCGCTATCGTCAGCCAACGACGTTGCGCGCGTTCACTTGTCGCGAGAATGAAGGCGACGACTAATCCGGTGACTGCATAGCCCATCAGCACATCGAATTCCGCGACGAACAGAAAATTCAGCACACCGTCGAGGAACAACAGCCCGGCCCGCCATGGATAGCTACCCGGCCACCGTCGACCGCCGCGCACGGCCGAGCCCTGCTGGATCGCCAGGCCGATGCCGAACGCAATGGTGAGCAACCCGAGGAACTTGCCCTGCGCGAGTTGCTGCAGCACTCGCTGCGACCACATCCAGCCGGTCGCCGGGGTGCCGAACTCGTCGATGTAGCCGACCAGGCCCTCGGGATGGGTGAGAATCCAGATATTGGTGCCGAGCGTGCCGAGGATCGCGATGCCGCGCAAGACGTCCAGGGCAACCAACCGCGTCGGAGTCTTCGACCAGGTGACGGTGCTGGGCTCATCCGACTTGCGGTGCCGCCCCGCGATTTCGGCGATCGAATCGGTCATGCTCCGAATATCCCGGCCGCTATGGCCTGCTCGTATCCTCCGGAAGTACCACCGTCGGTATGACATCGATGTCACCCGAGATCGCCGATGCCGCCGGTCGCGACCGACGGCGGCCACGCGTCGCCTAGGCTCGACGGTATGCAGCGCATCATCGGTATCGAGGTCGAATACGGCATCTCCACACCCACCGAGCCGTCGGCCAACCCGATTCTCACCTCCACGCAAGCGGTTCTCGCCTACGCCGCAGCGGAGGGGGTGCCGCGCGCGAAGCGCACGCGCTGGGACTACGAGGTGGAATCGCCGCTGCGCGACGCCCGCGGCTTCGACCTGAGCCGGATGAACGGCCCTGCCCCCGTCATCGACGCCGACGAGGTCGGCGCGGCCAATATGATCCTCACAAACGGTGCCCGGCTCTACGTCGACCACGCCCATCCGGAGTACTCCGCGCCCGAGGTCACCGATCCGCTGGATGCGGTTATCTGGGACAAAGCGGGCGAACGGGTCATGGAGGCGGCCGCACGGCACGCGTCCAGCGTTCCCGGTGCGCCGCGGCTGCAGCTGTACAAGAACAATGTCGACGGCAAGGGCGCCTCCTACGGCACCCACGAGAACTACCTGATGAGCCGTGACACCCCGTTCAACCAGATCATCGTCGGGCTCACCCCGTTTTTCGTCTCGCGCCAGGTGATCTGCGGTTCCGGCCGGGTCGGCATCGGACAGTCGGGTGATCACGCCGGATTCCAGCTGTCCCAGCGCGCCGACTACATCGAGGTCGAGGTCGGCCTGGAAACCACGCTCAAGCGCGGCATCATCAACACTCGCGACGAACCGCACGCCGATGCGGACAAATACCGCCGCCTGCACGTCATCATCGGCGATGCCAACCTCGCCGAGATGTCCACCTACCTCAAGGTCGGCACCACCGCGCTGGTGCTGGACCTGATCGAGGCGGGTGAGGATCTGTCGGATCTGCAGCTGGCCCGCCCGGTCACCGCCGTTCACCAGATCAGCCACGATCCGACCCTGCGCGCCACGGTGGCCCTCACCGACGGCCGCGAACTCACCGGCCTGGCGCTGCAGCGCATCTACCTGGACCGGGTGGAGAAATTCGTGGCCCGCAGCGGCAACGACGACGAGCGCGTCAAGGACATCCTGGAGAACTGGGCCAACGTGCTGGATCTGCTGGAGCGCGATCCGATGGAATGCGCCAACCTGCTGGACTGGCCCGCCAAGCTGCGCCTACTCGAGGGGATGCGCAAGCGCGAGGGGCTGAGCTGGGCCGCGCCCAAACTGCACCTGATGGACCTGCAGTACTCCGACGTCCGCCTGGACAAGGGCCTCTACAACCGCCTGGTCGCCCGCGGTTCGATGAAACGCCTGATCAACGAGCAGCAGGTGCTCGACGCGATGACCAAGCCGCCGACCGACACCCGTGCCTACTTCCGAGGCGAATGTCTGCGTCGATTCGGCGCCGATATCGCGGCGGCCAGCTGGGATTCTGTGATCTTCGACCTGGGCGGCGATTCACTCGTGCGCATCCCGACCCTGGAGCCGCGCCGCGGCACCAGGGCCCACGTGGGCAAGCTGCTCGACGGCGTGAACACCGCCGCTGAGTTGGTCGAACAGCTGACCACTTAGCAAATCGCGCGAATAAGCCCAGGTAGCAACGGCTATCGCGATCGCAGCAACGACGGAGCGAGTCTTACTAGCGAGGAGTTCGCGGCCGAGTCGTCGAAGCGCGTGCGACGTAGTCGGGAGTCTCGACGGCACTCCCTGGCGACTGCTTGCCGGTCGCTCGAGAGGGTCGGCCGCGCGACAGCAGGGAGCCGTGAACACGCAGCGCCGAAGGCGCTGCAAATCGAACACAGTCGCGAACACGCCGTGCCCGCGCGGCCGATAACCGAGCACGTTGTCAGAATGGCTGGGTAGTGTTGATGTACGGGCACGGACATTGCTCATGATCAGGGTCGTGCTCAGAATGGAGCCCTGGTCATGATGAGGACAGAGGAGGTCGGCTGCCATGGCACAAGAGCAGACCAAACGCGCCGGGGGCGGCGACGAGGACGAGGGCCCGGAGGGCGTTGACGCCGCCGGTCAGGAGCGCCGCGAAAAACTGGCGGAGGATACCGACGACCTGCTCGACGAGATCGATGATGTGCTCGAGGAGAACGCGGAAGACTTCGTTCGCGCGTATGTGCAGAAGGGCGGCCAGTGACAGCAGGTGACCCCTTGCGTCTCCACCCGGGGCACGCCCTCTCGTCATTCACCGAGCACCTGCGCATGCACGCACCGGAACTGTTGCCTGGCAACCGATTCGGCGCGATCGAAGGTGCCACCCCGATCTCGGGTGGCACAGCCTCCGGTGGCACCGCCGCGAAACAGCTGGCTCCGCACGGAACCACCATCGTGGCGGTCTCGTTTCGCGGTGGTGTGCTGATCGCCGGTGACCGGCGGGCCACCCAGGGAAACCTGTTGGCCAGCAGGGATATCGAGAAGGTGTACATCACCGACACCTATTCGGCGGCCGGTATCGCGGGCACCGCGGGCATGGCCATCGAGATGGTGCGATTGTTCGCCGTCGAGTTGGAGTACTACGAGAAGATCGAGGGTGTCTCGTTGACCTTCGACGGCAAGGCGAACAAGCTGTCGAAGATGGTGCGCGACAACCTCCCTGCCGCACTGCAGGGTTTGGCGGTGGTTCCGGTGCTGGTCGGCTACGACCAGCACGCCACCGATGTGGACAAGGCCGGTCGGATCGTGTCCTACGACGTGGTCGGCGGGCGAAGTGAGGAGCGGTTCGGTTATACCGCGGTCGGTTCGGGTTCGATGTTCGCGAAATCGTCGTTGAAAAAGCTGTACGCCAAGGGTATCGATGAGGACCGCGCATTGCGGATCGCCGTCGAATCGCTCTTCGACGCGGCCGACGACGACACCGCAACCGGCGGACCGGATCTGGTGCGCGGCATCTACCCGACGGCGATCGTCATCGACAACGATGGCGCCGACGAGGTGACCGAATCACGGTTGGAGGAGATCACGCGGGCGATCGTCGCCGATCGCGAGGCCGCGGAAGAGGGGAGTGCCTCAGCATGACACTGCCGTATTACGCGTCGGCCGAACAGATCATGCGCGACAAGACCGAGCTCGCGCGCAAGGGCATCGGTCGCGGTCGCAGTGTGATCGTGCTGACCTACGACAAGGGTGTGCTGTTCGTCGCGGAGAATCCGTCCGCGACGTTGCACAAGGTGAGCGAGCTGTACGACCGAGTCGGGTTCGCGGCCGTCGGCAAGTACAACGAATTCGAGGCACTGCGCCGCGGCGGCATCCTGCAGGCCGATCTGAAGGGCTACCAGTACGACCGGCGCGATGTCACCGGCCGTGGCCTGGCCAATGCCTACGCGCAGACCCTCGGCACGATCTTCACCGATCAACTCAAGCCCTATGAGGTGGAGATCTGTGTGGCCGAGGTCGGCTACCCGGAACAGTCCCCGGAATCGGTGCTGTATCGGATCACCTTCGACGGCTCGATAGTGGATGAGCGCGAATACGTGGTGATGGGCGGCACGACCGAGCCGATCATGACCGCGCTGAAAGCCTCCTACCAGCCTGGACTCGACTTGTCCGGTGCGGTGGCAGTCGCGGTGAAGGCCTTGAAGTCCGGGGTGCCCGATGCCGCGGACAAAGACAAGCGGGTGCTAGGGGTGGGATCGCTCGAGGTCGCCACGCTGGAACAGGCGCGGCCCCGGCGGGCGTTCCGCCGGGTCGCGGGCGCGGCCTTGGACCAGTTGTTGACCGGCGGTGAGTCGGCGAGCAAGGCCGAGGCGGCGGACACCGAGTCGGAGTCGAAGGACGCTCCCGAATCGGAGTAGTTCCACCACGATCATTCGGCTGCGAAGGCCCTCCCGATTCATCGGGAGGGCCTTCGTTTCGTGCGGTGGTTTTCCGCCGAACATTTCGCTCACGTGCGAAATCGTTGTGAAGACGTATGCACCAGGGTTGTCCGCAGCCCCACGCGAGTACATGACATGGCTGTAATGTCGATAGTGTGCAGCGACGAATCATGGGGATCGAGACCGAATTCGGTGTGACGTGCACCTTCCACGGACACCGTCGGCTCAGCCCCGACGAGGTGGCCCGGTATTTGTTCCGCCGGGTAGTTTCCTGGGGCCGTAGCTCTAACGTGTTCCTCCGCAACGGTGCTCGGCTCTACCTCGATGTCGGGTCGCATCCGGAGTACGCCACCGCAGAGTGCGACAACTTGGCGCAGCTGGTCACTCATGACCGGGCTGGTGAGCGCGTGCTGGAGGAGTTGCTGATCGACGCCGAGCAGCGCCTCGCGGAGGAAGGCATCGGCGGCGACATCTACTTGTTCAAGAACAACACCGACTCCGCAGGCAACTCCTACGGCTGCCACGAGAACTTCCTCGTGGTGCGGGCCGGTGAGTTCTCCCGGATCTCGGATGTGCTGCTGCCGTTCCTGGTCACCCGTCAGCTGATCTGCGGTGCGGGCAAGGTGCTGCAGACGCCGAAGGCGGCCACGTTCTGCCTGTCCCAGCGTGCCGAGCACATCTGGGAGGGCGTCTCCTCGGCGACCACCCGCTCGCGCCCGATCATCAATACCCGCGACGAGCCGCACGCCGATGCCGAGAAGTACCGGCGTCTGCACGTGATCGTCGGCGACTCGAATATGTCCGAGACCACCACCATGCTCAAGGTCGGCACGGCGGCGCTGGTGTTGGAGATGATCGAGGCGGGCGTCTCGTTCCGCGATTTCGCCCTGGACAACCCGATCCGCGCCATTCGTGAGGTCAGCCACGACCTGACCGGCCGTCGTCCGGTCCGGCTCGCCGGTGGACGCCAAGCCAGCGCGCTCGAGATCCAGCGTGAGTACTACGCCCGCGCTGTCGAGCACCTGCGCAACCGCGACCGCGACCCCAATATCGACCAGGTCGTCGATCTGTGGGGCCGCACCCTGGACGCGGTCGAGGCGCAGGACTTCGCCAAGGTCGACACCGAGGTCGACTGGGTGATCAAGCGCAAGCTCTTCCAGCGCTACCAGGACCGCTACGGCATGGAGCTGTCCGATCCCAAGATCGCCCAACTCGATCTGGCCTATCACGACATCAAGCGCGGTCGCGGTGTCTTCGACCTGCTGCAGCGCAAGGGTCTGGCCAAGCGTGTCACCGAGGACGAGGCCGTCGACGCCGCCGTGGACACCCCGCCGCAGACCACGCGCGCCAAACTGCGCGGCGATTTCATCACAGCCGCGCAGGAAGCGGGCCGCGACTTCACCGTCGACTGGGTGCACCTCAAGCTCAATGATCAAGCCCAGCGCACGGTCTTGTGCAAGGACCCGTTCCGCTCGGTGGACGAGCGAGTGGATCGGCTGATCGCCTCGATGTAGCCGCTTCCGCCGCCAAGTCTGTCCGAGGGGCAGCGTGCCGCAGTCGGTGGATCGGCCGCGTCTGCGTCCTCGCAGATCTACCCAGCGCCTCGCACATGTTGTGACTTCTGCGAGGAGTGCGACGGGTGTGCGAGGACGTTGGTGAGCGTGGGCTTGCGGCTAGTTCTCGGCGAGGTATCGCTCGATGGTCTCGACCTTGGCGGACATCGCGTCGGTCACGCCCGGGCGGATGTCGGCTTTCAGGACCAGGCTGCAACGGGGTGCGACGGCGAGTATCGCGTCCGTGGCGTCCTTGACCACGGCCATCACCTCGTCCCATTCGCCCTCGATCGTGGTGAACATGGCGTCGGTGCGGTTGGACAGACCGCTGGCTCGCACGATTCGGACGGCTTCGGCGACAGCTCGGCCGACGTCGACGCCCGCACCCAGCGGTGTCACGGAGAACGCGATGATCATGACTCCATGATGGCGGTGCACCAACCGGAATACGGTGAATCGCGCGCCGACGCGCGGGCGCGCCGGTGGGCCGATTACCCTGTGTCGAGTGGCGATATCCAAGGTCGAGCGGCTGATGAATCTGGTCATCGCGCTGTTGTCGACCCGGCAATTCCTGACCGCGGAGCGGATTCGGGACAGCGTCGCGGGGTACGAGGATTCGGCCAGCGACGAAGCGTTCAGTCGAATGTTCGAGCGCGATAAGAACGAGCTGCGTGACCTGGGGATTCCCTTGGAGGTCGGGCAGGTCAGCCGGTTTTCGACGGTGGAGGGCTATCGGATCAACCGCGACGCCTACGAACTACCCGACATCGATCTGACCAGTGAGGAAGCGGCGGCGGTCGCGGTCGCGGTGCAGATGTGGGAGTCGCCGGAGCTGGCGGCAGCAGCCGATGGCGCGCTGCTGAAGTTGCGTGCGGCCGGAATCCACGTCGAGACCGATGCCGCGGTGGCCTCGGTGCCCGCGGTTCCGGCGCGCACCCGGGGCTCGGATGCGGTGCTCGGCAAGCTGCTGGCCGCGATCGATGCGGGTCAGGCGGTACGGTTCGAACATCGGGGTGCGATCAACGAGCCGTATGTCATGCGTGATGTAGAGCCCTGGGGTGTCGTCACCCACAATGGCCGCTGGTATCTGGTCGGACACGACCGGAATCGGAACGCGGTCCGCAGCTTCCGGCTATCGCGGATCGGCGACGATGTGACCGCCTACGGCCCGCCCAATTCGGTCGGCAAACCCGAGGGCGTGGATCTGCGTGAGATCGTCGGCACCGTCACCGGCAGCGCACCGGTGACCGGCACCGCGACGGTGTGGGTGGCCGAAGGCCACGGCCGTGAGATCCGCCGACTCGGACCCGTGCTGGAAGAGCGCACCATCGGCGAACGCCGTGGGGTGGTCGTCGAGTTGCCCATCCGATCCCGAGATTGGTTGGCGCGCTTGATCACCGGACTCGGTCCCGATGCCGTGGTGCTCGCACCCGAGGAACTGCGCGCGGATGTGGTGGCGCGATTGCGTTCGGTCTTCGACCATACGGAGGTCACCGCATGAGCGAGCGAACGACAAACACACTCGAACATCGCTCGTTCATGACCGAACCGAGAGCCAGCGAGGTGCGGTCATGAACGAGCGCAGTCGACTTTCGGTTCGGCTCTCACGGCTGCTCAACATGATTCCGTACTTCATTGCGAATCCGGGGATCAGTGCCGCCGAGGCCGCCGCCGATCTCGGCGTGACCACCAAGCAGCTGATGAGCGACCTCAACCAGCTGTGGATGTGCGGCCTGCCCGGTTACGGGCCGGGCGATCTGATCGACCTGTCGTTCTCCGAGGAGAGCATCGAGGTCACCTTCTCGGCGGGCATCGACCGGCCGCTGCGGCTGACCTCCACCGAGGCGACCGCATTGCTGGTGGCGCTGCGCTCGATCGTGGATATGCCGGGCATGGTCGATCCGACCGCGGCGCATGCGGCAATCGCCAAACTGGAATCGGCCATCGTGGGTGGTAAGACCGCCTACGATGCCCGCGAGCATCTGCCGACCGAGGCACCGGCGGTTTCGACGGTGCGTTCCGCGCTGGCCCGCCAGCGTGCGCTGCGGCTGGTCTACTATTCGGCGAGTCGCGATGTCGTATCCGAGCGTGTCGTCGATCCGATTCGTATTGTCCTGGTGGACAACAACAGTTACCTGCAGGCCTGGTGCCGCGAGGCCGAAGGTGTGCGCCTGTTCCGCTTCGATCGGATCGAGGCGGCCACCGAACTCGACGAGCCCGCCCGACCGCCGAGCCACGCGACCGAGGAGGCCGCCGCGCTCGACCTGTTCCAAGACGATCCCGCGGTTCCGTTGGCGCGCTTGCGTATTCGCGGCGACTACGGTTGGGTGCTCGATCAATACCCGATGCATCGGATGGCGGTGCACCCGGACGGCAGCATCGAGACGACCATGCGCTTCGCCACCATGGACTGGATGGCGCGGCTGCTGCTCGGCTTCGGTTCCGGCGTCACGGTGCTCGGCCCACCCGAATTGATCACCGCGGTGCGCGAACGCTCGAACGCCGCACTTGCCGCCTACGAAGCGGCCGGTTTCCTGGAGACCAGATGAATCGCACGGAGGCTGGACCGGCGTGAGTGATGTGATGGCACCCCCTCGGGTGTTGGTCCTGGGCGCCGGAAGCATTGGTTCCTTTGTCGGCGGAAAGCTGGCGGCGGCCGGCGCCGATATCACATTCGTCGGTCGGCAGCGGGTGCTGGACGAGATCAGTGCGTCCGGGCTGCGGCTCACCGACCTCGACGGCGGTGACGTCGCGGTGGCGAGGGATGCGGTGCGGGTGTCGACCACGCCGGAGGATGTCGGGTCCGCCGATCTGGTGCTGGTCACCGTGAAGTCGGCGGCGACCGCGGCGGCCGTGCGCGATCTCGACGGCAAGATCCGTCCCGGCACCGTGGTGCTGAGCCTGCAGAACGGGGTCGGCAACGATGCGGTGATCCGCGAAACCCTGCCGACCTGCGTGGTGCTGGCAGGAATGGTGATGTTCAACGTCGTGCATCATCCCGACGGCCGGTTCCACCGCGGTACCGAGGGCGGACTGGCGGTGCAGGACGATCCGGCGCTGGCACAGTTCACCGAGGTATTCGCGCGGGCCGGTCTGGCACTGCGGCGGTATCCGGACCTGCTGCCGGTGCAATGGGCGAAGCTGCTGCTCAACCTCAACAACCCGATCAATGCGCTGTCCGGTCGGCCGCTGCGCGAGGAACTGTCCGACCGCGACTTCCGGCGCTGCCTGGCCCTCACTCAGCGCGAGGCGCTCGCCGCGATGAGCCGAGCGCGAATTCGCCCCGCCCGGCTGACGCCGCTGCCGCCGAAATGGATGGCGCGGCTGCTGACCGTTCCGGACGGAATCTTCCGCCGGGTCGCCGCAACGGTGCTGGCCATCGATCCGCAGGCGCGCTCGTCCATGGCCGATGACCTCGAACTCGGTCGCAAGACCGAAATCTCCTGGTTGTGCGGGGAGATCGTGAGCCTCGGCGTGATGGTGGGACTGCCGACACCGGTCAATCAGCGACTCATCGAACTGATCGTGGCCGCCGAACAGGGTGGCCGGCGCGACTGGACCGGGCCGCAACTGCTGGAGCAATTGCGATCGGCGGCCGGCACAAAGGACGGCTGATTTCGTGACCCCACGGATAACTCGTTGGGCACCCCCAGAAATAGGCACACCACTCGACCGCTGGCCTGCTACGAAACCATCGACGCACCCACGTCCGGCAAAAGGATCGAAGAGGTGGGGGAGCACACCGACGCGGGCGTTCTCGCATGTCATAGTCCGGTAGCATCGGAGCTACCACATTCTTTGGAGGTTTCATTATGGGCAGTCTGAGCATCTGGCACTGGCTGATCATCGCCGCGGTCTTCGTGATGTTCTTCGGCGCGAAGCGTATGCCCGATGCCGCCCGCAGCCTGGGCCGCTCGCTGCGCATCTTCAAGAGCGAAGTCAGCCAGATGCAGAACGAGAGCAGCGCACAGGCAAGTGCAGCACCGGTCCAGCAACCGGCCGCCGAACTGCCGCAGGCCTCGGCGGTCCAGCCGACGGTCGCGCAGCCGCAGGCCGAGCCCCAGGCACAGCCGAAGTCGCTCTGAGCCCAGCCTTTGCCGCCGGGGTGAGTAGCGAACTCGCTCCGGGCGTAGTGCTGTTGCCCGCCGACCGCCGCGGGCACCGTCGACCTCAGGGGCCAACACACCACCATGCGAATTCCGTTCGATCCCCGGCGCAGTAAGCGCAGGACGAATCCCGACGGCACCATGTCGTTGGTCGAGCATCTGCAGGAGCTGCGCCGTCGGCTGCTGGTCTCGATCGCCGCGGTCGTCGTCACCACGCTGTTCGGCTTCTTCTGGTACGCGCACACGATCTTCGGCGTCGAAAGCCTTGGTTCGCTGCTCACCGGACCCTACTGTTCACTGCCCGCCTCGTCGCGGGCCGTGCTCACCGCCGACGGTGCCTGCCGCCTGCTGGCGACCGCGCCCTTCGAACAGTTCATGCTGCGGTTGAAGGTCGGCATGACAGCGGGCGTGGTATTGGCCGCCCCGGTGTGGCTGTATCAGATCTGGGCCTTCATCACGCCCGGTCTGTACGCGAAGGAACGCAAGTACGCGGTCGGATTCGTCACCTCCGGCAGTGCGCTGTTCGTGACCGGCGCCGTACTCGCGTATTGGGTTGTCGCACACGCGTTGAGCTTCCTGCTGAATATCGGCAACAACGCGCAGATCACCGCCCTGAGCGGTACACAATACTTCAGCTTCATCATCCAGCTGCTCGTCATCTTCGGTGTCAGCTTCGAAATCCCGCTGCTGGTAGTCGGATTGAATCTGGTCGGGGTGCTGCACTACGACAAGCTCGCCAAGTGGCGGCGCGGAATCGTCTTCGGGCTCTTCGTCTTCGCCGCGATCGTGACCCCGCAGGATCCCTTCTCCATGCTGGCATTGGCGCTGGCCCTCACGGTGCTTTTCGAGGTTGCCATCCAGTTCTCTCGGATCAACGACAAGCGGCGCGCGCGTCGGGAGGCCGAGGAATTGGCGGCACTCTCGGATGAGGAAGCCTCCACGATCTCCGGCCCCGATCCGATCAACCCGGCCGATTCGATCTCGGAACCCTCGGCGAAATCAGCACGACCCGTGTCGGACTACTCCGATACCCTCTGACCGTGACGTATCACCAGTCGCAGGCGGGCGAGCTGGCAAAGTTCTCCGCCGAGCTGACTTTCGGGTTGGATCCCTTCCAGCGCAATGCCTGCAAAGCCCTCGAGGGCGGGCACAGCGTGCTGGTCTGTGCCCCTACCGGCGCGGGTAAGACCGTCGTCGGCGAATTCGCGGTGCACCTGGCATTGGCGGCGGGCGGAAAGTGTTTCTACACCACACCGATCAAGGCGCTGTCGAACCAGAAGTTCGCCGATCTGACCGAGCGGCACGGGCGTGACCAGGTCGGACTGCTCACCGGTGACCAGTCGATCAATCCGGACGCGCCGGTGGTCGTGATGACCACCGAGGTGCTGCGCAATATGCTCTACGCCTCCTCGGACGCGCTGCGCGGACTGTCGTATGTGGTGATGGACGAGGTGCACTACCTCGCCGACCGCTTCCGCGGTGCGGTCTGGGAGGAGGTCATCCTGCATCTGTCGCCGGATGTGCGGCTGGTCAGCCTGTCCGCGACGGTCAGCAATGCCGAGGAATTCGGCGCGTGGATGGAGACCGTGCGCGGCGATACCGCGGTGGTCGTCGACGAAACCCGCCCGGTGCCGCTGTGGCAGCACGTCATGGTCGGGCGCCGGATGTTCGATCTGTTCGATACCAACTCCAGCGAACAGAAGGTGCTGGTCGACGAGGATCTGGTGCGCTACATCCGCCAGCGTGAGGCGGCGGACCGGATGAACGGCTGGGGTGGACCGCGTGGTCGCGGTGGTAATCGCAACTTCCGGCCGCTGCCCAGACCGGAGGTGCTGGCCAAGCTCGATGAGGAAGGGCTGCTGCCCGCGATCACCTTCATCTTCAGCCGGGCCGGATGCGATGGGGCTCTTGCCCAATGCCTGCGTTCGCGACTGGATCTCTCGGGGACGGCAGTCGGCGGAGCCGGCGGGGTGGGTAAACACAGTCGTGACGACCAGGCCGACGAGATCGACGCGATCATCGAGAAACACACCGGGGATCTGCCCAAAGGCGATCTCGAGGTGCTCGGCTACTGGGAATGGCGCGAGGCCCTGCACCGGGGCCTGGCCGCGCATCACGCGGGCATGCTGCCCGCCTTCCGGCACACGGTCGAGGAACTGTTCGTGCGCGGTCTGGTGCGGGCCGTATTCGCTACGGAGACACTGGCATTGGGCATCAATATGCCCGCGCGCACGGTGGTGCTCGAGCGGCTGGTCAAATACAACGGCGAATCGCACGCCGAACTGACGCCGGGGGAGTACACGCAGCTCACCGGCCGGGCCGGACGCCGCGGAATCGATGTCGAGGGCCATGCGGTGGTGCTGTGGCAGCCCGAGGTCGACACGAGTGCGGTCGCAGGTCTGGCATCCACCCGGACCTATCCGCTGCGCAGTTCCTTCCGGCCGGGTTACAACATGTCGATCAATCTGATCGACCGGATGGGCGCGGACGAGTCGCGGGCGCTGCTGGAGCGGTCCTTCGCGCAGTTCCAGGCCGATCGGTCGGTAGTGGGATTGGTGCGCGGGATCGAGCGCAACGAGGGGCAGTTGCGCAAACTGCGCGATCAGCTCGGCGGCGAGGACGGCGGCTTCCTGGAATACATCTCTCTGCGCGAGCGGATCAAGCAGCGCGAACGTCAGATCGAACAGCAGGGTCGGGCCGATCGGCGCGGGGCAGCGGTCGACGCGCTGGTGTCCCTGCGGCGCGGCGATGTGGTGGCCATTCCGTCCGGGCGGCGGGCCGGGCTCGCCGTGATTCTGGAGCCGGATGCCACGCCGGGGGATCCGCGTCCGCTGGTACTGACCGAGGACAAGTGGGCGGGGCGGGTGTCGGTCGCCGATTTCCCGGTGCCCGCGAAAACCCTGGGCCATATGCGGCTGCCACGCAAGATCGATCACCGCACGGCGCGGACACGGCGCGATCTGGCCTCGGCATTGCGTAGCACCGGAATCTCGGCGCCGGGGCGATCGCGGCGCGGTGACCGTTCGAAGGCAGGCGAGGACCGCGAGCTGTCGACCTTGCGGCGCAGTCTGCGTTCGCATCCGGCGCACACCCGGCCCGATCGCGAACAGATGAGCCGGGTCGGCGAGCGCTACAACCGGCTGCTGCGCGAGACCGAGACGATGCGCCAAAAGGTTGCCGCGACCACCAATTCGTTGGCGCGCACCTTCGATCGGATCCTCGGTCTGCTCGAAGAGCGCGGGTTCGTGGACGCGGGCGAGGTGACCGTCGACGGGCGTCGGCTGGCCAGAATCTACGCCGAAAGCGATCTGCTCGTCGCCGAATGCCTGCGGCAGGGGCTGTGGCGCGGGCTCGGTCCGGCCGAATTGGCGGCGGTGGTTTCCATACTGGTGTACGAATCCCGCCAGGAGGGTGGCTATCTCGGCGTCAGCGGGCCGACCGAACCGATTCGCCGGGCGGTCGGCGCGACCGTCGGCGTGTGGAGCGAGTTGCGCTCCGATGAGGCACGGCACAGACTGCCGCCCACCCGCGAACCGGATCTCGGTTTCGTGACAGGCGTTTACAAATGGGCCCGCGGCGATGGGTTGGCCGAGTCGTTGCTGGCCAGCGGTGATCAGAACGCGCCGCTGTCGGCGGGCGATTTCGTGCGGTGGTGCCGACAGGTGATCGATCTGCTCGATCAGATCCACGCAACCGCCGACGATGTCGAGGTCGCGGGGACCGCGGCCAAGGCCGTCCGCGCGATCCGACGGGGTGTCGTAGCCGTGGACGCCGCGTAGCCGATTCGATTGTGATTTGATTTCTTTCGCGTACCGACCGTGGCGGAGGAGTCGGACAGGATCGCACCTCATACCGGATCGGTCCTGTCGTGCGACGAGTCTCACGCGGGGGGCTACCGTGTGTATAACGATGCGAGTGGAGGCAACCAGATGAGCGGCCCGTACGGACCGAACGACGCCCCTGGTCCCGGGGAGGGACGCAACGATCCCACCCAGCAGTGGGGCGGACAGCAGGCACCCGGTGCAGCCGGGCCGACTCAGCAGTGGGGTGGTACCCCGCAGTCGCAGCCGACCCAGCAGTGGGGCGATCCGAACGCGCAGCAGCCGCAGTGGGGTCAGCCGAATCCGCAGAGCCAGCCCAGTCAGCCGCAGTGGGGTCAGCCCAACCCGCAGAGCCAGCCGAGCCAGCCGCAGTGGGGCCAGCCTCAGCCCAGTCAGCCGAGTCAGCCGCAGTGGGGGCAGCAGCCGACCCAGCAGGACTGGTCCGCGCAGCAGGGGCAACAGCCCTGGCAGCAGGGCCAGCAGCAGCCGTGGCAGCAGCAGACCCCGCAGCCGAGCAGCGGCGGCAAGAGCAAGGGCCTGTTCATCGGCCTAGGTGTGCTCGCGCTTGCCGTCATCGGCGCCATCGTGGTGCTGGTGCTCGTGCTGACCAGCAAGGATGAGCTCGACCAAGCCGCCGTTCAGGACGGCGTCAAGAAGGTGCTCTCGGATTCCTACGGAATCCAGGACGTCGCCGATGTCTCCTGCCCCTCCGGCCAGCAGGTCAAGGTCGACGCGACCTTCAGCTGTGACCTGAAGGTGAGCGGTGAGCAGAAGAAGGTCACCGTCAAGATCACCAAGGACGACGGGACCTACGAGGTCGGCCGCCCGAACTGACGGTTCTGCGGTCGAGATTGGCGAGCGGGTGTCGGTGGGGCGGCCCCGCTGCTCGTCGTAGGTAGACGTGTCGAGGTGGGTACGGTGCCTAGGTTCTGCTCGGGGTAGGCCCAACTGTTGAGTCGAGCATGGCGGTGCCGGGTGCCTAGTTCCCGGCTCTTGCGGAATGCGCGGTCGTCGGGCTGCTCGGAATGGACATTGCTGTGGTGGCGCAGCGGTAGTGAGTGCCTCGCACAAACTGCACAACCTCTGCGAGGCCATTACTGGGTATGCGAGGTCCCCGATCTTGTGCGTGGCCAGGCGGCTACGCCGAATGCGCAGCGGTCAGCGCTGTGACCAGGCGGGTTATCGGGCTCTCCGCGTTATAGGCGGTGGCCAGTTCACGGAGCCGGTCCGGGTCGACGGGGGTCGTGGGGAGAGTATCGGGGCGGGACAATTCCACATCGGCGTCGCAGACCACGCGGGTGACCGGGGCGGCGGCTTCGAGGTAGGTCTCGGCGGCGCGGAGTTTGGCGCGAATGCCCTGGGCCAGGTCGGCGGCGGGGTCGTCAACGGCCGCGGTGAGCGCGTCGAGCGAGCCGAAGCGGGAGATGAGCATCGCGGCAGACTTCTCACCGATACCGGCGACGCCGGGCAGGCCATCGGAGGAGTCACCGCGCAGGGTCGCCATATCCGCATAGGCCGGACCGGCATTCTCCAGCGGCACACCGTATTTCGCGGATACCTCGGCTGGGCCGAACAATTCGGCCTTGGCCAGGCCGCGACCGGCGTAGAGCACGCGCACCGGCGGCGCCGGAGCGTCGCGGACCAGTTGGAGCAGGTCACGGTCGCCGCTGACGACCACCACCGGATCGGTGCGCTCGGCGGTGGCCAGGGTACCCAGCACGTCGTCGGCCTCGAGTCCGACCGCGCCGCCGGTGGCGATGCCCGCCGCGGCGAGCACCTCGAGGATCATCTCTACCTGCGGGGTCAGGGTGTCCGGCACGTCCTCGGCGCCGGGTGCCGCATCGGCGGCGGTGTCGAGTCGGTGGGTCTTGTAGGTCGGCACCAGCGCCACCCGGAATGTGGGACGCCATTCCAGGTCCAGGCAGACGACCAGTCGGCTCGGCTTGTGTTTGGTGATGAGCGAGGCGACCATATCGGTGAAGCCGCGCAGCGCGTTCACCGATCGGCCGTCGGGTGCGGTGATCTTCTCCGGAATCGCGTGGAACGCGCGGAACCACAGGCTCGCGCCATCGAGCAAGAGCAGGGGCCCACCGGAAGTCGCAGTGTTCACGCCGCTGAGGCTACCTGTACGCGATGACAACCTCGGGTGATCGGTATTCGCATTCGGCTCGATGTCGGCGGCGGGTAACGTCGGGCGGTATGAGCTCGCACACGGAGTCCCGATTCGCGGCGGATGTCTACGGTGATCGACTCGAACGAGCGGTGCAATTGATGCGCGCCGCTCATCTGGATGCACTATTGATTACGCCGGGGCCGGATCTGCGCTACCTCATCGGCTCGGCGGCGGAATCCTTCGAGCGACTGACCTGTTTAGTCATCACGGCCGATGGCGCCACCCCGTCGGTGGTGATTCCGAAGCTCGAGTTGGCTTCGCTGGAAGGTTCGGCGGCGGGTGAACTCGGTCTGCAGGTGCTGGACTGGGTCGACGGCGTCGACCCCTATCAGCTCGTGAAGTCGTCGCTGCACGTCGGGTCCCGGGTCGCGGTCACCGATGTCATGCCCGCACTGCATCTGCTGCCGTTGGCCGAATCCGTCAGTGGACTGCCCGCCTCGGCCACGCCGGTGCTGCGGGAACTACGAATGATCAAGGACCAGGCCGAAATCGAGGCACTGCGCCGCGCGGGTGCGGCCATCGACCGGGTGCATGCGCGGATGGGAGAGTTCCTGCAGGTCGGGCGCACCGAGGCCGAGGTCGGCGCGGATATCGCGGCGGCGATCGTCGAGGAGGGGCATACCGAGGCCGCTTTCGTCATCGTCGGTAGCGGGCCACACGGTGCCGACCCGCACCACGGCGTCTCCGACCGTCGCATCGCGGCCGGAGATGTGGTGGTAATCGATATCGGCGGGCCGGTCGACCCCGGCTACTACTCGGACTCGACTCGGACCTACGTCCTAGGAGAACCCACGCCGACCGTTGCCACGCAATTCGGGGAACTGGAGCGCGCCCAAGCCGCCGCGGTCGCCGCCGTCCGTCCCGGTGTCACCGCCGAATCCGTCGACGCCGCAGCCCGAAACCTGTTGACCGAAGCCGGGTTAGGCCCCGCCTTTGTCCACCGCACCGGCCACGGCATCGGCCTGTCGGTCCATGAGGAGCCCTACATCGTCGAAGGCAACAGTCTGGTCCTGGAACCCGGCATGGCTTTCAGCATCGAGCCGGGGATCTACTTCCGCGGCGATTGGGGCGCACGCATCGAGGACATCGTCGTGGTCACCGAGGACGGCTGCGAGTCGATGAACCAGCGGCCCCATGAGTTGACGGTTCTCTGAGGCGCCTCAGAGTTGACTGGGACTGATTGTCACGAGGCGTCGGTCTACCACGCCTCGGCTTGGTGGCGGTGGCAGTCGGCCAGGGCGCGTGAGCCGAGGGAACGGCGAAATACACCGGGGCACAACGGCTCCGGCTAGTCGGCGACGGCCGCGCGCTCAGGCTGGGGTGGGGGCGAGGGTGCTGCTGGAGAGTACGCGCTGGACCTGGATGGCGATGACGACGCGGGTCGGGTTCTCGCGGGGGACTCGGTAGCGGCCCGCATAACGGTCGACAGCTTCTGCGACGTTGGCCGGATCGTCGAGCACTGTGGCCGGGCCTTCCAGGGTGATCCAACGGATACCGTCCACCTGGCTTACCGCCGCGTAGCCGGAGCGCCGCACGTTGCGTACCTTCACCGAGCCGTCGTTGGTGATCACTCGCGCGATCCCGGCTTCCGGATCCCAGGTGAAACCCACCGCGACCACATGGGGCGTGCCATCGGCGCGCAGGGTGGTCAGCGTCGCGAGGTGGCGCTCGGCGACGAATTCGAGTGCGGCAGTGGACAGCTGTGCTGTGCTGGTCGGCATCCCCTGACCGTAGCGGTATGCGGGCCGCCCGGCATCGGCACATACCGAGTCGGCATTTGCGGTACCAACTGGTCAGTTCGGTGTTCCGTGCGTGCTCGGATATTCTGACCCCGAGTTCGACAATCGAGGGGTTCAGGGATGCAGAGCGCGGATATCCAGTTGGCCGCCCGATGGTGGCAGTGGGCCATGTCGATTCCGATCGCCAAGAATCCGGTTTGCGACGAGACCGGAGCCTGCGCGGCCGAAGGTCAGCCCGACGATGTCTGGTTCCTCGCCGGAACGTTCGGCGGCAAGGTCAGCCGAAGCTGCTCCGTGCCCTATGGTCGCCCGATCTTCTTTCCCGCCTTCAACATGTTCCAGAAGGTCGAAAGGTCGTTTTTCCAATTCGGCAGCCGCCCGCCGGTGGCCCCGACGGCGAGCGGTCACGCTGAGCTCAACGGTGTCGAATTGCCGCTGCGGGAAGTGACCAACCGCACGGCATTCCGCGTCAACGCGGCAGCCGGTGGCCCGTTCCAGGTAACCGGCAGTTTCAAGGCGACGGCCTGGGGACTCTGGTGCCGGCTGGACGACCTGCTCCGCGGCGACTACATCCTGACCTTCGGCGGTGAATACGAGCCGGGCGGCTTCTGGGTCGAGGCGTCCTACCAGCTCGAGATCGTCTGACCTGCCGGATCGGCATATCGGGGTGGGGTGCGAGACTGGCGGCATGGGATCGCGTGGAATTGCCGAGGGGCCGGTGCTGGTACTCGGGGGCCGCAGTGAGATCGGGCTCGAGGTGGCGCTGCGGCTGGCGCCGGGGCGAGTGGTGATACTCGCGGCGCGACGCAGCGGGGAGTTGGCGCAGGAGAGTGCCGCGGTGTCAGCGGCAGGGGCGACGGCAGTGCATACCGTCGAATTCGATGCGGACGATACGGCCGGTCATCCCGCTCTGCTGGAGAAGATCGCGGCCGAATACGGGGGGATCGGGGTCGCCGTGGTCGCGTTCGGGGTGCTCGGGGATCAGGCGCGGGCCGAACGCGATCCGGCGCATGCGATCGCGGTGGTGCACACCGATTACGTCGCGCAGATCAGCGTGCTCACCGTTCTCGCGAATCTGCTTCGCGCACAGGGCAGCGGGCAGCTCGTCGTCTTCAGCTCGTTCGCGGGCGCGCGCGTGCGTCGGGCCAATTACGTCTACGGTTCGGCGAAGGCGGGGCTCGACGGATTCGCCAGCGGTCTCGCGGATGCGTTGCACGGCAGCGGTGTTCATCTGCTGCTGCTGCGTTGCGGGTTCGTGATCGGCCGGATGACCGACGGCATGGACCCGGCCCCGATGTCGAGCACCCCCGATCAGGTGGCGGATGCGGTCGTGCGTGGTCTGCGGCGCCGTGTCGGTCGGGTCTGGGTTCCCGGCATCCTGCGTCCGGTCATCTTCGCGATCCACTTACTGCCCCAACCCATCTGGCGTCGGATGCCGCGGTGACGGCAGTGTGGAATGGGCCGCCGATCGCCGTAGTCGGTATCGGCGCCGACGGGTGGAGCGGGCTCGGCGAGGCCGCGCGCGAAGCGGTCTCCGACGCCGGGGTGGTATTCGGTTCGGCTCGGCAACTCGAGTTGATTCCGCAGGACGTTACGGTGGCGCGGCGGGAGTGGCCTTCCCCTTTGGTCCCCGCACTGCCCGGTTTGTTCGCAGACCGGACCGGTCGGCAGATATGCGTGCTGGCCAGCGGGGATCCGATGTTCTATGGCATCGGGGTGACATTGGTGCGGCTGTTCGGGGCGGACCACCTGCGGGTATTTCCGCAGGCGTCATCGGCATCGCTGGCATGTGCGCGGCTGGGGTGGGCGTTGGCGGATACTCCGGTGGTGAGTGCGGTGGCGCGGCCGGTGGAGACGGTGTTGCCCGAGTTGGCGGACCGGCGGCGGGTGCTGGTGCTGAGCGCGGACGAGCGCACACCGCGACAGCTCGCGGAGCTGTTGCGGGACAGTGGGTTCGGGGAATCGACGTTGACCGTGCTCGAGCAGTTGGGCGGCCCGCGCGAACGGGTGGTGCGCGATCGCGCGGCAGGGTGGGAGCTTGCCGTCGGTGATCCGCTCAATATCGTCGCGATCGACTGCGTCGCCGATCCGAAACACCTGCGCGCGACGCGCGTGCCCGGACTGGCGGACGAGCTTTTCGGTGGTGCCGGTCAACTCACCAAATCCGAGGTCAGGGCGTTGACACTGGCCGCGCTTGCACCCGCGCCCGGGGAGTTGCTGTGGGATGTCGGCGGGGGGTCGGGCAGTATCGCGATCGAATGGTGCCGCACGCATCCGAGTTGTCGGGCGGTGAGCTTCGAGCGGCTCGAACACCGGCGGCGGCAGATCGCCGACAACGCCGCCGCCCTTGGTGTTCCATATATCGGTGTGCGTGGAGAGATACTCACCGATATCGGAAAATCTACCGAATCTGCGCCTCCCGACGCAATATTTATCGGTGGCGGGCTCACTCAAGATGGCGTAATCGAGACATGTTGGTCGCATCTACGCCAGGGTGGCCGTTTGGTGGCGAATGCCGTGACGGCGGAATCCGAAGCAATGCTACTGAATTGGGTCGTCGCGCACGGCGGTGAACTGCGGAAGTTTCAGATTTACCGGGCCGAAGCCCTCGGCAAGTTCACCACCTGGCGGCCGCAATTGCCCGTCACCCAGTGGGCAGTTGTGAAAGGCGGCTCTGTCTGAAACCTCGCTTTGCGGGTGAATCGGACTCGCTCCAGCGGTAGGGTCGGTGCCCGAGATCCGGACGTTATCGCCGGATTCCTGTCCTATTGGGGAGATTTATGAAGTACAAGAAGTTTGCCGCCACCGCGATGATGGCCGTTGCGGCCACCGGTATTGCGGCGGGTACATCCGGCGCCGTTCCGGTGGCACCCGCGCCGGCCGTGCAGAGCCAGGCCGTGCCGGCCGTGCAGGGTGAGGATCATGGCGTGAACTACGCGGTGCAGCTGGTCGACAAGTCGATTCTAGCGGCCGTCACCGGCGGTGCGTTCAGCCTTGATGCCGACCAGAAGTACGTCACGGTGAAGAACACCGAAGGCGCGGTCATCACCTCGATTCCGCTGCGCGCGCAGGTCGGCAACCAGCTGATCCCGATCGCGGCAACCATCGACCCCGCGGGTCAGAAGCTGACGCTGACCCCGCAGGTCGAGTCGGCCGCCGCGATCAGCGCAGAGGCCATCTCCTCACAGGAGTGGTTCTTCAGCGAACTGCAGCGCGCCTCGCTCGGTGCGCTGATCGGCGCCATCATCGGATTCTTCTTCTTCGGCATCGGTCTGCCGGTGGGTGCGCTGATCGGCCTGCTCATCGCGGGTGGTCCGAATCTGATCAATGCGGGCATCGCCTACTTCAGCGGGCAGCCCTGAAAACTCTGATTCTGGGCGGCACCCGGGAAGCCAGGGAAATCGCCCATATCGCTTCCGGCGAGCGAGGATTCGATATCATCTCCTCGCTCGCCGGTCGTGTTCGCGACCCACTGCTGCCGGAGGGTCCGGTTCGGATCGGCGGCTTCGGTGGCGGCGAGGGTCTGCGGAAGTGGTTGGTGGATAACGAGATCGCGGGCGTCATCGATGCCACACATCCGTTTGCGGGCACGATCAGTGCGAATGCGGCTGGTGCCGCAGCGGATCTCGGACTACCGATACTGCATGTGCGCCGGACAGGATGGTCCGAACAGCCCGGTGATCGGTGGATTCGGGTGCCCGATCTCGATGCGGCAGTGCAGGAGGTGGCGCAGCTGGGGGAGCGCGTCTTCCTGACGATCGGCCGCCAAGGTGTCGCGGCCTTCGCGGGCCTGACGCGGCAGTGGTTTCTGATCCGTGCCATCGATCCGCCCACCGGCGCGCTGCCGCCGCACCACGAATTGCTCCTCGCGCGAGGGCCATTCTCACCTGCGGATGAGCAGCGTCTGATGGCGCGACACGGGATCGACGTGCTGGTCACCAAGGACAGTGGCGGCGATCAGACCGCCGCCAAACTCGACGCCGCGCGCTCGGCGGGCCTTCCCGTGGTCGTCGTCGACCGCCCCGAGCTGCCGCCGGGCGCGGTAGTCGTGGAAACCGTCGACGCGGCGTGGACGTGGTTGCGGGCTATCGCATCCCGCTGATTCAACGGCCGAGCAGTTCCGGTAGGCGGTCGAACCAGGCGAGTACGGTGCGCTCGTAGCCGATGCCGAATTCCAGAGTGGCCCGTTGATAGGGGGGCATGTCCGTGTGCTCTTCGGTGAGGTAGCGGTCGAGGCGCTGCTGGTGAATCTCCTTGTTGGCGCCGATGATTCGATCGAGATGCGCGGGATCGACGTGCTCCCCGAAGGACAAGGTCAGTAGCAGCGGCACCCGAATGGTCTCGGCGCCCGGATCGCGGGCGATCCATTCCAGGAACGCTTCGTGACCGGCGTCGGTGATCTGATACGGCGTGCGGTCGCGCGCACCGGCCTCACCCTTTGCGACGAGTCCGGCCGCGTCCATGGCGGCCAGTTCCCGGTAGACCTGGCTTTGGGTAACGGTCCAGAAGTCGCCGATCCGGTCCTGGGCCTGAGTCACCAGATCCCAGCCCGACATCGGACCGTCGTGCAGAAATCCGAGCAGCGAGGCCGCCGTGGAATTCAGCGTTTTGCGTTGTGTCGAAGTGTTCGCCAACGGACTGCTCCCTTCGCTCTCAACGTTCCATAGTGGAATGTTATACGACGCTCACCCATGGCCTGGTCGGGGACCTGGTGACGTGTCGCTAAGATTCAACTTGTGTCTAAGACGTATTCATCCGCGGAACTCGCCTATCGCGAGGTCAAGGAACGCATCCTGACCGGCGCGTTGCCCGGTGGGGAGCTGATCAGCGAAGGCGAGATCGCCACCGACCTCGGCATGTCGCGGACTCCGGTGCGGGAGGCATTCCTACGACTCGAGGTCGAGGGGTGGATGCGCTTGTATCCCAAGCGGGGCGCGCTGGTGGTGCCGATTCCACCGGCCGAGGCCGAACACGTCGTGCACGCTCGCTATGTCGTAGAGACCGGAGCGGTCCGGGCGGTGGTTGCGGAGGAGCGGTCCGCGCTGATCGCCGAACTGCACGCCGGGCTGGACCGGCAGCGCGAGCTGGCCGTCGCCGCCGACTTCGATCGATTCGCGGTGGCGGACACCGACTTTCACCGCAGCTATGTCGTCGCCGCGGGCAATCCGTTGCTCACCGGGTTCTACGACTCACTGCGGGAGCGGCAGCGTCGCATGAACAGCGCTGCGCTGCATCGGGGGTCGACCGATACCGCCCGCATTGTCGAACAGCACACGCGTCTGGTCGATCTGATCGAAACCGGCGACGCGGCCGGATTCGCCACCGCGCTCGTCGACCACATGTCCGGCGTGCACCAGCTGGAAATGAGAGGCCTTTAATGGCAACGCTCCTCGCCATCGACACTCGGCCGTCGGGGCTACGGCAGAGTGCGCGGCATTGGTGGGGCGTCGCGGCCGCGATGTTCGCGATCGCCTGGGGTGGAAACGAATTCACGCCGCTGCTGGTGCTGTACAAGGGCAACGGAGTGCCGGTCACCACGGTCGACCTGCTGCTGTTCTGCTACGTGCTCGGCATCGTGCCCGCCTTACTGATCGGCGGACCGCTCTCGGACCGTTACGGCCGCCGCATGCTGCTTCGCCCGGCGCCATTGGTCGGTGCGGCCGGTTCTTTGCTGCTGGCCTTCGGATCGGCATCGGTGCCGTCGTTATCGGCCGGGCGGGTGCTGTGCGGAGTGGCGTTGGGGTTGGCGATGGCAGTGGGAAGTAGTTGGCTGAAGGAACTTTCGCAGCCGCCGTTCGGGCCGAAGTTGCCCGCGGGGACCGGGGCGCGACGTTCGGCGATGAGCCTGACCGGTGGGTTCGCCGTCGGTGCCGGAGTGGCCGGTGTTCTCGCGCAGTGGGCGCCGCTGCCGAATACGTTGGCGTATCTGATCAATGTGATGCTGTGTCTGATTGCGGTCGTATGGGTGGCTCGCGCACCGGAAACTCTATCGCCGCAGCTGAATTCGGGCCGATTGATCAATGAGCTGAAGGTTCCGGCGGCCGCGCACCGCAGGTTCCGGTATGTCGCGCTGCCGGTCGCGCTGTGGTTGTTCACTTCTGCGGCAACGGCTTACGCGGTGCTGCCGACTCTGATGGCGCCGAAGGTGCACGGTGCGCCCATCGCGTTTTCGGCATTGATCACGGTGATCACGTTGGGCTGTGGTTTCGCGATCCAGTCGCTGGCACGACGGATCGATCGACCGGGCACTGCCCGTGCCGCTGTTGTGGCGCTGGTGTTGGTCGTGTGTGGAATGATCTCGGCCGCATGGGCTTCGGGTGCGTCGGCCCTTGTGTTCACAATCGTTACCGCTGTCGTGCTCGGTGCCGGATATGGAATCGGGCTTGTCGCTGGACTACAGGAGATCGAACGCATCGCCCGTCCCAACGACCTCGCCGGACTGACCGCGGTGTTCTATTCGGTGAGCTACCTCGGCTTCGGCGTTCCCGCGCTGCTGGCATTCCTACACGAGTCTTTCGGCCTGGGATACCCGACAATGTTCGCGGCCGCCGTTGTGGGTGCGGCAGGATGTCTGGCACTCGTCGTTCGGAATTACCGCACCTGAGAACCGTCGGGGATGCCGATACACATCCCCGACGAGGCTGCAGTCAGGCGCTCTTCGGCCGGTAGTGCAGTTCGGTCACGCCGCATTCGAATCCGGTGGCGCAGACCAGGTCGAGTCGGGTGGTGCCGCGGAAGACCGGCAGGCCCGCGCCGATCGCGGTCGGACTGACGAACAGATGCAGGTCGTCGATGAGGTCCTCGGCGATCAGATTCGCGACGAGGGTGGCACCGCCGTAGACGATGAGGTCGCCACCCGCCTGGGCCTTGAGGTGGTTGATGGTCTCGGCGAGGTCGCCGCCCGCGACGACGGTGTTCTCCCAGGGCGATTCGGTGAGGCTGTCGGAGATCACGACCTTGGGCGTGTTGTTCATCTTGTCGATGGCCGCCTGGGGCTCGTGTTCGGGCTTGGAGGCCCAATGCGGGATGAAGCCCTCGGCGAGTTTGCGGCCGAGGACGATCGTGTCGAATTCGGCGGTGATGGCGGTGACGCGGGCGGCGAGGTCATCGGACCACTGGAAGGTCATCCAGTCCATCTCGCCGTTCGGGCCGGACATGTAGCCGTCGATGGTGGTCTGGACTTGGAGCTTCAGCTTGCGCATTCGGATTGCCTTTCCGGGTTGTCGCGGTCCTGTCCGGCCCGCTGTTGTTCATACTTCAGCGTGGCCGGACCCGTGTCGGAATGTGCGCGGTTTCTTGCGGAATCGAGTCAGCGTTGGTAGCGACGCGAGGTGTAGACCCTGGTGCCCTGGTCGGACTCGACGACGGCAGTGGTGGAGGCGCCGATGATCAGCAATGTGCGCATATCGACCTCGGCCGGATCCAACTCGGCGAGGGTGACCACACGGACGGATTCGGTGGGTCCGCCGACATCGCGACCGAGCACCACGGGGGTGTCGGGCTTGCGGTGTTCGAGCAGCACGTCACGCATCGCCGCGACCTGCCACATGCGCTGACTGGAGGCCGGATTGTAGATCGCGATCGCCATATCGGCCGCGGCGACCGCGGAAAGTCGTTGCGCGACAACCTCCCACGGCTTGAGTCGATCCGAGAGCGAAATCATCGCGTAATCGTGGCCGAGCGGCGCGCCGACTCGACTGGCCACGGCATTGGCCGCGGTGAGTCCGGGCAGTACCCGCACCGGCACCCCTTGCCACTGCGGATCGGCGGATTCCTCGAGTACCGCGGCCGCCATGGCGAAAACCCCGGGATCACCCGAGGAGACGACGACGACCTTGGCCCCGTGCTTTGCCAGGTCCAATGCCATGGCGGCACGTTCGGATTCGACCCGGTTGTCGCTGGCATGCCTGCGCTGCCCGGGACGCGACGGCACCCGATTGATGTAGGTCGTGTAGCCGACCAGATCGGTGGCGTCCGCGAGTGCGCGTTCGACTTCGGGCGTGGTCCAGTCGGGTGAGCCCGGGCCGAGCCCGACCACGACGACTTCACCGGTAGAACCACTGAAATGGCTCGAGGTTTCCTCGACCCGAGAGCTGTCGGAAGGAACGGTCCGGGCAGTGCGGGATTCGCTGTCCACAGCTTCGGGCGAGACTGCCGCGGTGCCGAGAAGGTCGGTGGCCGCGCCGATGGTTTGCGACTGCCCGCGCACCGAATGCGCAAGGGGCAGTGGGGTTGTCGGCCGTGGGCCGGGAACGAGGGTGATCGCGAAATACGGTACATCCGCATCGTCGACATCGTCGGCGGCGAGTACGCGTTGACGGGTACTGCTCGCGCGTTCGATGTAGTAGGCGTCGGCGAGGCGGCCGGAATCCGAGAGAGCTTGGCGCACACCGGGATAGGTGCGGCCGAGCTTCATGATGGCGGCGGCGTCGGTATCGCGGAGGCGTCGGGTGAGTTCTTCGGTGGGCATGGTGCCCGGCAGGACGGTCAACACCTGCTCGCCCTCGACGAGGGGGGTGCCGAGGGCGGCCGAGGCCGCGCTCACCGAGGTGATGCCGGGGATGATCTCGGCTTCGAACCGGTCGGCCAAGCGACGGTGCATATGCATGTATGAGCTGTAGAACAGCGGATCACCCGCGGCGAGCAGCGCGACGGACCGGCCCGCCGCCAGGTGGGTGGCGAGGCGTTCGGCGGCCCGTTCATAGAACTCGTCGATGGCGCCCTGATAGCCGCCGGGGTGGTCGGTCGTCTCGGTGGTCACGGGATAGATCAGGTGTTCTTCGAGTTGGTCCGCGCGCATGTACGGCGCGGCGATGCCACGCGAGATGCTGCGGCCGTGGCGTGCGCTGTGGAAGGCGATGACATCGGCTTCGGCGATTACCCGCGCCGCCTTCACCGTCACCAGCTCCGGGTCACCGGGGCCGAGTCCGACGCCCCACAACTTGCCGTTGCTCATTCCTGTTCGCTCGCAATCGCGTTCAGTGCCGACGCGGTAATGGCGCTGCCACCGCGCCGCCCACGCACCGTCAGATATTCGACCCCGCCGAATTCGATCAGCGCGTCCTTGGATTCGGCAGCACCGACGAAGCCGACCGGAATGCCGAGGATGGCGGCTGGTCGCGGCGCACCCGCATCGATCATGTCGAGCAGATGGAACAGCGCGGTCGGTGCGTTCCCGATGGCGACCACCGCGCCCTCGAGGCGATCGCGCCACAACTCCAGCGCCGCGGCCGACCGCGTATTGCCCATTGCCGCAGCCAGTTCCGGTACCCGTGGGTCGGCGAGAGTGCAGATCACGTCATTGTCGGCAGGCAACCGCTTGCGCGTCACACCGGACGCGACCATCTGCGCATCACAAAGAATAGGAGCCCCCGCCCGCAGCGCCCCCCGCGCAGCCGCCACCACGCCGGGCGAAAACGCCACGTCCCCCGCCAGATCCACCTGCCCGCACCCATGGATCATCCGCACCACAACCTGCGCCACATCCTGCGGAAACCCACTCAGATCCGTCTCCGCCCGAATCATCGCAAACGACCGCCGATAAATCTCGGCCCCATCAGTGACGTAAACATCGGACATGCCCCCCACCATATGAGCACTCCTTCCCTCGACTCGGCGCGGGTCGAGAATGCGACGGTGACGGCAAACGTCGAGAGTCCCTGCATGAATGCATTCCCGGCGGATCAGGTGCGCGGGCGTTCGAGGATTCGGGACATGACTATGGAGCTGCGGGTGCGGCCGACTCGGGTGTTTTCGCGGATGCGTTCTACGGTGGATTCGATTTCGGCCATGTCCGTTGCCATGACGTGGACCAGGGCGTCGGCTTCGCCCGCGATGGTCCAGACGCCGACTACCTGAGGGATCGGTTCGAGGCTGCGGCGGAGTTCGGCGGGGGTGATGTTGTCGCGGTAGTAGACCTCGACGTAGGCCTCGGTGGTCCAACCGAGGGCGGCGGGGTTGACCAGCGCGGTGAAGCCGGTGATCTGGCGGCTGGCGACCATCTTGTCGACGCGGCGCTTCACTGCGGGCGCGGACAATCCGACCTTCGCGCCGATCTCCTGGAACGAGGCGCGCGCCGATTTGAGCAGGTGCGCCAAAATCTGCCGGTCGATGTCATCCACGCCACACCCACTTCCGATCGACGCAATGATTCGCCGAATTCCACCGATCATGCGCAATGAATCATTGTTTCTGGCGCAATACTAGGCGAATTACCTTCGTGTCAGCGGAATAACCCGCGCCTACCTCCGGGAGACACGTTGACCTCTGTAGCCACCCTCCGTTTCGAGCCCGTGCGGCGGCCCTCCGCTAGCGACTGCTCGCAGGTCGCTCGACAGGGACAGCCACGTCAGTTCGTGATGTGCCGCCCGGATCATTTCGATGTCTGCTACTCGATCAATCCGTGGATGAATCCGCAGGAACCCGTCGACCGCGTGCTGGCGCTGTCGCAGTGGGAGACATTGCGCGCGACGTTCGAGCACTACGGCCATCGCATCGACGTGGTGCCAGGCGAGCCCGGTCTGCCCGATATGGTTTTCGCCGCGAATAGCGGGCTGATCGTGGGTGATCGGGCGATGTCGGCGCGGTTTACGCATGCCGAGCGGGCTGCGGAAGGTCCGGCGTATCACCGCTGGTTCGCGCAGCAGGGGCTAGTGGAGTTGGTCGGGGCGCAGGAAATCAATGAGGGCGAAGGTGACTTCCTGCTGGTCGGTGAGCGCATGCTGGCCGCGACCGGATTCCGGAGTTCGATTGCCGCGCACCGTGAGGTCGAGCGGTACTTCGATCTGCCGGTGGTTTCGCTCGAACTGATCGATCCGCGCTTCTATCATCTGGATACAGCGCTGATGGTCCTCGATGACACGAATGTCGCGTACTTCGCGCCCGCCTTCACTGCTGCCAGTCAGGCGATACTGGCCGAGCTCTACCCGGACGCCATCCTCGCAACCGATGCCGACGCCGTGGTTCTGGGGCTCAACGGTGTCTCCGACGGGCTGAATGTCTTCATCAGCAGTCGTGCCGACAACCTGGCTTCGGAGTTGCGTGTGCAGGGGTACAACCCGGTTGGCGTCGATCTGTCGGAGTTGTTGAAGGCCGGTGGTGGAGTGAAGTGCTGCACGTTGGAGATACACGAGGACCCGCGGAGTGCGCCGACCGCAGTTGCTTCGTAACGCGCGAGCATCGCTGTCAGAACGGGAGTTTGGTGCGCCAACCGCTGACGCCCGGTTCGGCCAACGGATGGACTTCGGCGACGAATTTGAACAACAGCAGTGCGCCGCTGATCTGTAGCACGGCGAGGGGGATTTCGCCGAAGCAGGCGATTGCGACGGAGAACCAGACGTCGCGAGGGTTGGCGGTCGTGATGTCGAACCAGGCATCCACGAGAAGCAACAGACCGGTGCCGAATGCGGGCAGTATGAGCAGTTGCTTGCGCTGCCAGCCCAGGTAGGCGGTCGTCGCCATCATGATGACCAGCAGGATGTCGAACCCGACCCAGGTCAGGGTCCAATTGCGGGCCTGATAATCGGGCGGCAGCGACACCGCGAGATACCCGATCCACGGAATCAACGCTATGGACCCACCCACCATCAGCGTCAACCGCACCCGTCGATGAAGCCGCACAATCTCCGGCCGAGGCAATACCCGCTCCGGCGGCAACTGCAACCGTCGAATCAACTCCCGCCGCTCCTGCGCCGACATAGCGTCGATCTCCGCATCACCCAGCGCCACCGGAACCCTCCTTACCACAGGCCATCAGCTGACCTCACCGTGCCACGGGCCGTGCCGAAGAACCAGATTATGTGGTGCCTGGTTGGTTGTTTGCTGGGCGAATGTCAGCCGATGCGGTAACCGTTTTCGGTAGCGACGATATCGGTGACCGGGCCGCGGGGGCGGCCGCAGCGGCGGTCGCAGCCGGACCAGTGTTGGCGGCCTGCGACCGTGACGTCGTCGGCGCTGTGGACTTCGATGGTCGCGCCGAGATCTGCCACGTCGCTGGAATTGCTCTCTGCGCCGGGCTGGTTTGTGGGGAGCAGTACGCGACCGGATTCGACGGCGGCGGTGGCGTCCGCGCGGACGTCGGTGAGCGCTTTTGCGCAGCCGGGTTGGCCTGCGCAGGCGCTGACCTGGAGCCAGGGGGAATTGGCGTCGAAGATCAGGCCCATGGGGGCCAGTACGCGAACGACCTGTTCGGCGGGCCATTCCGCCAGATCGGTGATCACCAGGCCGCGCCAGGGGGTGATGAAGATGGGGCGTTCGACGGCGGCAATGAATTCGGCGATGCGGGCGGGCAGAGAGCCGAGGCGAACGGCCGCGCCGAGGCTGACCAGACCATTGTCCTGGTCGAGCCAGCCGATCGGAATGTCATGGGAGACCCCGAATTCCAGGCGGTCGGGTCCGGGGGGCAGGCCGAGGATTTCGATCATCCGCCGCACACCGTCGTCGACTTCGTGCAGCCGCCATTGACCCGAGCCGAGCTCGAGGAAGGCGTGCGCTGCGGCCAGCATTACCTGGACCGCGTCGGCCGTGGATACTCGGATTCCGGAATCACTACCGGCCAGCACGAGCGCGAATTCGTCGGCGGCGGTGGCATGTACGCCGATGTCGCCACCGAGGCCGCTGATGTCGCCGCGACCGTCGTCGAGGGTGAACAGTACGCGGCCGGGCAGTTCGGCCAACCGCAGTGCGGCGCGCAAACCCGTGTCGAGCGCCGGAACGAGCGCATGTACATCCGCCCAGCCCCCGATCCGCCCCGACAGTGGTGACGCGACAATATTGCGCACCCGCTCATGCGTATCGCTCGGCAACAGCCCGGCACTCGCCAACCGCTCACTCAGCACGGCCGCATCACGCACCTGCCGCACCTGCACATTGCCCCGTGAGGTCAGCTCGATATTCCCATCGCCGAGCTCGACGGCTGCCTCGGCCAAAACCTGCAACTGCCCCGGCTCCAGCCGCCCACCGGGCAGCCGAATCCGAGCCAACGGCCCGTCGGCCGCCTGATGCAGCCGCAGCACACCAGGGCAGGAATCAGGATTCGCACGCTTCATGACCCGTCCAGCCTACGACCCCGCGGCCACGCAATCAGCGACGACTACGACGCTCGATAGCGACTGACCAGTCGGCGTCCACCCCTGCCCGCCATTAAGGTTGGCCGCATGAGTGAAATCTCCTCCGTTGCCGACCGACTCGCGATCATCGACGTCGTCACCAGGATGTTCGTCTACACCGATCAGAAGCGCTGGGATGACCTGCTCGCGGAGGTGTTTACGCCGAAGGTCGACTTCGATGGTGGCTTCGGTGGCGAGGTGGCGGTGCGACCCGCGGCCGACATCGTCGGCGATTGGCGCACGGGCCTGGCCGACCTCGACGGTCTTCATCACCAGGCGGGCAACTACCTGGTCGACCTGCAGGGCGACCACGCTGAAGTCCACGCCGACGCCATCGCGGTGCACGTGAAAAATGATGCGTCCCAAGGCAAGACGCGTACCTTCGTCGGCAGCTACAGCATCGGCGCCGACCGCACCGCCGCGGGCTGGCGGGTCGACAAATTCCACTACCACCTGAAGGTGATCGACGGAAACGCCGACCTGACCTGAGCGCAGAGTAGATGACCGTCGACGAGCGGCGCGAAGCGGCGGGCTAGCATCTGGGTTGCTCGGCGGGCGATGAGGAAACCGGTGGAACTCCGGTGCGGTCGCGCCACTGTCGAAAGCCAGACCCTCTCCGGCGAGCACTGTAACCGATGGGCGCGTCACCCGAGGAAGGCTGCCACCTGTGATTTTGCTGCTGTCGACGTCCGATACCGATCTATTGAGCGCGCGTGCGAGCGGTGCGGAATATCGGTGGGGGAATCCGGCTCGGCTGTTGGTCGAGGACCTGCCCGCGCTGCTCGACGGCGTCGATCTGGTGATCGTGCGGATCCTCGGCGGCAAGCGCGCCTGGGAAGATGGACTCGCCGCCGTGCGCGCCAGCGGGGTGCCGATGGTGGCGCTCGGCGGTGAGATCGCACCCGACGCCGAGCTGATGGAATGCTCGACGGTGCCCGGCGGTGTGGCCGCCGACGCCCACAACTACCTCGCTGCCGGTGGTGCGGAAAATCTACGTCAGCTGCACAACTTCCTTTCGGATACGGTGTTGCTCACCGGCCACGGCTTCGAACCGCCGGTGCAACTGCCGAGTTGGGGCGAGTTACAGCGCACGCCGAGCGCAACGGCCGAACATCCCCCGACTGTGGCCGTAATCTATTACCGCGCACAGCATCTCGCGGGAAACACCGCCTACATCGATGCGCTCTGCACGGCAATCGAAAACGCGGGCGCGAAAGCTTTGCCGCTGTACTGCGCATCTCTGCGCACCGCCGAACCGGAACTCCTGGACACCTTGCGCACCGCAGACGCACTGGTGGTGACCGTGCTCGCGGCAGGCGGCACCAAGCCCGCCAACGCATCGGCCGGTGGCGACGACGAGGCCTGGGATGTCGCGGCCCTCGCCGAACTGGATGTGCCGATCCTGCAGGGCCTGTGCCTCACCAGCGGCCGCGCCCAATGGGAGGCCAATGACGATGGACTCTCCCCGCTGGACGTTGCCACCCAGGTGGCCGTCCCGGAATTCGACGGCCGCATCATCACGGTTCCGTTCTCGTTCAAGGAGTTCGACGCCGACGGACTGTCCACCTACATGCCCGATCCCGAGCGCGCGGCCCGGGTCGCCGGTATCGCGGTCCGGCACGCGCGGCTACGCCACATCCCGGCCGAACGGCGCCGCATCGCCATCATGATGTCGGCCTACCCGACCAAGCATGCGCGCATCGGCAACGCCGTCGGACTGGACACTCCCGCCAGCGCGATCCGGCTCCTCACCGAGATGCGCGCGGCCGGTTACGACCTCGGCGACGAGAGCGAGGTCCCGGGCCTCGCGGAGCGCGACGGAGACGCGCTGATCCACGCGCTGATCGCCGCGGGCGGTCAGGATCCGGATTGGCTCACCGCCGAACAGCTCGAAGGCAACCCGATCCGCATCAGCGCCGACCAGTACAGCAGCTGGTTCGACACCCTCCCCGAGGATCTACGCGAAGCGGTCATCGAGGCGTGGGGACCGCCTCCCGGCGAACTCTACGTGGACCGCTCCGCCGATCCTAAGGGCGAAATCGTCATCGCCGCATTGCGTTTCGGCAATATCGTGCTGATGGTGCAGCCACCGCGCGGCTTCGGCGAGAACCCGGTCGCCATTTACCACGACCCGGATCTGCCGCCAAGTCACCACTACCTCGCCGCCTACCGATGGATCGCCGCGCCCGAGGGATTCGCCGCCGACGCCATGGTGCACCTCGGCAAGCACGGCAACCTGGAATGGCTGCCCGGCAAAACCCTCGGCATGTCCGCCTCCTGCGGCACCGACGCTGCCCTCGGTGAGCTGCCACTGATCTACCCGTTCCTGGTCAACGATCCGGGCGAGGGCACCCAGGCCAAGCGCCGCGCGCATGCCACCCTGGTCGACCATCTCATCCCGCCCATGGCCCGTGCCGAAAGCTACGGCGATATCTCGCGTTTGGAGCAGCTGCTCGACGAACACGCCAACATCTCCACCCTGGACCCGGCCAAACTCCCCGCCATCCGCCAGCAGATCTGGACGCTCATGCGTGCGGCGAAGATGGACCACGACCTGGGCCTGGCCGAACGCCCGGACGAGGATGTCTTCGACGATATGCTGCTGCACGTCGACGGCTGGCTGTGCGAGATCAAGGATGTGCAGATCCGCGACGGTCTGCACATCCTCGGGCAGGCGCCGGCGGGGGAGACCGAACTCGACCTGGTCCTTGCCATGCTGCGCGCGCGTCAGCTGTGGGGTGGCGAGCGGAATGTGCCGGGTCTGCGGGAAGCCTTGGGGCTGAACGAATCCGGCACCGAGGTGCGCGAGCGGGTCGATGCGGTGGAGACCCAAGCGCGTGAGCTGCTCTCCGCACTGCAAGCTGCCGACTGGTCCGTAGACGCCGTCGACGGAATTGTCGACTCATCGACCGCGCCCGCGACCGACCCGACGTTCGCCGCGGTGCGCGCCGTGCTGCGCTTCGCCGCGACCGAAGTCGTGCCCCGCCTGCGTCAGACCGGTATCGAGATCGACCGAATCCTGCACGCGCTCAATGGCGGCTTCATTCCCGCCGGGCCGAGCGGATCACCATTGCGTGGCCTGATCAATGTGCTGCCGACCGGTCGGAATTTCTACTCGGTCGATCCGAAGGCCGTCCCATCACGACTGGCCTGGGAGACCGGGTCGGCCATGGCGGATTCCCTGCTCGATCGGTACAAGGCCGATCACGGAGAATATCCGCGCTCGGTCGGGCTGTCGGTGTGGGGCACCTCCGCTATGCGCACCTCCGGCGACGACATCGCGGAAGTCCTTGCGCTGCTGGGTGTCCGCCCAGTCTGGGATGAGGCGAGCCGCCGCGTCACCACCCTCGAGGTGATATCGCTGGCGGAACTGGGCCGTCCGCGCGTCGACGTCACGGTCCGCATCAGCGGCTTCTTCCGCGATGCGTTCCCACATGTGCTCGCACTGCTCGACGACGCGGTCCGACTGGTCGCCGACCTCGACGAGCCCGCCGAGTCGAATTATGTTCGCGCCCACGCCCAGAACGATCTCGCCCAACACGGCGACAAGCGCCGCGCCACCACCCGCATCTTCGGCTCCAAACCCGGCACCTACGGCGCGGGCCTGCTGCAACTGATCGACTCCAAGAGCTGGCGCACCGACGACGACCTCGCACAGGTCTACACCGCGTGGGGCGGGTTCGCCTACGGCCGCGACCTCGACGGCGCACCCGCCGCCGACGATATGCGCACCGCATACCGACGGATCACGGTGGCCGCCAAGAACACCGACACCCGCGAACACGATATCGCCGACTCCGACGACTACTTCCAGTATCACGGCGGCATGGTCGCCACCGTGCGCGCGCTGACCGGTAAGAATCCGCAGGCCTACATCGGCGACAGCACCCGCCCCGATGCCGTGCGCACCCGCACGCTCTCGGAGGAGACCTCGCGCGTCTTCCGTGCCCGAGTGGTGAATCCGCGCTGGCTCGAGGCGATGCGCCGCCACGGCTATAAGGGCGCCTTCGAAATGGCGGCCACCGTCGACTATCTGTTCGGCTACGACGCCACCACCAATGTGGTGGCCGACTGGATGTACGAAAAGCTCGCGGAGAGTTACGTTTTCGATGACGAGAACCGCAAGTTCATGGAGCAGTCCAACCCATGGGCGCTGCACGGCATTGCCGAGCGTCTGCTGGAGGCGGCGCAACGGGAGTTGTGGGAGCATCCGGAGCAGGCAACACTGGACCGATTGCGGCAGATCTACCTGGAGACCGAGGGTGAACTTGAATAGCCGGTAATGCAATACCCCAGTTCCTCGGGTATTCCAATTTTTTGATCTTGCAACGTATTTCGATTTCATGATTCCCGCGACGCCGAGTGTGCCGAGGGCGCATGATGATTGATGTCCGATGTCCGTTTCTCGGAAACATCGATCGAATCGGCTGGATGATTGGAAATCAAAATGAAGATCAAAAAGTTGGTGGCGACAACGGTTTTGACCGTTGCCGCGACAGGCATCACCGCGGCCACCGCCTACGGCTCGCCTGAAGTATCGTCGGAAACTGTGCTCAGCGGCGTGGATCACGGCGTCCAATACACCGCGGCGGTCGCGACCGACCGCTCCGACGCGACCATCACACTGGCCTCGGGTAAGTTCGTCCTGACGCCCGATGCCGGCATCACGGTGCTCGCACCGGACGGGGTCATGGTCGCCAGCGTGCCGACCACACTGCAGACGGCGGCGGGCCAGCAGGTGCATGTCACGCCCGAAGTCGATGCCGCGGCAACGACATTGACGCTGACACCGGTCAACGCTCCGGCACCGCAATCGGCCCCGCTGCAGTTCATCGGTGATGCGGGCACCACGGTCGCGGGTGTGTTGATCGGATGCGCTGTCGGCGCACTGATAGGACTGCTGTTCTTTATCGTCGGATTTCTGCCCGGATGTGTCATCGGCGGAATCATCGGCGGCATCGCCGGCGCCAATCAGTAATGAGGTAAATCGAGCTGTTTGATTAAGCCTCGAGCGGGTACTCCCGGCCGGGCATTCCGGAGAATTCGTCCGACCGGGGTTGCCGCTCACCGAAATTCAGGACGCATCGCATTTCAATTTCCACCCGCAGCTTTGCGAAACCGCTCGGCCGTTGAGCGCAGGTGCGAGGCGAGTTCGGGTGCGTCCAGGACTTCGAAGTCGACATCGAGTAGTCCGAGATACAACGTCAACGTATGTGGCGTATCCGAACCGACCTGGATCACACAGTGATTCGGGCCATCGGGTTCGACTGTCACGGCTGCCGGTAGCCGCGTACGCACAGTGGTAGCCGGGGCCGCCACCCGCACCTTGGCGCGGTAGCGCCACGTCGCCGCGCCGACACCGCGCTGTATCCGTTCGGCCACTTCGGTTTCGGGAACGCTGCGCGGGGTGAATCGTGCACCGTTCGGTGTCCGCGGCGTTATTCGGTCGACTCGGAAGGTGCGCCAGTCGGCGCGACCGACATCCCACGCCACCAGATACCAGCGGCCGTTCCAATGCGCGAGCCGATGCGGCTCCACCTCACGCCGCGATGGCGGTCGTTGTTCAACTGTGTCCGAATGGGTTTCGTAATCGAACCGCAGCCGCTCGCTGGCCCGGATCGCCGCGGCGACAGTGGTGAGCACGCCCGCGTCCACATTCGACTGACCCGGATGCGGCACATGCACGGTCGCGGCGGTCAGCGCCCGAACCCGATGCCGCAGCCGCGACGGCAGCACCTGCTCCAGCTTCGCCAACGCCCGCACCGAAGTCTCCTCGATCCCGGTCACCGCCCCATTCGCCGCCGTCGCCAACCCGACCGCCACTGCTACGGCCTCCTCGTCGTCCAAAAGCAATGGCGGCAGCGAAGACCCGGCCCCCAACCGATACCCGCCCGCAACCCCCGGCGTCGCATCCACCGGATACCCGAGCCGCCGCAGCCGCTCGACATCCGTACGAATAGTCCGCGTCGAAACCCCGAGCCGCTCAGCCAACGCAGGCCCAGTCCAATCCCGATGCATCTGTAGCAACGACAACAACCGCAACAACCGCGCCGAGGTCTCCAACATTGCTCGATCATCGCAGCAATCGCGGAAGGAATTCTTCCGCAGGGACGTGGCGGAGTTACTGTCCTACGAGCAGACGCTCTCGGCGGGATGTTCTACCTGTTCCGCCGATCGCGATCACCCCGTCGAGGGCGAGCCACAGCGATCACGGACACCGTCCCAGCCGGTGAAGTTGCCAGCCAGTTCGTCGAAGAACGAGACGAGATCGCTGTCGCCCATGACTGCCAGCGTCACCTGGTGCACGGTGGCGAGCAGCCCGGGAGCGCCGATCTGGGCGCAGACCTGGATCGAGCCATCGCCGCAAGGATCGGCCCGGTTCCACAGCCGAGCCCATGTCCCGTTACCCGGAGCACCCAGGCATACTGCCATGCCGGGAGCGCAACCGAGTTGCAGTCGCACTCCATCACCGCATGCTATCGCTATCCACCCTGCTCGGCGGAGCCCTGATGACCTCTCGCATTACATTTCCGCGCCCCTAGGAAATGCGGAGCAAAATCTTCTGCAATGGCATCGAGAGTGATCCTCGTGACGAGAACAGAGCAAAAATGCGGCGAATATCAGCGCCAGCCGGTAGCGGTCTGAAGTGCCAGGCTGGTCACGGCCAGGATGAGGGCGATTGCTCCGCCGAAAAGGAGCGGGCGCGGTCCGGCGATGCGGACATGTTGCCAGGTAAGGGCAGTCCCGATGGCGGCGAGTACGGCGGCGATGAGCCACGCGCTGAGGTGTCCGAGCGGGGCCGACCAGGATGCGGGCACCGCACCGAGCCCGGCGATCAGCGATGCGATCAGGAAGAGGACGACGAACAGTGGGAAGGTCCGCCACAGTGGGGTTTTCGTAGTTTCACCTGCTTTTCGGCGAGCCAGCTGTAGGCCGAGACACATCGGAACGATCATCAGGCTGCGGACGAGTTTGACGATCACCGCGAAATGCGCTGCCGCAGGGCCGAATATCACGCCCGCCGCGAGCACCGAGGAGGTGTCGTTGATGGCGGTACCGGCCCAGAGTCCGAATGCCTCCTGGGATAGACCGAGCACGTGCCCCAGTGGTGGATACAGCAGTACGGCAACGATATTGAACACGAAGATCGTGCCGAGGGCGTAGGCGACCCGGTCCTTATCCGGCTTGATAACCGCAGTGGCGGCGGCGATGGCGGAGGCACCACAGATCATCGTCCCGACCGCGACCAGGATCGCCGATTCCTGTTCCAGCGCAAGCATTCTGCCGATGATGACCGCGGCCACCGCGCCGACGACGATGGTTCCGATCAGCACCACCGCTGTCTGCCGTCCAACTGTCAGTACCGAGCCGAAGGGCAGCCCGAGGCCGAGCAACACGATTGCGGCGCCGAGCAGGCGTTTGCGGGTGAGTGCCAGGCCGGGCGCGAATATCCCTGCTTCCTCGACCGATCGGCGCGCCAGCACGCCGATCGCCGCGCCAGCGAGTAGCGCGACGACAGGTGCGCCCACCATCGGCAGTGCGTTGCCGAGGATGGTCGCCGCAGTGGCGACAACGGCCGCGAGCAGGATCCCGGGAAGATTTCGGCGTAGCGACGTCACGCCTTCACGATCGTGAGCGGGCTGCTTCGCCGGTAGCCGTCGGGGCGGGTGGAGCTCATCAGCAGCGCTGATGGGCGGCCGGATGCGCTGGCGGCTGCGAATCGCTCCGGGTGCCGCATGCGGCGCGCCCACCCATAATCGGACCTCATGACCCTGCCGCCCGGAACGCCCGATCTGGACGTACTCGATTTGCTGGTTTCCGTCGCGGAGCTCGGCAGCCTCGGCGCGGCCGCACGTCGGCACGGCATTACCCAACCCGCCGCGAGTATGCGGATCAGTGCGCTCGAGCGCAGGCTGCGATTGTGTCTGCTGGAGCGCGGGCCGACCGGCTCGGAACTGACCGACGCGGGGCGGGTCGTGGTCGGCCACGCGCTGCCGGTGCTCGAGGCCGCACGTTCATTCGTGGATGGTGTGACCGCATTACATGCCGCTGACGTGTCCCGGCTGCGAGTCGCCGCCTCGAAAACCATCGCCGACCATCGGATGCCGCAGTGGCTCGACGCCTTACGAGCTATCTGCCCGGATGTGGCCGTTTCCCTTGCGGTGGACAACACCCGGCAGGTGGAGGCTATGGTCCGTAGCGCCGAGGCCGATCTGGGGTTCGTCGAGGGTCCGCATCAACCGCGTGACCTCGGCAGCCGGGTGCTCGGCGCGGATGAATTGGTGGTGGTCGTCGGGCCGACGCATGCGTGGGCGACCCGTCGCAAACCGGTCGCCCTACGGGAGCTTGCGACAACTGCCCTGCTGTGGCGTGAATCGGGATCGGGCACCAGGGAAGCCGTCTGGGAAATCCTGAGCGCCGAATGCCAGCCGGCGCTGCCCGCCGCCGAACTCGGTTCCGCGGTGGCGATCATCTCGGCCGCATGCAGCGGTGTGGCGCCCGCGGTGGTGAGCAAGCTGATCGCCGCATCGGCCCTGGCGGCGGGCGCCCTCATCGAGGTGCGCTTGTCGACCCCGGTGGCCTTGACCAGAAAGTTTCGGGCCATCTGGCGGCATCAACTGCCACCGTCGGGCCCCGCCGAGATTTTGGTGAAATATGCGGCGGAGCTGGAAGCCCATCGCGCATCCAACTGGTGATACTCCGGCCGTCGCAGGAATTTGCCCAGGTAGCGGCCCTGCGCCGGTGCCGATAACTGGCGTAACCATTCGGTAATTGCGGGAAACGTCGCACGTAACGAACGGTTCGCAGCATTTGCCGCATGACAGGCAGAACGCATTCGGGAAATCCGGCAAGGGCGGGCGCCCCGGATCCGAGCACCGGTAGGCGCTCGGCGCCGGCTCGCCGGATCCGGGACATCCTGCGGGCACGTATCCGCAGTGGTATCTACGGCAATCGGCCACTGCCGTCGGAGGCGCAATTGGCCGCCGACTTCGATACCAGCCGCAATATTGTGCGTGATGCGCTGGCATTGCTGCGCGATGAGGGTCTGGTCGACCGGGTTCCCGGGGCGGGCACCTTCGTCGTATCCGATAAGGCGGTGCAGGGGCTGGACCGGCTGCGTGGTCTTGCCGAGACCTTCGAGACCGGCACGGATCGGGTCGTCAACCGGGTGCTGCTGGCGGAGGTCGTCCCTGCGACACCCATCGTGGCCGAGCGGCTCGAGCTCGAACCGGCGACACCGGTGGTCGCGCTGGAGCGGATCCGCTACCTCGACGGCACACCGCTGTCGTTGGACGCCAGCTACCTCACCGCCGATATCGGCGCGCCGCTGCTGACGATGGATCTGACCGGCTCCGATGTATTCGGTCTGGTGGAGGCCGAACTCGGCCTACCGCTGGGTTCGGCGGCGGTTTCGATCGAGGCGGTAGCCGCGGATCCGACGGTCGCCGGTCTCCTGGAGGTCCGCGCGGGTTCGCCGCTGCTGTTCCTGGAACGGCTCACCTACACCGACTCCGGTCGGCCCATCGATCTGGAGTACGTCCGCTATCGCGGGGACCGGTTCTCGCTGTCGGGCCGACTGCATCGCATTCCGGTCACACCGAATCGCGGTGTGGCCGAACCGAACGAAAGGGGCTGATCTCCGATGCCAATGGATATCCCACCGGTTGCGCAGCGCAGGGAGCTGAGCTGCGATGTACTCGTCGTCGGCGGCGGCACCGCGGGAACGATGGCCGCACTCACCGCGGCCGAGCACGGCGCGAATGTCCTGTTGCTGGAGAAAGCGCATGTGCGGCATTCCGGTGCGCTCGCCATGGGAATGGACGGGGTGAACAACGCCGTCGTTCCCGGCAAGGCGAGCCCCGAGGATTACGTCGCCGATATCACGGTGGCCAATGACGGAATTGTCAACCAGCGCACCGTCTATCAGACCGCGACGCGCGGCTTCGACATGGTGCGGCGGCTGGAGAGCTACGGGGTCAAGTTCGAGAAGGATGAGCACGGCGAATACGCGGTGCGCAAGGTGCACCGGTCCGGCAGTTATGTGCTGCCGATGCCGGAGGGGCGCGATGTGAAGAAGGTGCTCTATCGCACACTGCGCGCCCGCGATGTCCGAGCGAAAGTGACGATCAACAACCGGGTCATGCCGGTGCGGGTGTTGACCGTCGGTGGACGGGCGGTCGGCGCGGTCGGATTCGATACGCGCACCGGTGAATTCGTCACGATCTCGGCCGGCGCGGTCATCCTGGCCACCGGGGCGTGCGGCCGGCTCGGTCTGCCCGCCAGCGGTTATCTGTACGGTACCTACGAGAATCCCACGAACGCCGGTGACGGCTATGCGATGGCCTACCACGCGGGCGCGGAACTGTCGGGTATCGAATGTTTCCAGATCAACCCGCTGATCAAGGATTACAACGGTCCGGCCTGCGCCTATGTCGCCAATCCGTTCGGCGGCTACCAGGTCAACGCCGATGGCAACCGGTTCGTCGACTGCGACTACTGGTCCGGGCAGATGATGGCGGAGGTCAAGCGCGAACTCGACAGCGCTCGAGGGCCGATCTATTTGAAACTCAGCCATCTGCCGGATGCGACGATCGAGCAGATCGAGGGGATCCTGCACACCACCGAGCGGCCGACCCGCGGCACCTTCCACACCGGACGCGGAACCGACTATCGGACGCGGGATATCGAAATGCACATCTCCGAAATCGGCTTGTGCAGTGGGCATTCCGCATCCGGGGTCTGGGTCGACGAATATGCCGCGACCACCGTGCCCGGACTGTACGCGGCAGGCGATATGGCGCTGGTCCCGCACAACTACATGATCGGCGCGTTCGTCTACGGCGATATCGCCGGTGGCAGTGCGAGTGACTATGCCAGCGGCGCGGCACATCCCGAACTGCCCGAGGACCAGATCTCTGCCGCGCACGCATTGATCTATCGGCCGCTGACCAACCCGGACGGTCCGCCGCAGCAGCAGGTGGAATACAAACTGCGCCGCTTCGTGAACGACTATCTGCAGCCACCGAAAACGCAGCGCTATCTGACGCTCGGGCTGGAGGCATTCGAGCGGATGCACACCGATATCGAGCGGATGGGCGCGCACACCCCGCATGAGCTGATGCGTTGTGCGGAGGTGACATTCATCCGGGATTGCGCCGAGATGGCCGCGCGTGCGTCACTGCGGCGTACCGAGAGCCGCTGGGGGCTCTACCATCAGCGCTCCGATCGGCCGGAGCGCGACGATGCCGAATGGTTCTGTCACCTCAACCTGTTCCGCGGTGAATCAGGGGCGATGGAGTTCACCACGCGGCCGGTCGCCCCCTACATCGTGCCGGTGCCCGGATTCGTCCGGCCCGACGGCGTGCCCGATGCGGCGGCACCGGAGTTGGTCGGCGCATGGGGTGCCCGATGAGTGCCCGCTTGCTCCAGTTGATGGATCTGGCCGATGCGTGTCCCGAGCTTACCCAACTTCGACCATTTCTGGTCGACCCGGATCCAGAGGTCCGCCGCACGGCACTGTCGGTGCTCAGCGAGACCACCGAGGAGTGGGCGGCGGCCACGCCGATGATCGCGGGGGGTCTGGCCGATGTCGATGTCACCGTGCGCCACGCCGCCATCGGTCTGCTCACCGAACTGCTCGAGGTGCTGGTTCCCGGCGTGGAATTCGATGCGACACTGCGAAGCTGCGTATCGGCGGCCGAACCCGCCGTACGCTCCGCGGCGATCGGCGCACTGTGGCGACACCGTCGGGTCGACGCCGCCGAACTGTTCGGCTTGCTCGCCGACCCGAATGCCGAGGTGCGCCGTACGGTGGTCAGCGGGCTCACCTCGGTGGATGCACTGGCCGAACTCGACGCAGCGGCCGCCGACCCCGATCCGCTCGTGCGCATCGCGGTCGCCAAAGGCGTTGCCGCGGTGGGCGATCCACGAGGATCGGCGACGCTCGTCGGACTGGCTACTGACGACGATGCGCTCGTGCGGGCCGCCGCGCTGTCCGGGCTGGCCGAAACCGGATGCAGTGCGGAGGCGGCAGCGGTCGCCGCGACCGCGATCACCGATCCGGCCTGGCAGGTCCGCCAGGGCGCGGCGAACGCACTGGCGGTTGTCGACGCCGATTACGCCGCACCTCACCTGATTTCGGCGGTCGCCGACGACAACCTCGATGTCCGCAAAGCGGCTGTGCGTGCACTCGCCGAACGGATCGCCGAACGTCCCGAGGTCACCGCCGCCCTGCAATCCGCACTGGAGGACCCGGACGCCGATGTCCGCGCCTTCGCTCGCATCGGCATCGCCAACTCTCGGAAGGAAATCTGATGGCTCTGGTCAACTCCCGAATCGACGTTCCGGTCACCGTCGATGAACAGAAATGCATCGACGGCTGCACCCTGTGCGTCGATATGTGCCCACTGGATTCGCTCGCGATCCACCCGGATTCCGGCAAGGCGTATATGCACGTCGACGAGTGCTGGTACTGCGGCCCGTGCGCGGCCCGCTGTCCGGTCGGCGCCGTGACCGTCAACATCCCCTACTTGCTGCGCTGATCGCGGGCGAAGGAACACCACGATGAGGACACCACGCACGACCTTTCGAGGCCGGCTCGCGCTGTTGCTCGGCGCCGCGACCGCGACAACCGTCGTCGCCGGCTGCGGCTCCGGCAGCGACGGCAAAACGATCACTGTCGATATCGGCTATCAATCCAAGACCATCAATACCGTCACCGCGGGCACGCTGTTGCGTGATCGCGGCACGTTCGAGGCCAAGCTGGCCGAACTCGGCAAGTCGAAAGGTGTGACGTACAAGGTCGAATGGAAGGACTTCGCCGCCGGGCCCCCGCTGACCGCGCAGATGCTGGCGGGCCAGGTCGATATCGGGTCGATGGGCGATGCTCCGATCCTGGTCAACGGGTCGAAGACGCGCGATCACGCCGACGTGAAGTCCGAATTGATCGCGGTCACCGGCTACAACCTGCGCGGATCACTGAATCAGGTAGTGGTTCCGTTGGAATCACCTGCGGCGACCCTGGCGGATCTACGCGGCAAGGTCGTTTCGACCAGCGTCGGCTCCGCCGCACACGGCATGCTCGCCACCGGCCTGTCCGGGATCGGGCTCACCCTGGACGATGTGAAACTGCTCGGCCAGGACCCGGCCGTCGGGGCGTCGGCACTGCAGGGCGATCAGGTGTCGGCGCTGGCGCAGTTCGTGCCGTGGCCGCAGAAGCTCGTCTTCGACGGTAAGGCCAGATTGCTCTATGACGGTGGTAGCGCCAACATTCCGACCTTCCATGCGGTTGTGGCGAATAAGCGATTCGACGAGGCGAACCCGGATATCGTCGCGGCATTCCTCGCCGCGCAACGCGAGACCACCGATTATCTGAACCAGAATCCGCTGGCCGCCGCGAAGCGGGTCGCCGAGATCACCGGAATACCGGCAGAAGTCGTGTACTTGTACAACGGCCCCAATGGCCTGGTGAGTTTCGATCCGACCATCAAGCCCCAGCAGGTCGATGCGCTCGGCAAATTGCTGCCCTTCTTGAAGGGGCTCGGTGCGCTGGCTGATCTGGATCTCGGCGAGTTCGTCAACGACAAATACGTTCGGGCGCTGTATGGATCCGACTACGAGACCCAGCGCGCCTCGACCAGCGCCCCGAGCAGATTGACCGGTATCGACTCGGTCTGTGGGGGCGCCGTCGACAATACGGCGACCGCTTCCGAGGTGTGGTTCGAAGGTGCCGACACCACCTCGGTGGCCAAGACCCCGACCTGCTTGCTTCGCCTGATCGCCCAGCACGGCGGCTCGGCCCGGGTCGGCTATGTCCCGGATACCGCGTCCGGAATGCGGATCTTCGCGGCCACCGCCACCTGGGTGAGTGATCCCGCGGCCGCACCCGACGAGCGGCTGAAACCGTTCGCGGTCAAGGCCGACGCCCAGGCCTATGCGGGCGGCCATCCGGGCGCAGCCGTAATCGACTACGCCGCAGCACTGCTGGCCCGCTAGACATCCGACACGAGATCAGGAGGTTCGATATGACGGTATCCGCCGAACCGGTTGCCGCAATCCCGGCAACGTCTGCCGAAACGGAGGCGACCACCCACCGATCGACCGGACGGCCCGTCCGGGTAGTGCTGCCTGGCCGACTGCGCACGGCACTGCTCACTGCGGTACCGCTGGGCGCGCTGGTTTTGCTGTGGTATCTGCTCACGGCGAACCAGGTGGTGTTCTGGCTGCGCTTCGACAAGATCCCCACGCCCGCGGAGGTCCTGGACTCGTTCCGAACTCAGCTGGGCACCCATTCCTACTACAGCAATATCGTCTCCAGCATCCGCCGAATTCTGATCGGCTTCGGGCTGGCGACGGTGGGCGGTGTGCTCGTCGGTATGGCGATCGGTCGCTCATACATGGTCAGCGCGCTGGTGCGACCGATACTGGAGGTATTCCGGCCGATACCGGCAATCGCGTTGGTGCCCTTGGCTATTCTGCTGTTCCCGACGGGGGAGCAGGGCATCGTCTTCATCACCTTCTTCGCGGCATTCTTCCCGGTAGCGGTCAGCACCATCCATGCCATGCACGCCCTGCCGAAGGTGTGGGAAGAAGCCGCTCGCACGCTCGGCGCGCGACGTTGGGAGATCCTGTTCCAGATCGCCTTGCCCGGTGCGCTACCCGGCATCTTCTCGGGGCTTTCGGTGGCGATGGGCGTCGCGTGGATCTGCGTGATCAGTGCCGAAATGATCTCCGGACAGTTCGGTATCGGTTATTTCACCTGGCAGTCCTACGGCCTGCTCGACTATCCGGGGGTCGTGGTCGGAATGCTGTCGATCGGAGTGCTGGGCTGGGCCACGGCCTGGCTCGTCGAAGTGGTCGGTCGGCGGGTCAACCGTTGGTTGCCGAGGGCAGTGCGATGAGTGCGGGAGCGGCCGTCCGGATGCGCCAGCTGCGCATAGCATACGGCGAAAGCCTCGCTGCCGAAGTGGATCTCGATGTCGACCCAGGCGAGATCGTGGTACTGCTCGGTCCGTCGGGATGCGGTAAATCAACCATCCTGCGTGCCATGGCCGGATTGCTGACACCGATCGGTGGCACCGCCGAAGTGGATGGCGGTGCAGTGGGTACCGGCGCACAATGCGCGATGGTCTTTCAGGAAGACGCGCTGTTGCCATGGCGCACCGCTCGTAAGAATGTCGAATTCGCGTTGCGGCTGCGTGGGGTGCCGCGCGGTCGGCGTCGACCGGAGGCATTGGAATTGTTGAATCAGGTGGGGCTCAACGACTTCGGTGACCACCTGCCCGGCGCCCTGTCCGGTGGTATGCGCCAGCGCGTGCAGCTGGCCCGCACCCTGGCCGCACAACCGCGCGTACTGCTCATGGACGAACCGTTCGGTGCGTTGGATGCGCAGACCCGCGCCGATATGCAGCGGTTGCTGATCTCGGTGTGGCAGCGTCACAAGACGACTGTCCTGTTCGTCACCCACGACGTCGACGAGGCTTTGCTGCTCGCGGATCGGATCGTCCTGCTGACCACTCGTCCCGCCCGGATCCAGCGCATTATCCCGATCGACAATCCCCGCGCGCCGGGCGCTCGATTCGAACCCGAATTCGCGCGGCGCCGCTACGAAATCCTGGCCGCACTCGGTGAAGACACCGAGCTCGCGGCCGCATCGGCTGAGGAGGCGTCATGACCTTCGTAATCGGCGCCGCCTGCGTGGACGTCATGGATCGGGCCTGTGTGGAGGAGTGCCCGGTCGACTGCATCTACACCGGTGGTCGGATGGCCTATATCCATCCGACCGAATGTGTGGATTGCGGTGCCTGCGAACCGGTATGCCCGGTCGAGGCCATCTACCTCGATGACGATATCCCTGCCGGGCAACAGCAGTTCGTGGCCGAGAACGAGCGATTTTTCACCGAACCGCTGCCGGGGCGCGATATCGCGCTCGGATCGCCGGGCAGTGCGGCGAAATTGGGTGCGGTCGGGGCGGATACGGCATTCGTGGAGGCGTATCAGCCATGAGTGTGCCGAAATACCCACTGCGCGTGGCGATCGTGGGCGCGGGCCCGGCCGGTATCTACGCCGCCGACGCGTTGATGAAGTCCGATGCCGAGGTGAGCATCGACCTGTACGAGCGCATGCCCGCGCCGTTCGGGTTGATCCGCTATGGCGTCGCGCCGGACCATCCGCGTATCAAAGGCATCATCACCGCCCTGCACAAGGTGCTGGACAAGCCGCAGGTGCGCCTGCTCGGCAATATCGACTACGGCACCGACATCACCCTCGATGATCTGCGCACGTTCTATGACGCGGTGATCTTCTCCACCGGCGCCAACGCCGACCGGGCGTTGCCGATCCAGGGCATCGACCTGGAGGGCAGCTACGGCGCGGCGGACTTCGTGTCCTGGTACGACGGGCATCCGGATGTGCCGCGCACCTGGCCGCTGGAGGCCGAGAAGGTCGCGGTCCTGGGTGTCGGCAATGTCGCCCTCGATGTGGCGCGGGTGCTGGCCAAGACCGGTGATGAGCTGCTGCCGACCGAGATTCCGCCGAACGTCTACAACGGCCTGAAGGCCAATAAGGCCATCGAGGTGCACGTCTTCGGTCGCCGCGGCCCCGCGCAGGCCAAGTTCACCCCGCTCGAGCTGCGCGAACTCGACCATTCCCCGACCATCGAGGTCATCGTCGATCCCGAGGACATCGACTACGACGAGGGTTCCGAGGCCGCGCGTCGGCACTCCAAGCAGGTCGACATGATCGCCAACACCCTGGAGCAGTGGGCCATCCGCGATGTCGGCAACCGCCCGCACAAGCTGTTCCTGCACTTCTTCGAATCGCCCGCCGAGATCCTCGGCGAGGACGGCAAGGTCGTCGGCCTGCGCACCGAGCGCACCCAGCTCGACGGCACCGGCAATGTCAAGGGCACCGGCGTGTTCAAGGACTGGGACATCCAAGCGGTCTACCGCGCCGTCGGCTATCTGTCGCAGAGCATCGCGAAGCTGCCGTTCGATGATCACGCGGGTGTGGTCCCGAACGAGGCGGGCCGGGTGCTGGTCGACGAAGGCGCAGACGGCGCCGCGCGTTTCATGCCTGGTGTTTACGTCACCGGCTGGATCAAGCGCGGTCCGCTCGGATTGATCGGCCATACCAAGGGCGATGCCAACGAGACCGTGGCCTGCCTGCTCGATGACCGCGAGAGGCTCTCGGGCGCAAAGGATCCCGCACCGGAGGCGGTCATCGATTTCTTGACGGGCAAGGGCATCCCCTTCACCACCTGGCAGGGCTGGTATCGCCTCGACGCCCATGAGCGCGCCCTCGGCGAGCCGGAGGGCCGCGAGCGCGTCAAGGTCGTCGAACGCGCGGACATGCTGCGCGCCAGCTTCGCCTGATCTAACCTTCTCGAGAAAGCCGGGTCATCCATGTCGATCACTGCCACGCAACCTTTGACGGAAGAGGGGATTCGGCAGGCGTTGAGCCTCGTCGAGGATCCGGAAATACACCGCCCGATCACCGAACTGGATATGGTCGCATCGATCGCTATCGACGCCGCGAATCACGTCAGTGTTGGAATTCTGCTCACCGTGGCGGCCTGTCCGCTGCGCGAGCGTATGGTCCGAGATATCCGGGAGGCGGTGCTAAAGATTCCTGGAACCAGTTCCGTAACAGTCGAATTCGGCGTCATGACCGACGAACAGCGCACCGCGCTGCGCCGGCGGATTCGCGGTGATGACGAGCCGGTGATCCCCTTTGCGCAGCCCGGTTCACTCACGCGTGTCTACTGCGTCGTATCGGGTAAAGGCGGTGTCGGAAAGTCCAGTGTCACTGTGAATCTCGCCGCTGCCATGGCGGCAGATGGGTTACGCGTCGGCATTCTCGACGCCGATATCCACGGCCATTCGATTCCCGCCATGATGGGTGTCGATGCGCGCCCCACGGCGGTGGACCGAATATTGATGCCACCCGCCGCGCACGGCATCAAGGTCATTTCGATCGGCATGTTCGTCGAGGGCAACGAGCCGGTTGTCTGGCGCGGCCCGATGCTGCACCGCGCGTTGCGGCAGTTCCTCGTCGATGTCTATTGGGGTGATCTCGACGTCCTGCTGGTCGACCTGCCGCCTGGCACCGGCGATATCGCGATCTCGCTGGCCCAGATGCTGCCGACGGCAGAGTTGCTCGTCGTCACGACACCCCAGCAGACAGCGGCCCGAATCGCGGAACGGGCTGGTGCCGTCGCGGCCCAAACGAAACAGCGGGTGGCCGGGGTGGTCGAGAACATGTCCTGGTTCGATGGGCCCGACGGTTCTCGGCAGGCGCTCTTCGGCTCCGGTGGCGGCGCGCTGGTCGGCGAGCGGCTCACCGCGATCCTCGGTGTGAATTGTCCGCTACTCGGCCAGATCCCGTTCGATCCCGACGTATGCGCCACGGGAGATCAGGGCATACCGATGGTGATCACCGATCCGGAATCGACCACTTCGGCAACGTTCCGCGCTATCGCGACCACATTGACCGACAGGCCTCGCGGCATCGCACGGATGAGCCTGGCGGTGCATCCGACCGGCTGATTTCGCTATCGCGGAATGGACGCGATCACACCTTGTGCGGTTGTATGACAGCCGTGATCCGGTTTCGATCCGGTCTGGTGCCACTCGACGAGGTCACCTCATGGGTCGAGCTTCGAGCCCCTGCCGACCACCCGTAGCACGCGGTAGCCGTGTTCCCGAAGACGCGGTCGTATGATCGAGTTCGTAACCAGCTCTGCCCATCGACAGCAGCATATTTGCCACGCCGAACAAGAGGGCTCCGCTTCCTCGCTCGAGCGTTATCCCGGATTCCGACTTGTCAGCCATGGCAATCAGGACACTTCGAGGGGACAGCATTATGCGTACCGAAGGCGATACCTGGGACATTGTGAGCAGCGTCGGCATGACAGCACTCGGTGTCGCGGCCGCACGCGCTATCGAGACGAAACGGCCCGATGCCCTCGTCCATGACGAGTACGCCGCCCAGTTCGTGGTGGCATCCGGCGATTCGGACATGAACCGACTGATCAACGATCCGACGCTGTGGGCGCAGATCCCGTTCACCTCTGGATTCATCGGATATCGAAGCAGGTTCTTCGACGAATTCTTCCTGTCCCCGGCGGCGGACGCGGTGACCCAGGCGGTGATTCTGGCTGCCGGGCTGGATGCCAGGGCCTACCGGCTGGATTGGCCGCCGGGCGCGGTTGTATTCGAGATCGACCAGCCCAAAGTGCTGGAGTTCAAACGTCAGGTGCTCACCGAATCCGGCGCCGTGCCGCGATCGGATCGGCGTGAGGTGGCCGTCGATCTGCGAGGCGACTGGCCTGCGGCGCTCGTCGAGGCGGGCTTCGATCCGACCTCGCCCACCGCATGGTCGGCGGAGGGGCTGCTGCCATACCTGCCAGGCGTCGCACAGGATGCCTTGTTCGCACGGATCGGTCAGCTTTCGGTGCCCGGTAGCAAGGTGGCGGTGGAGACTGTCGGCAAGGGAGTCGATATCGCCCGTATCGCCGAGCAGGAGTCGGAACACTTGAAAGACACTCCGTTCGGCAAGGTCGACCTCGCGTCACTGTTCTACACCGACGAACGCACCGATCCGGCTGAATTGCTCGCCGCCCGCGGGTGGACCACCTCATCCCTGCGCCTGCGGGAACTGGCCGAACGCTACAACCGTCCCGTGGCACCGGTCGCGGAGCCGCTGGCGCAAATGTTCGACAGCACGCGATATCTGACGGCTGTCAAGCCGTTCTGATTCGGCGGCGACACCGTCTCCGGCCGCGTCCACATCTGCGAATTCGACCGGTTGCGAAGCGGCAGTTCACATTTGAACGATGCGATCTACCACGATCGCTACCGGCGAACGGCCTACGGCTGGAGATTCACCGAGCAACTCGCCGCTGGTGGGATCACCGCCGGGACAGAACTGACCGGGCGTGGACGTATCCGTTGCCGAGCTGCACCGGTGATCATGCGGCGCCCACGGGGGCGTCGCACCTACAGGCAACCCTATGGGCAGCATCGCGTTATGTATGGCCTCGTCGAGATCGACGACATCCACCTCGCGAGCGGTCGACCTGAACGCCGCATGCGGCAGTAGAGATGATTGCCCCAGATTCGCTTCTTGCCGAACGAATGCCAGTTGATCGCCGGTGGCGCGTGCGCGCAGCGATACCAGCGGCCCGGTGTCGGCGCGTATGCGGACCCATGCCCCTGGGAGGTGGAGCCCGCTCGGCTTGGGCCCGTACATCGAACGGCATCGCATTGTGCTGGGGCCGCGTCCGTCGAACCTGGTTCGGCGAGCCATGAGCGGGCAGTGTCCGAGATCCACGCGTTCTCGCCCCGAAGTGTCATTTTCGGCGTATTCGACTCTTTCCTCGAGTGTGTCGCTGTAGATTTGCCGGCGATGGGATTTGGATTCAGCCTTGCTTGGCACTAATGCCGCGACAATCCGTGGAGGTCAAGGTCGTGACTCGTCCGTTTCATCTTCGAATCCCCCGCAGCCGGTGCGGCGGTTTGGCCGCTGCCCTCGGTGCATTGGGTGTTGCACTCGCGCTGATGCTGGCGACGACGGCAACCGCAGAACCGCTGTATCCGGTGCCCGATCCCGACCCGTTCTACGCCGCGCCGGCGGATCTGGGCGCGCACCAACCCGGCGACGTCCTCGACGTGCGGGCAATGCCGCCGGTGCCCCTCTTCCCTGGCGCCACCGCCACAATGGTCAAATTCCGGTCGACCGACTCGCACGGCGGGCCGATCGCGGCGACTACCACGATTCTTACCCCCTTCGGCCACCATCCCGACGGGCCGTTGCTGTCATATCAGCATTTCATCAATTCGCTGGGCACCGGCTGCGCGGTATCGCACACGCTGTACAACGGCGATGTGAATCTGGCGGCGACGGCCTCGATGTTGAACGTCATGCTGCAGCAGGGGTGGAGTATCGCGATGCCGGACCATCTCGGACCGCAGTTCGCTCTCGGAGCGGGGCATTTGGGTGGCCACATCGTGTTGGACGGTATCCGGGCGGCGAAACATCTGCCCGAACTCGCGGTGCAGCGCAGTCCTGTCGCGATGGCGGGCTACTCCGGCGGCGGCCTGGCCACTGCATGGGCGGCAGTGCTGCAGCCCTCGTATGCGGCTGAGTTGCGGATCACGGGCGCGGCCATCGGCGGTGTCCCGGTGAATTTGGTGACGATGGCGCAGGCGTTGGGCCTCGAGTCGCACCCGGCCTTCGGCCTGGCCATGGCGACGGCAATCGGTCTGGAGCGGGAATATCCGAACGAAATGCCGACCAGCTTGTATCTGAACCCGCGTGGCATCGCGCTGCGTGACGCCATGGCCAATCGCTGCACCAATGAGATCCTCGCCATCGGAGCCAACGGCAGCGCGCGTGAGTTCGTCACCAGCACTTCGGTCTTCGACAGGCCCGAAGCCCGGACGGTGGCGGAGGACAACAGTCTGGAGCTCTACCCTGCGGTGCCGGAAATTCCCATGTTCGAATGGCATTCGCCGAGCGACCCGCTGATTACGGTCGATGCCATCAACATAACCAACCGCCGCTGGTGCAATGCCGGCGTGCAACTGCAGACCGAGGTGGTGTCGGTGCCCGAGCATTTGTCCGCGGCGGCAGCGGGCGCCCCTGAGGTACTGCGGTGGCTCAACGGCCGGGTTCACGGAGAGCCCGCGCCTGTCGCCTGCTGATATCCCTATCAGATCCTGACGGGGTCGATATCGAGGTGTTCATCCCGCTCTTCGTGTGAGCCGCCCCCTCACCCACGAACTGGCTGAGAAGGGAAGCTCAACGAATTCGGACCCCATTGCGGAAGCAGGTCTTCCGCAATGGGGTCCAGAGTGGTCCTCATGACGAAAACAGCGACTATTCGCCCCTTCCGGATCGACATTCCGCAAGCCGAGCTCGACGAGCTGCGTGCGCGGCTCGCGAGCGCGCGTTTGCCGCATGCGGTGCCCGGTACCGAATCCGATTGGGGGCGTGGGATTGCGCCGGATTACCTGCGGGAGCTGGCCGAGTATTGGCGCAACGGGTTCGACTGGCGGGCGCAGGAGGCGAAGCTCAATGCGTATGACCAGTTCACGACCGAGATCAATGGGCAGATCATCCATTTCTTCCATGTCCGGTCGCCCGAGCCGGATGCGGTGCCGCTGCTGATTACGCATGGGTATCCGAGTTCGGTAGTCGAGTTCCTCGAGCTGATCGGGCCGTTGACCGATCCGCGTGCGCACGGTGGGGATTCGGCGGATGCGTTTCATGTCGTGATTCCGTCGTTGCCGGGTTTCGGTTTCTCCACACCGCTCGCCTCGGCCGGATGGGAGTTGGCGCGCACCACCGAGGCTTTCGCCGAGCTCATGGCTCGGCTCGGCTACGAGAAGTTCGTCGCCCAGGGCGGTGATATCGGTGCGGGCGTGACCGGGCGTCTGGCCGCCACGCATCCGGAGCGGGTCATTGCGACGCATGTGAACAGTGACCGGGGCTCGCTCGGTCTGGTGGGGGAGCAGCTGCCGATGCCCGAGGGTTTGACCGAGGACGAACTCGCCGCCATCGAGGCCGCGCGGGCCCGGTGGAATCAACAGAAGGGTTACCTGGTCCTGCAGACCACCCAGCCCAATGCCATTGCCGCCGCGCTGACCGATTCTCCGATTGCGCAACTGGCGTGGATCGCGGAGAAATTCCAGGTCTGGACCGATCCGGCCCGCGCAACCGGCGAGGCGGTCGACCGTGACCTGCTGCTGACCAATATCAGCGTCTACTGGTTCACCCGCAGTGGCGCTTCGGCCGCTCAATTCCTTTGGGAGACAGCACATTCCGATTTGGATTGGGTGGCATCGTCGGGCGTGCCGCAGGGGTGGGCGGTATTCAATACCGATCCATTGATGCGTCGGGTGATGAACACGGAAGGGTATATAGAGCACTTCAGCGAATACGTGGAGGGCGGTCATTTCGCGGCGCTGGAACAGCCGCAACTCCTCGTGGGCGATATCCGAACGTTCTTCTGGGCCTATCGCGGCTGAGCAGGTGTAATGGGCGGGCGCCGGCTCGCCCCATTACGTCGTCAGGCGTAGGGGCGAGTCTGTCCGTATACGGATGTAGCGGCGATCGCACCGGCCTACCGTTTCGGTATGACTTGGAACGAAGTGAGCACGAGCAGTTACGCCCTGCTGACCACTTACCGGAAAGATGGCACACCGGCCGGTACCCCCGTGTGGGTGGCTCCGGACGGTGAGCGGATTGTGGTGTGGACCAACCCGAAGACCTGGAAGGTCAAGCGGATCCGCCGCAATCCGGCGGTGACACTGCAGATATGCGACGGCCGCGGCCACCCGAAGAGCGAGGAGAAGGTCGCGGGCAAGGCCGAGCTGCTGGATGCGGTGGGAACGCAGCGGGTGCGTGATCTCGTCTCACGCAAATACGGGATCATCGGCACCGTGCTGATTCGCCTGCACAAGCTGTTCAGGGGCGCGGACGGCTCGGTGGGGATCGCGATTACACCGGCGTAGGTCAGGCCGATTCCGCGAGGCTCGCCGAGCGCCAGGTGTCGGCGAGTTCCTGCAGCGGAATCTCCAGGGCCGCCGCCAGCGACACGATCGTCCCGAATGCGGGCGTCGGTAGCCGTCCGGTCTCGATCTTGCGCAGCGTTTCCGGTGAGATTCCGGCCGCCTGAGCAATACGAGCGGGTTCGCGATCGGCGCGCGCGGCACGCAGTCGGGCTCCGAGGCGGCGACCGGCCTCGACCTGGGCGGGAGTCAGCGGAAGTCGGACCATGCGTCCAGACTATGGACGGTATTTAAATACCGCAAGCTCAACCGTTGTACTTCACCCGACCTCTAGCGTCTGGTTGCGTGCGGGTCAGGTGGACGCACGGGTTCGAGGTGCGCGTTCAAAGGAGGGGCGGGTGGAAAGGTGACCGGCAGTTCCGTCAGTGCCCGGTGGAATGGGCCCGGCCGCCATGTCGGCGTGCCGTCCGGTACGTCGAGCCGGATTTCGGGCAGGGCATCGAGGAGCTGGTCGATGGCATCCTGAGCGATCAAGTAGGCCAGGGATTGCGCGGGGCAGGCGTGTGGGCCGATACCCCAAGCCAGGTGGGAGCGATTGCCTGCCAGGTCATCGGTGCGGATCGAAGGATCGTTGTTGCAGGCGGCCATGCTGATGACGACCGGCTGATTGGCAGGCAGCCACACGCCGTCGACAAGGATCGGCTGGCGAGGGTAGGTGATGAGCAGGTTCGCCAGCGGCGGGTCATCGAACAACACCTCATCCAAGGCCTCCCGCGAGGACAGATTGCCGCCCAGGACACTGTCACCGAAACGATTGTCGGTGAGGATCAGCAGAAGGGTATTAACGATCAGGTTCAGTTCGAACTCGATGCCAGTGCCGTAGACCTGCGAAACATGGTGCGACACCTCCACGTCATCCAGCGCGGCCGGATGCTGTTGCAGGACCGAGGTGATGTCGTCCCCGGGCTCCGTTCGTTTGAGGGTCACCAGATTCATCAGTGCCGCGCCGAGCATCTGGCTGCCCTTCTCGGCATCGACCCCCTCGAGCAACGCGGCCGTGCCGGCGGCGACCTGCTGCCCGATCTCCGGCGGGCAGCCGAGCATGGAATTGACGACTTCGAACACCAGCGGGTAAACGTACTGGCTGATCAGCTCCGCGCGGCCGTTCTGGCAGAAGCTGTTGATCAGGGGGGTCGCGATGTCCTCCACGATGTCGTGCATGGCGTAGAGATCCACGGCGTCGATGCTCGCGCTGATCGCCTGCCGATACCGCACGAACTCGGTCCCGGTGCTTCTGCTGGCCATGGGACGCCATTCCAGCAGCGGGAGGATCGGGCAATCGGCGGGGACCGTCTTCTGCCAGGCGCGCGGATCGGCCGGGAAGTGATCGGGATCGTTGAGAATTCGCACTGCGGCGTTGTAGCCGATCACCAGCGTGGCGGGCACGCCGGGCGCCAGTTCGACCGGCGCCAAAGAGCCGTACTGTCTTCGCATTTCACGGTATGCGTGGTGCGGATCGGCGGCGAACTCCGGCGAGTGCAGCGGCATTCGCGGGCCGTCGGAAGCGATTGGCGAGCCGTGGATGACCGGGCACGACTGCGGGCGCACCTGGGACTGCGGCGTACTCAAGAAGAAGACTCCAGACTGTTCGTATTGCAGGTTGCTGTGGACTGCGCTGGGCCGAGCCGCTGCTCCGGAGAGCGCAGTAATCCTGCCGCCTCGGCAGGAACCGGTCAATGGCATAGCGGACAGCAAGGCACTGGAAACCATTCCGGCAGAATCTCTTCACGCACCTGAGCTTCAGGCCGGCGACTACGAAAGTGCGGTAGTCGGCGATGCGCATGGACTGCCGAGGCAGACACGCCGCGATGGTCGGGTGCGGACCTGACGCTGCGCAAGTACCGCACCCGTCTCGGCGGGACTAGACGCCGAGGGCTCCCAACGAATCGTGATCGTCGATCGCGGCGGTGATGCGCTTCAACAGCGTCAGGCATGTTTCGGTCGATTGCATCTTGGGTTGATACGCGGCACGGCCGATCGTGAAAGCCCATGCCGCGTAGGCGAACATGGACTGCTGCCGATACAGCAGCCAGGCGTCGTCGAACGACGGCACCTCGCCGCCGGCGTGCCCGAGCTCGTCCAGGTATGCCTCCAACAGTTCGCGGTCCCACGCACGCCGGTCCTCGGGCTCACATCCGGAGTTGACGGCATAGGCGAAATCGTGCGCCCACCCGCCACGCATCACCACCTGCCAGTCCACATACCCCATTTGCCCGTCGCGAGTCTTGTAGGTTTGCCCGATGTGTGGGTCGCCGTGTAACAGGGTCGCGGGAACGTCGTCGGTCGCGATCGCGATGGCCCGTTCGACACCCGCCCACAACCGCTCGCTCTGCCCGTGCAAGGCATCGGGAACGACCTCTTCCGCCCGGCGCAGGCCGACCTCACAGCGCTTCTTCATATCAATCGCGGCGAGATAAGCGTCGAGCATGTAGGACGGGGTGTTGAGGACCGCGATAGACGAGTCCTCCCAGAATGTGCCGTGTAACCGGGCGAGATTGCGGATCAGATCTTCGATCTGGTCGCGGGCGATGGGGGCGGTCGGCTCGCTGAACACGGCACCTCGCGTTGCGACGATATCCTCCATGAGCGCGATCGACCGCCACGACGACGGATCGGAGGCGCCCCAGTAGCCGATCGGCGCCTCCATCTCGACTCGCGGCCGAAAGTCCCGGAAGAAGCGGGTCTCTCCCTCGATCATCTTGCCGCCGCCGAGCAGTATGCGCTGGCTGAAGGCCGTAGTCGTCTTCGCGAACAGCTCCGTGGGCAATCCCGCCTGGGTGCCCACCTCGTTGTAGTCGACCTGGATCGCGACCCGGGTGGACGTGCCGCGGCTGCCGTTGGACGTGTCGAACGACAGCACCTCGGCATCGGGAACATCGCGACACAGGACCGCTGTCAGCCACTCGGGCGTGATTTCTTCGCCAGAAACCGGGACATCCTCGATGGACCGCGCTTTCGGGCGGGTGATCTTCTCGCCCAGTATATGAGCACTGACCGTGGCGGATCGCCTGAGCAACCAGAGCTTGTGGTTCACGCGCTTGCCTCGATTCCGGAGTACGACAACACTGTCCCGAGCAGCTGGCCGCGAGCGGCCGGGGCCCGCAGACACTACCCCATAATTCCGGAAGACGTTGTACGACAAGGACGTTGCCCAAGTCTCCCGCTCGTCGGCGCAGGCCCTGCATCGCCCGCGCCGGCAGCATGGTCCCGGGCGCGGGTATGTCGCGGTTGGTGTGCGTTCATCGTCGTCGGACTCCGGCTTTACCGAGGCGCAAGTACCGGCCACAGCTGGCGAATCTGCCGGATCGGCGGTTGTGGCGCATCGAAGGCATCGGCGAGTGACGCCACATGTGAGGCCGCAGAAAAACGTGCGTCAGACGAGGTGGCCTGCCTACGAGTGGTATCAAATACTGCAAAGCTCAACTGTTGTACTTCACCCGGAAGGGTCCGCCGACACTGTTGAACAGCAGATCCCCATTCGGAAAGAACTCGACCAGCGCGTAGGCGCCGTTCCCGAGATTGCTCTGTCCGAAGATGGTGCGGTGCACGGTCTTTCCGGTTTTCCAGTCCAGGCCGGTCACCTCCCAGCCGTCGGCCTTGGTGTAGCCGTTGACGAAAACTACGCCGGATTTGCTGCTCTCGGTGGGCACCATGCTCGTGGAGACCACATCGGCACGCGACCACACCGATGACCAGCTGTGGTTGGCCGGATCCCATTGGAACCGCTCGATACCCGACGGTGGCGCGAATACCGGACCGCCCGCGAGCACGTCGACGAGCCGGTCCGGTGCGCCTTGCGGCCGTGCATTGTTGACCACGAATGCGCCATAGCCGTCCACCGCGACCGACTGCTCGCTCTGGATGAATTCGGGCTGTGGATTCAGACCGGCCGTCACCTGGATCTGGTCGGCGATCCGATTGGATGCGGTGCCCGGCTTCGGTTGGAACCCTTCGGGAATGGCGTCGCGCCAGAACGCGACCAGTTTCATCCGGTTGGCGCCGTCGGTGAGCACCACGAGCCGGTCGTCATTGCCGTAGCCCATGAGCGTGGGTGTCGAACCGGTGCCGATGCCGAACTTCACCGCGGGCGGCTGCTGCCCGAAATCGTAGGGTGATGCCCACGCGCCGTCGGTGGCGGCGGTCGAGAGTTTGGATCCGGTCCAGACGACCTTGCGCATGATTTTGTCGGAGGCGGCGTAGATCCCGCCTTTGTCGTCCACGGCCATCGCATTGGACACCACCTCGTCGGCGCCGAAGTGGACCTGCTGCGGTTCGCCCTGCAGGCTGCGGTCGATAATCGATAGCCCGCGGGTGCTGAGCACGGCCAATTTGCCGTCATAGGTCATATTCAGGCCGACGATGGATTCTGGTTGACCGCCGAGACCGGGACCGGTGCCCAGCCAGGGTTTGAAGTCGAGGGTGCGCAGAATCCGTACGCCCGCTTCGGGATTGTTCGCATTCGTCAAGCCGAACACGACGATCTGCGCGTTCTGCGTGACGTAATAGACCCGATTGTCCTTGTCGACGAGGCTGTAGACGCCGTTGGCGATGCGTGTCCAATCGACACCCCAGTCGTTGTGCACGGCGGCGTCGACCTGACCTGCGTCGGTGAAGTTCTGGTCGAGTACCTGGTCGAGTGCTTGCGGCGCCAAGGGTTTCACACCCGGTGCGTCCGCGCGGGCGATCTCGTGGAACATGTCATTGCCGACCTGGGCATAGACCACGCCCTGGGTGGAGGAGACCCACATGTGGTCTGGATCGGTGGCGGCGAGCGTCATGATGTTGACCGGTCCCGAGGTGATGCGCTGCTGCTGCTTCGGGTCGATATGGAATTCGCCCTGCGGCGTTGGGTACGGGAAGGTATCGGATTGGCCCGGATCGATATGGGTGAGCCCATAGGTCGCGGCGGCGAGGTAGGGGTTGCGCGCGGGGCCTGCGGCGGTGCCCGACTGGTTCTCGTTCTTCGCCGAATCGCTGCCGCAGGCGGGGGTTGCCATTGCCACGGCCAGTGCGACGGCGATTACGAGTGCCTTGCGGCGGGGGCTCATCGCTTGCTCCTCAACGTTCGCTATCGGGGGAGTCGATCGGGCGGAACGCATGCCGCTCGGGGCGGCGAACAACGAAACAAACCAGTGCTCTTTCGCGTTCGCGAACATAACACATTGCCTGGTCACGCGAGGTGATTGGTATTTTTATACCGATCACCTATGCTTGGTATTAAAATACCGAGGTGGAGGTTGGTCATGGTGGAGTTGAAGTCGCCGGGAGAGATCGAACGCATGCGGGTGGCGGGGCGCTTCGTCGCCGAGATCCTGACGGAACTGCGTGCGCTGGCTCGCGTCGGGGTGAATCTGCTGGAGCTGGAAGAGCATGTGCAGCAGCGGATTCGGGAGCGCGGCGCGGTGTCGTGCTATTGGGACTATGCGCCGTCGTTCGGGCGTGGTCCGTTCCGCAATACCATCTGCCTCTCGGTGAATGATGCTGTCCTGCATGGACTTCCATTCGACTACGCGCTGCGCGATGGTGATGTGCTGAGTATGGACCTGGCGCTGGGCATCGACGGGTGGGTCGCCGATTCGGCCACCAGCACGATCGTCGGCACCGCGGATGCGGAGGATCTGCGGCTGATCAAGGCCACCGAGGATGCGCTGGCGGCCGCGATCGCGGTTGCCTTGCCCGGCAATCGTATCGGCGATATCTCCGCCGCCATCGCGCAGGTAGCGCGGGCAAATGGCTATCCGGTGAATACCGAATTCGGCGGCCACGGGCTAGGTCGAACGATGCACGAGGATCCGCATGTGCCGAATGCGGGACGTGCGGGCCGCGGGTATGTGCTGCGACCAGGTTTGACCATTGCGATCGAACCGTGGTTCGCGCGCACGACCGACCGGATCTATACCGATCCGGATGGCTGGACGATCCGCTCGGCGGATGGTTCGCGGACCGCGCATTCCGAGCATACGGTCGCGATCACCGCGGACGGGCCGCAGGTGCTGACCGCCGCATAACCAAACTCAATCCGTTTCGGATAGCCAATCCGCGAGATCGGTAGCGGCGCGCAGCTCGGCCGCGACACTCGCGCATTCGGCTTTCGACAGTGGTATGGCCCTGAGTTCGGCGCGCAACTTCTCTGCCCGCTCGGAATCGCCGGTGGCGACGGCCAATTCGGCCAGTGCCGCAAGCACACGCGCCTTATCGACGGCCGATGCTTGCGCGCCGTAGCGACGGAGACCGACCTCGAGTACCCGGACCGCCGTCGCATCGTCATTCTTGAAATCGCGCAGGATCCGGGCATTGTCCAAAACCCTTGCCAGGCCGTCGAGTTCGCGGGAACCGCCGTACTCGACGTCTTCGGGCTCATCGCGCTGGATGTAGATGATGGTATTGCCCACCGGGTCGACCACGCTGAATCTGCTTTGGCCGGGGCGGAATCGGGTGATGCGCGGGCAACCCTTCGCGGGGACCTTCCCGTAGCGCTTGCGTAGTGCCGCGGTGAATGCGCCGTGTCGCTCGGCGACATCGTCGAGCATGATCAGGCAGCCGACCTGTTCAGTGGGGAGTTCGATGCTCGGCGGTGCGGCTGCGAAATGGACCGCGCAACCATTGGCCTCGATCGCGCCGTAGGCGTATGGCCTGGTCTGCTCGTGGGTCACCGTATAGCCCAGCGTTCGATAGAAGTCGAGGGTGGCCTTCAGATCGCCGCTCCACAACACCGGAACCGCTGTATTGCTTGTCATCGCCCCTGCCTTATCGCGGTAATCAATTTTGAGTACCCGAGGTTAGGGCGGTGAAATGCTGGAAGTCAAATTTGAGTAGTATGGCGTTTCGGGAGAAGGGATATCCGAATGTCGGCTGTGCGTCTGCTCGTCCTCGGCGTGATGCGGTTGCGTCAGCCCACCTATGGCTACGCCGTGCGTCGCGAACTGCTGTCCTGGCGTGCCGAAACCTGGACAAATGTGAAGCCGGGGTCGATCTATCACGCGCTGAAACAGCTGACGCAGGAAGGCAAATTGAGTGCGTTCGGAACCCAGGGGAGTACCGAGGGGCCGGGGCGGACGCTGTTCGAACTGACCGAGGCGGGGGAGGCCGAGTTCCGCAAGCTCATGGACGAGGCGCTGGTCAGCGTCGATATGGAAGAACTCGGTGCGGGTATCGCGTTCATGGACGCGCTGCCACGGGCGCACGTCATCGAGAGGTTGCGCGAACAACGTCGCAATGCCGCGGCGGTTCGCGACGATCTGCTCGCCATGATCCCGAGCTTCCCCGGCCGGCACGAACCGCCGCATGCCACCGATCTACTCGAGCTGTGGAGCGGCGTGTTCGACAACCTGTCGAACTGGACCGGTGGCGTGCTCGAGCGCCTGGAGGCGGGTGAATACCGGATGTCGGACTAGTGGCAGGTCGCGCCCGCTGGTCAGATGGCGGATAGGCTGCCCGCATGACCAACACGCTGGGTGCGGTCGGCAAGGCCGACTACGTGCTGCTGACCACCTTCCGCAAGGACGGCACACCGGTCGGCACCGCCGTCTGGGCCGCCGAGGACGACGGCAAGCTGTATGTGTGGACCGAAACCAACAGCTGGAAGGTCAAGCGGCTGCGCAACAATCCCGCCGTCACCCTCCAGGCGTGCAACCCGTCGGGTAAGCCGCGCGGTGAAGTCATCGAAGGCACCGGCCGGGTGCTCGATGCCGCCGAAACCGAACGGGTGCGCAAGCTGATCAAGAAGAAGTACTGGCTCCTCGGCCCGATTCTGGTGACCGCGAGCAGTATTCGCCGCGGCAAGTCCGGCACCATCGGCCTCGAGATCACCCCTGTCGGGTAATCAGGTCGCCTGGCTCACCGAGGACATGTGGAAGTCCGGGATGCGCAAGGGCGGCATGGCGGTTCGGGTGAACCAGTCCTTCCATTCACGGGGCAGGGTGGTTTCGGTGGCACCCGCTTCGGTGGTGCGGCGCAGCAGGTCGATGGGGCTTTCGTTGAAGCGGAAGTTGTTGACCGCGGCGGTGACTTCGCCGTTCTCGACCAGATAGACACCGTCACGGGTGAGACCGGTGAGCAGCAAGGTCGCGGGATCGACCTCGCGGATATACCAGAGCGTGGTGAGCAGTAGGCCGCGCTCGGTATCGGCGATCATCGCCTCGATGCTCGCGCCGGAGCCGCCGGTCAGCAGTAGATTCTCACCGGGAACCGTGGTGGGAGCGTCGAATTCGGCCGCGGTCGCACGCGGATAGACCAGCGATTCGATGACGCCGTCGCGCAGCCAGTCCACGCGCCGGGCCGCAAGACCGTTGTCGAAGACCGACAGCGATTCCGAGGACGACGAAGTCGCCACGAACGGACGATATTCGAGTCCGCCCGCGCTTGGATCGGAATACAGCGTCAAGGGAATATCGCTGAGCCGCTCACCGATTCGAGTGCCACCCGCCGTGGCGAAAGCACTGTGCCCCTCGTGTGCGCCACGGCCCTCCATGGACCACGCCAGATAGATCATCAGGTCCGCGACCGCCGAGGGCGGCAGCAGGGTTTCATAGCGACCCGCAGGCAACTCGACCCGGCGCTTGGACCAATCCAAGCGCCGCGACAATTCGGTGAGCAGCGCGGGTACGTCGACATCGGCGAAGTCCGCGGTGCCGACACCGACCCACGCACTCGCGAGATCCGCACCCTCGCCACGCTTTCCATTGATCTCCACCGAACCGGTCGGCTGCACGAAGCGCCGGCGAATACCGGTGGAGGTACCCAGCCACGTCGTATGCATCTGGTGGTAGGCGAAACCGTAGAGCCGATCAGCGCCGTCGAATCCGCCTGCCAGGTCGCGTGCGAGGTCGGTGAAGATTTCGATCCCGGTGCTGCCGGGTGCGGCCGCCCACTCACTCCCGGCGTCCGGCAGACCATCTGAATCCGGCGTCAGCAGCGGCATCGCATCCTTCGCGGGTTCGGCGGTGCGGGCCGCCGTCTCGCTGGCGCGGACCACCGCCTCGATCTCCGCCGGGTCGACACTGGTGGAGCTGACGCTGCCGACGCGCGCGGAGTTCGGGCCGTCGCGGAAGATCGAAATGACCGCCCAGTCCCGGGAAATCGAGGAGCCATTGGTAGTCATCGAGTTGCCCGCCCAGCGCAGCGATGCCTCGTGTGCATCGGTGACGATGACCATCGCCTCGTCCGCGTGCGAGAGTGCCAGCGCCTGCTCGACGACCGCCCCTGCGGGCATCATCACCTCGATCACTGACCTGCCTCCGTCCGGGTGTTGAGAATGTTGATGCCGCGCACCAGGATCGACGGGCAGCCGTGGCTGACCGCGGCGACCTGACCGGGTTGGGCCTTACCGCAGTTGAACGCGCCGCCGAGGCGCCAAGTGGACGGACCGCCGACTGCCTCCATCGCACCCCAGAAGTCGGTGGTGGTGGCCTGGTAGGCGACATCGCGCAGCTGGCCGTCGAGCTTGCCGTCGCGAATGCGGAAGAACCGTTGGCCGGTGAACTGGAAGTTGTAGCGCTGCATATCGATCGACCACGACTTGTCGCCGACGATATAGATGCCGTTCTCCACCCGCGAGATGAGTTCGGCAGTGCTGGTGTCGTTTTCGGGGTCCGGTTGCAGCGAGACATTGGCCATGCGCTGGATCGGCACATGGTGGGGTGAGTCCGCGTAAGAGCAGCCGTTGGAGCGTTCGAGGCCCAGGCGGGGGGCGAAGACTCGGTCGAGTTGATAGCCGACCAGAATTCCGTCGCGCACCAGATCCCAGCGCTGTCCGGCGACGCCCTCGTCGTCATAGCCGACCGAGGCCAGACCGTGCACCTCGGTGCGGTCACCGGTGACGTGCATGATCGGCGTTCCGTACTTCAGGGTGCCGAGCTTTTCAGGGGTCGCGAACGAGGTACCCGCGTAGGCCGATTCGTAGCCGATGGCGCGGTCGTATTCGGTGGCGTGGCCGATGGATTCGTGGATGGTCAGCCACAGGTTGGTCGGGTCGATCACCAGGTCGGTGGGGCCCGCCTCGACGCTGGGCGCCTTCACCTTCTCGGCCAGCCAACCCGGGATCTGCGCGAGTTCCGCACTCCAGTCCCAGATTCCGTCCGCGCCGGTGACGTACTCCCACCCGCGTCCGGCCGGTGCGGCGAGGGTGCGCATGGTCTCGAAAACACCCGCCGCCGCGTCCACGGTGATCGCCTCGAGCTGCGGATGCAGGCGCACGCGCTGCTGCGTGATCGCGGAACCCGCGGTGTCGGCGTAGAAGGTCTGCTCCTTGACCTGCAGTACCGAGGCGGTGACGTGATCGACACCGTCGGCGGCCGACAGGCGGCTCGAATAGTCCTGCAGCACAGCGACCTTATCGGCGGTCGGAACCGTGAACGGGTCCAGGTGGTAGGCCGAAATCCAATGCACATTGTCGTATCGCGGCTCGTCGGCGAGTTCGACGCGCTCACGATTGAGGGCGCGCAGGGTCGTCGCCACCGTGACCGCCCGCCGCGCCAGCTCGGCAGCGGTCTCCGGGGTGAGCGCGGCATGTGAAGCGAAACCCCAGGTGCCGTCGACGATCACGCGCACGGCGAAGCCGAGGTCGGTGGCATTGCTGATCGCCTCGACCCGCCCATCGCGCAGTCGGATCGACTGGGTGACCAGTCGATGCACCCGCAGATCGGCGTGCTGCGCGCCCGCCGCACGCGCCGCGGACAGGGCAGCGTCGGCGAGCGCGTGCAGTGGTAACGCAAGGAATTCGGCGTCCACGTCCTTGGAAGTCGCGATGCTCACCAGACCCAACCTAGTCGGTCGCGCTGATGAGCGCCGCTTCCGATGCGTTGACGCAGACCTTGCGGACATGCATCGACTGCAATGCCGCACGATATGCCCAGCGGCGCAGTTCTAGACCATGGCCGCAGGGGTGGCGGCGACGAGTCCGCCATCGATGAGCAGGTCCTGTCCATTGATGTATGACGCCTCGTCGGAGGCGAGAAAGGCGACTGCTGCGGCGACTTCTTCCGAGGTTCCGATGCGCCCGGCCGCCACTGTGGAGATGGCGGCGGCCTGTACCTCCGGCGACGCTTCCGCATAGAACGCGGGAGTCCCCGTGTAACCCGGGCTCACCGAGTTGACCCGGATTCGCCTGGGTGCCAGTTCGGCCGCCAATGTCCGAGCCAGGTTGTGCACCGCCGCTTTGGTCGCCGAGTAAAGCGCCGCGCCGGGCCCGCCCCGGTGCAATGCGAATGATGCGTTGATCACGATCGTGCCGCCATCGGCCAGCATGGGGACGGTCTGCTGGATGGTGAAGAACGCGGCCTTGAAATTGATATCGACGACTCGGTAGAACTCGGCCTCGGTGATATCGGCGACCGCCTGGAATGAACCGACACCCGCATTGGCGAAAACCACGTCCAAGCGTCCGTAACGGTCCCGGATCGCGGTCGTCAACGCCGCCAGATCGGCGAGATTCGCTGCGTCGCCGGGTATCCCGAGGACGCGATCGCCACCGTTCAGCTCTTCGACCGCGGCGTCCAAGCGGGACTTGTCACGCCCGGTGATGGCAACCCGCCCACCCTCGTCGAGCAACCTGCGCGCGGTGGCCAACCCCATACCGCTGGTTCCGCCGGTGATCAGCGCGATCTTGTCGTCGAATCGGGAATTGCTCGGCATGGCACGACCTCTCATACAGTTGAATAGTTCGATAACATATGAACAGTTCGACTGTATGTCAACAATCGAGTAATCTGCTCCGCGTGATGACGGCACATCCCGAGCGGGATCGGATCGAGTTGGCGAATGTGTTCGCCGCACTGGGAAATCCATTGCGGCTGCAGATCGTTCGCGTCCTCGCGGATGGGGCGGAACACACCTGCGGTTCGATCGTGGACGGTGTGCCCAAATCGAATCTGACACACCACTATCGGGTGCTGCGCGATGCGGGCATCATCTGGCAACGTCCGGCCGGCCGGGAAACCTTGCAGTCGTTGCGCCGTGACGATCTCGACGCCCGATTCCCGGGTTTGCTGGATTCGGTGATCGACGCGGCCCGCCGGGATGAATCGCACGCGACTCGAATTTGATCACGGTTTGGCAGCATGGCGCGCGCGAAAGTCGTGGTTACCGTACCCAAGTCGGGTTATGCCGTACTGTGCCCGCGTGCCGCCATCCGCCCTCCGTGATCGCAAACGGGAACGTACCCGCCGTGCCCTCCTCGAGGCAGCCGTCGAACTTTTCGAGAACAGAGGTTATGAGGAAACCACGGTGGCCGACATCGCCGCCGCGGCCGAGGTCGGCACCCGGACCTTCTTCAACTACTTTGCCAGCAAGGAAGAGTTGCTCTTCCCGGAACAGGACGAACGGGTGCGCGCCGCGGTGGCGGCCATCGCGAGTCGTCGGCCCGGCGAGCGGCCGGTGGAGGTGCTGCTGCGCGCGTTGCGGGCGGCCGGCGACAATCCAGGTGAACACCTCGTCGATGACCTGAGTGCGCGCATTGCCGCACTGCGCGCACAGGTGTCGCGCACCGTGCCCGCGGTCAGCGGACGGGCCGCGCATGCGCAACTGGTCGCGCAGCGGGAGATCGCGAGGCAGTTGCATATGGCATTTCCCGCCGAATTGGACGATGTCGGCGCCGCCGCATTGGTCGGTGCCGTGGTCGGAGCGGTCTCCGGTGCGTTGACGGTGTTGTTCCAGAGTCCGGTGGCCGGAGTGGACGGCGAGCGGTTGCACCGCCAGATCCACGAAACGACCTCACGGGTGCTGCAGCCCTGGCTCGCCTCGAATGCCAAGATGCATGCCGGACCTATGCACTGATCGCCTCACCCGAATTGCTGCCAGCCCAACCGGATCACCATGCCGGTGACAACCACCAGCAGTACCACGCGCACGAACTCCCCGCCCTTGCGTAAGGCCATGTGCGAGCCGATGATCGCGCCCGCCACATTGCCGACCGCCATGGCCGCGCCCAGCGCGAACATAATGTGGCCGGTGACGCCGAAGAAGATCAGCGCGCCGAAATTGGATCCGCAGTTGATCACCTTCGCCATCGCGGCCGCGCGCACGAATTCGGTACCGAGCAGGGTGGCGAAGGTAATGATCAGAAAGGTGCCCGTGCCGGGGCCGAGCAGTCCATCGTAGAACCCGATCAACCCGGCGGCCAGGGCGATCACGAGGACGAACTTGCGCCGCGTCGGTGGGTGCGTGGCCAGGGTGATGCCGATCGACGGGCGTAGCGTGACGAACACCGCGACGCCGACCAGCACCACCATCACGATCGGGATGAACAGGTCGCGATCGATCAGGGATACCGCTGCCGCGCCGGTCGCTGCGGTGACCGCCGCGATCGCCGCTGCTGGCAGCAGCGTGCGCCACCGCATGGGAACTTTGCGCGCGAATGTGATGACCGATGCGCTGGTGCCCGCGACCGCGGCGAGCTTATTGGTGCCGAGTGCGGTCTGTGGTGCGATGCCCGGTGCGACCAAGAACAGTGTCGGGAGAATGATCAATCCGCCGCCGCCGACCACCGCATCAACCCAGCCCGCGGCGGTCGCGGCCGTTAGCAAGGCCGCCCAGTCTGCAAAATCCACCCGGCCAGCCAACCAGATGGTTGGATCGGGCCCGTCCGCACCTAGGCTGATGGTCGTGCGCCGGTTCAGTCTGTGGCTTCGCGGCAAGCCCCTCATCTCGGACTCGATGCTGGCCGCCGTACTGATGCTGCTCGAGATTCTCGGGGTCGGCAATTCCGATAGCAAGCTGGCCTACCTCGGAATCGGGGTGCTTTTGCCGGCACCGGTGGCGTTTCGGCGGCTGTACCCGCGAGCCATGGCGGCCGCGATGCTCGGACTATCGATCGCCTCGACGTTGGTGAGCTACGCGTCCGAGGACAACGCCGACCACATCGCGCTGCTCGGGCTCGGCATCATGCTGTACACGCTGGTCGCGTATGTCGGTCGCAAGGAAGGACTTTGGTACGCGCTCGGCCTGATCGCCGACTGCACCAGCTCATTTTTCTTGTTACACAAGCCATCCGGATCTGATCTGATCTTCACCGCGATGTTCTACGCGCTGTGCTGGACGCTGGCCGAGTTCATCGGCGCGCGCCACGCCTATGACCAAGAGGTGGCGGCGCGGCTGGCGGTCGCCGACTACGACCGGGAACGCCGCGCGCACGATGCCGTCGCCGCCGAACGCACCCGCATCGCCCGCGAACTGCACGATGTCGTCGCCCATGCGGTGAGTGTGATCATCGTGCAGGCCGACGGGGCGAAGTACGCACTGCGCCGCGATCCTGACTCGGCCGAACGAGCCTTGACCACGATCGCGAGCACCGGTCGCGAGGCCTTGCGGGAATTGCGGCGGACCGTCGCGCTGCTGCGCATCGAGCATGCTCCGGATCAGTTGCCGCAGCACGGAACCGCGGGCCTGGCGAAGGTGGTCGAGATGATGCGCGATACCGGACTCGCGGTGGAACTCGAAATGACCGGCGAGTTGGACGATATCGCCCCGGAGGTGAGTCTCGGCACGCACCGCATCGTGGCGGAATCGCTGACCAATACGCTGCGCCACGCGGGCTCGCACCCGAAGGCGTGGGTGCGCGTGCAGCGCCGCGAAACCGATGTGGCCATCGAAGTCACCGATACCGGCGGGGTTCCCGTGCAGGAGCAGGCCGCGAGCCCGATAGTCGGCGGTGGTATGGGATTGGTCGGCATGCGTGAACGCATCGCCGTACTCGGCGGCACGCTCGAAGCGGGCCGCACATCCGATGGCGCGTGGCGGGTATACGCGACTATCCCGCTGGTGCGCGGAAACGAAAACGGTTAGCCGCAGGCCTGTTTCGCGGCCGCCCGCACTGTGCGAAAAACACGCTGGACGATGCCGATAGATTAGGGACGTGCCGATTACCGTTCTCGTTGTCGATGATCAGGAACTCATGCGCATGGGGTTGAAGATGGTGCTCGGTGCGCACCCGGACATCGAGGTGATCGGGGAGGCCGAGAACGGGGCGGCCGCGATATCCCGGGCCAAGGAGATGCGGCCGGATGTGGTGCTGATGGATGTGCGGATGCCGGTCGTCGACGGGGTATCGGCCACGCAGCGTATCGTCGAGGCCGGTGACGGCTGCAAGGTGCTGGTCATGACGACCTTCGATCTCGATGAACACGCATTGGGTGCGCTGCGAGCTGGCGCGAGCGGATTCCTGTTGAAGGACACGCCGCCCGAGGATCTGGTCTCGGCGATCCGAAGTGTGGCGGGCGGTGACGCGGTGGTGTCGCCGAAGGTGACCAAGCGACTGCTGGACCGGCTCATCGCCGACGACCCCGGTGGCATGCGGGATCCGGCGATACTCGAGGTGCTGACCGCGCGTGAACGCGAGGTGCTCGAGCAGATCGCGGCGGGGCGGTCCAATGCCGAGATCGCCGAGCAGTTGTACCTATCCGAGGCCACCGTCAAGACGCACGTCGGGCGGGTGCTGACGAAACTCGGTCTGCGCGACCGGGTTCAAGCCGTAGTACTGGCCTACGAAACCGGGTTGGTGCGGCCGGGCGGCTGAGGTCTCAGCCAGCTATCAGGCTGGATCGGGAGAAAAATCGAACCGCGCGACGTTGAACCGGGTAGATCGTCCGAAAGGATCGCCATGCCCGCCGTACTGTTCGTGCTCTACGTCATCGTCGAGATTGCCGCGCTGATCGGCGTCGGCCACCTCATCGGTGTAATGCCGACCATCCTGCTGCTCATCGCCGGCTCCGCGGCGGGCATGCTGCTCATCGGTTCCCAAGGCCGTCGTGTCTTCGAACAGTTCCGACGCGCCGGGCGCGGTGAGATCAATCCGGGCACCGCGGTCGCCGATGGCGCGCTCGTCGCCGCGGGCGGGTTCCTGATGTTCATCCCGGGCCTGGTCACCTCGTTCTTCGGGCTGCTTCTGCTGCTGCCGCCGACCCGCTTCCTGGTCCGTCCGCTGGTCGCCGCGTTCGCCGCGCGCCGCTTCAGCCGTCTGGCCGCGGCGATGCCGTACCGCGGCGTGATCATCGACGGTGACGATGTGGTCGACGGCACGGTTGTCACCGAGTGGTACGACGACCCCCGCCCCTCGACACGGCCGGCCCTCGGCGGCTGATCGGGTTCACGCCGAGCCGCTTCCATAAACCGTGCCAACTATCACCCTCGTGCCCATTTCGTGAGACGGATCAAAGGGCTAGGGTGGCCGGATGGCGACCGAAGAGCTCACCGTCACGGTGAGCGAGGAGCTGGCAGCGGCGGTGCGGCAGGCCGCGGCGGCTGCGGGACAGTCGATTTCCGGATTCACGGCTGCGGCATTGCGGCTGGAGCTGATCGCGGTGGAGGCCGGTATGCGGGCCGCGCCCGGTGCCGCGCCGCCGAGATACTCGGAGGTCATGGCGGTACTCGCACAACCCGCGGACGTTTCGCCGCCGACCATTTCGAGCGACCTGCAAGCAGTCGCTACGGAGCGGAGACTGTCCGACTCGACGGACTGAAAAACCCATACGGCAGACTGGTGTCTCGTGAGTACCCAGTTGCTGATCGGCGGTCGTTTCTACAGCTCGAGTTCACCCGACGCGACGGCAATGGCCGTGACCGACGGCACCGTGGTGTGGTTGGGCGCCGAGCAACCGGGTCGTGCGCTGCATTCGGATGCGGAGATCATCGACCTCGACGGTGCATTCGTGGCACCGGCGTTCGTCGATCCGCACGTGCACGTGACGGCACTGGGCTTGAAGCTGACCGGACTCGATCTGTCGACAGCACGGTCACTCGAACACTGTCTGGAACTGCTGCGCGCGTTCGCGGCGTCGCATCCTGACGGCGCGATTCTCGGCGACGGCTGGGACGAGACCGGGTGGCCGGAGCGGCGGCCGCCGACGGTCGAGGAGATCGACGCGGTGGTGCAGCCGGCCCGGCAGGTGTATCTGTCACGGGTGGACGCGCATTCGGCGGTGGTGTCGTCGGTGTTGTTGACTGCGGCAGTCACTGCCGCGGCGGGATTCACCCGGGGTGCACCCCTGCGTGCCGACGCACATCATCTGGTGCGCACCGCGGTTCTCTCGGGATTGGATCGCGCACAACGGGATCGGGCGCGCAAGGCGGCGCTGGACACGGCGGCCGCGCACGGTGTTGTCGCCGTGCACGAGTGTGCGGGACCGGAGATCGCCGGGCGCACCGATATTCGTGAGTTGCTCGAGTTCGAGCACGGTGTGCAGGTCCGGGCCTATTGGGGTGAGGCGGTCCGTACCGCGGATGAGGCGCGGGCGCTGGTCGCCGAACTCGGGGTGCACGCGCTCGGCGGCGATTTGTTCGTGGACGGTTCGATCGGCTCGCGCAGCGCTCTGCTGCGCGCGCCTTACGCCGATCACGCCGGAACCGGTCTCGGCTACCTCGACGCGGACACGATCGCCGCACATGTGCGCGCCTGCACCGAGGCGGGCATGCAAGCCGGATTCCACGTCATCGGCGATGCCGCGATGGACGCTGTCGTAGCCGGATTCGGGCAGGTGATCGACGAACTCGGTGGCCCGGCCGTCGCGTCCCGCGCGCACCGCGTCGAGCATGCGGAGATGATCGACGCCGATCAGATCGCGAAACTGGCCGCCTGGGGCGTAATCGCCAGTGTCCAACCAGGTTTCGATGCGACCTGGGGCGGCCCGGACGGCATGTACGTCAGCCGCCTCGGCGCCGAACGGGCCGCAACGCTGAATCCGTTCGCGGCCATGGCCGCGGCGGGCATCGCGCTCGCCATCGGCTCGGACGCACCGGTTACCGCACTCGACCCCTGGTCGGCGGTCCGGGCGGCCGTCAACCACCGCACCTCCGGCCACGGCCTCTCGCCCCGTGCCGCCTTCGCCGCCGCCACCCGCGGTGCCTGGCGCGCGGGCGGACTTCGCGACGGCGTGGCGGGCACCCTGGTTCCGGGAGCTCCCGCCTCCTACGCGATTTGGGACGCCGCCGATCTCGTCGTGGCCGCAGCCGCCGATACCGTCCAACGGTGGTCCACCGATCCGCGCTCCCGAGTTCCTGGCCTGCCCCCGCTCGGCCCCGACGCATCCCTGCCCACCTGCCTGCGCACCGTTCACCGCGGAGTCACTATCCATGAGGCCTGAAATACCCGGCGCGGCTCTGCGCCGCATGGTGGGCGTGCTCGGTCGGTTTCCGGTGCTGAGTAGGTCGGTTGCGGCGGTGGTGTCGGGGCTGTTGATCTTCGGGAGCTTTCCGCCGCGACCGTTCTGGTTCCTTGCGCCGATCGGGATCGTGGTGCTGACACTGACCGTGCGCGGCGCCGCGCGGTTGCGTGGGGGATTCGGGTACGGGTTCCTGGCGGGGCTCGGGTTTTTCGTGCCGCTGTTGCCGTGGACCGGGATCTACGTTGGGCCGGTACCGTGGCTCGCGTTGTCGACGGTGTGCTCCTTATATATCGGGCTATTCGGGCTTCTGGCGCGGTTGTTGTTTTCGCTGCCGGGGTGGCCGGTGTTGGTCGCGTTGACGTGGACGGCCACCGAGTGGCTGCGATCGAGTTTTCCGTTCGGCGGATTCCCCTGGGGGCGCTTGGCGTTCGGTCAGGCCGACGGCTGGTATCTGTCGCTGGCGATGGTCGGGGGAGCGCCGCTCATCGGGTTCGCGGTGGCGCTCACCGCGACCGCGGCGGCGGCACTGCTGGTGTACTTGTGGACTCACGTGACGGTCGCGCCGACCGACGATCCGTCGTCTGCCGAGCGGGGTCGTGCTACCACCCGCGTTGGAATTATCGCCGCGGCGGTCACGCTCGTTGTCATCCCGATCACCGGAGCGATCCTCCGGACCGCGCTGCCCGGCCCGGAGCAGGGCGACCGGACGATCACCGTCGCCGCCATCCAGGGTAGCGTGCCGCGGCTCGGGCTGGACTTCAATGCCCAGCGACGCGCCGTACTGGACAACCATGTCCGGCGCACCGAGGAATTGGCTCGAGCGGTCGCGGGGGGAAAGGCACGCAAGCCGGACGTGGTGATCTGGCCGGAGAACTCATCCGATATCGACCCGCTGCGCAATGCCGACGCGGCCGCTGAGATCACCGAGGCGTCCGAGCAGATCGGCGCGCCGATCCTCGTCGGCGCCGTGCTGGTTAACGGCGACCGCACGACGACGAACTCGGTCATCGTCTGGAACGGCGCGGCCGGGCCGGGGGAGCGGCACGACAAGAAGATCATCCAGCCGTTCGGCGAATACCTGCCGATGCGCAGCTTCTTCCGCCTGTTCTCCGAGTACGCCGACCGCGCCGGATACTTCGTGCCCGGGCACGGCGACGGCACCGTCCACGCCGACCTCTTCGAGCGACCGGCAAGCAGTCGCTACGGAGGCGGCGTCGATATCGGCGTCGCGACCTGCTACGAGGTCGCCTTCGACCGCGCCTTCCGCGATTCCATGCACGCGGGCGCGCAATTGCTGACCGTGCCCACCAATAACGCCACCTTCGGCGACAGCGAGATGACCTATCAGCAGTTGGCCATGTCCCGGGTCCGCGCCGTCGAGCACGGCCGCGCCCTCGTAGTCGCGGCCACTTCCGGTGTCAGCGCCATCATCACCGCGGACGGCACGGTCCAGCAGCAGACACCCGAGTTCGTCCCCGCCGCACTGGTCGCCGAACTGCCATTGCGCAGCGACACAACACTCGCGACTCGATTCGGCGCCCGATCGGAACTTCTTTCGGTTATCCTGTCCGCTGCTGCCGTTGTCGTGGGAGTTATCCGGCGGCGAAATGCTCGCGACAAGTACGCGAACGACCAGGCCGCCATGGACGAGCCGGTCGGCTGAGCTCGCGAGATCGTTCGAGCGCGATGAATAGGGCTTCCTCCTAACCAAACAGTTGGTATGTTTCTGGGCTTTAAAACCGTCTTTCGGTCTGCCCTGAGCGTTAGCGTGCAGTTCGCCAGACTAGAAATCAGGGCTGGCGTAAGTCGTTGTTTTCCGGTGTTTATGCTGCTCAGGCCGCAAATCTGGAGAATTTGCGGAAATATATCTAACGAATGTGCCTTGCTGCCGACGTCGTTCGAAGTGAAACAAATCCGCAACGCTGGCCATCCGCTGCATTCGATGCTCCGAATCTATGGGCGTGGATCACGTCCTACGGCTGGCGCGTGCGCGCCTGCGGTGGCGGTGCTCGTGGAGTTGTGCATCAACAGCGGCAGAAGGAGTGATTGATGAAGTCATTGGCCACGGATCGCGTCGACCAATGCTCTTCCGGTGAATTCTCGGCACAACCATTCGCACTGTCGCCAGCGCAAACAGCCCTCTGGTACGCCCAACGTATCCGCCCGGATGTCCCGCTGACCATTGCGCAGTATGTCGAGATCCACGGAGACCTGGACGTCGGACGCTTGCTGTACTCGATCGAACGGTTCGGTGTCGAAACGCAGGTCGGGCATGTGCGGCTGATCGAGATCGATGGTGTTCCACATCAGGTGATCGACCACAACCGTCGCCCGGGCTGGGGCCGGATCGATCTGCGCGACGAGCCCGATTCGCACGCTGCCGCGCTGCGCTGGATGAACGAGCACGCCAGCTCGCCGATCGATTTCGAGCGCGATCCACTGACCACGAACATAGTGCTGCGGACCGGTGAATCCGACTACATCTGGTATGCACGCGGCCATCACATCGTGATCGACGGCTATGGCGCGATGAACGCGCTCACCCGTACCGCGGAGATCTATACGGCGGTGGAGAACCGCACCGAACCCGAGGCATCCCGGGCCACACCGCTGGCCAAAATCTATGCGGACGAATCCACATACCGCGACTCCAGCCGGTTCCGCAACGACCGTGACTATTGGCTCGAACAATTAGCGGGCGCTGGTGGACCGATGACTCTGTCCAGCGTGAACGGCCTCACCGCCGCCCCCGACGCGGGGCGGCGGCGTGCTTGCGCGGTCCTCGACGCGCGCGCCGAAGCCGCGATGACCGCGGCCACCGCCGAACTCGAGACCCACAGCTCGACCATGTTCGTCGCCGCACTGGCCGCCTATGTGCGGTCGGTGACCGGCAATCCCGACGTGGTGCTGAGCCTGCCGGTCTCGGCGCGGACCACGGTCGCGCTGCGCCGCTCCGCCGGCGTGGTCTCGAATGTGGTGCCGATCCGGGTGCGCTTCGATGCCGATCCCAGCGTGCGCGATGTGGTGCGTGCCGCCGAATTGCAGATCACCGGCGCGCTGCGGCACCAGCGCTACCGGCATGACGACATCCGCCGCGACTGCGGCTACTCCCGCGATGCACGCGGATTCTTCGGCCCGATGGTCAACATCATGCTGTTCCACGACGAGCTGAAGTTCGGCAGTCTGCTCGGCTCGCTGCATGTGCTGGCCACCGGCCCGGTCGAGGACCTGTCCATCAATCTGTACAACGGCGAGGGCGGTCGCATCCATATCGACTTCGAGGCCAATCCGCGGCTCTACGCGGAGTCCGAGGTCGCCGCGCACCACACCCGGTTCCTGGACTTCCTGACCCGTTTCCTTGCCGCCGAACCCGATACACGCGCCGAGAGTCTCGTCGCCATCACCGATGACGAGCACGAGCGCGTCGTGCACACCTGGAACGCCACCGAGACCGCGCCGCAGCAGGGAACCCTGTCAGGCCTGTTCACTGATCGCGCGATGATCTGCCCGGATGCGGTCGCGCTCGAATTCGGTAACGAGACACTGACTTACCGTGAACTGGACGAGCGTGCCAACCGGTTGGCCCGACTGCTCATCACGCGCGGCGCGGGCCCGGAAAAGGTGGTCGGACTGTACTTGCGGCGCAGCATCGAGCTGGTCGTCGGCATGTACGCGATCATCAAGGCGGGCGCGGCGTACCTGCCGCTGGATTCGGATCACCCCGTGGATCGGATCGAACAGATCCTCGAACAGGCCGATCCGGTCTGCGTATTGACCGCGACCCGAGACGAGCTCGCGCTGCCGGACGGCGCGGACGCCGTGGCGATCGATACCGTCCACCTCGCGGATTTCGACGCCCGCCCGATCACCGACACCGACCGTCTCACCCCGCTGCGCGCCGATCATCTCGCGTACGTGATCTTCACCTCCGGCTCGACCGGAAAACCCAAAGGCGTCGGCGTGACCCACGCCGCGATCGTCAACCGGCTGCGCTGGATGCAGCACGAATATCCACTCGATACCACTGACGCGGTGCTGCAGAAGACCCCGGCCACCTTCGACGTTTCGGTCTGGGAGTTCTTCTGGCCCTTGCAGATCGGCGCGCGACTGGTCGTCGCGACGCCCGATGGCCATCGCGATCCGGGCTACCTGGCCCGGACAATCGCCGAAAAGTCAATTACCGTTGCACATTTCGTGCCGTCGATGCTTTCGGTGTTCGTCACCGATACCGACGTGCGCGGCTGCACCACGCTGCGCCGGGTGTTCTGCAGCGGTGAAGCGTTGCCGGCGGCCACCGTTCGTGATTTCCACGCCGCCCTGCAGGGACCCGAACTACACAATCTGTACGGGCCGACCGAGGCCGCCGTCGATGTCACCTACTGGCCGTGCCCTGCCGATCCGGACACCGTGCCAATCGGCTCGCCGGTGTGGAACACCCAGACCTACGTCCTGGACGCCCACTTGCGGCCGGTGCCGCCGGGGGTCGTCGGCGAGCTGTATCTCGCGGGAGTCCAACTGGCGCGCGGTTACCTCGGCCAATCCCGTTTGACCGCTGATCGTTTCGTGGCCAATCCGTTCACCCCGGGCGCCCGGATGTACCGCACCGGCGATCTGGCGCGCTGGCGGCTCGATCCGAATCTCGGTGACCACCAGGGGGATTCGAGTCGGGGCTTCCTCGAATACCTGGGCCGCAGTGACTTCCAGGTCAAGATCCGCGGTCTGCGCATCGAACTCGGCGAAATCGAGGCGGCACTGCTGGCCGACGAACGGGTCGCCCGTGCGGTCTGCGTCGCCCATCGCGGCCGCACCGGCGATGAACTCGTCGCCTATGTCGTCGCCGTACCGGCCTTTTCGGACGCCTTGGACAGCGCCGCACTGCTGAACGCATTGCGTCGCACGCTGCCCGGCTACATGGTGCCCTCGGTGCTGATGTTGCTCGACGAACTACCGTTGAGCGCGAATGGGAAGATCGACCGCAAGGCGCTGCCCGAACCGATTGCCGCCCGCCCGTCCGGCCACCTCACCGCCGAACCACGCACCGAGGTGGAGCGGGTGCTCGCCGGAATCTTCGCCGAAGTACTCGGCATCGACGGAATCGGTGTCGAGGACGGTTTTTTCGATCTAGGCGGCAATTCGCTGATCGCCGCCCGCGCGGTCGCACGGATCAATGCCGCCCTCGGCACCGGACTGACCATCCGCGACCTGTTCGAGGCCTCGACCATCGCCGCGTTGATCGAGCGCTTCGCCACGCACAACCCGGATGCGTCCTCCCCGAAGCTGGTACCGGTCGAACGGCCGCAGCGGATTCCGGTGTCGCTGGCACAGCAGCGCCTGTGGATTCTCAACCGCTTCGCCGAACATGCCGCTGTCTACAACATGCCGCTGGCCGTCGAAATCGACGGACCCATCGATATCGTGGCACTGCGTGCCGGCCTCATCGATGTGATCGAACGGCACGAATCCCTGCGCACCACATTCCCGGATGCGCCCGAGGGTCCGTATCAGCTCGTGCATCGGGCCTGCGACATCCCGCTCACCCTGGATCCGATCGACGCGACCGGCGCCGATGTACGCGTACTCGCCGAGGAGTTCGCCGGCTACGGCTTCGATCTGCGTAGCCAGGCCCCGATCCGGGTGGCTCTGTGGACCACCGGACCCGATCGGCACGTATTCCTCATCGTGCTGCACCACATCTGCGGTGACGGTTGGTCGATCGCACCACTGGCCCGGGATCTTATGTCCGCGGTGGCCATGCGTGCGAAGGGCATAGCGCCACAGTGGAACCCGTTGCCGGTGCAGTACGCCGATTTCGCCCTGTGGCAGCGTGAACTGCTCGGCGACGAAACCGATCCGGCGAGTGCGCTCAGCCGCCAGCTCGCCTACTGGCGCTCGGCCCTCACCAGTCTGCCGGACCAGCTCGACCTGCCGCTGGACCGTCCGCGCCCGCTGCGTCGCTCGACCGATGGCGGCCGGGTCGAGTTCACCATCCCGCCCGAGATCCGACGCGCCGCAGCCGAACTCGCGGCCAGCCGGGGCGTCAGCATGTTCATGGTGCTGCATGCCGCATTGGCCACCCTGCTCGCGCGGCTCTGCGCGAGCACCGATATCGCCATCGGCACCCCGATCGCGGGCCGCTCGGATCCGGCGCTCGACGATCTCGTCGGCATGTTCGTCAACACACTCGTGTTGCGCACCGAGGTCGATCCGGCCACTGGATTCGACCAGATGCTCGATGTGGTCCGCGAAACCGATCTCAATGCCTTCGCCAATGCGGATGTGCCGTTCGAGCGGCTGGTCGAACTCGTCAACCCGGAGCGCTCCGCCGCCAGGCATCCGCTGTTCCAGGTGATGCTGTCCTATGACCGTGCGCCGGATCTGAGCATCGAGCTGCCCGGTGTGCAGGCGCAGGTGCTGCCGATCGCGGCCGATATCGCCAAATTCGATCTGCAGCTGGAACTGCACGACAGCCTCGCCGACGGTCCGCTGCACGCCGAATTCGGCTATGCCACAGATGTTTTCGACAAGCGTACGGTCGAATCGTTCGCCCGGCGCTTCATCGCCGTGCTCAGTGCCGTCGTCGTCGAGCCCAATTGCCCGGTTGGTGATCTGGAGATTCTGGACCTGCGGGAGAACGCGAAGCTGGTACCGATTGCCGGTGCCCCCGGCGAGCCCCCGATAACCCTGGCACAGCTGTTCACCGACATCGCCGAGCGGCTGCCGGATGCGACCGCGGTGCGATATGGGGGCGTCGACACCAGCTATCGCGAACTCGACGAGATGTCGAACCGGCTGGCGCGCACCCTGATCGAACATGGTGCCGGCCCCGAGGTCGTGGTGGCGATCGCCTTGCCGCGCAGCCTCGATTCCATCGCGGCCATCTGGGCGGTTGCGAAAACCGGTGCGGCATATGTGCCGATCGATCCGAGCTACCCGGCCGAGCGGATCGGGCATATGATCGCCGATTCCGGTGCCATGCTCGGGCTGACCGTTCCGGCATCCCTGGCCACCATGCCCGCCTGGCCCGCCGCCCGCAGTAAGCATCGCAAGCACGATGTCGACTGGCTGGTGCTCGGCTCCGACGAGCTGGCAACCGAATCCGCCCGCCACTCAACCGATCCCGTCACCGATGCCGACCGCCACTATCCGCTGCGCACCGGCCATCCGGCCTACCTGATCTACACCTCGGGTTCCACCGGAAAGCCCAAGGCCGTGATCGTCACCCACGGCGGTATCGCATCGCTGGCACAGGAGCAGATGTATCTGTTCGGTGTTACGGATTCGGCACGCACGCTGCACTTCTCCTCGCCCAGCTTCGACGCGTCGGTGCTGGAGATTCTGCTCGGGTTCGCGGCCGGCGCCACCATTGTCGTCGCACCCGCGGGCGTGTACGGCGGTACCGAACTCGCCGATCTGCTGCGCACCGAGCGGGTCACCCATGCCTTCATCACGCCGGCCGCGTTGGCCACCGTGCCGGAGGAGGGGCTCGACGAGCTCGAGGCCGTCATCGTCGGTGGTGAGGCGTGCTCCGAGGACCTGGTCGAACGGTGGTCGGCCGAGCACCGCATCCACAATATGTACGGACCTTCCGAGGCGACCGTCGCCGCCACCGCCAGCGCTCCGATGCAGGCGGGACGCCCGGTGCCGCTCGGCATGCCGGTGCGCGGTATGCGGCTTTTCGTGCTGGATGCTCGACTGCATCCGGTGCCACCGGGCACCCCGGGCGAGCTCTACCTGTCCGGCCCGGGGTTGGCCCGCGGCTATCTGGGGCGATACGGCCTTACCGCACAGCGCTTCCCGGCCAACCCGCACGGCAGGCGCGGTGAAAGGATGTACCGCACCGGCGATCTCGTGGTTTCTGATCCGACCGGACAGCTGCGCTTCCTCGGACGCGCCGACGACCAGATCAAGATCCGCGGCTTCCGTATCGAACTGCGCGAAATCGACCATGTGCTGCGCGCCCATCCGGCTGTGAACGCCGCGCTCACCGTCGTGCACACCGACGAACACGGCCAGCCCCGCCTGGTCTCCTATATAACCGCGGACGAACCGATCAATGCCGCCGATATCACCGAGACCGCACGTCAGCGGCTGCCCGGTTATATGGTTCCCGCCTCGATTGCGGTACTCGACGAGATGCCCGTCACCCAGGCCGGGAAGCTGGATCGAAAGGCCCTGCCCGCACCGGTTTTCGCGACCGTGGGCTCCTCGCGTGCGCCGAGTACGCTGATCGAGCAGCGCGTCGCCGCCGCGTTCGGTGAAGTCCTCGGCCGTCCGATAACGGGCGCGGAGGACAGCTTCTTCGACGTCGGCGGCACCTCGTTGCTGGCCACCCGCCTCGCCTCCGCACTGTACGCGGACTTCGGCGTCGACCTGCCGGTGCGGCTGATCTTCGAGGCGCCGACGGTCGCGGGCATCGCGGAACTGATAGCGGAAGCGCCCCGGACGCAACGGGTGGCGCTGGCTGTGCATACCCCGCGTCCGGGACGCATTCCATTGTCGCTGCCCCAGCAGCGACTGTGGTTCCTCAATCGATTTTCACCCGAATCGAGTGCTTACAACATCGCATTCGTCATTCGGATCGACGGCGATCTGGATGTGGATGCACTGCGCGCGGCGCTGACCGATCTGGTCGAGCGGCACGAGGTACTGCGCACCGTCTTCCCGGAGGACAATCTCGGCGCCCAGCAGTCGGTGCTGCCGACGGGCAAGGCCATGCCGGTGGTCGAACCGGTGGCGACCGACGAGAGCGCCGCCGAGCAGGCACTGCGGGCCATGGCCCGTACCGGATTCGATCTCACCAAGGACATCCCGCTGCGGATCACCCTGCTGCGCACCGAGTCTCGGCGGCATCTGCTCGGCATCGTAGTACATCACATCGCCGCCGACGGCTGGTCGCTCGGCCCGCTGACCCGGGATCTCGCCGCTGCCTATATGGCAAGGCGGGAGGGTGTCGCACCCGGTTGGACGCCACTTCCGGTGCAGTACGCCGATTTCGGGCTGTGGCAGCGCGCCTACCTCGGTGACGAGGCCGATCCGGAAAGCCTCGCGGGCGAGCAACTCGCGTACTGGCGTACCGCACTGGCGGATCTGCCCGACGAACTGCCGCTGCCCTACGATCGCCTGCGGCCGGCCGAGCCGACGCAGCAGGCGGGTTCGGTGCGCTTCACCGTGCCCGAGCCGACGCGGCAGGCGCTCGCCGAACTCGCCCGCGAACAAGGCGTCAGCATGTTCATGGTGCTGCGCCCGGCTCTCGCGGTCACGCTGCGGTTCATTACCGGCGGCCGGGATATCGTGATCGGCACGCCGGTCGCGGGTCGCACCGATACAAAGCTCGACGAGCTGGTCGGCATGTTCGTCAATACGCTGGTGCTGCGCTCGGACGTCGATCCGGATATTCCGTTCGCGACGCTGCTGCGCGCGGATCGGGATAATGAGCTGGCCGCCATGGCGCATGCGGATATCCCCTTCGAGCGCATCGTCAAGGAGTTGGGGCGCGATGCGCGCGGCAGCAGTCGCCAGCCGCTGTTCCAAGTGGCGCTGACGGTGCAGGACGGTCCGGTTCCGTCGCTCGAACTGCCCGACCTCGCCTTGCATGCCGATGAATTGGATATTGCGCTGGCCAAATTCGATCTGGAGCTGCGGGTCGGTACCGGTGCCCGCGACACCGGACCGAACGCGTCGCTGCGTGCCTTCGAATTTGTTTATGCCGCAGAGCTTTTCGATGCGGCAACGGTCAAAACATTGGCTGATCGGTTTCTGGGGGTTTTGGCGGCCATTACCGCCGTGCCGCAGGTGCTGGTCCGCGATATCGACGTGCGCACCGAATTCGAGCGACGACAGCTCACTCCGGCCACCGGCGGCGCGACCACGCCGCAGTGCACGCTGGCCGCTTACTTCACCGCCACCGCGCATATGTATCCGCAGCGCATGGCGATCCGCGCGGGCGGCACCTCGCTGACGTACACCGAGGTCGACGCGCGCTCGAATCGGTTGGCGCGGGCGCTGATCGAGCGCGGGCTCGGTCCGGGTGACCGGGTGGCACTCGGCCTGACGCGCTCGATCGACTCGGTCATCACGATGCTCGCGGTCGCCAAGTCCGGCGCCGCATTCGTGCCAGTGGATCCGAACTATCCGGCCGACCGCATGCGGCACATGCTGGTCGACTCCGGGTGCGAAGTGGGAGTCACGCTGACCGAGCACGCAGATCGGCTTCCCGCGACCGCGGGCACCGACTGGCTGCTGCTGGATGCTCCCGAATTCGTCGAGGAACTCGACGAATTCGACGACTGCCTGGTCGACGACTACGAACGCCATCGTCCCGTCGAGATCGACGACCTGGCATATGTGATCTACACCTCGGGCTCGACCGGCAAACCCAAGGGTGTGGGTGTCGCGCACAACGGCCTGTCGAACCTCGGCGACGAGGTCCGCGAGCGTATTCGGATCGACAAGGATTCGCGCACGCTGCACTTCTCCTCACCGAGCTTCGACGCGGCCCTTCTCGAGCTGCTACTCGCCATCGGGTCCGGTGCGACGATGGTGATCGTCCCCACGGATGTCTACGGGGGTGATGAACTGGCCGCGCTGATGGAGCGCGAACGGGTCACCCACACGTTCATCACCCCGGCCGCGCTTGCCACCATTGATCGGGAACGGTGGTCATTGTCGGACCTGCGTGGGCTGATGGTGGGTGGCGAGGCCTTCGGCCCCGAGTTGGTGGCCCGGTGGGCGCCGGGACGTCAGATGCACAACGTATACGGGCCGACCGAAACCACCATCGTCGTCACGATCTCCAGTCCGATGGCGATCGGTGAACCGATCACCATCGGCACGCCGGTGCGTGGTGCGCGGGCGCTGGTGCTCGACGAGCGGCTGCGTCCGGTCCCCGTCGGTGTGCCCGGCGATTTGTACCTGGGCGGATTCGGTGTCACACGTGGGTATCTCGACCGGTTCGAACTCACCGCGACGCGATTCGTCGCCGACCCCTTCGGACCGCCGGGGTCGCGGATGTATCGCAGTGGTGATGTGGTGCGCTGGAATGCCGCAGGCGAGATCGTCTACCTCGGACGCAGTGACCATCAGGTCAAGGTGCGCGGCTTCCGCATCGAACTCGGCGAGATCACCAATGCGCTCGCCGCACATGAGCACGTGCGGTTCGCGCACACCGAGGTGCGCCATATCGCGGGATCGGATCGGATCGTCTCGTTCATCCAGCCCGCCGACGACACCACACCGAATATCGACGCGGTACGCGCCCATGTCGCCGAACATCTTCCCGCACACATGGTTCCGGCGAGTATCACGGTGCTGGACGGGATTCCGCTGACCCCGACCGGCAAGTTGGATGTTGCCGCACTGCCCGAACCGCAGCTGACGGTGCGCACTGCCCAGCGGGCACCCGCGACCGACGCCGAGCGGCTGGTCGCCGAGGTGATGGGCGAGTTGGTCGGTGTCGAGAGCGTGAGCGCCGAGGACAGCTTCTTCGATATCGGCGGAAATTCGCTGGTGGCAACCCAACTCGTGGCACGGCTGGCCGCGGCGACCAATATCCGGCTCGAGGTGCGCACCGTCTTCACCAAGCCGACGGTCGCCGAACTCGCGAGCCTGCTCGATTCCGGCTCCGGTGCGGACGCCCGGCCGGAGTTGGTGCGCCGCGATCGGCCGGCTCGGATTCCGTTGTCGGCGGCGCAGTCTCGATTGTGGTTCCTGAACCGGTTCAATCAGGTCGGGGACGGCGCGGGTCATGTCGGCGGGGCCTACAACATCCCGGTGGTGCTGCGCTTGCGCGGCGAGCTGGATGTCGATGCGCTGACGCGGGCACTGCACGCCGTGCAGCAGCGGCACGAGACGCTGCGGACGGTGTTCCCGGAGGTCGACGGGGTTCCCACGCAGCAGATTCTCGATCCGGCCGATGCGGCCGTCACGCTGTTCGTCGCGACCATGCCACTGTCCGAAATACCCGGCGCGGTACAGAGTTTCGCGACTCGAGGATTCGATCTCGCCTCGACTGTGCCGCTGCGGGCCGAGCTGATCACGGTCGACCAGGACGGATCCACCGACCCGAAATCCGGGGCACCGACCGAGCACGTACTCGCGCTCGTCGTCCACCACATCGCGATGGACGGCTGGTCGCTGGCGCCCCTGGCCGCCGATGTTGCCGCTGCCTATGCGGCCGCATCCGCGGGGAAGACGCCGGACTGGCCGGAATCGGAGATCCAGTACGCGGATTACGCGCTCTGGCAGCAGGACACGCTCGGCACCGAGGACGATCCCGACTCGGTGGTCCATCGCCAGCTCGATTACTGGCGCAAGACCCTGGACGGAATTCCGGAGCTGCTGAGCCTGCCCGCGGACCGGCCGCGCCCGCCCGCGCCGAGCTATCGCGGCGGCATCGTCGAGTGCCCGATCGACGCGTTGACCCATCGGGAACTGCGCACGATTGCCACCAGCAATAACGTCAGCATGTTCATGCTGCTGCACGCCGCGCTCGCGGTACTGCTGCACCGGATGACCGCGACCGAAGACATTACCGTCGGCACGCCGATCGCCGGTCGCGGTGGCCACCCCGAGCTGGATCGGATGGTCGGCATGTTCGTCAACACGTTGGTGCTGCGCACCCGGATCGATCCGGACGCCAGGTTCACCGACCTACTGCACGCCGTGCGCGATACCGATCTTGACGCGTTCGCACATGCGGGCCTGCCCTTCGAGCGGCTCGTCGAGGTGCTGAATCCGGCCCGTTCGCAGGCCCATCATCCGTTGTTCCAGGTGATGCTCTCGGTGCAGAACCACCCGGTGCGGGTGCTCGAACTGCCCGGGCTGCGCATCGAGTCCGAGGATGTCGACACCGGTATCGCGAAGTTCGATCTGCAGTTCACGCTGACCGAATCCGAAACCGGCACAAGGGAAGCCGCCGGCATCATGCTGTCGGTCAACTACGCGAGCGATCTGTTCGACGAGGAGACCGCGCAGCGGCTCGGTAAGCGACTGGTCCGGCTGCTCGCCGGCGTCGCCGCGAATCCGACCACCGCCGTGGGCGACCTGGAACTGCTCGATCCCGCCGAATGGTCCGGGCTGGCCCCGGTGCGCGGGGCGGAGGCGGACCGGCCGGTCACCTTCCCAGAGGTGTTCGAGACCGCGGCGAATATCGATCGCCAGGCCGTCGCGCTGCGTTCGGGTGACACCCAGGTGAGCTACGACGCGCTCGATCGGTGGACCAACCGGCTGGCGCGGGTGCTCATCGAGCGCGGGGTCGGGCCGGAAACGCTGGTGGCGCTGGGGATTCCGCGTTCGGTCGAATCGGTGGCGACAATGCTCGCGGTGGCCAAGGCGGGGGCGGCATTCGTGCCGGTCGATCCGATGTATCCGGCGCAGCGAATCTCCCACATGCTCACTGATTCCGATGCAGCACTGGGGATCACGCTCGCCGCGCACCGCGATCAGATGCCCGGCGATGCCGAGTGGATCGTGCTCGACGATGCCGAATTCCGTCGGCGCGTGCTGGATACCTCCGATGCGTCGATCAGGACGGGAGAGCGGACCAGCGTGCTGCGGGTGGACAATCCGGCCTACGTCATCTACACCTCCGGCTCGACCGGTACACCCAAGGGTGTGGTGGTTACCCATGGCGGCTTGTCGAACTTCGCCGCGGAGACCGCGGAGCGCTTCGAGGTGCACCCCGGTTGCCGAGTCCTGCATTTCGCGACGCCGAGCTTCGATGCCGCCATGCTCGACCTGCTGCTCGCGCTGGGTGGTGCGGCGACGCTGGTGATTACGCCGCCGGGTGTGGTCGGCGGTGCCGAACTGGGCAGGGTGTTTGTCGACGAGGGGATCACGCACGCGTTCATCACCACGTCGGCACTGGGCACGGTCGATCCGACCGGCGTCACCGAACTGGCGCATGTGCTGGTGGGCGGCGAGGCGCTGCCGCCGGAGCTGGTCACACGCTGGGCGCCCGGACGCAATCTCTACAACGTGTACGGGCCGACCGAGACCACCATTGTCACGGTGATTTCCCAGCCCATGACCCCGGGTGAGCCGATCACGATCGGCGGGCCGATCCGCGGCGTCAACGCGACCATCCTCGATGGGCGGCTGCGCCCCGCTCCGGTCGGGGTGACCGGTGAACTGCATTTGGCAGGTAGTGCGCTGGCACGGGGCTATCTGAACCGTCCGGGGCTGACCGCGCAGCGGTTCATCGCGAATCCCTACGGCAAGCCGGGTGAAAGGATGTATCGCACCGGCGATCTCGTTCGCTGGTTCGGGCACAGCTCCGACTCGGCCCGGGAAATCGAATATCTCGGCCGCACCGACCATCAGGTGAAGATCCGCGGCTTCCGCATCGAGCTCGGCGAGATCGACGCTGCGCTCGCCCGCCACGACGCGGTCGAGTTCGCCACGACCATCGGCTATCGGACCCACGCCGGCGCGACGGCATTGGTGTCGTATGTGAAGCCGTGCGATGGAACAACGCCGAGCACAGCCGAGCTCACCGAACATCTCGCCGAACGGGTGCCGAATTACATGGTGCCGCAATCGATCATGCTGATCGACGAGGTTCCGCTCAGCCCGGTCGGCAAGCTCGACCGAAAGGCGTTGCCGGAACCGGTCTTCGGCGCGAGCGAAGGCTATCGGGCACCCGCCACCCTGACCGAGGCGCAGCTGTGCGCCGCCTTCGCGACGGTGCTAGGTGTCGAAACAGTGGGTGTCGACGATGGATTCTTCGAACTCGGCGGCAACTCACTGCTGGCCACCAAGGTCGTGGCAGAGCTGCGCACCAACGGGATCGATATCCCGGTGCAGCTGATGTTCGGCGAATCCACGCCGGCCGCCATCGCGGCCCGGCTGGACGGAGCCGGTCACCCCGGTGCCGCCATCGCCGCGATGCTGGAGCCGGTACTGCCGATCCGGGCCCGCACCACCGCTGCGAGCCGGGCCCCGTTGTTCTGCATCCATCCCGCGATCGGACTGTCCTGGTGCTACTCGGGCCTGCTCGCGCATCTGCCTGCGGACCGTCCGGTGTACGGATTGCAGGCACCGCATGTCGCGGGCGAGGACGGGTTCGATTCCATCGGCGAGGCCGCGGAAAATTATGTGGCACATATCAAGTCGATCCAGCCCGAAGGGCCCTACCATCTGCTCGGCTGGTCGCTGGGCGGCCTGATCGCGCACGAGGTGGCGGTCCAACTGCAGGAGGCGGGCGAGCAGGTCGCGCTGCTGTCGATGATGGACAGCTACCAGCTCACCGATGAATGGCTCGAGCATGCGATCCCCGCGGTGGCCGAGATCATCGGCGAATTCGGCAATGACGCCGATGACGTCGAACTCGACCCGCGCATGACCCTGCGCGACGCCGCCGAACTGCTGCGCTCGCGTCCCGGGCCGTTCGCCGCCCTGACCGTCGAACACCTGGAGCACCTGTACGCGGGCTATACCAGTGGCACTGTCCTGGCCCACAGCTTCCGCCCCAAGACCTTCGACGGTGACGTGCTCTTCTTCACCGCGGCCGATGACGAGATCAACCGCACCGACCCGACCCGCTGCGCCGCGGCGTGGGCCCCCTTCGTCACCGGCACCATTCACAACCACGACCTGCCCTGCAAACACTCGGCCATGACGACACCGGAATCACTCGCCGTCATCGGTCCCGTGCTCAACGAACACCTGGAAGGCGGACCGGGGCAGGAGTCATGGTCGTGAGAGAGCGTTTCGACAATCCATCGACACAGCACCCGTACGCATCGACGAAGCCTGGTGTCACCAAAGCGGATTCGCGCGATACAGCGCAGACGACCGCGCGGACCGGGACGTCGGTGCCGAGGGCCGGAATAGGAGCGAATCGTGAGCGAGCGTCAGCGAGTGAACCATCGACACAGTGCCCCTTCGCGCACGACGCAACAGCGTCAGCGAGGTGCGGTCGTGAGCGAATGCCGTGAAACGATAGGTCGTGAGCAAGCCGTAGCAGGTGCGGCCAGAGTGCGGGCCCCGGGGGCGAGGGCTCGGCAGGTTGTGTCGTGAGTCTCGCGGTAGAAGTGCGCGGCCTGGTCAAGACTTACGGCCGGGTGCGGGTGCTGGACGAGGTCGACCTACAGATTCCGGCCGGCACGGTAATGGCGCTGCTCGGACCCAACGGCGCGGGCAAAACGACGACGGTGCGCATCGTGACCACCCTGCTGCGGCCGTGTGCCGGAGCGGTGCGGGTCGCGGGCATCGACGTCTTGCGCGATCCGGCGGCGGCACGTCGCCGCATCGGACTGTCCGGTCAGTACGCGGCGGTCGATGCCAATCTGACTGGATACGAGAATCTGCGCATGGTGGCGCGGCTGTACGGAATGTCGCAGCGGCAGGCCACATCTCGCGCGGCGGAGTTGCTGAGCGCCTTCGGTCTGGACCATGCGGCGCACCGTCGCGCGGGCACCTATTCCGGCGGTATGGCGCGGCGGCTCGACCTCGCCGGGGCATTGGTGGCGCGGCCCGCGGTGGTGGTGCTGGACGAGCCGACCACCGGGCTGGATCCGCGTGGCCGTCTCGATATGTGGCGCGTCATCGGCGATCTCGTCGTCGACGGCACCACGGTGTTGCTCACCACCCAGTATCTGGAAGAGGCCGACCAACTCGCCGACCGCATCACGGTCATCGATCGCGGGCGGGTCATCGCGAAGGGGTCGGCCGATGAACTGAAGACCTCCATCGGCGGCGACAGACTCACCATCACGTTGGCCGCGGGCCAGGACGTGCTGCCCGCGCTGACGATCCTCGCGCAGGTCGGTATCGGTGAGCCAACTCACGATTTGGACGCGGACGAAGTTTCCATTGTGGTCGCCGACGGCTCTCGCACCATGGTCGAAGCGCTGCGCAGGCTCGACGACGCCGGGGTGTGCGTGGTCGACGCCGACGTGCACCGGCCCAGTCTCGACGACGTATTCCTGTCCCTCACCGGCACCGCCGCGCATGAACTCGAGCCGGAAATCGACGATGTACAAGAGGAGATCTTGTCTTGATGAGCACCGCAATCGTGCGCGCCGAAGCGGAACCGACCGCGAAAACCGAATCCCCGCAGGAGATTCGGCAGCCACACGTCCGGATCATCCGGGACAGCGCCATCGTCGCCTACCGGAATCTGCTGACCATCCTGCGGGTTCCGACCCTGTTGGTGACCGCGACGATCCAGCCATTGATGTTCGTCTTCCTGTTCGCCTACATCTTCGGCGCCTCACTCGGCGGCGGCCAATATCGCGAATTCCTGCTCGCCGGAATCTTCACCCAGACAGTCGCTTTCAACGCCGCCTTCACCACCGTCGGCCTAGCGGGCGATCTGGAGAAGGGCATCATCGACCGCATGCGCACGCTGCCGATGTCGCGGCTGGCGGTGCTGATGGGCCGCACACTCTCGGATCTGGTGGTGAATATTCTGAGCCTGGCCGTCATGGTCGGTTGCGGGTATATCGTCGGCTGGCGCATCAACGGCGGGATCGCCGATGCCGTACTGGCTTTCGCGATAATTCTGCTGTTCGCGTTCGCCATGTCATGGGTCGGCGCTATCACCGGTCTGTTCTCACCCACCGTCGAAGTCGCCCAGAGCGCGGGCCTGATCTGGCTGTTCCCGCTGACGTTCATCTCCTCGGCCTTCATCTCCGCGGAATCGCTGCCGGGCCCGTTGCGCACCGTTGCCGAATGGAACCCCATTACCGCGGTTTCCGCCGCCGGACGAAAGCTCTTCGACAACAGTGCACCCCCCACCTTCGGCACCCCAACCGGTTGGCCCGCCGACCACTGCATCGAATACGCGGTGGCGTGTTCCCTCGCCATTCTTATCGTGGTCGTACCGCTGGCTCTGCTGCGCTATCGCAAGGTCGCCAGCAAGTAGACCGCGATTCATCCTCGGGCAGCACCGGGTCGCCCGGGGCAAGTTCTCACCCCCTTGTAGCAGCTGCTCACCCGCTATACCCCGGTGTGCAGCTGCCACAGGGAGTGCACGCCTTGGACTCGGGCACGAGAAAGGCCGCTTGCACCGGTTGATGCAAGCGGCCTTTTGTCAGTCTGCACCGGCTCCGGGCGAGGAACCTAGACCCGACGCCGTGTCTTCAGCAGATCCAGCCGCTCCTTCAGCAGCTCCTCCAGCTCTTCCTTGCTGCGACGTTCCAGCAGCATGTCCCAGTGCGTGCGCGGCGGCTTGACCTTCTTGGTCTCCTGGGTGGTGCCCTCCATGAGGGTGCCTTCCTGGCCGTTGCGGCAAAGCCAGGTCGGGGGGATCTCTGCGTCGTCGGCGAAGGGAACGTCGAACTCCTCGCCGTTATCGGTCCGGTACCGAGCAATCCGTCGCGGGGCCAGGTCGTGGTCGCGATCGGTTTCGTAGCTCACCGCTCCGAGCCGACTGCCCCGGAGTACGCGATCTGCCATGGTGTGCCTCTCCCTGTGTGCTCGAGTCTTGTTGCGCTGCGACCGCGTCCTTCATCGGTCACTGCCGGATGAACGCGTGACGCTCGCTGGACCTTAGATGTAACGATCGTGCCTGCGCCAATAGTTCCCCATCGGCGTTCTGGCGAACCGTTCCATTGTAGTCGGTGTCCCGGCCACACTCCGCCACGCCCGCGCCGCGCCGATTGAACCGGGGTCGCGAGTCCCATTCGGTCGGCATAACCATTAGGGTTCTGCGTCATGTCGCGCCGCTTGCTGTCCTGCTGCCTGTGGTGTGGGCGGGAGATCGTCGAATCGGAGGCCGGACGCCGTCGCCGGTACTGCCGTCAGTCCTGTCGCCAACGCGCCTACGAACACCGCAGCAGCTTGAAGGGAACCGGAATTCCGGCGGATTCGGTGGTACTGAGCGCCCAGGAGGCGGCCGATCTGGCCGACCGCTGGTTCGCCGCCCGCTGCGCCGCCGAGGACGTGGCCACGGCCATCGGTGAGGGCGCCGACACCGAAGAGCTGAAGGCCTTGAGCGCCACCCTGCTGACCCTCACCCGCGAGGCCGAACGTCTGCGGTGAGCGTCGACCGCTAGCCGATTCTGCGCTCTTCGACCGATGTGCTCAGGCCAGTGCCATTCAGATCCAAGTACAGCAGTCGCTCGGTAACCGAAAGCGTGACCGTATTGCGGCGTTCGATGGCGGCTACCGCGGAATCGATGAAGTCGCGATCGAAGCTGTACAGCGGAATCGCTTCGGCGCGGTGGATCCGCTTGCCGGTGAGCTGTGCGAGCACCTTGGCCGGGTCGCGATGGGTGTAGATGGCAACGCGCTCTGCCGATTTGCTGCCGCGGTGTACACGATCGGCATCGGGTGCGCCGACCTCGATCCAGGCGGTGAGCTGACCGGTGAGATCGCGCACCAGCACCGCGGGCTCATCGGTGGACGAAACGCCGCCGTCGCTGAAGGCGATGCCTTCCTCATACTCGAGGCAGTAGGCGAGCAGTCGCGTCAGCATGAACTCGGCGGTTTCGGACGGGTGGCGCGCGACCCGTAACTCCAACTCCTGATAGACGCCACGGTCGACATCGGCGAGGTGGACGGCGAAGTTGTGCAGTGTTGCGCTGAGGGCCATAGGAGCAGGAGCTTAGTGAACGCGCGTGCCCGCGGCGAACAGTCGCACGGCGCTCGGGGCATTGTGGCCGTGGGCGCGCGCCCGCCAGTAGACGGCGAGGGTCAGTAGCGCAACCATCCAGATCAATACACCGACGGCGAACAGCGTCCGCCCGTCCGGATGCACCAGCGACTGGGCTCGCATCGCCTGCCAGAACACGATGGCGAGCAGTCCGGCATAGCCCGACGCGAATACACCGATCAACGCGGCGCGCGTGCGTTCGGCCCGCAGCCACTGGTAGCGCGGCGCCAACCAGGTCAGCGCGACAACCGCGAGCAGCAAGACTTGAATGGCGTGCAGCCCGAGGAAATGCGGGATCCGCAGATCACCGCCGATGGTGCTCCAGTGCGTGATCGGCATGCCGGCGACACCGTCACGCGCGTCCAGCGACGGGTTGTCCAGCACGGTATGTCCGGCCACCAACTCGACCACGTTGCCGTCGGTGTCGCGGACCAACTGTTTTCCCGTGAACCCCATCAGATACCCGAGTGCCATTCCCACGACCGCAAGGCCGAGTCCGGCGTGAATGGCCCGCGCGGTGGGCCGGTCCACCAGCTGCTGCCATGAAAGGATCAGCACGATAACGAGATTCGCGAAGAACAAGCCGGGCACGCCGGAGGCGAACACCAGCTGACCGATCGAATTCACCGCATCGGTCTCGCTGTTGAAATGGCTGTAGGTGCCGCGCGCGGCCTGCACCACGATGAACCCGACGTCCACGAATCCGGTGATCGCGAACACCGTCCCCATCCACCAGGTGACCCGACTTCCCCTGTGCGGCAATGACAGCAGCCATGCCAGGGTGATGCCATAGAGCACGAACGCGAGCCCGAATTTGAACGGTTTGAGCCATACGGATTCGTCGAGCAGCATCCGGTCGTCGAATGCCATGCCACCGGCCGAGAACAGGACCAGCGCAGCCATCGCGGCCACCATCCACAGCAGGGGGCGATGCAGGCGACCGCCGCCCGGCAGGTCCGGGACGACGGCGGGGCGACGGTGGCGCGCGGACTCGCCAGGGGCGGAAAGACTATCGGTCGTCGGCATGATCCGACGGTAGGAATCGACGACGCACGATCACGTCCCGCTGCGGCGCCATATGCGGGTAATACCCGGGTGCTAGAAATCGACCACCGGTCGCATTCGCTATTCCCTCATCGAATCGCGAATGCGCCGGTGGCCGAATCGGATACGGAGCCCTTACTCCGAGGCGAATCCGACGGCGATACCGCGTGCGCCGAGCCAGGGCATCGGATCGATCGGAGCGCCGTCGCCCGAGTGGACTTCGTAGTGCAGGTGCGGGCCGGTGGAGAAGCCGCGGTTGCCGACGGTGGCGATGACATCGCCGGCGCGCACCTGCTGACCGACGGTGGCGAGAATGTCGTTCACATGGCCGTAGACGCCGATGGTGCCGTCATCCTGCCGCACCCGTACCCACATGCCGAAGCCGGACGCCGGACCTGCCTCGATGACGGTGCCGTCGGTGACCGCGGCGATCGGGGTCCCGATGGGGTCGGAGAAATCGAGACCCGCGTGCAGCGCTCCCCAGCGCATGCCGAAGTTGGAGGTCAGCATGCCCTCGATGGGACGAACGGTGCGCGGCCGGGCCGCCTCGGCGGCGATGCGGTTGTGCTCCCAGCTCACGGCCTCGGGAACGGTCTGCGGCATCTGGGCCTCGCGTGGGGTGAACGCGGTGAAGGCGACGGTGTCACCGGTCCGGTCGGTCGACTGGTCGGTCTTTCCGGCCAGTGCGTCGGGCTCCACGGCGGCCAAGACGCCGAGCGAGGCGCTGACGGCTGCGGCCGCGGCTACTACCCGGGTTGCGGCGCGGTTGCGGCGGGAACGAGTCGCGCCGAGACGATAAGATAACGGTACGGTCACGGGCATGGCAAGAACGTACGGGACTGCCATTTGGGTTTCGTAATCCTGTGGCAACCGCCACAAGCCGAGAAAAGACCTGTTGGCGATAACGACCAGGTAACGACACGGCGTGTCTGCGTTATCTACCTGGCGAAATCGCGTAATGCGGGGAATTGACCAGCCAGCGGGCAGTCGCTCACACTGTTTCAGTGGCGACTAATGGAGTTCTGGCCATCGAGGCGCTCGCCGACCCGACTCGTCGGGCCATTTTCGAGGCTTTGCCGACTGCGCCGATGTCGGTCGGCGATCTCGCGAAACTCGTCGGCGTAACCAGCTCGGCGGCCTCCCAGCATCTGCGTGTACTGCGCGAGGCCCGACTGGTGATGATGCGCCCGGACGGCAATCGGCGGCTGTATTTCCTGGACCCTCGCGGACTGGGCGACGCCCGTGACTACCTGGAGCGGTTCTGGCCCAGCGCGCTGGCGGCCTACGCCGCAGCCTTGAGCGACGCCCGCGCCGGGGGCAATGCCTGAACGGTGGTCAACCCACGCGGCGATAGGTTGTACGCCCGCGATTGTTTCCACTGCCCGGCCACGCCCGCTTGGCGAGCTGCTTGTCGACCGCGCTGATCACCTCGGTGACGCCGATCCGCAGCAATCCGGGGTCGGGCGTATCGGCCATCGGATCGCCGAGTTGACCGGCCCACAGCACCGCATGCCTGCCGAGGAGATGCGGTGGCGGCCCACCCCAGCGTGGCGGTGTCGGACCGAACAGCAAGACGGTGCGGGTTCCGAAGGCGGTGGCCAGATGCGCGACGCCGGTATCACCGCAGATGACGAGCGCGGCCTCGGCGACCGTGGCGGCGAGTTCGATGAGGTTCTGCTCACCCGCGAGCACCCGGCCTACGGGTAGGCCCGCGCGAGCGGCGATATTCAGCGCGGTATCGCGCTCGGACGGGTCACCGGTGAGCACCACTTCGCGACCGAGCACGAGCAGATGCCGCACGACCGCGGCGAACCGGTCCGGCGGCCAGCGACGAGCCGGTGCGCCCGCGCCCACGTGCACCACTACGCAGTCGCGACGACTGGTGGTCGCGACCGGCGGGACGAGCCCGAGATTGCGGCGATCGGCGACGATGCCGTCGGATTCGAGCAGATGACACCAGCGCTCGGCGTGATGCATATCCGCCTGCCATTCCGGGCCCTCCAGCTCCGGAAAGGCCGGATTGCGGTAGGAGAGGATGCGGCCGGGATCGGTCTTGGTGAGCGCGACGATGCTCTCGGCGCTCGGTCCGTGCAGATTCACCGCCAGTGCGGGTTGGGGGGCATCCCAGCGCAGGTCGCCGAGATCGGCTGTGGGCATCATGGAGTCGACGGAGGCGATGAGGTCGACGATGGGCTTCAGGCGATGCGGAGCGGCAAGGACGATCTGATCGCGCGGTTTCGCCCGTCGCAGCGCGCGCAACGCGGGAACCGCGGTGAGCAGATCACCGAGGCCACGTGCCTGCAGCACGAGAACAACCGCCACCCTCTTCTCCTAGCCACCCGAGATCGCGAACCCGACCCACCCGCTTCACCTCATGGGTGCACACGACGAGAGCCACTTAGGGATGACTACCCGAGCCCCCTCGGCGATAAACGTGAGCGAGTACCCCGTTATCGAGCCCACTGTCCGAGTCAGAGGACTAGCCTCGGCGATGGCGGCCACTACCACCAAGGAGCGTTCCTATGACCTCCCGACTCAACCCGTACATCAGTTTTTCCGACTCGGCCCGCACCGCGTTGGAGTTCTATCGCGATGTGTTCGACGGCACGCTGACTATGCAGACTTTCGGGGATATGGGGGATAAGGACGCGCCCGGCGCGCAGCTGATCATGCACGGCATGCTGGAAACGCCGAGCGGATTCACGCTGATGGCATCGGATACCCCGCCCGGTATGGAATACAAACCAGGAAGCAGCATTTCGATCAGTCTCAGCGGTGACGACGCCGACGAGCTGCGCGGCTACTGGGACCAGCTGTGCGCCGGCGGCACGGTGACCGTGCCGTTGGAGAAACAGATGTGGGGCGACGAATTCGGCATGTGCCTGGACCGCTTCGGTATCGCGTGGATGGTCAATATCGCGGCACCCGCCTAGCGGCTGCCCAGGCCGTCCTTCTAGCAAATCTCCAGAAAACTGATACTGCAAGGCCTAACATCACGTCATGACGACAAACAGCGTGCTAGAGGGTCCTCTGCAGTCGCTTGCGCGCAGTGCGTGGCAAACGGTTCTGGTCACCGGCATCCTGTCGGTGATCCTCGGTGTGATGATCCTGGTCTGGCCCGGTGTGACGTTGGTCGCCGCGGGCATCATCTTCGGCATCTACCTGGTGGTGAGTGGCTTCCTGCAGTTGGTGGCCGCATTCGGTACGCACACCAGCACCGGAATCCGGGTGCTCGCGTTCATCAGTGGTGTGCTGTCGATCATCATCGGTGTGTTCTGCTTCCGCGACGAGTTGGAATCAATTCTTTTACTCGGCCTGTGGATCGGAATCGGCTGGCTCTTCCGCGGTGTCGCGCTGCTGATGGCGGCGATCTCCGAGCCCGCGCTGCCGGGGCGGGTCTGGGAGGGTCTCTTCGGAATCATCACCGCGATCGGCGGTGTGGTGCTGATCGTGTGGCCGGTCGCGTCGGTGGCGACGTTGGCATTGGTCGCCGGGTGGTGGCTGATCATCCTGGGCATCATGGAGATCGTCACCTCGTTCGGTGTCCGCAAGGATGCGAAGAAGCTCGCTCAGATCTGAGATTCCGAGTTCCCGCGGCCGTCGCTCTCTTCGCGGCGGCCGCAGGCGTATTCCGTTGGGGGACTGATGTTCGCCTGCGCTCACCTCGCACGCTGTGAGCTGCTTCTCCGGCCGGAACCACGCCCACGCGGGTGTCGCTCCCGATCATCTGGGGTCGCTTCCCTCCCCGCGGCGTGACCGTACGAGTCGGTGTTAGCGTCGCGCGGCGATATCAAATATCGATCCGATCGGGCCCGACCGCGCGACCGATCGCGGATGGTGCGCAGCTAAGGGATGACCTGACCGATGCCGAACAAATTGCCTTCGCTGTCGCGGAACCACGCGCCCCGCTCGGCTCGGCCCTTGCTCGGATAGTTGCCCTCGATGTCCATGATCCCGTTCACGGTGCCGTCGTATTCTTCGAACACCACGCCGCGGGCACGCAGGCCCGCGACGGTTGCTTCGATGTCATCAACGTAGAAACCCATCTGGGTGAACGAGCCGTCGGACGCACCGGCGGATGCGAACAGGCAGAAGACGCCCGACGCACCTTCGTAGCGCAGGCCGCCCTCGCGTTCCTCGACGGGTTCGAGGCCGAGTTTCTCGGCGTACCAGCTGCGGGCTCGGGCCAGATCCTTGGTGGGTACGCGGGCTTCGATGTGTGCGTTGCTCAGCATCTTCGTCATGGTAACCAGCCCGCCGCACGGCATGGGGCTTGATCTGCTGGCTCGCACGGCCTTCGACACGGCGTCATTCACGCCGTACCTTCGTTACAGGACGGAAGTAATGGAGGGCATCGAATGCGGGTCGATATCGAATTCACCAGTGGCGCAGTGACATTGCGGGGCTGGCTGTTCAGACCGGAAGAGGCGTCGGGCCCCGTCCCGTTGGTGGTGATGACACACGGCTTCGCGGGCGTCAAGGAATGGGTTGCCCCTTTCGCCGAAGTATTCAGCAAAGCCGGCCTGGCGTGTCTGGTGTACGACCACCCTGGATTCGGGACCTCCGATGGTGAACCGCGGTACGAGGTCGACCCCGTCGCCCAGATCGAGGGCTACCGCGACGCGATCACGTTCGCGCAGACCCTGGAGGGCATCGATCCGGAACGCATCGGCATCTGGGGAACCAGTTTCGCGGGCGGCCACGTTTTGGTCGTCGCGGCGACCGATCGACGCGTGCGCGCGGTGGTGTCGCAGGTGCCGCTCACCAACGGCTGGGCCAACTTCCGCAGTCTGGTCCCGTCCATCATGCTGCCTGCGGTCCATGCGGCTATCGCCGCCGACCGGCAAGCCCGCGCGTCGGGCAAACCACATCAGACGATCAAGGCGGCCTCCGATGATCCCACCGAACTGGTCGCCATGCCCGGTATCGAGGTCTACAACTGGTTGATGGCCAACGGCCCGCAGATCCCCACGTGGCGCAACGAGGTCACCCTCTCCAGTGTCGACAAATTCCAGTCTTACGCCCCGGAAGCCTTCCTGCGGCGCGTCTCTCCGACGCCACTGCTGATGGTGATCGCCGATCAAGACACCCTGACGCCGAGCGATATCGCGCTGCAGAGCTACGCCGAGGCATTGGAACCCAAACATCTGGCGCTGATTCCAGGTTCCCACTTCGCCGTCTACGAGGAGCAGTTCGAACGCGCGTCCAGCGTCGCCCGCGACTTTCTGCTTGCCGAGTTGAACGGATGACGCCTTCAGGTGAACACCGGTAGTGGTTCGGCCTGCTTGGGAGCGATACTTATTCCCGAGGAGGGAGCCTCGGGTTCAGCGGCGGACCTGGGAGAGCATGTGGTTCGTCAGCCAATGCAATTCGCGAGGATCTCAGAGGGGCCGGAACCCGGCACCGACGCCACCTGACCGATCCATCTCACCCAGGATTACGCCGATCTCGATCGCCACGGCCGGATCGTGCACCGCCGCCGTGCCGCAGGCGATGTCGAAGACGGTCACGCCGAGCACCATCAGCCCGATATGCCCGATATTCATCCCGACGAGGCGGTCGCCGAGCGTGACCGGCCCGCCCGAATCGCCCGGCCTGGAGCAGAGCTGGCTCTGGAACCACCAGTCGCGCGCATCCCACACCACACCGCAGTCGAAGCCGGAGGTGCGGCCGTTTTTGCAGACGACATCGCCCGGTCGCGGCGGTGCGCCGATGCCGCCGATGAAGGTCTGCGCTATTTGGCGAACCGGCGTGACCTTGGTGCGGTCGAATTCGATGACGGCGAAGTCGTTGTTGCGGTTGACCGCGGCGACGGTGCCGATGACGCCCGCTCCCTGCGTCTCGGCCTGGACCGACATACCGATCTCGGCGCAGTGTCCTGCGGTGAGCCCGACCATCCGGTCGGCGCTGTCGTAGCCGACCGTGGTGAGGGTGCATACCGCTCGGCCGTCGAGCAGAATCCCGGAGCCGCCGCCCATTGTCGCCATTTGTGCGGCCGTCGCGCTACCAGGGAGCCCTGAGGGGGCAATGACCGCGATGATCGCGGCCACGAGCACGCGTATCCCGATCCTGCCCATGGCAACCATGTCGCTAACTGTCCGCCGTGGTCGCCACTTCTCGGCCTTCGCTTTCGTTGCAGGTGGGACACGGTTTGATGTCGTCGTCTCCGCCGTTGAGCTGCCGCCGTCCGCGGTGCACACGGAATCTCCACAATTGGTGCGGGTTCTCTCCACAGCGGGTGGCTAGGGTTTCGGTTCATGGAACAGCACGGGGCGGGCAACGGGCAGGCGGCGCGACGGATTCTAGTGGTCGACGATGAGGTGACCATCGCGGAATCGGTGGCGGTGCGGCTGCGGTCCGAGGGGTTCACCGTCGATCTGGCCCATGACGGTCCAGGGGCGGTTGCGGCGGCTGAGGCGGTCGTGCCCGATCTGGTGGTGCTGGATGTGATGCTGCCCGGCTTCGACGGTCTCGAGGTGTGCCGTCGCATTCAGGCCGCGCGCCCGATCCCGGTCCTCATGCTCACCGCACGCACCGACGAAACCGATCAGCTCATCGGCCTCGGCGTCGGCGCGGACGACTACTTGACCAAGCCGTTCTCGGTTCGTGTCCTCGCCGCGCGAGTCCATGCCCTGCTACGCCGCATGGACCGTGCCGTCGAACGCGACGGCGCCACCATCATCGTCGGTGATCTGCGCATCGATGTGGACCAGCGCCGGGTGTGGCGCGCCGATATCGAAGCCCAACTCACTCCGCTGGAATTCGACTTGCTGGTTCGGCTGGCACGACGCCCCCGCGTCGTGCTGGCCAGGGAACGATTGCTCGAAGAGGTTTGGAACTGGGCCGACGCCGCGGGCACCCGGGCGGTCGACAGTCATATCAAGGCATTGCGCCGCAAGCTCGGCGCGGACGTGATCCGTACGGTGCACGGTGTCGGCTATGCGTTGGACGCGCGATGAGTGCAGAGTCCGGTAGGGATCGCGCTATCGAGGATGGCGTACGTGCTGGTGCGGCGGGGCCGCGGTGGCGTGCGGCCGTTTCACCGAAGCTGGGTGCGATATCGGCCGCGGTCGCGGAGGTGCTGCCGCGGCCGCTGGATCCGGTGAAATCGATCAAGCTGAAGTTCGCGATTCTGATGCTCGGGTCGGCCGGGGTGGCATTCGGGTTCTTCCGGCTGCGGATCGGCTGGCTGCCGCCGAAGACGACGATCGCGGCAACGGTGATCGCGCTGATCACCTCGCAAATCCTCGCGCACGGCACCACTCGGCCGCTGCGCGAGATGACGGCGGCGGCCAAGCGGATGGCGCAGGGCGACTACACCCGCCGGGTGCGGGCCAGCTCACGCGACGAGGTCGGGCAACTGGCGGCGGCCTTCAATCAGATGGCCGCCGACCTGGCCGCCGCCGACCAACAGCGCCGCGACCTGATCGCCAATGTCTCGCACGAACTGCGCACCCCGATCACCGCGCTGAATGCGGTACTGGAGAACATGGTCGACGGTGTATCCGAACCCGACGACAAAACCCTGCGCACCGCACTCGCCCAGACCGAACGGCTCGGCCGACTCGTCGGCGAACTGCTCGACTTGTCCACCATCGAATCCGGCGCCCGCGCCCTGGACCGCGAAGAAATCAGCGTCACACCGCTTTTGGTCGAGGTCATCGCCGAGGCCGAGGTGGCCGCCGCGGCGCTCGGGCGCGGCGTGCGCTTCCGCACCGATGTGCAACCGAGCAGCGCAAGCGTTTTCGCAGACCGTGCACGTTTGCATCAGGTGTTGCTCAACCTGCTCGACAACGCGGCCCGCCACGGACCCGCCGGTGGCGAAGTCCGCATCGAGGCCCGCGTCGACCGCGGCGGTCTCGTCATCGACGTCCAAGACCAAGGCCCCGGCATCCCGATCGCTGAGCGCGCCACCATCTTCGACCGCTTCACCCGCGGCGGGCGCACCGATGGTGGCGGTACCGGACTGGGTCTTGCCATCTCCCGCTGGATAGTCGACCTACACGGCGGCACCATAGCCGTCGCCGATCCGGGCTCGCGCATTCGCGTGGTTCTCCCCGCCCCCTAACGCATTCCACTTTTCCGTAACCCGGACCAATGCGGTCCCGGGACGATCCCGCACACCCGTAGGAGGGCCCACTCATGCCAGATCAACCCGAACCACTTACCCCGCCCGAAGCGATATCGGAGCCGAGCGTACGAGCCGAGTCGGTAGCGGATGCGTCGAGCCCGTCGAGTGTGCTGATAAGTCCGCCATCGAGTGCGCCGCCAACCATGGCGCCACTTCCGCCGCCGAACTCCGGGTTGCCCGCGCCGCGACCCTGGCCGGTACAACTGCCGAGATGGCGGCGCATCGCCTGCCCGCCGGGCGTATTGCCCGCGGCGGGTATCGCAGGTCTCGCGGGCGCGGTGTTCATTCCGCTGGACCGGCCTGGGATCGGTTGGGTACTTGCCGGCTTGGTGGCGGCGGCCGCGGTATGCACGGTGGACGGCCGTGCACGTCACACGGCAGAAATGGCCGTGCCGACAAATCATGCGCTCGGCTCCGAGGCGAGGGAGCGTGACCCAGGACATTCGGCTCCTGAGGCGCCCGGTGGTCGGATGTTGCTCAAAGATGCTGGCGCGGAGTCCGATCGATCTGACGCGCACGGCAGCGGTTCGGTGGACAACGATGCGGTGCCGATACCGAATTCGCCGAAATTGCCCGTTGCGAAGGCAACCGAACATGAACCAGGGAGCGAGGTTCCGGTCGGTGCCGGGGGTGGGGTCAGGCTGGAAGAGGGCGGTGCGGAAGCTGATCGAGCCGTACCGGGATTTGGTGTCCGCACTGCGAATTGGGGGCGGGTTTGGTGGACGATCCTGGCGTTGGCGCTGCTGGCCGTGGGGGCGATGCGGGCCGCGGGGTGGCTGTTCGCGCTCTGTGTTGTAGCGGCCGCGGTGGCCGGGTCGTTGGCTGTCGTCGGCCGGCGGTCGGTATATGGCGCGTGGTACGACGTGATCGCGGTGCCGATCGAGTCTGTTGCGGGCGTTCCGTGGGTGTATTCGGCGTTCGGGCGGATCGGCGAAGGTCCGGCGCGGCGGTCGTGGCGAGCCGGGATATCGGGTGCGGTGACGCTCGCGTTGTTGGCGGTTTTCGTGCCATTGCTGGGCGGCGCCGATGCGACATTCGCGAAGCTGCTCGACGCGGTGACGCCGAAGCTCGACGCGGCATCGGTCGTGCAGTGGATCGCGCTGTTCGCGGTACTCGGGCTCGGCAGCGTCGGGGCGATGTATCTGCTTGCGGGTCCGCGAGCAGCGGCGACAGGCGCGCCATCCGGCCGATGCCTGCGACGGTTGGAATGGGCACTGCCGGTGGGTGCGCTGACCATCCTGTTCGCGGTCTTCGTCGCCGCCCAGTTCGTCGCGCTGTTCGGCGGTGACGACTACGTCCAGCGCACCGCGAATTTGACCTACGCCGAATACGCGCGCAGCGGATTCTGGCAGCTCTCGATCGTCAGCATCCTTACCCTCGCCGTAATTGCCGTCGTATTGCGTTGGGCCACACAGGAGTGCGCCGCCGACCGAGCCTGGTTGCGCATCCTGCTGTCCGCGATCGGCGTGCTGACGCTGATCATCGTCGCCTCGGCCCTCGGTCGCATGTGGACCTACCAGCAGGCCTACGGCTTCACCGTCATGCGCCTCTTGGTAGAGGTGTGCGAACTCTGGCTGGGTCTGGTGTACCTGCTGATGATCGCGGCGGTGCTGCGCCTCGATGGCACCTGGCTGCCGCGCGCCGCCATCGGCACCGCGATGTCGACGCTGTTCGCGCTGGCCGTGCTGAACCCGGAAGGCCTTGTCGCGGAACGAAATATCGACCGCTGGGAGCACGGCGGTAACCTCGACACGCTTTACCTCAGCAGACTCTCGCCCGATATCCTCCCTGCCGTCGGGCGGCTTCCGCAGCCGCAACGGGCGGAGATATTCGGCCCCATCCGCACTAGTCTCGACGACGACACGTGGCAGAGCTGGAACCTGTCTCGCGCCCGTGCCCGCTAGGACACTCGTGCCTGGTTGCCGGCGATGACGACATGCGCCAGACCGGACGCGTGCGACTGCCGCGGACAGGCAGAGTTGCCGGGCCACCGAACTCAGCTGCCGGTCGCCAAGCCGTACGCGCCCATCAGAGTCCGAACCCCGGAAGTCGGCCCACGCCGACCTTTCGGCGAACTGTCCCCATGTCGCAGGGGCGCAGCGGGCGCTGAGTGCGCCGAAGCGCTGAATGTTTCGCGGCCTAAGTGAGGGCGCGGCGCACGGCGTCGGCGGGATCGGTGGCGAGTTGTGCTGCGGGGATGGGGCTTCCGCTGGCGTCGTGAAGTTGCCAGCCGCCGAGGGAGACGACGGTGATGGTGCCGCGGTGGTGAGCGAAAGCGAGTTCGGAGAGGGTGCCCCAGGATCCACCGATCACGATGACGGCGTCGGCGGAGTGAATCAGGATGGCGTTTCGGGCCTCGCCCATACCGGTGTACAGGACAGCGGACAGACCGCGACAGGCGGCGGACCGGTCGGTATCAGGCCGAACCCCGATGACAAGACCGCCCATCCCGGAGGCCCCCTCGGCAACGGCCGCCATGACGCCGCTACCGCCGCCGCATAGCACCGTGGCACCGGCAGCGGCGAGCAGCCGTCCCACCTCCGCCGCCCATTCGGCCTCGGTGTTCGTGCAATCACGCGGTCCGCACACCGCGACCTGCGCAGGTATGTCACGAGCCATGAAGTCGACGATAGTTGCTGGTCTCGGCGCCGAGCGGAGGGCATCTGCCGCATCGCGAGAGTCCGGTTCGCCGAACCAGATCTCAATGCCCGAGGCGCGCTCCACGACCGGGACGCCGGTGCGTGTGAGCGTGACGAGTTCGTGGACCCGTGATCAGGCCACTGGCTCGGTGCCGAGCGGCGGATATCCGCTGGCCGGTTCGGGCAGGGGCCCCGCGGGCTTACCAGAGGTGCCTACCGGCGCTTGGCGAGCAATGTATCGAGTTGAGTGGCGAATTCCTCGGCGGCACTTCGGTATCCGACGTGATCGCCCGGGAATTCCACGATGTCGAGTCCGAGGTGCTCGCCGAGTACCACATTGGGCAGCGCCGGGAAGGTTTCCTTCGAATCGTGTCCGACGACGAGGACGAGCTTGTCGGCGACGGATTGCAGTGCGTCGAAATCCGGTGTGTAGCGGACGTACTGACGCATCTCGTTCTCCATCCAGAACAGCATGTTCTGCTGGATGCGCGCACCGATCGCGGCGGCTTCGGGCGTGGGTTCTTCGGCGCCGGGCTGCTGCTGGCGCAGCCCGACGCCCGCGGCGAATGCGGAAATGGCGGCGACGAAGCCTTCGGACTTGCTTGTCTGGTAAACGTCGTCCAAGAAGGTGAGCCACTTGTCGGCATCGGGCAGGACGGTCGCCAGCGGCGGTTCGTGGGGGATGAGCGTGTGCACGAGTTCGGGTCGCGTCGTGAGCAATTCGAGCGCGACGATGGCGCCGGAGCTGCTGCCGAGCACGGCGGCGGGCTGATCGCCGAGGTGGGTGAGCAGTGCGGCAGCATCAGCGCCGTCCAGTTGGACGTTGTGGTCCTGCGCTGGGCTGCGGGAGAATCCGCGCCGATCGTAGGAAACCACCGTATAGCGATCCGCCAGGCGCTCGGCGATCTGATCGAAGCTCCCGGCGTCGCCATTGCCGCCCGGGATGAGCAGCAGCAGCGGTCCGGTGCCGCGGATCTCGTAGTACAGCGTCGCACCGGGCACGGCGAGGGTGTGGCTGGTGGGAACGTCCATGGGAAAGGCTCCTGGTAGATAGGACAGTTGCCGCAACGCTTCCCGGATGACGGGCAGTGCCGCGGTGGGCGGGTCCGCATCGACCCAACGGTCGATGGCGACCTGCAGTGCCGTCGCGATCGCGCCCGCCATGATCCGCGGGAACATCTCGGTGTGCGGGTCGTGGCCGGTGCGTTCGGCGATGGCCGTCGCGATGGCCTCTTGGATGACGGCCTGCGCCTTGAGATATTCACCCTGCAGCGCGGGCTCGGCGGTGATCAGCCGAATACCGCGAGTCCACACCGGATCGGGCAATTCGTCGTCGCGGAATTCGGAGAGTACCGCGTGGATGACCGCGGGCCACAGCGCTTCGGCCGCCGGACGATCGTGCAGTCCGTCCGCGATCCGCCGGGCCCGATCGACCGCCACCGAGCACACGGCCTCGTGCTTACTGGCGAAGTAGTTGTTGAACGTGCGTGGCGAAACTCCCGCCGCCGCCGCGATGTCCTCGACCAGCACGCTGTCGAGCCCATGCTCGACCGCCAGCCGTAGCGCCGCGAATCCGAGCGCCTCCCGAGTCGCGAGCTTCTTGCGTTCGCGCAACCCGAGTACGAATGCCACGCTTTCACGATACGCAATCTTGCGTGGCACGCAAGATTGCGTGATCGGAAAGTTGTGCGCCCCAAGGGGATCGAAAACCCCGCAACCGCCGCCGCCCGAGATCAGTACAGCCGCCACCCGTCTCGGCGAATTGCTCGCGAAACATTCGCCGCGTGCGGACATGTGGCGTAGGAACCGGCCGGCACTTGCGGTGTCGGCCGTAGGCGGCCCAGGGCACTTTTGTTCGGAGGCTACGCAGACTTGCGTAGCACCGAAATCCGCCCTCCACTCCACGCGACCAGCACCGCGGCCAGGAACGACAACAGCGACGCGCTCATCCAGGCCTGTTTGGTGAAGTGCAGCTTTTCCTGCACGTCCACCCAGAAGTCGGTCCATACTCCGGCGTCGCCCGGGTTGATCAGCTGGTAGACCGAAAGTCCCACCAGCCACGCGAAAACCATGCCCCACCGCGATGGCGCGTTCGCCGAGGTATTCCACTGGTCAGGCCTGCGAAGGAAGAAGTCCGCGACGAGCACGCCGAGCAGCGGCACGAAAACCGACCCGATCAGGCCGAGGAAGCCGAAGTAGTTCGCCATGTTCAGCCGCAGCGCGAGCAGTGTGATCAGCACACCCAGGCCGATCGAGAGCACCCGGCGATCGACCCGGGGCGTGAGGTTCTGGATCGATACGGCCGTCGAGTACACATTCGCGAACGACTGGTCGGCCTCACGGAAGACGAAGATGAAGAAGAACACCGCACCGAGGGTCACCTTCAGGAACGGCGAATACACCCCGCCGTCGCCGGGCGCGAGCGCCAGCGCGAACAGCCCGAGCACATAGGCGATGATCTGGGTGAACGCATACGCCCCACTGGCCGCGCCGAATGCCGCACCGGTGCTGCGGGAGTGACGGGTGTAGTCGGCCGCCACCGGCACCCACGAAATCGAAACCGCGAGCGCCGCATCGGTAGCGACCCAGAACAGATTCCAATCCACACCGAACGGCCCGCCACCCGCGGTGCCCGGGTTGGCGGTGAGATCAGGCAGACCCGCGCGCACGAATTGGACGTAGAACCAGATCAACGCGATCACCACGCCGACGGTCACGAACCGTCGCAGCATCCGGACCGAACCGAGCGGCCAGATCGTCAAGACCGTCGTCAGCGCGCCCGCGGCGACCACGTAAATCCAGTGCTGACCACCATCGAACAACTCCTCCGCCGCATCGCCGATGACGATCAATTCGAAGGTGCCCCAACCGATCAGCTGCGCGATATTGAGTACGGTCGGCAGATAGCTGAGCTTCGCGCCGAATAGTCCGCGCAGCAACATCATCGCGGGCTTACCGGTCTTGGCTCCGGGCACCGCGGCAAGACCGAGCATGAGGCCGCCGACCACCGTACCGATGATCATCGCGAGAATGCCCGCGGCGATGGAGATCTGGGCGGCGCCATCGGAATTCGGCGCCAGCACCGTGTACGCACCGGAGAATGCGAACAGGCTGACCCCGAGGTTCGCCCAGAACGCGCCCTGATCCCAGAACGAGAGCACCTTCGGCGCTGGCTGGTCCAGGGTCAGCGGTGCTTCGCGCCGCTCGGATTGATCAAGGGTGGGTGCAGACATCCCGGTACCGCTCTCCCTACGCCGGCATTACCCGGACAGGTTCATGCGGTCGGCGAAACATGGGGTCCGCCCTCTCAGCCCGGCCGTGCCCGAGCTCCCGCGCTGGGTTTTCGGGCGAAATGCTACACCCGTGCACGGCGCGCCGGGCCGCGCCTTCGGACATTCCAGACAGGTTCCGCGGAGACCGCCCCGAACATCGCAACCACCGCCCATACTGTCCGGTACCGACCTGGTTATTGCTCGGTTATCTGCCGCTCATCGCTCACCTCGACTGGAATGAGTATGCGCCTATGATGCTGATCGCCTTGCACGAGACCGTCCTCGCTCAAATCGGGAATCCGACGCCGGAGGCACCGCCCAATTCGGAGAAGATCCTGCAGATGGTCCGCTACCTGACCTGGTTTGTCATGCTGTCGGGTGTCTGCGGCATCACCTACGCGGGCGGCCGGTTCGCGTGGGAGAAGTGGAGCGGCGGCACCCTGGACTCGCCGAAAATGCTTGCCGGCGCGATGCTCGGTGGTGTCATCGCAACCAGCGCGGGCACCATCATGAACTCTATCGTCGGCTGAAAACAGTTGTGGGTGTTCGGCTGACGCTGGCTCCGGCAGCGGCGGCGGCGCGCGCGAAGACGACCGCGTCGCGCACCGCCGCACCGCCGGGATCATTGTTGAAGTAGACGAACACCTCTTCGCGATCCGACCAGGTGTCGGCCAGCCGTCGCGCCCAACTGGACAGTGCCGTGCGTCCGTAGCGCGGTGTGGGTGTGGCACGTCCGGAATGCAGTCGCAGATAACCCCAGTCCGTCGTGCGCCACAGCGGCGCGACGGGACGGGAGCGGACATCGGCCCAACACAGCGCCGCGGCGTGTTCCGTCAGCACGGCACGAACTTCCGGAATCCACCAGGAATCGTGCCTGGGTTCGACCGCGATCCGGACTTCGGGCGGAAAACAGCGTAGGCACGCGTCGAGCAGTGCCGGATCGACCCGCAGTGTCGGCGGAAGTTGCAACAGCACCGGCCCCAGCTTGTCGCCGAGTACACGGGCGTGTTCCATCAAGCGCCCGACCGGCTCCTCGGGTTCGCGCAGTCGCTTGATGTGGGTGAGGAAACGGCTTGCCTTGACCGCGAAACAGAAGTCCGGCGGCGTCCGATCCCGCCATGCCGCAAAGGTCTCCCCGCTGGGCAGTCGATAGAAAGCATTGTTGCTCTCGACCGTTGCGAAGCCCGCGGCGTAGGTTTCCAGCCACGCACGCTGCGGAACATTCGTCGGATACAGCACCTCGCGCCAGTCCCGGTACTGCCAACCCGATGTGCCGACGAGTAGGGGCATACCTCCATCGAAGCACTTTCTGACGGCCCTCATGTCAACGACGCTATGTAGTAGATAGATTCTCGTACCACGTGCTGATCTTCAGCTTCCCGAGCCATATCACCGACGCGATCGAGCACATGGTGACCAGCGCGACGCTACTGGCTCTCCGTGCCGTACAGGTCGTCCGGGATCGTGGCCTGCGCCCGGTCTCCGGTTCGTCCGGTCAGTAGCACCCTTCAAGGGTGGCTGCGGCGACCACATCGATGACATCGGTGACCTCGTTGCGCGCGTGCATCGCGATGCGTTGTCGCCGCGCGCCGTTGCCACGCGCCAGAACTGCTTTGACGGTATCGGCGACGAATTGCTGGTCGCCGGACTGTTCGAGCGCGGGGGTGAGGTGGTCGATCAGACCGGCGAGCAGGGTGCTGGCCGGAAGGGCGCGCCCACTGATCGTGTCGAGCCCGTCTCCGTCCAACCCGGACCGGGCGGCTTTCCAATACGCGGCCCGCAAAACCTCCGCGGGCACCGGGGGCGGTGGCAACCCATCCTGAATCGCCGTCTGCGCCATGACGACCGCCGCGCGAATCAGCGTGGCCAACAACGCCGTTTCCTCGACCGTCGCCGGTACATCGCTGACGCGCACCTCGACGGTCGGGTACGAGGCCGAGGGCCGCACATCCCAATACACCATCGCCGTATCGAGAATGCTGCCGCTGGCGAGCATCATCTGCACCATATCGTCGTAGTCCGCGACGGAATCGAAGAAGGGCGGGGGACCGGCACTGGGCCACCGCCGCCACATGATGCTGCGCCAACTGGCGTATCCGGTATCGGTGGCGCGGTAGACAGCGGAATTGGCGGTCAGCGACAACAACACCGGTAACCACGGCCGCAAATAATTCCCGACCCGTATCGCGATATCTCGTGACGACACCCCGACATGCACGTGGCAGCCGCACAAACCCTGTTCATGGGCGAGCATCCCGAAGTTTTGTTCGATACGTTGATAGCGAGGTGTATCGGTGACCGGATACGCATCCGGTATCGCGGGCGGCACCGCCACCGCAAGCAATCGGGCACCGTGCTTCTCCGCGCAATTCGCCACGCTGCGGCGCAGTCGGCACAGGTCATCGAGCAATTCAGGGGTCCGGGTGTGCACCCCGGTATTGATCTCGACCTGACACCGCGTCAACTCCAACTGCAGATCGATACCGACATCGGCGGCCGCCCCCGCGACTTCGACATTGCGCGGACTCGGCGCACCCGTGATCGGATCCGCCAGAAGGAACTCCTCTTCCACGCCGACGGTGGGTAGGACCACGGCCATCACTGGATTTTACTGCGCAAATCGCTGATCCGGACGGATACCGCCACGGCCCTGTCCACCGTGGAACCCGGTGGCGCGACCCGCTGGCGGTTCTGAGTCGCCGCACCTCGATTACCCGTCAGGTAATCGTGTCGGGACCGCGGGCTTCGTAGGATCGGCAGCATGAGTACGCAGACAGCCGGTGACCTGCTGCGCCATTGGCGGCTCGAGCGCAGGCTCAGCCAGCTGGAATTGGCCGGGCGCGCCGAAACCTCCGCGCGGCACCTGAGTTTCATCGAAACGGGTCGCGCGAATCCGAGCCGCACCATGCTGGTGCACCTGTGCGAGCAGTTGGAAATCCCATTGCGCGAACGCAATCGGCTGCTGCTCGCGGCCGGATTCGCACCCGCCTACGCCGAACCATCCCTCGATACACCCGCGATGGACGCGGTGCGCGGTGCGATGCGCCAGATCCTCGCGGGCCACGATCCCTATCCTGCACTGGCCATCGACCAGAGCTGGAATATGATCGACGCCAATTCCGGTGTGGCACTGCTGTTGGCGGGTATCGACCCGAAACTGCTCACCGCACCGGTGAATGCCCTGCGCCTGAGCCTGCACCCCGATGGTATGGCCAGCCGCATCGTCAATCTGGCCGAATGGCGCGGCCATATCTTCGAGCGGTTGTCGCGCCAGATCGAAGTCACCGGTTCGCCGGAATTGATCGAGCTCCGCGACGAATTGCGCGAATACCCCGGTGGCACAGCCGATCTCATTCTCCCCGATCCGGACCAGGCCGTCGTCCCGCTACGCCTGCGCCACGATGACCACGAACTGTCCTTCATCAGCGTCACCACCGTCTTCGGCACGCCGATGAACGTCACCGTCGCCGAACTCGCCATCGAATCGTTCTTCCCTGCCGATGAGGAGACCAAGAAGCGCCTCAACGCCGCATCGTGATGAGCGGCCGTTGTGCTGTGTGCGTCATGGTGATCGACGCCAGTGACTACTGATCAACCGCGCCGAATCGAGGCTCGAGGGGGTAGGTTCGGGGCGTGGGCAGGGGACCGAAGTGACGGGCGCGGCGGATCTCGCGGCACTGGTCGGCGTAGCGGTGGATTCGATGACCGATCTGGGTTCACAGCATTCGTGGACATTGCATCGAGCAATTCTCGGTGACGGGCGCGAGGTCTTCGTGAAGGTCGCGCACGACCAGGCGGCGGTATTCGCGGCGGAGGCGGCGGGGCTGCGCTGGCTCGCGGCGGGGGCTCCGGAGTTGGTGCCCGAGGTGCTGGCTGTCGATGGCGGGATGCTGGTGCTGCCCTGGGTGCCCGCGGCCGCGCCGAGCGCATCTTCCGCGGCGCGTTTCGGGCGCGAACTTGCTGCGCTGCACGCGGATTCGCCGGGATCGTTCGGCGCGCCGTGGTCGGGTTGGATCGCCGATCTACCGCTGGACAACACCCAGGTCGATGGCTCGTGGGCACGCTGGTACGCCGACTACCGCCTCGCCCCATATCTGCCGAGGGCCGCCGCAGCGCTCGGTCGCGACGGAATTCGGTTGGTGGAGCGCGTGATCGAGAATATCGAAACCTTGGCGGGCCCACCCGAACCGCCCAGCCGCATCCATGGCGATCTGTGGTCCGGCAACGTCCTGTGGACCGCCGACCACGCACTCGTCATCGACCCGGCCGCGCACGGCGGTCACCGCGAAACCGACCTCGCCATGCTCGCCCTCTTCGGCATCCCACACCTGGACCGAATCCGCGCCGCCTACCACGAAACCCACCCCCTCGCCGACGGCTGGCGCAACCGCATCCCCCTGCACCAACTGCATCCACTCCTCGTGCACGTGGTTCTGTTCGGTATCTCCTACCGATCCCAAACCATCGCCGCCGCCACGGCCGCCCTCGCCGCATCGCACCCATAGGACCGCACCCCGTAAGACTGCCCCCTACAGCGCCCCAGTACTGCCCCCTCGCGAGGGCGCAGCACGGTGACATGTGCGGGGGTGCTGGGCGCGCATGTATCGCGGTAGTGGGCCCGGCCATGCTCGGTGCGGACAGACCGACGCCTTCGGTGAGGACGGCGCGCTGCTGGCCTGGCAATCATGCCCCGACACCGGCAGGGTGGTGGGCAGGGCACATCGAGGCCCACGGACTCAGCGGCGCAAGGCGGTTTCCTGCTGCATATGCGACAACTTCTCGGGATTGCGAACGGAGTAGATGCCGGTGATCAGCCCGTCGTCGATGCGCACCGCCATGACCGTATCGAGCTCGCCGTCGAGCCGTATTACCAGCGCCGGATAGCCATTGACCTGGGCCGGTTGCAGCGACAAGGCAGTAATCCTGCCCGACAACGCGGCCAGTAGGCGGGCCACCTTGTCGGCTCCCGTGACGGGCCGCGGGAGGGCTTGTTTGATTCCGCCACCATCACCCAGGAGTACGACATCAGGCGCGAGAATATCGAACAGGCTCTGTATGTCGCCGGTTTCGACCGCCCGCTGGAATGCCGCGAGCACGTCTCGGCTCTGGGCCGCTGAAATCACCCCGCGAGGTCGGCGCGCCGCCACATGTGCGCGGGCACGATGGGCGATCTGGCGGACCGCGACCGGGGTTTTGTCGACGGCTTCGGCGATTTCGTCGTACGGCAGGTCGAACACCTCGCGCAGCACGAACACCGCGCGCTCGGTTGGTGCAAGTGTCTCCAGCACCAGCAGCATCGCCATCGAGACGTTCTCGGCGAGTTCGACATCGTCGGCGACGTCGGGCGTGGTGAGCAGCGGTTCGGGCAGCCAGGGGCCGATGTAGGTCTCTTTGCGGCGTCCGAGTGTGCGTAGTCGGTCGAGTGATTGGCGGGTGGTGATTCGGACCAGGTAGGCACGCTGGTCTTGCACGGTGTCGTGGTCGACGCCTGCCCACCGTAGCCAGGTTTCTTGCAGGACGTCTTCGGCGTCGGCGGCCGATCCGAGCATTTCGTACGCGACGGTGAAGAGCAGGTTGCGGTGGGTGACGAAGACTTCGGTGGCAGGATCCGCACTCACGACTGCGCCCCCGGCATCCGGAAGTGTGTGGTCACGGGTGGCTCCTGTCTGTTGGATCTCGACTGCGTCGCTCACCAGACGCCGGACCACCACATTCTGTGACACCAGGCGCTTGTGACGGGCATCGCCCCGGGGGTGTCACAAGGCTCGAGGCGTGGGGTACACAGGTGAGTTCAGCTCGTCTTCGCGATGACCTTCTCCGCGAACCGGGACAGGTGCGCGATTTTGGTGTCCAGCGATTCGGTATCGGGTTCGGTGGTGTACGGGTAGCGGAAGCCGACGATCACATCGGTGACACCCTTGTCCTCCAACCGCTTCACACCATCGACGGTGAACCCGTCCAGCGAGATGACGTGGATCTCGAAATCCTTGCGGGTGCCGTATTCGGCGCGCAGCACATCGAGTTTCGCGAGCAGCCGGTCCAGTTCGGCTGGATCGCCGCCTGCATGCATCCAGCCGTCGCCGCGCTGGGCGGCGCGTCGCAATGCCGGGCCACTGTGTCCGCCGATGAGGATCGGAATCGGTTCGGTCGGCACCGGGCTGATCTTGATGGGCGGCAGATCGTAGAACTGTCCGTGGTATTCGAAATAGCCGCCCGCGGTGAGCCCGCGCACGATATCGATGCACTCGTCCATGCGTGCACCGCGATGTTCGAACGGCACACCCATTATTTCGAAGTCATCGGGCCATGGGCTGATGCCGACGCCGAAGCCGAACCGGTTCCCGCTCAATGCCGCGATCGAGGCGGCCTGCTTGGCGACCAGCACCGGTGGGCGGATGGGCAACTTCACCACGAAGGGCGTCAGCCGCAGTGTCGTCGTGGCCGCCGCGATGGCCGCCGACAGCACGAAGGCCTCGATGAACGGCTTGTCCTCCAGGAACTCCCGATTGCCATCGGGGGTGTAGGGGTAGGTGGCGTCGGATTCCTTCGGATAGGCCACACTGTCGGCGATCGTCATCGACGTATACCCGGCAGCTTCCGCGGCCTGTGCCAGCGGAATATAGAAGCTCGGGTCCGTCATCGTCTCGGCATAGGTGAATCGCATCTCAATCGCCTTCCATACGTTCGGCGCTGTGCGCCCTGTTCGATGCGGCACCGCGCACGCTTCCGGCGATGCCGAATCCGACCACAATCACATCCGCGGTCGCGTCCCACTCGACCGGTTCGGTAATCAGCTGGGGGAGTGCGGTTCCTAGGCCCATGGGTTCGAAAACCCCTCCGGGATCAGATAATCGAACATCGCTTTCATATCGGCTGACAGCCGCATGAGCTCGATGGCGGAACCGAGGGCGCCTCCGTCGAGATAAGCGAACTCCATCCCGATATCCTCGAACGCGCCGCGAGCGAGCACCTCGGCCCCGCTCGCCTTCGCCTCGGCCAAGGCCGCGTCATAGTCTTCGGCCACCCATGCGACGTGATGCAGTCCAGGCCCGACGCTGTTCAGATGTTCGGAATACAAACTGACCCCGGACTTGGGCTCGATCAACTCCAACTGCTGCCCGCCCGCATACCCCAATGCCACCGTGATCGTGTAATCGGCGGGCGCGCCACGCAATTCGCACAATTGCGGTCCGAAGTGCACGTCGGGGACGGTGAACCACTTCGCGACGCCGTATCGCTCGGTGAACTCCCGCTGCGCCGCCTCGATATCGCGCACCACCCAGCACAGCTGGAAGATCGGCCCGCGCGCGATGGTCATCGGATCACCTCTGGTCTGCTGCACGAAGGCGACCGCGCCTTCGTTCCGTACGGCCCCAATTAAGCATTTTCGCTTAACATCGTCAATACTTGGGTTTAGTACAGTGCTGACATGGCCACCGAGGATCCGCGTGCCGCACTGCTCGACGCGGGCGAACGACTCATCGCCGAACGCGGCGTTGACGTCCCGCTGCGCGATATCGCCGCGGCCGCGGGTCAGCGCAACAACTCCGCGGTGCACTACTACTTCGACTCCCGCAGCGGTTTGCTCGAGGCCATCGTCGACCGCCGCATGAACTGGCTCGAAGACCGCCGAATGGGACTGCTGGCCAGGTATGAGACCGAGGGAACCGCACATGAGATCCGCACACTGGTCGCGATGCTCGCCGCCCCCATCCTGGAACTCATCTACACCGCAGAGGTCACCCACTACGGCCGCTTCCTCGAGGTGGTGCGCGCCCACCCCGTGATCGCCGACGCTCGCCGCCTCGCCGGCGCCGACCGTGCCGCCGTCCGCATCATCGCCACCCGCCTGGATGCGGGCCTGCCGCAACTCCCGTCCCGTTGTCGCCGCCAGCGCCTGGAAACGATGGCGACCGTCATGTTCGCCCTGATCGCCGACTACGAACGCGCGCTCGAAGCAGGCGTGCGCACCGCGGACCCCGACAGCGACACCGCCGAGATCATCGACATGATCGTCGCAATGCTCACCGTGCCGGTGCGCGAAGCGACCTCAGGTGGTGCGTAGGATTTTCGACGTGCCGTCCAGCGTCTTGCCCGGGAAGACTGGACGCGGGCGGATCGCGGCATTCCCCGGCGCGAATACACACCCATTTACGCTGTGGGGCAGTGAATATACGTTCATCGGCACGGAATGTGTACTCGGCCGAGCAGCGAGCACCGGTAGCCGACACTGTTCCGGTAGGCGCCTGACGCCACGGTCGACCAACCACGGAGGTCCCATGAGGGAGCCAGCCCACCCGTTACCGGCATTGCGCAACCAGGATGCACAGCCCGCGTTGACTTCAGCGAAACCGATGATCTGACAATGAAATTCCCTTTCGACGAGCTGACCCCCAACCAGCTCTCGTTCGCCGAACGCGACGAACGATATCGCCAGCTGCACGACTGGTCCGAACCCACCTATCGACACAACTCCGGCTTGCGGATGGTGTGGCGCTACGACGACGTGCGGGAGTTGATGGAAGCGGCCAGCCCCGGCATCTCGAACGCGAAATCGCTGGAGCCCCTTGTCGGTTTCGGGCGCATCGCGGCCAATCCTCGCGCCGTCGGCCATCTCTGCCGGCATCTGCTCCCGCTGCCGGCGAAGGCGACCGCGGATCTCACCGACGACATCCTGCACAAACGGGTATGGGACACCTTGGCAGGCCCGGGGGGACATTTCACAGTGCCGAGGGCACAACGCCCGCAACGGATCAAGGACCTGACCGAGCATTTCCATCACGCGCTTGGCACCGAACGTGACGTGAGTGACCGGACGCTCGACGTGACGTCCCTGTCGATCGATTACGCGGCCCGGATCGTCGGCGCAGCGGTCGGCTTGCCGCCTGCGGACTGGCCGCATGTGGCGATATGGAGCGGTGCCCAGTCCGGGCTGCTGGGTCGGCGGATGCGCGGACGCGAATTGGCCGAGGCGGTCGGCGGCCTCGGTCGGCTGTTCACCGTGAGCGCCGACGCCATCGCATCCGGCGGACGGGATCGGACGGACGGATTGCCCGGCCGTCTGTGCGCTGCCCGCATACCCCGTCGAGTTGCCGTGTCCGCCGTGGCCAACTCACTGGCCGCAGGCGTACACACCGTCAGCGGCAGTATCCAGCAGGGCCTGCAGCGCCTGCTGAACAATCCGGACCGGCAGTGGTGGCACCTGCTCGCCGACGAGGCATCGACCGCGCACGTAGCGGCCAAGGTACTTCAGCTCGATCCGGGTCTGGTGGCTTGGAAGCGGCATGTCGTGGACTCGCTGACGCTGCGCAGCGGCACCGCGCTCTCGCCCGGGCCGGTTCTGGTGATGTGCGCCGCCGCCAACCGAGATCCGCGGGCCTTCCCGAACCCCTTGGACCTGCACGGTGCCGGCAAACTTCCGTTGACCTTCGGATTCGGTAAACACGTCTGCCCCGGCAAGCAATTGGCGCAGCTCGCAGTCGAGGTATTCCTGCGGGAATTGCACGCTCTCGCACCGGCCGCACGTCTGGTACCGGCGGGGCAGCGGACTCGAGCACGCCCGTCCGACTTGCTGTTCAGTGGCGCCGACATCGTCATTGTCACCGGCTGAACCGTTCGGGGTGTCGCAATGGAGTACTACGAGCTGGACATCGCGGATGTCGACGAATGGACCGAAACCTCCAACAGTTTCGTCCCGATGGATCATCGCTACCGCGAACCCGAGCGCTGGCAGGTGGCCATGACCGTGCAGCAGACGACCACGTACCGCCTGCTGCGCTGGGATCAGCCCGGCGACCGGCTGGCTTTCCGCACCCCGTCGAACATCCGTCGTGTTTCGGCCGAGGACTTCTACTGGGTAGTCGTCCCACAGCGGGGAGAATTCGCCGCGGCCGATGAGCACGGAGTCACTCGAATCTCACCGGGGCAGGCGGCGGTGCTGGCGCTGGATCGGCAGTGCCGGCTGCATATCCCCGGCTCGGTGGCCTACGGCTTCCAGGTACCACGCGCAGAGTTCGCGCGACCCGGCCTACGACAGCCGGTGCTCGACCTCGGCTCGGGTCTCGGCCGGATCGCCGCGGGCATGGTCCGTGATCTGCATGCCGAACGATCCGCGTTGACGAGCCGGGAGTTCAACGCGGTCGGTGACCGGATCGCCGAGCTGCTCTGCATGATGAGCGCGGGTGATACCGGACCGCAGCAGACTCATCTGACAGAGCTCGCCGAGACCGTCCGACAGCACGTGCGCCGACACATCGGAGTTGCCGACCTCCGGCTGCCCGAGGTGGCGCGGGCATTGGGCTGGTCGCCGCGACAGCTGCGCACCGCACTGCATCAGGCGGGCACCACGTATCGGGAAGTGCGCCAGGACGAAGCACTGCGAGCGGCTCGGACCATGCTCGAAAACCCCGACACGACAGCAACAATCGGAGAGGTTGCCGTGCGCAGCGGCTTCACCCTCACCTGGTTCTCCGCTGCATTCAAGGCACGATACGGTGAGACACCGCGAGAGTTTCGCAAACACCGGTTAGCCGAGTCGGTCCGGTCCACAACAACTCTCGGCTGAGTGCCACCGCAATAGTGAGCACTACCCGATCCATCTCGGCTTCGGTCATCGGAGCCATACCGCAGCCTGTGCTCAGGCCCCCGAATGGACAGCCTAGTACTGACCGGCCTGCGTCAGTGCCGTGACGACTCGTTACGCCTCGGGCTTCTCGTGGACGATACCGGCGTAGATCGGCACAGCAGTGGTCGGCGGTTCCAGTCGCCGACGCATGTCCGGGGCGTCGACGAGTGGCAGTACATCGGCGTCCGCAAGCGGAGTGTGAATTCCCTTCTAATGACCTGCATCGCTGCCCGGCTTTTTGTTTTTGCGCCGTCGAATTCTGTTGCGAGGCAGGAGCGGTGGGTTCCCGTGGCGAGGCATGCGTCAGCCGTCGACACTGACCTGGCACAGCTCGCCCAGCCGTTCGATCAGCAGCCGACCAGGTCAGGCAAGTCCGCGCCGGCACTTCCGCACGGTCGCGGTCGGTCGGAGATCAGCGAAAATTGGAGTACATCGTGGCAGATCTCTTGCCGTTCGTGATCGCCGGAATTGTATCCGGCTCGGTTTATGGGCTGGCCGCAACGGGTTTGGTGCTCACCTATAAGACGTCGGGAGTATTCAACTTCGCCCACGGCGCTATGGCCACCGTGTCGGCGTACGCGTTCTACACGTTGCACATCATCGATGGTGTCGTATGGCCGCTCGCCCTGGCGATTTGTGTGCTCGGGATCGGCCCGACCATGGGCATGGCACTGGAATTGCTGGCCCGCGTTGTAGACCGGGCGAGTTCGGAACTGCGGATCGCCGCGACGGTCGGCATTCTGCTGGTTGTCCAGGCGGGGGCGAGTCTGTACTACGGGCAGACGACGCCGCGGATCGTTCCGGTCTTCCTGCCCCAGGGCGGATTCGCCGCCTTCGGTGTCCGGGTGCAGTGGTCGGATGTATCAACGTTCGGCGTCGCGGTACTGGCGACCGTCGCGTTATCGGCCGCGCTGCGGTTCACCCGAGGTGGTATCGCGATGCGCGCGGTCGTCGGGAACGCGGCATTGCTGGATCTGGCCGGGACGAGCTCGGTGCGCACGCGACGATCGGCCTGGTGTGTCGGCACTGGTTTGGCATCGCTGTCCGGTGTGCTGTTCGCGCCGTTGATTCCGCTCGATCCCATGCAGTTGACGTTGCTGGTCGTCCAGGCTTTCGGGGCGGCGGCCATCGGCCGATTCACCAGTCTGCCTTGGAGTTTCGGCGGTGGACTGCTCATCGGGGTGCTCGCCGCGTTGGCTACGCACTACTTCACCACCGGGGTGGCCGCGGGAGTTCCCACCGCATTGCCGTTCTTGGCGTTGTTTCTCGTGCTGCTGATCATGCCACGCCGCTACCTGGTGGACCGGGACCGAGCGGTCCGGCGGATCCGGTCCGGTTGGACTGCGCCACCGGCGTTGCAATCCGCGGGGGCGGTCGTGGTGTTGGTGGTGCTCGCGCTGGTTCCGTCGTTCGCGGGCATCCATTTGACGGATTGGACTGTGGCGCTGGCGATGACGCTCGTCTTTCTGTCGCTCGGTCTGTTGGTCCGCACGTCCGGTCAAGTCTCGCTGTGCCACATGGCTTTCACCGCGATCGGAGCCTGCGCGTTCTCGCACCTGGCTGTCGATCGGCAGTGGCCGTGGCCGCTCGCGTTCATCGGCTGCGGACTGGTGGTCCTACCGATCGGTGCGGTGTTGTCGATTCCGGCTATTCGACTCAGCGGCCTGTATCTGGCGTTGGCGACCTTCGGATTCGGCGTCGTAGTTCAGATGATGTTCTACAGCGAGCCCTACATGTTCGGCACCAGTGGTCTGGGCCTGAAAATGCCGCGCCCCAGCGTATTCGGACTCGACTCCGACCCGTCGTTCTACCGTTTAGTGCTGGTGCTGGCCACGGTAGGCACGCTGATTGTGGTGGTGTTGGACAAGAGCAGGCTCGGACGATTGCTCCGGGGGCTGGCCGAATCGCCGACCGCGTTGCGGACCACTGGTGTCACAATCGAAGTCACCCGCGTTCTCGTCTTCTGCGTTTCGGCATTTCTTGCCGCATTGGGTGGCGCACTCGCCGGAATGGCCCAGACCACTGCCTCGGCGGCGAATTATCAGCCGCTGCTATCGGTTACTTATTTCGCGGTCATTGTCGTCGTGGTGGGCCGGGAGCCTTGGTATCCGCTGCTGGCCGCGGTGGCGTTGATCCTGGTGCCGTCCTATCTCCAAGTCGTGGGAATGTCGCTGTGGCTGCAGGTCCTGTTCGGCATTCTGGTGGTGCTGCGCGCCGCCACCGCGAGCCGACTCGAAGTTCCCGTGCCGATTCGATCCTGGCTGGACAACGCTTTTCGCCTGCACCGGTCCTCGGTGGTCTTCGCCGCGGAACCCGCCACCGAGCAGCCCGCAACGGTGCTGGACGTCCACGATCTTTCGGTTCGCTTCGGCGGCGTAGTGGCAGTCGACGGACTCTCGTTCGACGCGTGCACCGGGCGGATCACCGGACTCATCGGCCCAAACGGGGCAGGCAAGACCACGACCTTCGATGCCTGCACCGGTCTCGTCCAAGCCAACGCAGGCGAGGTGCGACTGCAGGACCTGGTGATCAGCCGAGCCTCGACCGCGCGCCGGGCGCGGCTGGGCATCGGGCGAACCTTTCAGCAGACCGAACTGTTCGACTCCCTTACTGTCGCCGAAAACGTCGCGATGGGCGCCGAAGGTCCACTCGCCGGTGCGAACCCGCTGGCCCAACTGGTCTCGGCGCACGGACAGGCCCGGCGGGTGCGCACCGCGACGGCCTCCGCGATGGCGTTGTGCGGTATCGAATCCATCGCGGATTCTCGCGTCGGTGCACTGTCCACCGGGCAACGAAGACTGGTCGAACTCGCCAGATGTCTTGCCGGGCCGTACCGGATCCTGTTGCTCGACGAGCCCAGTGCTGGCCTGGATCGCTCGGAAACCGTGCGCTTCGGACAGATTCTGCGGCAGGTCGTCGCCGCCCGTGGCGTCGGAATCGTTCTGGTAGAGCACGATATGTCGCTGGTGCTCGAGATCTGTGAGGAGATCTTCGTACTCGACTTCGGTCGCCTGATATTCCGGGGCTCGCCCGCGCAGGTTCGCGCTTCGGTGGTAGTGCAGCACGCCTACCTCGGCGAGCCGGTCACCGACGAACGCGGGATGACGGAGCCCGTCGCATGACCGAGACCGACTACGCGCTCCAATTGCGCTCGATCACCGCGGGATACGGCACCACGATCGTGCTCCACGACGTCGACCTCGCGGTTGCCCCCGGGTCGGTCGTGGCGCTGCTCGGGCCGAACGGCGCCGGAAAGTCGACGCTGCTGCGGGTGGCCTCCGGGCTACTTCCGGCCCGATCGGGGACGGTGTCGATAGGCGGGGCCGATCTGACCCGCGCTCGTCCTGTGCGTCGCGCCCGCGCGGGGCTGTGCCTGATCCCCGAAGGCCGAGGTGTATTCGCGGACTTGACGGTTCGGGAGAACCTGCGCCTCCTGACGCCGCCGTGGCGCCGAGGTAGTACCGACGACGTGCTCGATATCTTCCCCGCGCTGCGGGCGAAGCTCGATCAACGGGCCGGCTCGCTGTCCGGTGGCCAGCAGCAGATGCTGGCACTGGGGCGTGCCTGGCTGGCAGATCCATCGGTTGTGCTGCTCGACGAGGTGTCCATGGGCCTGGCTCCGCTCGTCGTGGACGAGATCTTCGCGGCGCTCGGCGAATTGCGTACTACCGGCTCGGCGATTGTCCTGGTCGAGCAGTACGTGGATCACGCCATGACGATGGCCGATCGCGTGGTGTTGCTCAGCCGCGGCACTGTCGCGTTCGCCGGGCCCGCCGTTGACATCGACCGAGCTGCCGTGCTGCAGAACTATCTCGGCATCGACAGCGGTCACACAGACTTGCCGGCGTCGCCGGCAGGACACCCACCCGGAACCGCGGCCGGGCGATGGGCGTAGCGAATCGAATGCTCGGTATCCGTACAGGAGTGGAGTAATGAGGAAAACAAGGTTTCTGTGGTGGGTCGCACCGGTGCTGGCGGCGGCGCTCGCGCTCTCGTCGTGTTCCGCCGACTCGACGAGCGGCGGGACCGAATCCGTTGGCCCGGTGAAGGTTTCCGACGGCGGGCTGAATGGCGATCCGATTCTCATCGGGTCGATTTGCAGCTGCACCGGCCCAGCCGCGGCGTCGGTGGGACACGCCAGCGACGTGCTACAGGCATGGGCGTCGTGGGTCAACGATCGTGGCGGAATCAATGGGCACCCGGTCAAGCTCGTCTCATACGACGACGAGCAGAATCCGACAACAGCGCTGGCCGTCGCGAAGAAACTGGTAGAACAGGACAGGGTGGTCGCAATCGTCGGCCAGACCAGCCTGGTCAGTTCGAGCTGGCAGAACTATGTCGACAGCAAGGGCATCCCGGTCATCGGCGGACAGCCGGTCGACGCCCCGTTCATCACCGACCCGAACTTCTTCGCCTCCGGAACCACGCTGCCGGTGTTGATGCTGGGTGAGGTAGCCCAGGCCAAGCAGGCGGGGGCGAAGACCCTCGGCGTCTACTATTGTGCCGAAATCCCGGTCTGCGAGCAGCTTCCACAGATGCTGAAACCAATGGCCGAACAGGCTGGTCTGGGATTCTCTGCGGAGAAAGTCGCGATTGCCGCGCCGAACTACATCGCTCCCTGTCTCGCATTCAAGGATAAGGGTGTCGACGCCGTATTCCCCGGCGTCTCCGTCGAGGCGATTTCGCGCATCGCGGCATCGTGCGCACAGCAAGGTTACAAACCGATTCAGGCTCCTACCGGCGTGAGCCTGCAGAGAGCGTGGGCCACGGACCCGAACTTCGAGGGCAGTATCTTCGCGGGCTCGAACGCGCTGTACACCGATGACTCGATTCCCGCCATCAAGGACTTCGGTGACGCCCTCGACAAATACATTCCCGGTCTTCGGGGCAGCGGGGACTTCAGCGCGCCGCTGCTGTGGCCCTGGGCAGGTGGGCAACTGTTCCTGGCGGCGGCCAAAGCAGCCAACCTCTCCCCGTCTTCGACGAGCGCGGATGCGATCAAGGGACTGCGCGCACTGCGCGAAGAGACCCTCGACGGTCTCGCTCCGCCGCTGACCTTCCCTGAAGGCCAACCGGGGTTCCCGCTGTGCTACTTCACCGGAAACACCAAAGGCGGAGTATTCCACTCTGCCAACGGTGGTAAGCCGACGTGCATCGACCAGGCAACTGCCGCTGCGCTGATGAAGGCACTCACGCCGTCATAGCCATCCGAACCCGTATTCGGCGAGGCGGTGGCGTTGGGCCGCCTCGCCGATGCATTTGAAACCCGTTGGGTTGATCGCCACCGCAGACATAAGGACAGGGCTGGCCATCGGTTCGCGCAACGGCTTGTCGATCTCCAGCGAGAAATCCTTCGGGGGTGGGCGATGTCCACCCCATGGGTGGCTATCGCCCACTGCACATGTAACCGAATCTATTCATGCAAGCCGAAGGAATCTCACACGAGGAAAGACACGCGTCCTTTGCATCTCATCGCTGTCATTGTGCTGACTGCAGTCATCGCCGGGCTCCTGCGTTGGTTGGTGATTCCGGAGCGGCGTCGCAGCCTCGCCTCTCGCCCGAACGGACCCGATCCCTGTTACGTCCAGGTGTGTCCGATTCGGCTACGTGGCCCTTTTATCGCCCTCACCGCGCTCTGGGCTGCGCTGCTGATCACCGAGGTCGCAACTAATCCGGACGCGAGCAATGTGTTGCTTTATGTCTATTTGCTCGCGCTTGCCGCTTCGGCGGTGAACCTCACCGCGATCTACCTTCAATGGCGGTTCGCGGGTGGAGTTCTCGACCATTTTGCCCACCCTGTGGGTGGGTGAATGATGGCCGTGGTCATCGCCGCACAGCACCCGCCATCGGAATCGACCGCGCACGAGAGCAATTCACCAACGACGCCGCTCACCGAGAGCGGCGTCCGGCTTTCGTCGGTGATGGAGAGGCGGCGCAATAACATGGCCGAATCCGATCCGCACCGCCAGTACAACGTCGCACATCGCCTCTGAATCGGCGCGGTGCGTCTCTGCGACTCAGGTGGCGACGCGCGGCCGCCCGGCCTGTTCGATTTTCTCTCGGCAACCAGGTATCCCGCGGTACTCGCGCCGACCACGAGCAGGGACAGGCTCGGAACGAGCGCGATCGCCAGAATCGGCGTCCGGACTCCGAGCCTTACTCTGAACATCGGCTCGAGATAGTACGGGCCGGGTCGAATTGATTGTCCTCTTTCCGTGGGGCGGAAACCGTCCGAAGCGGTACATCCGACAGACCGCCCCAGCAGAGTGTGACGGTGATTTCGACGGCTTGCTCCTTGGGTATGGGTCGATCGGCGTTGAGCCAGTACCGCGAGGTGAACTGGCTGGCGCCGACAAGCCCGACCGCGAATGCCCACGCGCGTTGCGGACCGAGGCCGGAGTCTCGGATGAGTAGATCGTGCACCGCGCCGATGCAGGCTGCGTTGGCCTGCCCTACGCGCCACTGCACGGATGGCTCTGTCGGCACCTCCGACTCGAAGACCAGCCGGAATCCGGCGGGATCATCGTCGACGAAGTCGAAATAGGCATGCACCGCCGCGGATAGCCGCCCATGGTTGTCATCGGTCGAATGCAGGGCGTCGTGGACAGTGGACACGAGTCTGTCGAGATGCTGTTGCAATACCGCCAGATACAGCTCCAATTTGCTCGGAAAGTACTGGTACAGAGTGGGTTTGCTGATACCTGATCGCCGCGCGAGCTGATCCATGCTGGTGCCGTGGTAGCCGCGCGTCGCGAAAACTTCGCCGGCGCTTGCGACTATCTGACGGCTACGCGCGGCACGAGCCGATCTGGCCGCATGCGCCCGGGGCATCATCGGGTCGTTCGGCCCGTGCTGTGACATGCGGTCAGCAAGATCGGTCATGTGAGGCTCCCATCGGTGTCCGCGAGATCCGCCGGCGAGACGCCCTGCGCGCCGTCGTCTGCGGTATGCACCGTCGGCGAGGCGACGACTCGGAACGCGTCCGACTCGTCGCCGTGCCGGGTGGCACCGATATTGAGTATACTGTTATTCGGTCGGCTGGCGACCGCGGCCGGAATGCGCCATCAGCCCTCGCGCGAACGCCGCGTCAATTCAACTGTCGCCGCGCGCAATTCGCCTGCCGAATCAATCGGCGTCGCGTAGCCGACCCGTGTCCGTGCCACGCCGCGGGATGTCACCACTCGCAGATCCAGCCCGTACCGGTCGGCGCGTTCGCAACTCGCCTCGGTCGCGTCCGGATATCCGCCCAATACCTGTGCCATCGACAACAGCGCGTCCGCGTGATCGTCATTCAGGTGCGTGATCGCGCGCCCAGCCACCGGAACGACCGGATCCGGCGCGGCCGCCAGATACTGCTCTGCCGTCGCCGAATCCATCCGCCCGTACCCACCGACCCATCGAACGCGCCGCACCCGCAACACCCACAGCGAGAAATCGCTGTAATCCACGTAGTACTTCGCCGCTGGCACCGCCGCCAGATGCGCCTCGCGCGCCGCCGCAGCCTCATCGCCGACCGGACGCTCCACCACACCGGCCAGCGTGATACGAGTACCGGCCAGCGGATCGGCGGGCACCTCGGGCGACACCACCGACAGGCTGGCCCGCGGATCCGCCGCGAGATTGCGCCCGTGCTCGGCCATCCGCGATACGCACAGCACCGGCTGGCCCTCCAGCAGCCCATAGGTGACGAACGACGCCCACGGACCGCCGTCCTCGCTCAAACTCGCCAGCGTCGCGATATTCGTCGCCGCCGCAACGGTTCTGGCCTCCTCGGCCGCCGAAGGGCGAGCCGGATTCGCCACCGGCGAGGTCGGCTGTGGAATCGAAGGCGCGTCGCCCGGATCACCGTGATCGAGAGTCATGCCGTCCATCCTCGCAGGTATCCACTGCTATCCAGTGCGGTATCCCGCCCGGGACGCGGTAGCGCAGCAGAACCACCGAGGGGCGTGGAGCAGCTGACATCGGACATTCGAAACGCCGACGACCGCGTCTCGAACCGATCGATCGCGCGCGCAACGGCCGCGGATCGGCAAGACTGGCGTGCGTGACCAGATACGCATTCGACGCCGACCGCAACGCCCTCGTCGCCATCTGGGCGACCGGACGCGGCGATCTCGCCACCACCGTGGCCGAGCTGCCACCGATAAACCATGACCAGGCAACGAGTTTGGCGTCGAATCTGACCACCCTGTCCCGGTTCCAGTGGCGCACCTACACGCATCCGGCAAGCGCCGCAGGCGATCCCGACGTCCCCAATAGCGAGGCCTGGCGCCGCGCGGAGGAGCGTCGCAACTTCAAGGAGGTCGAAGCCGGAATCCGGAACCCGAACCTGCCGACCGACCACGGCCTCGTCGTTTCCTACAGCGGCGTAGTCGAATCCGCGCACCGCGTCGGACGCACCCTGCACGCCATCGACGACTCCGCCCTGCGCGACACCATCGCGGCCGAGGTCCGCACCGAACAGGCCGCCATCGAATCAGCCGAACTCGGCGATCTGTCCGGCCGTGCACGCCAAGCGGTCGAACTCTCACGCCCGGATGTCTCACCGGCTCAGGTGCAGGCCGCCGACGACCTGCTACGCGCCGACCCCCTCGGCACCGTGGAACTGTTCACCGAACTCGACCCGGCTTCCGCCTCCGTCGCGGCCGCGCACTGGCTCTATGCCGCCGCCGAGGTCGCGGGCGAACTCGCGGGCGTGCCAACCGCCGATGTGGTCGTCGAAGCCGATGACATCGAGGCACTGCAGGTCGAAACGCCGACCCTGGTGCTGGAGCGGCTGACCGGCGGCGAGACCCCGACCGAGATCGTCGTCGACCTCATCGCCGAGGCCACGGCGATCTCCGAAGGGCACGTGCCCGCACCATGGGCAGTCGTGGGGCGCGTCGCCGAAATCGAAGAGCAGGCCCGCAAATTCGATCTCGACAGCGCCTCCCGCGCCGCCCTTCTCGACGAATTCCGGATCAGCCACCTCGACCCCACCCGCCCGGCTCTGGACCTGCTGGAAGATCTCCTCGACGGCATCCGCGGCTGCCTGCTGCTGTACTCGGCCCACACCGCGGGCGCCGACGCGGAAGTCGAAGCCAAGTTCGCCGCCGACGTCAGAGGGGAAGCCGACGCCCACTCCGACCAACTGTTCTGACTCGGGCACCGCTGATCAACCACACCGCACCGACTTCCGACTCACATCGGCGGCGAGCCAGCCCAGCAGCGCCTCGTAAACGGCGTCGTGGTTGAGCAGGGTGAAATGGTTGGCTCCGGGGATATGCAGGCCATTGTCGTCGTCGAAACCGATGCGGCGAGCCCGATTTCGGCCGGAGCCACTGGCGGGCAGGACCAGGCCGTCACCGATGATGCGACCGAGCGGATGGCGCGGGCTGCGCGTGACCGATGCGGTAACGAAGTAATGATCAGCGCAGTCGAGCAGCGGCACCTCGCGAATGACTCTGCGGCGCAAAGCATCCGCGTCCAGACCGTACCAATCCTCATCGACGAGCGAACCCTGGTGCAGGTCACGAATGCCCGCACTGCGGCGGCGTAGCAGCCGACCGAAGGGCCGGGTCTCGGGAATTTTCACCAATGCGGCGGAGGCGTAATGGACGAGCTGCTCCAACGGCGCGCCCAAATGCGGTGATCCGAGACAGACGATATGCCGCACCCGACGCACCCACGGCAGGTCGGTTTGATCGGCGTCATAGCATGCACCACGCGCGATCAGGCCGCCCATGGAATGGCCGACAAGGGCGATCTGTTCGACCTCCACCGGCCAGTTCTCGACCAACCGCTGCAGCATCCCGTTCAGCAGACGGGCGTTCTTCGAGATGTGCAGTCCGCTGTTGTATCGAACCATCAGCGTCGTGCAGTCGAGGTCGGCTTCGAGCCGCTCGGCGTAGCTGGGCCGCCCGCCAAGGCGCCAAGCGTGTTCGGTCTCCACCAGGCCGTGCAGGAAAACCACGATGCGCGAGCGCGGATTCGACACCACATCGCCGGCCCAGCCCGGCGCGACGGGCTCGCCTTTGATCCGAAATGTCATCGGCCCGGCGAGAATCGGCCGCTCATCCTCGAGCGTGTCTCCGATCAACCCCTGCAACGCGGCGAGGAATCCGGAGCCGCGCACCGTGCGTGAGGGCACCGCAGCGCCGGGTATATCCACGGCGCGCTCGGCAAGCGCTCCGGCAACCACCGCAGTACCGCCGACCAGGCGATACACCCCATCGGTAATCGCATCGTGCACTACCTTGACCGGCTGCGCGGCCGGTCCGACACCCAGTCGCACCGCCGCGAACACCCGGTCCGACACGGCTCGGTGAACCGCGGCGATCCCCTCGATCGCACCACCCAGCTCATCGCCCGCCAACCGGGCGAGCGCTTGAATCTCGGCCTGTCGTTGCCGCTCGGGCTCACTCATTCATTGAGTGTACAACTGTGCACTGAGATTTTCGCGTCGGAGCACGGCCTAGGACGGTATGTGGCTGACTCCGACCGCGGTTTCAGTGAGACTGCCGAGGTAGAGGGTGCCGTTGTGCTCGACAACGCCGGTAACCATCGCGAAGTCGGTGCCCTCGGTCTGCAGGTCGTGCACGACCTTGCCGTCGAAGTCGACAGCCATCACCCAGACGGTGCGCGGTGGTTCGGGCTGCACCCATCGCGGCAGTGCCCAGACGACCCGGCGCAGAACGCCGGGCAGGGGAAGTAGGCGATCCAGCAATGGATTTCGCGGTGACGGCAGGGTGATCCACACCAGAGCGTCGCTGCCGAGGGCCATATTGTCCGGGAAGCCGGGGAGGTTCTCGATCAGGCGGTCGTAGGTGCCAGCCTTCGGTCCGGTCAGCCAGTATCGGGTCACGCGGTAGGCGCCCGTTTCCGCGACGAGCACGCAGGAGCCGTCGGGGGAGAGGACCACGCCATTGGCGAATTGCAGTCCGTCGATGAGGGTTTCGAGTTTGCCGGATGGATCGAGGCGGAACAGGCGGCCGGTGCCGGAATGCTCCAGCAGATCGCCCATCCACTCATCCAGCGGATAGCGGCGCGACGACGAGGAGAAGTAGATCGTGCCGTCCTCGGCGCGAACCACATTGCTGGCGAAGGGGAGTGGTTCGCCCTCGACCTCGGCCACGAGCACCTCGATCCCGCCCGCGCTGTCCAGCCGCAGCAGGCCGCGATCGAAATCGCAGATCAGCAGCGACCCATCGGTGGCGGCATGCATACCGAGCGGGCGGCCACCAGTGTTCGCCAGCAGGCTCACCGCACCGTCCGCGGGATCGATGCTGTAGATGGAACCGTCATCGACTCCCGCAATGATCCGACCCTCGGCGGTGCGAACCACATCTTCGGGTGCCGCGCCGGGCAGTTCGAATCGCGCGACCGGGGCAAGTGGTGGGGCGCTACGCGTTTCGCGAGCCCGGGGTGGGGCAGGCGGCGGTGTCCAGCGTTGCGGCTGCATTATCGATCCGGCGGCCATGGCCTCAGCCTATCCCGGTGGCGACAATCATCCGTTCAAGAACCGACCTCGCACCACGGCATGGCCATACGTAGATATGCGCATCTAAACATACGTCCTTCTCGATGGAGAGCAAATGAATGCGTTCGGCTTCGCCGAACGCAACAAGGAAGGGAGGGGATGGGCTCCGATCACTTTGAACAATGAAGAGGGCGGGTCGGAAACCAGAGGGCAATACCCCCGATATCGCGTGGTGGCGCGCGGAATGGGGGAGAGGGGAGGGCGCCACCGTGGTTCGGGAGTTAGGTGCTCCCTTAGGGATGTCAGCGGTGCAGGGCGGTCTCGTGCTGCAAACGCGACAGCTTCTCCGGATTGCGCACAGCGTAGATCCCGGTAATGAGGCCGTCGTCGATGCGCGCGGCCACGACGGCGTCGATATCGCCGTCGTGGCGCAGGATCAGCGCCGGGTAGCCGTTGACGAGGGCGGGTTGCGCGGACCTCGCGGTGAGGTTTCCGAGCGCGGCAGCGAGGAAGCCGGCCACCGCGTCGGCGCCGACGACCGGCACCAGCGCGGCCTGTGCGAGTCCGCCGCCGTCGCCGAGGAAGACGACATCCGGTGCGAGAATGTCGAGCAGGCTCTGCAGTTCGCCGGTTTCGACGGCCCGCTGGAATGCCGCGAGCGCGTCTCGCGTCTCGTCCACGGAAACCACCCCGCGTGGCCGGCGCGCGGCGACGTGTGAACGTGCCCGGTATGCGAGCTGGCGAACCGCGGCCGGGCTCTTGTCGACCGCTTCGGCGATCTCGTCATACTCCAGATCGAATACCTCGCGCAGTACGAATACCGCTCGCTCGATAGGCGTGAGGGTTTCCAATACCAAAAGCATCGCCATCGAGACGCTGTCGGCCAACTCGATGTCCTCGGCGACGTCGGGCGCGGTCAGTAAAGGTTCGGGAAGCCAGGGCCCGACGTAGGTCTCCTTGCGGCGCCCGAGCGCACGCAGCCGGTCGAGCGACTGGCGGGTGGCGATTCGGACCAGGTACGCCCGGTGATCCTGCACTGTGTCGAGATCGACGCCTGCCCAGCGCAGCCAGGTCTCCTGTAGGACGTCTTCGGCGTCTGCAGCCGAGCCGAGCATTTCGTACGCGACGGTGAAGAGCAGGTTGCGGTGCGCGATGAACGCTTCCGTCGCGGAGTTCGGATGGTCCTCGCGGCTGCTGCGCGCGCCGCGGCCGGTGGGCGTGGACTGCGACATGCCGGGCATGGGCGGCTCCTGTTCACTCTCGACTTTGTCACCCATCAGACGTCGGGTCCTGTTGTTTTGTAACAGCGAGACGACGGTGGTGTGCGTCACATCCAAGGGCTGTTACGCGGATCGGGGCGGGGCCGTCTCATGGTCGTTCGATTCAGCACAACCAGTAAGGACCGAAGTCATGGAACCCCGTTTCAACCTGAACGGCAACGAGCTCGGCGCCAAGATCGGCAAGCGGTTCGCCAGCACCAGCCTGGCGATCATGGAGTCGTCGCTACCGAAGTCCACAGTGGAGCTGGTGGAGTTGCGCGCCAGCCAGATCAACGGCTGCGGTTATTGCGTCGACGCCCACGCCAAAGAGCTGGCGGCCGCCGGCGAACCAGCGGTTCGGATCAATCTGGTCGCTGCCTGGCGTGAGTCCACTGTGTTCAGCGAGGCCGAGCGGGCCGCGCTGGCGTTCGCGGAGGAGGGCACTCGTCTCGCCGACGCGAATCTCGGTGTGTCCGACGAGACCTGGGCTCAGGTGCGCGAGCACTACGACGACAACCAGATCGCCGCGCTCGTCTACTTGGTCGCGATGATCAATGCCGCCAACCGGCTCCTGGTGATTACGCAGACCAAGGGTGGCTCCTACGTGCCCGGCACGTTCGAGAGCGTGGCGAGCTGATCCACACGTGGATCCCGGCCCAAGATCATTCGGGCCGGGATCCACGGATGGGGGAGCACTGCGTCCGGCGATCGCCGACGACGTCGCAGGGATCTCGAGGCGGTTCGCGGGGAACGTATTCGGGGCTTCTATGGGCCCAGCGCTCTAAAATACATCGCCCTATTTAGATATGCGTATTTAACTATATAACTCTCGAACTCTAACTCACCAAATCCCGCCCACCTCAAAAAACAGCACAGGACAAGGGGAGCCCCCGCTGCTGCGCCCAGTGACGGCCGCAGCAGCGGGGAACTAGGGATTGACGGAGAAGACGTGCCAGAGCACGGCAAGTGTGGCAAGCGTGAAAAACGGTGACAGGATCCAGATCTCGACTTTGTTCCCGGTCCGTTCGATCACCGGCACGCAGGTACGCAACGGGAACGGCCAGAACAGTCGGCACCCCTTATCGGTGAGGCAATCACCGGCTAGATGGGCCAGCGCCCCGAGCCCGACGGAAAACGGCAACCATGCCGGTTTGTCGCTGATCCAGTGATCCATCACGAACGTGCCTGCCGCGGCCAGGATTACGATCGTGCCCCACGCCTGGATGCCCTCCCCGGGAGGGCACAGATGCAGTGCCCGCACGGCCAGTGCGAGCAGGAAGAACACCAATCCGAGTGTGAAATACCTTCCGAGCCAATGCTCACCGGCCCAGGTCCCATAGGCGACAGCGATCACGAAGGCGAACGAGTGGGTGGCGTGCCGATGTCCGCCGGAGATCCAGGAAATCAAGCGACACAGGTGATAGGAGAGCGGACCGAGCACATGTGCGATGGTGCCGTTCGGATGGTCCGCATCGGGCAGCAGCGCGGCCCCTGCTGTCAGAAAGGTTCCGAGCAATACCTCGACGGCACCGAGGTGCGCGTCGCCAGTGGGCAATACCGGATAGACCAACGCCGAAATGGGCAGCGTGGCCGCTGCTACCGACCAGGCGAAAGCGCCACTGGTCGCATGTGAATGTCCTAGCACCGCATGAAGATTAGTTGACCACAACCTGTTTCAAACAAACGCGACTAGCCGGCGGTTGAAAACGTCTCGGGAGGAGGGGATTTCACCGAGAGCGGCCAGACACGGTCGGTGTGGCCATTGTGCATGGAACAGCCCGCGAACGGTCCCTTGAGGTCGAACAGCATGTCCATATGGCTATCGGCATGGTCGAGAAACCATAGTGACAGGCCCAATTCGCCGTTGAGCCGATAGAGTTCCCAGGATTGCCAGAGCGCCTCGAGCCGTGCCACGGCCTCGGTGTGCCGCCACCATTCCGGGCACCAGGCCACGCCGTTGTCGGCCACTTTGCGCCGATAGACCTCGGCCAGATAGTTCTCGACGAACTCCACGACCGATCCGTAGACCTGTGTCCGCTGTTCTTTCATGGCGCCCCCGAGGCCAGTGGCATTCCGAACAGCTTCGAGAGTAGTCACGAAATCTGCTGAGGTCCTTTGGGAAACCTTTGAAAAAGCTAACCCGTGCGCCGCGAACGCGGATCCACGATGCGATGGAGGGCGTGCAGATCCGATTCCAATGCGTAGAACACCCGCAGCGCGCCGACGAATGCGAAGAGACTGACCACGCACAGGATCACGATGGGACCGATCACCATCTGCTGCTGCGCAGCGTCGAGATAGACCAGACCACCTGCCACGCCGATCAGGGGAACCGAGGCGGCGATGCCGAGGTAGATCCGGATGCGCCGAGCGAGCCGCCGCAATCGGAGGGCGTCATCGGGGGAGGTCTGCCCGGTACCGAGCAAACCCGGATAGTACCAGCGCAGTACGAAGAAGGTGACCGGGAAATACGAGTACACCACCGCGACCGCGGCCGCGACCAGATGAGATGCGATGAGATTGAAGGTGAACCCGCTGGACAGGTTCGCGGTGTAATACAACTGGGTCAGGAAGATCACCAGGGATAACGCCCACCCGGCGAATCCGACCACCGCGATGCGGTCGCCGCACGCGAGCGTATCGGCGCGCGCCCGAGCGAGGGTCTGCTCGTCGAAGTGCTTACCGCGCCGCAGTCCGTCGGGAACCAGGAACACAAGACGGCACCAATACAGCAGGGCCAAAATGCCGAGCGGGTAGCCGATCGCGCCGAGCAGCGTTGCGAGGCCTTGGAGTTGGGCGCTCGCCTCGCTGGTGAGCCGCGCGTCGAGCAGTCGCGTGTTGTGCGCGGAAAGATAGAGCGCGCCGAGGAATTGCCCGAGCATGCTGGACAGCGTCACCACCGGCATCGGCCGCATCCGCAGTTTGGCGCGGATACTGCGCGCCGGCGGGTCGACGAGATCGCGGGCGGTGCGGTCCAGGGTGAGATCGAGTTGACTGGCGAGTTCGGCGCCGGTGGCGAAGCGGTCGGCGGGATCGGGGGACAGGCAGGCGAGCAGGGCATGCTGCAATACTGGTGGGCAGTCCGGCGGGATATCGGCGGCGAAGCGGTCTGGGACCGGCTGGCGGCGCAGTTCGATCATCCGTTCCAGTGAGGTATCGGATTCGCCCGCACTGCGTTCGTCGTCGAAGGGGAGTCGGCCGGTGAGCAGTTCCCACAGCACGACCGCCAGTGCGTAGAGGTCGCTGCGGGTGTCGAGGTCAGCGGCAGTGGTGGCCATGGTCGGGTGGCAGGCTTCGAGCTGTTCGGGTGACATGTAGGCCAGTGAGCCGCCGAAGTAAGCGGCGGGGCTGGCACCTGGAATGTGGCGGCTGAAGCTGATATTGAAGTCGGCGAGCTTGGGTTGTCCGTCGACGGTGAGCAGTACGTTCGCGGGTTTGATATCGCGGTGCAGCACGCCTGCGTGGTTGGCGTAGTCCAAGGCGGAGGCGAGTCGACTGCCGAGCCACGCAACGGTTTCCGGCCAGCTCAGCCGCGCGACCTCGGTACGGGTGGGGGATGGTTGTGGTTCCAGCACGCCGCCGCTGGCGGCCGCCTCGTCGACGGCGTCGAGGAGTAGTCGACCGGTCTTGCCCGCTACCCCGGTTCGGCGCAGCAGCCGCAGCACGCCGAGCAGGGTGCCACCCGGAACATACTGCATGTACATCAATTTCAGGTGCCGGTCGGCGATCTGGCGTTGATCGAAGACCCGCACGATGTTCTCGTGGTCGAGCTGGGCCAGCGTCTGTCCCTCGCTGCCGCGATCATGGGAGATCTTGACCGCGACGAGTCGCCGCATCGAGCGCTGCCGTGCCAGGAAGACTCGGCCGAACGCGCCCTGGCCGAGCAGGATCAACATATCGAAATCGTCAACGGTCGCACCGGGTTTGATGGAGTCGAGCGTCGCGAGTGCGGCGGGGTCGGTCAGGACGGTGCTGCGGAAGTGATCGCCATCGAGGCGGTCGGCGATCCGCGCCATCTGTTGCGAATACCGCTGTTCGTATTCGGTGAGATCCAGATCCTTATCGAACTGGCGGCGCGCGGTGATCTCCTCGTAGATCAGATCCGGTGGCAGTGGGGCGGTGTCGAGTTCGGGAAATTCGGCCAGGTATTCGTCGAGGCGCTTTTCGGCCTTCTTGCGGATCGACCGGTGATGCAGATCCACCTTGATCAACTCGATGAGTGCCGACCGCCGCAGTGCGGTCTCGGTGGGCAGATGCGGGGTCAGCTCGGGTGGTTCGCCCGCGGCCTCCCACTCACCCGCGAAATCGGCGACCGCCCTGGCCAATACGGCCTGAGCAGCCATCGCGCGATCCCCACCGTGCTCCGGTGGTACCGCGCCGAGCTGGGTATTCATCGTCGGCTCACTCGATCAGGTTGGTGTCCGGGACAGAACCGAGAATATTCGATTATCGTCGTCCGTCGCTGATCTTCGCCACCGGTGGGCGCCGGACGCAACGGAACTGGCGTACGCATGAAGACGCCCCCGCGAACCACGGGGGTTCGCGGGGGCGCCGCGTGCGGAGGACCGGCCGGGTCGGTCGGTCATTCCTCTTTCATCACACCAGGTCGAACCGGTCCAGGTTCGACACCTTGACCCACGCGGCGATGAAGTCGTTGACGAACTTCTCCTTCGCGTCGTCGGTCGCGTAGACCTCCGCGAGGGCGCGCAGCTGCGAGTTCGACCCGAAGACCAGGTCGACGCGGCTGCCGGTCCACTTGACCGTGCCGGTGGCGCGATCCTTGCCCTCGTAGGTTCCGTCATCGGCGGCCGACGGCTCCCACTTCGTGCCCATATCGAGCAGGTTCACGAAGAAGTCGTTGCTCAACGATCCCGGGTTGGCGGTGAATACGCCGAGCGGAGACTGCTTGTGGTTCGCCCCGAGGACGCGCAGACCACCGACGAGGACGGTCAACTCGGGAGCACTGAGGGTCAGCAGGTTCGCGCGGTCGATCAGCAGGTACTCGGCGGGCAGCCGGTTACCCTTCCCGAGGTAGTTGCGGAAGCCGTCTGCGCTGGGCTCGAGCGCGGAGAAGGACTCTACATCGGTCTGCTCCTGGGTGGCGTCCGTGCGACCCGGGGTGAACGGCACCTCGACGTCGTAACCGGCGTTCTTGGCGGCCTGCTCGACGGCCGCGGCGCCGCCGAGTACGACGAGGTCGGCGAAGGATACCCGGGTGTTCCCGGTCTGGGCGGAGTTGAAGGACTCCTGGATGCCGTCCAGGACGCGTACCACCTGGGCGAGTTCGTCGGGCTCGTTGACCTCCCACCCGGCCTGCGGCTGCAGGCGGATGCGTCCGCCGTTGGCGCCGCCGCGCTTGTCACTGCCACGGAACGACGCCGCGGCCGCCCACGTGGTCGAAACGAGCTGTGCGACAGTCAGACCCGAGGCCAGGATCTGGTTCTTGAGTGCGGCGATATCGGCGGCCCCGATGAGGTCGTAGTCGGCGGCCGGGACGGGGTCCTGCCACAGCAGCGTCTCCGCCGGCACCTCCGGCCCGAGGTAACGGACCTTCGGCCCCATATCGCGGTGGGTCAGCTTGTACCAGGCCTTGGCGAACTCCTGGGTGAGCTCCTCGGGGTGCTCGAGCCAGCGACGGGTGATCTGCTCATAGATCGGGTCGATCCGCAGCGAGAGGTCCGTCGTGAGCATGACCGGGGCGTGGGACTTCGACGGGTCGTGGGCATCGACCACGGTGCCCGCGCCCGCGCCGTCCTTGGGGATCCACTGGTTGGCGCCGGCGGGGCTCTTGGTCAGCTCCCACTCGTACCCGTAGAGGGTCTCGAGGAAGCTGTTGTCCCACTTGGTCGGAGTCGGCGTCCAGGTGCCCTCCAGGCCGGAGGTGATCGCGTCCTTGCCGACGCCGGTGCCGAAGGCGCTCTTCCAACCCAGGCCCTGCTCCTCGAGCGGGGCGGCCTCGGGCTCGGGACCGACGAGTTCGGCATCGCCGGCGCCGTGGGTCTTGCCGAAGGTGTGGCCGCCGACGATCAGCGCGGCCGTCTCGATATCGTTCATGGCCATGCGGTGGAACGTCTCACGGATGTCGATGGCCGCTGCGAGCGGATCGGGATTGCCGTTCGGGCCTTCCGGATTCACGTAGATCAGACCCATTTGGACTGCGGCCAGCGGGTTTTCCAGATCGCGGGTGCCGGTGTAGCGCTCGTCGCCGAGCCAGGTCTGCTCCGGACCCCAGTACACGTCCTCCTCGGGCTCCCACTGGTCGACGCGGCCGCCACCGAAACCGAAGGTGGGGAAGCCCATGTCTTCCAGCGCGACATTGCCGGCGTAGACGAGGAGGTCGGCCCAGGAGAGTTTCTTGCCGTACTTCTTCTTGACCGGCCACAGCAGGCGTCGGGCCTTGTCGAGGCTGGCGTTGTCGGGCCAGCTGTTGAGCGGGGCGAAGCGCTGCATACCGGCGCCGGCTCCGCCGCGGCCGTCGCTGATCCGGTAGGTGCCCGCGGCGTGCCAGGCCATCCGGATGAAGAAGGGGCCGTAGTGGCCGAAGTCGGCGGGCCACCACTCTTGCGAGGTGGTCATGACCTCGACGATGTCCTGTTTGACGGCAGCCAGATCGAGGGTTTTGAATTCCGCGGCGTAGTCGAAGTCGGCGTCCATCGGGTTGGCTACGGCGGGGTTCTTCTGCAGGATCTTGAGATTGAGCTGGTTCGGCCACCAGTCACGGTTGCTTCCGCCCTCGGCGGGGGATTTGAGGCGACCGGAAATAACGGGGCAACCACCGGTGGCGGGTTCCGTATTGGCCTCTCCGATGGGCGGATGTTCCTCAGGCACGGCATTTCCTTTCGGGGGGTTGAGTGAATCGGGCTGTGATCACGGGTGTGATCCGGACATTTGCGCTGCCGAGCAATCGGAGCACAGGCCCCAATAGATGACCTCGGCCTCATCGAGTACGAATCCGTTGTCGTGCGATGCGGTCAGACAGGGGGCCTCGCCGACGGCGCAGTCGACATCGGCGATGACGCCGCATGAGCGGCACACGACATGGTGATGGTTATCGCCGACGCGCGTTTCGTAGCGCGCGACGGATCCCATCGGCTGGATGCGCCGCAGCAAACCGGCGGCCGTCAGTGCGCGCAACACGTCGTATACCGCCTGGTGGGATACCGCACCCAGCGTCTGGCGCACATGACCGAGGATCGAGTCCGTATCGGAGTGGGGATGCTCGTGCACGGCAGTCAGCACGGCAACCCGCGGCGCGGTCACGCGCAGCGACACCCCGCGCAACATGCGCTCGAATTCCGAATTGCTGGACACATTCAAGAGTATGACTCATTCAAGTCTCCATGGGGAGGGTTTTGCGAAACTCGAGACGATCCCACAAACCGCCGCTCTCCGGGGACGATCGCGTCCGATGAACCCCACAGTCCGCTACTGGCACGAGCTCATGGTTATTGGGAGGGGAGCGTCGGATGAACTGTCAGCGGCCATCGCCATCAGGTCTACTTAACATAATGTCGATTATCGGCGTTACAACGGAGGCGTTGGAAGTGGGCGGCTTTGGTTGTATGACGTTGGTAGGTACGGACTTTCGCTCCGCTGCTCAGTAGCTGGCTGGCTTACCGGCGTTCTGTGCGCGGAAATCGCATGCTGCGGATGCGTGGTGTCCCCTCGCTACACAGATCGGCTGATGTAAATATTTCGGCAGATGCTGGATTTCGGCGGAGAAATATCGGAGCGGCTCGACAACGGCGATCTGGCTGTTTTGGAGGCGGATCCCCTGCTGGGGCCGCCAAACTCCATATAACGTCACAGTGACGATTTAAGGGATGGAGGCGAGTTCTCTGGCTTGGATTGGGTTCGGATTATAAGGCCAGTGGTTAGCGATTGGCTCTGTTTTGGGAGTCCAGTTATCGGCAGGCTGAGGTGATGTTGGTTCGGCGGCTGGTCGCGCTCTATGTCGGGTTGTGGTTGTACGGGTTTTCGATGGCGGTGATGATTCGGGCCGGGCTCGGGTTGGATCCGTGGGATGTGTTTCATCAAGGGGTTGCCGCGCATGTATCGATCAGTTTCGGGGCGGTGACGGCTTTGACGGGTGTCGTGGTGTTATTGGCGTGGATTCCGTTGCGGCAGTTGCCAGGGCTCGGCACGGTGAGCAATGTCGTGGTGATCGGTGTATCGGTAGATGTCGGGTTGTGGCTGTTGCCGGACTGGGATGTGCTGGCGGTGCGAGTCGGCGCGATGGGTGCCGCGGTGGTTTTGAATGCGCTGGCCACGGTGCTGTATATCGGCGCGGGTATGGGCCCAGGGCCACGGGATGGACTGATGACTGGACTGGTCCGCCGGACCGGGTGGTCGGTGCGATTGGTGCGGACCGGGATCGAAGTGACAGTACTGACGACCGGCTGGCTACTCGGGGGCAGCGTCGGCGTGGGCACTGTGGTGTACGCGTTCGGCATCGGTCCGCTGATTCAGGTGATGATTCCGCTCGCTGACCGGTATCTGCCCGGATTCCATGCGGATCGCAAGGCTGAGCCCGATGTCGTCCCGGTGGCGCCTTGACTGTGGCCGGTCGCGAACTGGCGAGGCCTGCCGAAGTTCGATACCCGGGGAGCGTCCGAATTATCCTGGGCTGCAGCAAGTTTCCGTTGAAACCCCTCCCCTTCGCCCGTTCTTTGCTACCCCGCGCCAAATCGTCACTGTGACAGTTGGTTGGATGTATATCCGCATGTACCGCGCACGACCTTGTTCGTAGCCGCACAGTGATGCGGAGAGTGTGCGAACTCGATATGGCTGTTCGGTTACTACGGATGTAGTCGGCAGCTCGATGGCCGAAAATGTTGATTTCCTGGCCGCGGCGCTCTCTCGACAACTGTGTCACCGTTCATACAGTTGTCGACATGACTAGCACTCCATCCGTGCTCATCGTCGGCGCCGGATTCGGCGGCCTCGCGGCCGCGCTGGAGCTCGTGCGCCGCGGCTACGAGGCGTTCACCATTATCGATAAGGCCGACGGGCTCGGCGGGGTCTGGCGGGACAATACCTATCCGGGCGCCGCCTGTGACGCGCCGTCGGATCTGTACTCTTTCTCCTTCGCTCCCAATGCGCACTGGCCGAAGCGCTTCGCCGAGCAGCCCGACATTCTCGCGTACATGCATGATGTCGCGCGCCGCTACGACCTCGAGAAGCACATGCGTTTCGGTGTCGAGGTCGACTCGGCGGACTTCGATGCCGACCGTGGCGTCTGGCAGGTGCGCACGACCGCCGGTGAGCTGCTCGAGGCGGATGTCTTCGTGCCCGCGGTGGGTCAGCTATCGCGTCCGGTGTGGCCGAATATTTCGGGCATGGATTCGTTCACCGGGGACGCGTTTCATTCGGCGCGATGGGATCACGAGGTCGACCTGACCGGTAGGCGGGTCGCGATCATCGGCACCGGGGCGAGCGCGATTCAGATCATTCCGGCGATTCAGCCGAAGGTCGGGCAGTTGACGGTCTTCCAGCGGTCGGCGCCGTGGATCATTCCGAAGATCGAAAGCTATTACGCGCCACCGAAACTCAATGTGCTGGACAAGCTGTCGATCGTGGCGAAGTTCCCGCTGATCCAGCGTGCGGAGCGGTTCGGCTGGTATTCGTTCTACGAGTTGGTGACCTCGGGACTGGAAGGCAATGGCCGCATCGCCGATCTGATCTCCGGATGGGCGGACCGGCATCGGGCCTCCCAGATCTCCGATCCCGAACTGCTGGCGAAGATGACGCCGGATTACGAGGCGGGCTGTAAGCGCGGGCTGATGGCGAGCAACTACTACCCGGCGGTGTCACAGCCGAATGTGCACTTGGAGACCTCGCACATCGCTGAGATCACGCCGTCCGGTGTGCGCACCGAGGACGGCACGCTGCACGAGGTCGATGTGATCGTCTACTGCACCGGATTCAAGGCCACGGAGTTCTTGGCGCCCATGACGATTCGCGGGATCGGCGGCAAGGAGCTGCGTGAGGTGTGGTCGGGCGGTGCGCGGGCCTATAAGGGCCTCACCGTGCCGTATTTCCCGAATATGTTCATCATGTACGGGCCGAATACCAACCTCGGCGCGGGGTCGATCATCTACATGCACGAGCGGCAGGCGCGTTATCTGCGTCAAGCGGTCGAGCATCTGCGCGGGGCTGGTGGCTATCTCTCGGTGAGGCCGGAGGTGGAGGCGCGGTTCGACGAGGAGATCCAGGGGCGGCTCGAACATACGGTGTGGACCAAGTGCACCAGCTGGTACCGGGAGGCCAGTGGTCGGGTGACGACGAACTGGCCGGGGCGGATGAGCGAATACGACAAGCGGACGCATTTCGATGTCCGCGACTACGAGCTGGTTCGGACCGGAAGGTAACCCATGACGCACTATGACGTGCTGGTGATCGGTTCCGGTTTCGGTGGCAGTGTGAGCGCACTGCGGTTGACCGAGAAGGGCTACCGGGTCGGTGTCCTGGAGACCGGGCGGCGCTTCGCCGATCACGAATTCGCCGAGAACTCCTGGCATCTGCGCGAGTACCTGTGGGCGCCGAAATTGGGATGCTTCGGTATTCAGCGGATGACGCTGCTGAACGACACTTTCATCATGAGTGGTTCCGGTGTCGGTGGTGGTTCGCTGGTGTATGCGAACACGTTGTACGAGGCGCCGGACACCTTCTACGGCGATAAGCAGTGGGCGCATATCACCGATTGGAAGTCCGAGCTGGAGCCGCACTACGACCAGGCCACGCGGATGCTGGGGGTGACGACCAATCCGGCGACCACGCCGTCGGATCGGGTGCTGCGGGAGGTCGCCGAGGATATGGGTATCGGCGATACCTACCGTCGAACGCCGGTCGGAGTGTTGTTCGCGGATAAGGAGACTCGGCCGGGAGCTGCGGTCGCGGATCCGTTCTTCGGTGGTGTCGGGCCGCAGCGGCGCTCGTGTACGCATTGTGGTGAGTGCATGACCGGGTGTCGGCACGGCGCGAAGAACACCCTGGTGAAGAACTATCTATATCTGGCGGAGCAGGCGGGTGCGGCCGTGCATCCGTTGACGACCGCGGTGTCGGTGCGGCCGCTGTCCGGCGGCGGGTACGCGGTCGATACCGTGCGCACCGGGCGCTGGGTTCGCAAGGCGAAGCAGACCTTCACCGCCGATCAGGTGGTGTTCTCCGCGGCCGCGCTCGGCACCCAACAGTTGCTGCACAATCTGCGGGATCGCGGTGTGCTGCCGAATATTTCGCCGCGCCTGGGCCATCTGGCGCGCACGAATTCCGAGGCGGTGTTGGCGGCGCGAACCCGCGATAAGGATTCGGATTTCACCAAGGGTGTCGCCATCACCTCGTCGATCCATCCGAACTCCCACACCCATGTGGAGCCCGTGCGTTACGGCAAGGGCAGCAATTTCATGGGCCTGTTGACGACGGTGCTGGTCGACGGGCAGGAGGGGAAGCGGCGTTGGGTGCTCGGTCTGCGGGAGATGGTGCGGTATCGGCGGGATCTGCTGCGCATGCACAATCCGGCGCACTGGTCCGAGCGGATGATCGGGCTGCTGGTCATGCAGAACGTCGACAATTCGATCATCACCTATAACAAGCGTGGTTTGTTCGGTAAGCGGATGACCACCAAACCCGGTGCGGGACAAGCGCCGCCGACGTGGATTCCGGAGGGCAACGAGGTCACGCGACGGGTCGCCGAGAAGATCAACGGCATTCCGCAGGGTTCCTGGACGGAAATGGCGAATATCCCGATCACGGGGCATTTCATCGGTGGCTGCGCGATCGGCGACTCCCCCGATACGGGGGTGGTCGACCCGTATCAGCGGCTCTATGGCTACGAGGGTTTGCATATCGTGGACGGTTCGACCATCTCGGCGAATCTCGGGGTCAATCCGTCGCTGACCATTACCGCCCAGGCCGAGCGTGCGATGTCGTTGTGGCCGAACAAGGGTGAACAGGATCAGCGTCCGCCGTTGGGGGCGCCGTATCGGCGGATCGATGCGATCGCGCCGAAGAATCCGGTGGTGCCGGACTCGGCGCCGGGAGCGCTTCGGTTGCCGATTACCCCGGTCTGATGCCCTCGGTTTCGCGTTGGCTGTCGACAGTGCGGTCCCCGGTCCGGAAAGGCTCAGTGGGATGTCGTGGATCCCAGCGGATACAACGACCAAGGCATCGCCTCGACCGGAACTGTCGCAGCAGATCTGTCCATCCGGCTCGTCTTGGAACCGGTCGTGAATTCTGGATCGGTCCCCATAATGACGCGGCCTTCGCTATTGACCAGCACTACCCGCTGACCGAATGCCTGGAATCGCGGGAGCAAGGCCTCCTCGATCGCGGCGACCGGCACGTCGGCACCGGCGATTCCGAGGAAAGTTCCCGATGTGCTCGTGACCGGTATCGAGAATGTGCAAACGTACTCATCGGTACACGCGTAGTCGAGGTGCGGCCCCTGTACCCATCGCCGACCCTGCTCGCGCGGCACCGTGAACCAGTCCATCTTGGTGTAGTCGTAGAAGTATTCACTATCGGGATTCAATTCCAGCAGCAGGCGTTGCGCGTCCGGAAGCCACCAGTCCAGGTGCCGGGGGCGATCGGTGAGGACACCGTCGGCCATCACTACGCCTGCTCCGGCGAACAGCTTTCCGTGCCGCTCGAGTTCGCCGATAATGGTCTCGCGCAACGGCGCCAGATCGGTCGACCGGGGAGCGGATCGCGGCATCTCGGTGAGACCATCCCACAGGGTTGTCAGCGCGGTCCCGATGGTTGTCAGCGACAGGTAGATCTCGTCGGCCAGTTTTGCGACGGAATCAGCGAGCGACTCGATGGTCGCAGGGGCCGGAAAGCTATCGGTATCCCTCATCTATCACTGAGCTCCAAGCGTAAGGCGACGAGGCGGCGGATGCGTGATTCGGTATGCGATTCTGCCAGTTCTCGCGCCCGGGCATCGTCTTCTCGTTCGATCGCGTCCACCAGGTGACGATGGGCGGTCGCCTCGGCCGCCGGTTCCAGTTTCAGCCGCGGCAGCCAGAGCAGGGCGGAGAGCTCGGCCTGTAGACCGACCTCGGCGCGGGTCAGCCGGGTGGACTGCGCGCACACCGCCATCTCGATATGAAAGCGGCTATCGGCCCGGCGTGCCGAGACGAGATCGGTGCTGTCCAACAGCCGGTCGGCCAAGGCGCGGAGGCGGACTATATCGGCCTGCAACCCGCGGCGCGCGGCGAACACAGCGACTGCTCCGGTGACGGCGAAGTGCTCGTCTCCCAGATCGCGCAGTTCCTGGATGCTCATCTGTTGCAACCGCGCCAGCGAGGTGTTCTCGAAGACCTCCGCCGAGGCGCTGATGAAGCTGCCACCCCCGCGGCCGCGCTTGGTGTGGACGATGCCCTGCTGCCGGAGAACGACCAGTGCCTCCCGCAGCGTCATTGTCGATACACCCAACTGGTTGGCGAGATCGGTCTCACTCGGCAACTGCTGGCCGTCGACCATCACACCGAGGCTGATCGCGGCAGACAGCCGCTGCACCACGGCCTCGGTTTTCGGACCGCCGCCCTCGAGCGGTGACAGCACGGCGCCGAGCGCGGTCAATCCGACCCTCTTCTGCTGGGGCAACACGACTCCTCGGGGTGGCAGGACGTAACAGGATTCTAGCTAACTAACACTTGAACTATGAACTATGAAGTTAGAGGTAACTTGGTTCTATTCCACACCCCGGTTCCCCTGGCTCACTCGTCGCACCCGTTTGACCGGATCGCGCGACTCTCGGATCGGGGCCGCCCATCGGAGCGTGGGCGTGTTTTTCGCGGCCCGCATGGCTGCTGTAGGTCCGCTTCGGCAATCCATCCGACCAGTCGCCGCTGTCTCTGGTCGAACTGTCAGTGCCGCGGTACGAGCTGTTGGCGGCGAGGGCTCAACTGATACCTTTACCGACGAAACTCTTGAACTATGAAATCTAATGTCTTATGTTCAAGGAGTGAACACCCCGACACCTTGACGCGTCGGCGTCACGATCGAAGCGGGAATACCTCATGTCCGAGAATCCGACTCTGCCTATGGAGCACCTCCGGTGGTGCGGCCGTTCTGAGTTGTCGGCCGAGACGGCAGCGCATAGCCAACAGCGGGCGGTTGACAATGGTCGCCAAATGCGCGATGTACGCGGGCGATGTCAGGGGATCGAAGATGGATAACGATCTTCACCGAACCGAAGTCGACGGATTCTGTGTGACGTGGCGCTTGGTTCAGCATCATCTGATCGCGATTGTCGCCGTGGACAACGCATCCGACGCCTCGCGGGTAGCGTCCTTCAGCCACAGCAACTACCCGGATCTCGTGCATGCGCGAGAACTCTTTCCGGAACTGGCGCGGCTGTGGGATGCGGTCCGCCACGAATTCTGGACGAAACTTATTCCGCCGCTGCCTCTGGCGGCCCGAAAGCGGGTATTGGCGTAACGGCGCCGAGGGCCGACCGCTCCTGTACATGCTCCCCCCGGACACACCGGTCGGGGAGCTCACCGTCGGCACCGGAAAAGAGTTGCCCGACGCATGCGATCGGCAGGGCTGCGGGGTGTCCCGACGCCGTCGCGGCAAATTCCGGGCTTGCCGATACGACCGACGAGGTGGTGGGCTATTTGGAAACGCCCTAACGCTCACGTTCCCGATCCCGCTCGCAGTCCGGTCGAGAAGAAAGGCGGTGCACCAGCAAGCGCATGGAGTAGCCGGCCACATTCAGCGCCGAGATGATGGAGCGACACATGGACGAGGACATCGAACGCACGCCGCAGCTCACAGCGTTCCCGCGCATCGACGATTACGGTTTCATCTCAGACTGCGAGGTCACCGCGCTCATCGCCCCTAGCGGAGCCGTCGAATGGATGTGTCTACCTCGCATGGACTCCCCCAGTGTCTTCGCGGCGGTACTGGATCGTTCCGCCGGTTCGTTTCGGTTCGCCCCCGCCGACTTCATGGTGCCCACCGATCGCCGCTACATCCCGGGCACGATGGTCATGGAGACGATTTGGCGCAGTGGTGAAGGGTGGGCGACCGTCCGCGATGTGCTGCTGGTCGGGCCCTGGCGACACCAGACACCGGGCCGCAGCGCCCATATTCGAACTCCCACCGACTACGACGCCGAGCACATTCTGCTGCGGACGGTGCACTGTGAGACCGGGCAAATCCACTTCGTGCTCGACTGCCAGCCGTCCTTCGACTACGGCAGACATCGCGCTCATTGGGAGTACCTCGATAGTTACCACATTGCGCAGGCCAGCGCGGACGGGATCGATCTGCAGTTGACGCTGAGCACCGACCTGCGTTTGGGACTGGAAGGTACGCACGCGCTGGCCCGCACTCTGCTGAAGGCGGGCGACACCCGGTTTTGCGCGCTCTCCTGGGGTAGTCGCGACGCGCCCCGCGCCGTCGAGGAGGCCGATGAACGGCTGCTGCGGACAATCCACCATTGGCGGCACTGGCTTGCCGGCGGGCGGTTTCCGGATCATCCGTGGGCTGCCCAGCTCACTCGCAGCGCGCTGACCCTCAAGGGGCTGACCTTCGCCCCCACCGGCGCTATCAGCGCCGCCGCCACCACATCGTTACCCGAAACCCCGGGCGGACAGCGCAATTGGGACTATCGCTACTCGTGGATACGCGACTCCGCTTTCGCGTTGTGGGGCCTGTACACACTGGGCTTCAGCTGGGAGGCGAACGACTTCTTCTCCTACATCATCAGCTTGACCGAAGACGTCCGGGATATGCAGATCGTCTACGGCATCGGTGGCGAAAGCGACCTCACCGAGCAGACCCTCACCCATCTGCGCGGCTACGAGAATGCCGGGCCGGTGCGCATCGGCAACGACGCGTACCGGCAACGCCAGCACGATGTGTGGGGCGCTGCGATGGACGCGGTCTATCTCTACGCACGTAATCAGGACCTGATCGACGCACGAGCTTGGCCGGTGCTGGGCCGGGCGGTCAAAAGCGCCCTCACCTACTGGCGCGAGCCCGACCACGGCATCTGGGAAGTTCGCGGGGCGCCTCGACATTTCACCTCCAGCAAGGTGATGTGTTGGGTTGCCGCCGATCGCGGCGCCCGGCTGGCCCGCATCCAACAGGACTTCGGACGCGCGCATCGCTGGCAACAGGCCGCGGACGAAATCCGCGCCGATATATGCGCTCATGCGGTCGATTCTCGGCAGGTATTCACCCAGTATTACGGCAGCACGGCGCTGGATGCGTCGACACTGCTCATCCCGCTGGTTCGGTTCCTGCCTGCCGATGACGAGCGGGTGCGCAACACGGTGTTGGCGATCGCCGACGAACTGACCGAAGACGGTCTCGTATTGCGGTACCGCGTCAGTGAAACCGACGACGGCTGCGCAGGGGAGGAAGGTGCTTTCACGATCTGCTCGTTCTGGCTGGTCTCGGCGCTGTCGGAGATCGGCGAGAAGACACGAGCCAAACAGTTGTGCGAGAAACTGCTCGCCTACGCCAGCCCCCTTGGCCTCTACGCCGAGGAGATCGATCCTCTTACGGGCCGCCACTGGGGCAACTTTCCCCAGGCGTTCACCCACCTGGCCCTGATCAACGCGGTAATGCACGTCATCCAGGACGAACAAGCCATATTGCGGCAGGCACTGGGCGGGGAATCGATCGCTCCACGACTGGACGATGCGTCATACACACTGGGATATATGCACCGATGACCAGTATGTCGCGGCAGGGGCATTGCCGGATTTCGCGCGAGGAGCGCACCCGAAATGCCGGCAGTCGCAACGTCGCTGGTCCAGAGCGAGGCGCAGATCTCGGTCCGCGGACCGATCGCGGCACGAAATCCGCTCGCGTATAACAACTTCCGAAGTTTCCGATCGCTACCGTTCGGCGTCGCGGCCCGGCGGGTCGTGATCGACGGTACGGCAACCGATCCCGCGCACGGGCGAATCCCGGGGCCGGGGCTGGATCGGAACGGTGTACCCGACACGGTGGCGCCGCTACGATGAGACGGTAACTCTCTCAATGGTGTGGAGGAACACGGGATGGGTGCTACCACCGTCGCTCGGCAATGCACGTTGTGTGAGGCGCACTGCGGGATTCTGGTGACCGTCGAGGATGATCAGGTCACGCGGATCGAGGGCAATCCCGACGATGTGCTCTCGCACGGATATATCTGCCCGAAGGCGACGGCGATGGGTGGGCTGCACCATGATCCGGATCGATTGCGCACGCCGGTGCGGCGGGTCGGTGATCGTTTCGAGCCGATCGGGTGGGATGAGGCGTTTCGGGAGATCGGGCTGCGGTTGCGGCAGGTGCGTCGCGAGCACGGGGCCAGCGCGATCGGAATGTACCTGGGGAATCCGGCCGCCCACAGTTCGTCGGTGATCTATGGCGCGCTGCTGCGTACGGTGCTGATGACGCGGAACTTCTTCTCGGCGTCCTCGATCGACCAGTTTCCGCAGGAGTTCGTGGCGTGGCGGATGTTCGGATCGAATGTGTTGATGCCCGTGGCCGATATCGATCGCACGGATCGGCTGGTGATCATGGGAGCCAATCCGGCGGTGTCGAACGGTTCGGTGACCACCATGCCCAATGCGAAGCAGCGCATTCGAGACGTGCGCAAGCGCGGCAAAGTGGTCGTGATCGATCCACGGCGCACCGAGACCGCGCGGCTGGCCGACGAACATGTAGCCATCGCACCCGGTGGTGATGTGTATCTGCTGTTGGCCATGTTGCAGGTGCTGGTCAGCGAAAACCTGTGTGATGAAAGCCGGATTCTCGCGCAGTGCACCGGCTGGGAGGAGTTGCGGGCACTGGTCGCCGAGGTCACACCGGAACTCGCCGAACCGCTCACGGGTGTCGATGCCGAGACGATTCGGCGGCTGGCGCGCGAACATGCGGCGGCGGATTCGGCATTGCTGTATGCCCGGATCGGGATATGCCACCAGGTGACCGGCACGCTGACGCATTGGCTGGTCAACACCATCAACGCGGTGACCGGGAATTTGGATCGGCCCGGCGGGCAGATGTTCGCGACGCCGCCGATCGATGCGCCGCGGTTCGGGAAATATCTGCCCGTGGGGCACGGGGCCTGGACCGACCGCTCCGGCACCTACAAATCATTCCGCTCGGAGCTGCCGGTCGCTGTGCTGGCCGATGAGATCCTCACCGAGGGCGCGGGGCAGATCCGCGCGATGATCACCTACGCCGGTAATCCGGTGTTGTCGACACCGCAGCGCGGGAAACTCGACCCCGCGCTGGACTCGTTGGATTTCTATGTGGCGGTGGATATGTACGTGACCGAGACGACTCGGCACGCGGATATCATCCTGCCGCCGATCTCCCCGCTCGAGCGCGAGGATGTGAATATTCTGTTCCCGGTATTCAGTGTGCGGAACAATCTGCGCTACGACGCCCGCGTTTTCGAACCTCCGGCCGACGGACTCGAGGATTGGCAGATCCTGGCGCGGTTGATCACCGAGGTGGTGCCGCTGCCCGCGCGCCGATTCACCACGCGGGCAGTCAATGCGCTGCTGGCGCAGTTCAGTCCGATGCGGTTGACGACCCTCGCAGTGGCAGCGGGTCCGTACGGGGTACTGCGGCGTGGCCGCGAGGGCTTGTCCGTGGCGAAGGTGCGCGCCGCGGCCGGAGGTATCGATCTCGGTCCGCTGCAGCCGCGATTGCGCGCATTGATCGGCACTAAGGATCGCAGAGTACACCTCGCGCCCGACGATTTCGTCACGGCCGCACGGGAATTACTCGACGACGCGCGCCACGGCAACGCGCTGACCGCTCCCACCGACGACTACGACCTCAAACTCATCGGCCGCCGCCACCTGCGCAGCAACAACTCCTGGCTGCACAATGTCGCGTCCATGGTCAAGGGCCGCGACCGCTGCACCGCGCTCATGCATCCCGCCGACGCCGCCGAACGCGCCCTCATCGACGCCACCCCCGTCACGGTCACCTCCCGCACCGGCTCGATCGTGGTCACCCTGGAGGTCAGCGACGACATCCGCCGCGGCACCATTGCCATCCCGCACGGCTGGGGGCACCGCGAACCGGGTGTCGGCTGGCAAGTCGCCGCCTCCCTGCCGGGGGCGAATGTCAACCTGCTGCACGATCCGTCGCTCACCGATACGTTCTCCGGGAACGCGGCGGTCAACAACACATGGGTGACGGTCGGTCCTGCGGTCACCGCGCCGACAGCATCGGATGCCGATCGCGAGGCTGCACCGACTCCGTAGAGTGCGCAGGTCACCTGGCGCGTTCACCACTGTGTGGCAGAGGTTGACTGTTGAGCCGGAGCGCGCGGCGGAGGTCGCACCTCGGCGGACGCCATCCAGACGAGATCAGGGCGTTTGGACGGTGACGCGGTAGCCGAGGCGGAGTTCTCTGGCGGGGTGGGCGGCCGCGGTGAGGTGGAGCCAGCGGTGCAGACCGGCGCGCGGGTCGGGGACGTAGGCGGCGTGGGTGTTGGTGATACCGAAGGGAAAGTTTCCGGATGCCGCGGTGGCAGTGGCGGTCATCAGATGCATCTCCGCCCATAGACAGGGTTCGGGTGCGTCCTCGGGCAGGGGGCGAGTGTTCGGGAGAAAGAAGCCGAACGGTTCGGCGGGGGCTGCGGAGGCGTGGATGAGCGTGCCGGTGACGAATAGTCGCACCGTTCCGGTATATACCACGCAGTCGGGTGTCAGGTGCAGGGGTTGGGCAGGTTGCAGCTCGAGCCGGAAAACCATGGGCCGACTGTACGGTGTCGCCAGGTGCGCGAAAAACACTGGAGCGTCCCGAAGTTCGGTTGCTCACACACCTGGCGAACAGCTACACCTCGCGCAGCGGTTCTATACGGGCAGGAACATGCTTGTGCCAGGGCGTTCCGGCAATCGCATCACGCCAGCTCGCATCGGTGAGCTCATTCGCGGCCACACCGGTGCGGGTGCCATCTGGCAGGTCGAGGCCCAACCCGTTCGGCAGAGATGCGTGCCCGGCCCGCATGCGATCGTTGATTTCGACCGCGGCGATGGCACTGCCCCGCCGGGTGGTGATGCGGGCACGGTCCCCGGTGGTGAGACCGAGCACGGTGGCATCGTCGGGGCTGAGCCGCAACGCGCCCTCCGGATCACGGCGACGCCAGCTGTTGTCGCGGAAGATCGTGTTGGCAGTAAAGGAACGCCGCTCCCCGGCCGACAGGACGAAGGGGAATTCGGGGCTGGTGTGCGTGGCGGGTGTGGTCGGGAGTTCGCGCAGCGCGTGCAACAATTCCGGGATCGCCAACGGGATTGTCGAGTGTGGCACATAGTCCCAGGCGTCCGGATAGTCGTCGACGGTGAAGGTGACGCCCGAGCGGCCCGCCAGGATGGCATCGAACAGCGCATCGGCATTCCGATGCCCCGCGCGACGCATAGCGGCCGGATGCACCTTCGCGACGCGCTGCGCGAGCGCCCACAGCACGGCGGCCGAACGCGCGCCATCGGGCAGGGTCGGGCCGAGGGTTTCATAGAGCAGGTAGGGGGCGAGGCCGCCGATATTCTTGTCCATGGTCAACAGTGCGGCGAAGGCCAACGCGTGGGGTCGGCGGCCCAGTTTCGCGGCGGTCCGCAGTACCGCCAGCTCGGCACGCCCGACGACTCCGAGTTCGCGAATCAGGCGCGCGTAGATCTCGGGTTCGGGCAATGTGCCGGGTAGCGGGTCGAGCACCGGCGCGCGCAGATGAAAGGTGTTGTGCGGGAACTCCAGATTGAAGAAGGTGGCCTCCCACTTCTCGAACTGGCTGGCCGCGGGCAGCACATAGTCGGCGTGACGTGCGGTTTCGGTGAGCGCGACATCGATGACCACCACCAGATCGAGTGCGTGCAGTGCGGCACGGAAGGCCGCCGATTCGGCGAGTGAGTGGGCGGGATTCGCGGACTCGATGATCATTGCCCGGAACCGGTCGGGGTGATCGGTGAGAATCTCCTCGGCGATCGAATTGCACGGCACCATGCCGCCGAGAATCGGTGCGGCGGTCACCGGGCTGCGTTTGATGTCGCGGCTGTATCCCGCTAACGGCACCATCCACGAATGTGGTTGCATGGCACCGGGTTTGGCGAAGTTTCCGGTGAGCAGCCAGAGCAGCTTGTTCAGGTAGGAGATCAGGGTGCTGTTGGGGCTCTGCTGGACGCCCAGGTCCTCGTAGGTGGCGACACTGCTCGCGGTGCCGATCCGGTGGGCGGCGGTGCGCAGCAATTCCACTGGCACACCGCAGATTTCGGCATAGGACGCGATGTCGATTTCGCGCAACACGGCGGTGACGGCGTCGATTTGGTCGGCGTGTTCGGTGAGGAATGCGTGATCGAGCAGATCATCGCGCACCAGCACCGCGAGCATCGCGGCCAGACACCACGCGTCGGTACCGGGACGGACCTGTAGATGGATATCGGCGAGATCGGCGGTTTCGGTGCGCACCGGGTCGAGCACGATCATGGTGCGCGCGGGATCCTTGGCGATCTGCTGCAGGACGGTGCGGGCGCGCGGCACACCGTGTGACTGCCAGGGATTCTTGCCGAGAAATACCGCAACCTCGGCATGTTCGAAATCGCCGGTGGTGTGTCCGCCGGTCAGATGCGCGTCGACCCAGCCTTCGCCGGTCTTCTCCTGGGCGAGCGCGGTAGAGCGGTAGCGGCTGCCCAGCGCCCGACGCAAGGCGCCGCTGTAGGCGCCGCCGAGGTGGTTGCCTTGTCCCCCGCCGCCGTAGAAGAAGATCTTGTCGCCGCCGTATGTGTTCTTGACCTCGGTGAGCCGTGCGGCGATCTCGGAAATCGCGGTATCCCAGTCGATTTCGGTGAGACTGCCGTCGGCTTCACGGCGCAGCGGGGTGGTCAGGCGGGCACCGCCGTTCTGGTAGTGGTCCAGACGCAGCGCCTTGTTGCAGGTGTATCCGGCCGAGGCGACGTGGTCCTTGTCGCCGCGGATCTTGGCGAAGCTGCGGCCGTCGAGTTGGATCAGCAGGCCGCAGTTGTTCTCACATAGTATGCAGGCGGTCTTGTGCCATTCCTGTTGCGCCGCAGCATCATTGCGTCCAGGCCGCGCACTGTGATCGACTCGGCTGTCTTGTGGTGCGGCGGTACTCATCGATGCTCCTGTGAGTTGTCGTTGATCGAGGACGGAAGCGAAACCGCCGGTGGAAATACGGATGCGCGGGATCAACTGGTCTGGTCGACGCGAGTGCCGTTGATCCACGCCTTCGGCTCGGCCAGGAACGGTGTATCGCCGAGTCGGTCGAGATCGTCGAAGCAGGTCGAGCTCGGCTGCTCGCGACATCGGCGTCTCCTCGGGTCCTGGTGGGTGCGGTGGACCTGCACTCGACCCTGATTATGGTCCCCACCATAATCGGCATGTCAAGGCCCCACCCTGTCGAGATGTTCCATGACATGGCGAGAAAAACGGGCCTGAGCGGGCATTCTTCGCACCAATGAGACCGCCGAATCCGGCCGAAGCGCACTTCGCCGATCGGGTGTCGGGCGCGCTACTGCTTGGAGGCGTCGATGACGGTCGTGAGGTGAGCTTGCAATTCGCGGACGGTGTCCTCGAGCGGTGTGGTGGCACGCTCGACGCGACACAGCGCGATCGCGCCCTCGACGGCGGCGACGGTGAGCGTGGCCATGCGACGCGAACGCACCGCGTCGAGACCGTGACTGATGAGCAGATCGGTGAGTGCGGTATTCCAACGGGCGAAGATCGCCGCGGCGGATGCGGCGAATTCCGGTGCGTCGTCATTGGTTTCAACCGCGACGGCGAAGATCGGGCAGCCCGCGCGGTACTCGCTGTCGAGCAGGGTTCGTCGCCAGAGCGCGACGAACATATCCAGCGCTGTCCCCGGATCGTTCTCGCGGGTGATCGTTTCGATGAATTCCGACATCGAACCACCGGCGGCGCTCAGCGCGTCGGCGATCAACTGGGTGCGACCGCCGGGAAAGTGGTGATAGACCGACCCGCGGGGCGCGCCGGTATCGGCCAGCACCCGGTCCACGCTCGTGGCGCTCGCACCGTGGATGCGCAGGGATTCGATCGTGCCCTCGATCATCCGCCGCCGCGCGTCACGCAGCCGTGGGCGCTCCGGAGCCTCCTTCTTCGATCGGCGTGTCGCTGCCATGTAGCCATAGTATGGGACACCCCATAACGCTGGGGTGCCCGTCTATCGCACGCGGCTGGTGTGGAAATCCAATACCGCGGCCAAGGTCTCCCTGGGGGCTTCGAGCTGAGGATAGTGCCCGACCTTCGGCAACTCGACCACATCCGGATCCGGAATCAGCTCGCGATAGCGGCGCACCATATGCCCACCCGATGCCGGGTCGAGCAGACCGTCGATCAGCCGCACCGGAACCGGGGTGTCGACCAGCGCGCCCACCCAGCGCCGCCGGTTGGCCTTGCGCTCGCCCATATAGCGAATCAGCTTGTGCCCGTTGCTCTTGCCGTGCTTACTGCACCACAGGATCCAGTACTGATCGAGCTCATGGGCACTGGGGCGGGTGGTGGGACCGAAGACACCCGCGAGGCTGCGGCGGAAGACCCGCTCGGTGCCCAGCACCCCGACCAGCGGTCCCAGCGGACTCGCCAGCAACTTCTGCGCCGGACGCGCGCGGTGGGTCTCGGGGAACAGTCCGCCGTTGAGCAGGCATACCGATTCGATCACCAGGGATTCGTCGCCGTCGGCGCGCCGCTGTGCATCGCGTGCCAGCAACTCCTGGGCGACGGTGTCGCCGTAGTCGTGGGCCAGGATGTGTGTGCGGGAAATCCCCTGCTCACGCAGCAGGTTCTCGTGGAGATCGGCCTGATCGGCGATCCGGTAATCGTAGTTGCGGGGTTTGGCCGACCAACCGAAGCCGATCATATCCGGGGCGATGAGGCGCGCGAACCGCTCGCGCAGACCCGGCCATAGGGCATGCCAGTCCCAGGACGCGGTGGGGAAACCGTGGATGCAGAGCAGATTTCCGGCACCGTCGCCGGTGCTGTCCTGCCAGAAGATCTGATGGCCGCGGTGGGTGTGGCGGCGACCGCTCGCCCGCCAGGACGCAAACTCTTCCATGTCTACCTCCTTCGTGCCGACAACTATTGCGCGCGAACGCTACCGCCACAGGCATTCCGAGGAACTGAACCGCACTGTCCGTGTCACGTACCGCATGGTCTTTTCGAGCCGGATGTTTGCTCTGCGAGAATGCCATAGTGCATGTCGCGATCGGCCTGGTTGTTCTAGTCGCGTCGGCGGCGTCGCTCGCGGCGCTCGCGCGACGGTTCGGGATATCCGAACCGCTGGTATTGACGCTGGCCGGAGTGGTCGCGTCGTATTTGCCGCATGTTCCGCAGGTCCACCCGGATCCCGAGGTCATCCTGTTGGGTTTCCTGCCGCCGCTGCTCTACACTTCCGCGATTCGCACCTCCCTGGTCGACTTCCGGGCCAACGCACGCACCATCGCACTGCTGTCGGTGGGGTTGGTGCTGTTCAGCACGTTCGCGGTCGCGGGGGTGGTGTGGTGGCTGCTGCCGGTGCCGTTCGCGGTGGCGGTGGCCCTGGGCGCGGTAGTCGCGCCGACCGATGCGGTGGCCGCTACCGGGATCGCGCGGCGCATCGGCATGCCGCGCCGGATCGTCACCATCCTCGAAGACGAGTCGATGTTCAACGACGCCACCGCGCTGGTGACGGTGCGCACCGCGATCGCCGCGGCTGCGGGCACGGTGTCGGTGTGGAAGGCCGGTGGTGACTTCCTGCTCGCCGCGGGCGGTGGTGCGGCGGTGGGCATCGTGGTCGCCTATCTGCTGGCGATGCTGCGGCGGCGCATCACCGATCCGGTGCTGGACACCACGCTGTCGTTCCTTGCGCCGTTCGTCGCCTATCTGCCCGCCGAGGGTATCGAAGCCTCCGGTGTGATCGCGGTGGTGACCTGCGGCATGGTCCTCGGCCACGGTGCGCCGGTGTGGCAGAGCGCCGCCTCCCGGATTGCCGAACGCACCAACTGGCGCACCATCCAATTCATTCTCGAGAGCGTTGTGTTCCTGATGATCGGGCTGCAGATGCGCGCGATCATCGAGGGCGCGTGGGACAGCGGCCTCGACCACTCCACGCTGATTGTGGCGGCGGTGGCGGTCATGGTGGCGGCGATGCTGTCGCGGCCGCTGTGGGTCTTCCCGGTCGCGCTGCTCTCGCGCAAGCTCGGATTGTCGAATGCCGATGTGCCGGTGAGTCATCCGGTGGTGGTGTCGTGGGCGGGCATGCGCGGTGTGGTCACTCTGGCCGCGGTGTTGTTGCTGCCCGCCGACACCCCGCAGCTGCCGGTGCTCAAACTGCTCGCGCTCGTCGTGGTCGCCGGAACGCTACTGCTGCAAGGGACTTCACTGCCCTGGGTGGTGCGGTGGCTGCATGTGCGCGGTCCGAGTCGTGCGGAAAACGCGCTACAGAAGGCGAACCTGCTGCAGCAGGCGACCGCGGCGGGACTGGCCGAGCTGGAAAAGCACATCACCCCGGATACGCCGCCGGGTGTCGTCGAGACACTGCGCGATCGGGTCACCTGGAAGACCAACGCGGCCTGGGAACGCCTCGGCCGATCGGAATCGGAACTGGCGACACCGACCGCCGAATATCGGCGGCTGCGGCTGGAAATGTTGCGTGCGGAACGGGAAACGGTTCTGCGCGTGCGGGATTCGGGTGGCGCGGACTATGAGATCCTGCAGTACGTGCTGTCGCGGCTCGATCTCGAGGAATCGATGATCGACCGCTTCGACGAAACCGAAGAGGAGCGCGTCGAACCGCTCGCCGCCCCCGCGGCGGCCGATAGCTGCACGCATTTGGAGTCCGCGCCGCTGGTGCGTGAGCCCACCGAACCCGACGAGTGCAAGGAATGCATCGCCGAGGGATACACCTGGGTGCATCTGCGAATGTGCCTGGACTGCGGGCACATCGCCTGCTGTGACTCCTCGGTGGGCAATCACGCCACCAAACACTATGGCAGCACCGGACATCCGGTGATGCGCAGCGTGGAGCCGGGCGAGGCGTGGCGGTGGTGCTATGTCGACGAGCTACTCGGCTGATCGGCGGGCGTGGGAGTAGATCAACCGCGCGTACTGGGCCAGCAGTTGGTCCAGTGAAATGTCCTCCCCGCCCGCGGCGATCTGCTGGTAGCCGATCAGCATCGACATGCCGAGCGCGGTGACCACCGCGGTGGTCTGCTCATCGCCCACAACGCCTTTGATCGCCTTGTGCACGGTGCGGCGGCGCGATTCATCGACCCGCTTGAGCGCCAGATTCACCGATTCGTCATTGGCGGCCCAGGCGCGGATCGCGGCCTCGGCGGCATGGTGCAGGCCCGCGGCGAGATCGGACATGGCGCGGATGTCGTCGTCGGGATTGCCCTGGTTGAACTTCAGCGTGCGCAGGATGACGACCTGGCGGTTCTCCCAATGCTCGAGCAGCGTGTCCACGAAGCCCTGCCAGCTGCCGAAATGGTGGTAGAACGAACCGCTGGTGACACCGAGTCGGCGACACAGCACGCCGATATTGAGGCCTTTGAAGCCGAGTTCGGCCAAGACCTCCAGAGCGGTGTCGAAGTACTGCTCCTTGGTGACCACTCGTGACATTTCGCAAGCGCCGTTTCTGTTCGTGCGGGCAAGGCGGAGGACCAGACAGTACCTCATCGTATTGCCGTCGCGCTGAAACGTAACGAAGTCCACGCATCGGCGTCGCCGCGCCGCGAAAGTACCCGTGACCGGGCGAAACATGCAGTGGCATAGCGGAAGCGGGTTTGCTGATGCGAGGCAGATTTATAACAGAGCAATTGCTCTGTTATAGTCGTGGCATGCCCCGCCCGCGAACCCACGACCCCGACACCGTGCTCGATGCCGCGGAGTCGCTGGCGGTGCGCTCGGGTCCCGCGGCGGTCACCATCCGGGCCGTCGCGGCGGCGACCGGTGTATCCAACGGCGCGATCTATCACACCTTCGGTTCGCGTGCCGAACTGCTCGGACGCAGCTGGTTACGGGCGGCGGGGCGGTTTCTGCGGATGCAGACCGAGTCGGTAGAGGCACATCTCGCCGCCAACGCCGGCGCCCCACGCGCGCTCGAGGCGGTGGTAGCCGCGGCCGAGACGCCGGTGGAGTTCGCGCGGCGATACCCGGACTCCTCGAAGCTGCTGCTGACCGTCTCACGTGACGAACTGCTCGGCGACGAACTGCCCGAACAGGTCGTCGCCGAACTCGCCGGAACCGACGACGCGCTGGTGCGACTGCTCATCCGCCTGTCACGTGCCATGTGGGGCCGCGGTGACGCCGCCGCGGTCGATGTGATCACCACCTGCGTCGTCGACCTGCCGACCGGCATCCTGCTGCGCCGCGACCGAATCGCGAAACCCATTGCCCGCGACCACCTTCGCGCCGCCGTGCGTGCAGTGCTCGCGGTCGGCCCACCCGAATCAACCCCGGAGTAGGAATATCATGAGCACGCTGAGCTACCACGAAAAGATCGCCGTCCTGGACCTCGGTGACGACGAAAACCGTTTCACCCCGGAGTTTCTCGACGCGGTCAACGCCCATCTCGACACCGCGCTCGCCGAGGGCGCACACGGCCTGGTGACCACTGCGACCGGCAAGTTCTACTCCAACGGCCTCGACCTGGACTGGCTGGTCGCCAACGGTGAGCGCACTCAGTGGTACATCGGCCGAGTACAGGCACTGTTCGCCCGCGTGCTCACACTGCCCATCCCCACCGCCGCCGCATTGCCCGGCCACGCCTTCGGCGCGGGAGCCATGCTCGCGCTGGCCCACGACTATCGGGTGATGCGCGCCGACCGCGGGTTCTTCTGTTTGCCCGAGGTCGATATCCGCATCGTGTTCACCCCGGGCATGGCCGCGCTGATCCAGTCCAAGCTGACACCCAAGGCCGCCGTGGCCGCGATGACCACCGGTCGCCGCTTCGGCGGAATCGATGCCTCGGACCTGGATATCGTCGACGCCACCGCGGGCGAAGCCGCGGTCGCCACCGCCGCCCTCGCCATGCTCGCCCCGCTCGGCGGAAAGGATCCCGCGACACTGGGCGCGATCAAGAACATCATGTTCGGTCCGGCCGTCGCCAAGCTGACCGAATCCGCCTCGTAGACGGTCGATTCGCCGCCGCGGCCAGCGGGTTGCGCTACTCGGATCCGCTGGCCGGTGTATCCGTCAGGTGCTTGTCGAAGAACGCGAAGATGCGGTGCCAGGCATCGCGGGTAGCTTGCGCGTCGTAGCCGAGGCCGGCGACGCGCAGGACCGGGTCGATGCCGAAGACGTTCGCGAAGCCGTGCATGGTGCCCGGATAGGTCTTGATGTCGTGCTCGACGCCGAGATCGGTCAGCGCACGATCGAGCTTGCGGCCGGCACCGACCAGCGACAGATCGCGCTGGGCGTAGCTGGCCACCACCGGGCATGCACCCTCGAGCTGGGCGCGGTAGTCGCCATAGAGGCCCGGATAGAACGGTGCGGACGCGTCGAAACCCATTGGCGCGGTGAGCAATGCGAAGCCACCGCCCATACAGAAGCCGATAACGGCGGTCTTGCCGGTGCAATCGGGATCGACGACCAGTCGGTCGCGGGCGGCGAGGATCTCCCGGATCGTCGGACTCGCGCCGGTGAAGATCAGCGACCGCATCACCGCACGGATACAGCGCACCCGGCCATTGGCGAACAGATTCGGGGCAATCGTGAGATAGCCGTAGTCGGCCAGCATTTCGACATTGCCGCGGATATCCTGGCCGAAGCCGACACCGTCGTGCAGCACCACGACACCGGGCCACGGACCGTTCCCGGTCGGGCGGGCCAGAATCGCCTCGACAGCGCCGTCCGGTGTGTCGAGCTCGATGGTGTTCATGCCAGCAATGTAGGCCACTGTCCCAGACGTGTACAGCTATCGCGTGGCGAGCCCGGTTGTGCGATGCGAATTTCGGCGTTTGAACGTGAAATGCCGGTGCCGGGGCCTGGGGTTGGTTTAACCTCTGCCGGACGCGGTGTCCCCGGTCAGCGCGTTGTTCGAGCGAAAGGCGACATGTTCATGTTTCGGCTGCCGCGGCGCGCCCTCTGCGTCGCGACCACCCTCGCGCTCACCATGTTCGCGGCCTCGGCACTCGTCGCGGCCGACAGCGGTGACTACGCCGAATTCGATCCCGACCCGACCGGCGACGCCTACCTCGATCAGCATTTCAATACCGACGGTCTGCCCAACGGTGCGATCCTGGCATCGCGGTCGGTGCAGATTCTGCCGCCGCTGGCCGCCACCAACGACTTCGCCGCCTGGCAGGTGTGGTTCAAATCCACTGCCGCCAACGGCAGTTCGATCGCCGCGATCACCACGATCATGAAACCGAAGACCTGGAACGGCCGCGTCGTCAGCAACAACTACGCGATCGACAGTGTCGGGCTGCAATGCAATCCGTCCTACCAACTGACCCACTCGGTCTCCATCGAAGCGCCCGATATCACCCGCCAACTACTCGGCCACGGTTACGCGGTCGTGATGACCGACTATCAAGGCCCCAAGATGGCCTATGCGCACGGGCCCACCCAGGCACGCGAAGTGCTCGACGGAATCCGTGCCGCACTACAGTTTCCAGCGGCCGGACTGGCAGGCAGTGCGACCACGATGATCGGCTACAGCGGCGGCGCGATCGCCACCGTATGGGCGGCACAGCTGCAGCCAACCTATGCCCCCGAACTGCGGATCCTCGGCGCCGCCGCCGGTGGCACACCCGCCGACCTGAGCCTGCTGCGCAAGACGATGGACGGGAAACCACCCGCCGGGGCGCTGTATCTGATGGCGGCGCTCGGGGTCACCCGAGCTACGCCCGAAGCGTTCGACCTGCTCAACGACATCGGAGTGCGGACCGCGCAGGAGAACAAGAACCTCTGCTCGAGCGCCGCCCTGCTCGGTGCTGTGCCGGTCGCGCTGCGGACATTGACCAAGGTCGACCCATACCCGACCGAAGTCGTCCAGCGGATCTACCGCGAAACCAAAGCCGGTGGCCTGACCCCGACGATGCCGATCTACCTGTGGCACGGGCTCTTCGACGAATGGATTCCGGCCGCCGGCGCACAGGCGCTACAGCAGCAGTGGAAGAGCGCCGGGGTGGACGTGTCTCTGACCTTGCTGCCGTGCGACCACGTCACCTGTGCGTTCACCCCCGGGGCGATCGATCGGATCGACAAGTGGATGGGCCTCGCCTAACCGCGTCGTGCGACATTTCCGGCACCCGAGAGCAGATTCGACTTCGGTGACCCTTAGTACGGACCCGGTGCGTAGCAGCGGCGACTCATGTGCGAATCTTGAGGTGTCGACTCAGGGAAAGGGCTGCTCATGACGCTCGGTATGGTCCTCGGCGACTTCGGTGCTCGCGCTTCGACGCGGAACCGCTAGTCCGTCCTTACAGCCCCGCTGACTCAGGCCGTTCTACCGCTCCTCGTCGAAGTGCTCGCCGTGCCATCGCACGTCCGATCACGAGGAGCACCCCATGTCGACCATTCACTGGACCGAAGCAGACACCGAACGCAGCGCACAGTGGTATTCCGAAAGCGCGGCGACAGCGCCCGCGCACGTCACCATCGCCGATGACCGAATGCGCGCAGATACCGCCTACCGCCTGGCCTGCCAGGGCACGGCGCTGCTGTGGCGCGGCGATTTCCACAACGCGCGCCAGCTGTTGCGGGCATTGAGCCGCCGCATCGACCGCAAACCCCCACCGGCGGGCGCGGACCCGACCGAATCCTTTCACCTGTATCGGCGGGCGCGTGGGCAGCGGGCTCGGGTGTTGGGCCGGCTGCTCGTGCAGTTGGAGCCGGACCATTCGCTGGCATTGCGGCGCGCACCCGATGTGCGGCAGGCGTGCACCGAGGCCTATGGCTCCGCGCGCGAGCCGATGGTAATCGCGTTGACCGAACTACTCGGCGCGATCGGGGCGCACGAGTGGCGCGAAAATGGTGTCCCGGTAGCTGCCCTCGGCGCGCGGATCCACCCGCACTACGGGGTGTTCTCCCCTGTACGCGGCGAATACATCGATCTGGTCGCGAAGGCGCCGTTACCGGTCGAACACCACACCGCCTTCGATCTCGGAACCGGAACCGGCGTGCTCGCGGCCGTGCTGGCCCGCCGCGGCGTCGACCACATCGTCGCCACCGATATCAATCCGCGCGCACTCGCCTGCGCCCGCGACAATATCGACCGCCTCGGTCTCACGAACCGCATCGATGTCCAGGGCCCCGGCCTGTACCCCGGCGGCCGCGCACACCTGATCGTCTGCAATCCGCCGTGGCTCCCGGTCCGTCCGACCTCCGCCGTCGAACAGGGTGTCTACGACCCGGACAGCGCCATGCTCAGCGCCTTCTTGAGCGAACTCCCCGCGCACCTCGAACCCGGCGGTGAGGCCTGGCTGGTCCTATCCGATCTGGCCGAACGCCTCGGCCTGCGTACCCGCACCGAACTTCTCACCGCCATCGACTCGGCAGGCCTGCACCTCATCGACCGCATCGACACCAGGCCCCGCCACTCCCGATCTCGCGACACCACGGACCCGCTGCACGCAGCCCGAGCCGCAGAAGTCACCTCCCTGTGGCGCCTGGCCACCCAGATACCGTGCCAGCAGCCGGAATTCGTCAAAGCCACTGGCTGATCCTGTCGGTGGCGGGTCCATCCCGCGAAATCCGGTGAAAACGGCACGCGGGATCGGGTGGCAACTTACGGTCGGGAAGAAAATGTGGGCGTAGTGATTGTGGTGTGCGATGACCGAACCGAATACCTCCTGTGCCGCCTTCCAGCGGGTGGCGGCGATCGATCCCGAGGCGATCGCGGTGCGCTCCATTGGTGGCGGGCACGCGTTGACCTGGCGGGAGTACGCCGAGCAGGTTCGCCATATCGCGGCGGGACTGCATGCGCTCGGCATCGGGCGCGGGGATACCGTCGCGCTGATGATGGCCAATCGGGTCGAGTTCTATCCGATCGAGGTGGGCGCGCAGCACACCGGCGCGACCTCGTTCTCGGTGTACAACACCCTCGCGCCCGAGCAGCTGAACTATGTGTTCGGCAATGCGGGCAATCGGGTGGTGATCTGTGAGGAACAGTACGTCGAGCGGGTGCGCACCTGCGGTGCCCAGATCGAGACCATCGTGTGCATGGATGCCGAGCACGCCGCAACGATCAGCCTCGCGGAACTGAAGGCCAAGGGCCGCAACGATTTCGACTTCGAGGCAACGTGGCGGTCGGTGCGGGCCGACGATATCGCGACGCTGGTCTACACCTCCGGCACCACCGGAAATCCCAAGGGTGTCGAGATCACCCACGCCAACCTGACCGCCGAGGCGCATGCCTTCAACGCCGTCCTCCCCGTGGAATTCGGCGACCGGCAGACCTCCTACCTGCCGACCGCTCACATGGCCGACCGGTTCACCGCGCTATATCTACAGGAGTACTACGGCATCCAGATCACCGTCGTGCCCGACCGCGACCAACTGCCGGCGGCGCTGCGGGATGCGCGCCCGACGATTTGGGGTGCGGTGCCGCGGGTGTGGGAGAAGTTCAAGGCCGCGGTCGAATTCTCGGTCGCCAATGAACCCGACGAAACCACAAGGGCCGCACTGCAATGGGCACTCGGTGTGGCCGCACGCAAGGCCGCCGTGCTGCTGGAGGGCGGGACCGTCGATGCGGAGTTGGCCGCCGAATGGGCCGAGGCCGACCAGTCGGTGCTGTCGAAGCTGCGCGCCGAACTCGGCCTGGACCAGGTGAAGTGGGCGATGTCGGGCGCCGCGCCGATACCGCCGCAGACTCTCGGCTTCTTCTGCGGCCTTGGCATCCCCATCTGCGAGATCTGGGGTATGTCCGAACTGACCTGTGTGGCCAGCGCTAGCCCACCCGCCGAGGCGCGCCTGGGAACCGTCGGACGTATGCTGCCCGGTTCGGAGGCCAAAATCGCCGACGACGGCGAATTCCTGGTCCGCGGACCGCTCGTCATGAAGCGCTACCGCAAGGATCCGGGCAAGACCGCCGATACCGTCGACGTCGACGGCTGGCTACACACCGGCGATATCCTGACCCGCGACGCGGACGGCTACCTGCGCGTAGTCGACCGCAAGAAGGAACTCATCATCAACGCGGCGGGAAAGAACATGTCCCCGGCCAATATCGAGAACACCATCAAGGCCGCCACCCCACTGGTCGGCTCGATCGTCACCATCGGCGACGCCCGTCCCTACAACACCGCCCTGATCGTGCTCGACGCCGAATCCGCGACACCCTATGCGGCCCAACGAGGTCTGCCCGACGCCTCCGCCACCGCCTTGGCTGCTGACCCCGGCGTCATCGCCGAAATCGCCCAGGGTATCGCCGCGGGCAACGCGAAACTGTCCCGAGTGGAACAGATCAAACGCTTCACCATCCTGCCCACCTTCTGGGAGCCCGGCGGTGACGAAATCACCCTCACCATGAAACTGCGCCGCAAGCCCATCGCGACCAAATACGCCGCCGAAATCGAAACCCTCTACACCCCAACCCTATCCGCCACCACCCACGAACCCGCCACCCAAGTCCCCTCCGAGGTCTGACCCGGACAAGCGATCACCATGTCACGGTGGCGGCGAACGTCGAGAGTGCCTGGCCGCCAGCACGTTCTCACGCCTCGGCGCGGAGGGCTTCGACGGGGCAGGTGTCGATGGCGAGTTGGGCGTCGGGGTGGTCGCGGGTGGGGATGGGGGTGGTGAGGATGCGGACTTTGCCGGAGTCGTCGACCTGGAAGATGTGCGGAAGGAGGGCTTCGCACATGGCGTGGCCTTGGCAGCGGGTTCGGTCGGCAGTGATTTTCATGCGGGCCGCCGTGTTTCGACGCGTGCGGCTTGCAGTTGGATCGGGAGGCCGTCGAGTGGGATGGGGCCGGTCGCCCAACCCATCGGCGGCGCATATCCGGCGGGTACCGACCATTGGTAGTGCAACAGCATGCGATGCATGATCGCCTTGACGGTCATACCGCCGAAGTACAGGCCGATGCATTTGTGGGCTCCGCCGCCGAAGGGCGCCCAGACGTAGCGATGGGATTTGTCCTCGTGGCGTTCGGCGGTGAATCGCTCCGGATCGAAGACATCCGGGTCACGCCACCAGCGGTCGATGCGCATCGCCGAATGCGAGCCGATGACGACGATGGTGCCCGCAGGGAGGAAGTGGCCTTGAATCGAGGTGTCGCGCACCGTCTCCCGGATCTGCTGGCCGACCGGGGAGTACATCCGCAGGATCTCCTTGAACACCAGATCCAGAGCGGGCAGCCGGTCCAGATCGTCGTAATCGAGCCAATCCTTGCCCAGCGCTTGCGATTCGGCGCGCAGCCGGTCCTGCCATTCGGGGTGCAGACCGAGTTGATAGCCCATCATCGCCAGTGCGATGGTGCTGGTGTCGTGTGCGGCCATCAGGACGAAGATCAGGTGGTCGACGATGTCCTGATCGGTGAAGGTGTGGCCCTCGTCGCTGGCGGTGTGGCACAGCACGCTGAACAGGTCATCACCGGTACCGGCGCGTCGGGCGGGCATTTCCCGGCGGCAGTAGTCCTCGAGTACCTTGCGCCCGCGCAAGCCCTTCGCCCACACACCGCCGGGCAGATTGGTGCGCACCAACGCCTGTCCGCCGCGCACCGCATCGATGAACGCACGTTCGAGCCGCGCTGCCTCGGGGCCGAGGCGTGCGCCCATGAAAACCTCCGATGCCATGCGTAGCAGCAGGTGTTTCGTTGCCGGGAAGAGCTGAAACTCGTTGGCGGGCACCCAGTCGTCCATGCCGCGGGCGATCGCCGGTGTGGTGATGTCGAGGTAGCCGACCAGCCGCTGCCGGGTGAAGGCCTGCTGCAGGATGCGCCGGTGGTAGCGGTGCTCGTCGAAATCGCGCAGCAGGATGCCGCCACGGAAGAACGGGCCGATGAAGAAGTCGTAGCCGCCCTTGGCGGAGTACACCTTGTCCCGGTCCGCGAGCACCTCCTCGATCGCCTCCGGGCTCACCACCATCACGACCTGACGCCCGAGCAGTCCGGACCACTGCACGGGACCGTATTTCTCGAAACGCCGCCGAGCGAAATCGAGGTTGTCCGTCATGGCTGGGAGGGCGTGCCCGATCACCGGTAAGCCGTAATCGCCTAGTATCGGCCGCAATTGGCTACCGACGGGTGGTTCGGCGAGGGCTCGGGTCCGTGTCGGATAGCGCTCGGCCAGCGCGGATGCGGCGTACTTTGCCCGTCGGCCCATCGTCGACATCATGCGTCCTCTCGCAACCTTGCGAAAATCATGTGATCCACACCATACAGGAATCAATGGTTTCCGTAAACGATTGTTTCCTGATTTGCCTGCGGCATACTGAGCCTGTGACACGGGCAGCGACCGGGATCTACCGCGGCGCCTCCGCCGAGCAGCGGCGCGAGGAACGCCGCCGTCGCCTGATGGACGCTGCCCTGGACATCATCGGCACCCAGGGCTGGGCGACCACCACGGTGCGCGGAGTCTGCGAACAGGCCAAGGTCGGCCCACGCTTCTTCTACGAAAGCTTCCCGGATCTCGACGCCTTGGCCGCCGCGGTGCACGACGAGATCATCGATACCGCTGTCCGCAGTTCCCTCGACGCGCTTGCCGCGGCACCGGAGGGGATTGCGGCGAAAACGCGCGCGGCGGTAACCGCCATCGTCACCTCCGTCATCGACGACCCCCGCCGCGCCCGCATCGCCTTCGCCGAAGCCCACGGCAGCGATACCCTGATGCGCCGCCGCGCCGCCGCCATGCGCACCATCGCCGACGTCGTCGCCGATCAGGAACGTGCCCTGCTCGACCCGCCGCCGGGCAGCGACACCCTGGTGCGCGCGGTCTCGCTGATGATCACCGGAGGCGCCGCCGAACTGATCCTGGCCTGGCTCGACGGCGGCATCGACGTCACCCGCGACGAACTCATCGACCTCTGCGTCGAATTCGTCCTCACCTTCGCCGACAACCTCGCGACCATGGCCGCCCGCCTCCCACCCAAACCAGCCCCCTGAACGGCCCTGCCGTCTGGAGGAATCTGTGCGGCAGAAGGTTCGGACGAATGGCCCTCGCAGATCGGGCGAGCAGCTGTAAGTCGCTGTGGGAGTTGGGGTTACAGCGGGAAGGTCAGGCGGTGGGGGTTGACGTAGTCGAGCGGGTCGTGCAGAGGGCGCAGGTTCGGTCGGTGGTCGGTGGGGATGCGCGACAGTTCGCCGCGCAGTCGGATGTCGTAGGTGGCGGCGGAGGCGGTCAGGCCGGGAAACCAGTTGTCGTGGTGGGTGGGGACGAACAATTCGGGGCGGATGGCCTCGATGTAGCGGCGGGGATCGCGAAGACCGTTGGTGATCTGGTTGAAGCCCTGGACCGCGCCGATCTGGACGTCAGTGGGTGGCAGGTCGGCGAAGACGTCGAAGACCTGCGGGGCCTTCTCCGTGAGCGGACCGGAGGAATCGTGCCAGACCAGCGAGAATCCGGGAATGCGGAATTGGTAGAGCAGGCTACCGCCCTCCGGATCGTTCAGGCGCGCCGCACTCTGCAGAACACCGGCCAGCGTCGGTGGATGCCGCACCAGCGCGCCCAGCTCCGGTAGCGGGAAGAACGGCGCCGACCCGCCGGGCCGCTCGGGAGCGGTGGGCGCGGAGTGCACGTGACGGATAGCGGTGACCTCGACCGGTCCCACACTGAACTCGTGCCGTTCCCCTGGCAGCGACGTCCCATCCCCGAGCGCGACCGTCCGGAATGTCGAATCCGCCACCTGCGCGCGGATATTCACGCCGTGCTCGGCGGTTCCGTACACGACTGCCCCCGACGCCTCGGCGACCCGCCCCGCATCAGCGGCATGATCGAAGTGCCCATGCCCGATGAAGATCGCCTCCGGCGCCAGATCCGCCAGATCCTGCGCCGTCGCGGGCACATAACCGGTGCTCGTCAGCCGCGGCACCCACGCATCCAGCAGAAACACCGACCCGGCCACGGCGAACGCATAGGTCGTGCACCCTACCCAGGACAACACCACCCGATCCGCACGTACCGCACCGGTATCCGGATCCACGACATCGGCCCCGAAAAACCGCACCCGCGCCGCCACCGTCCGCGGATCCGCCTGCGCCGCCGAGGCCTGCAACCGCCCCGCCGCACGAGCGCCGATCACACTACCGAGCGCAGCCCACCGTCCCACCAAACCCCGAGGATGAATCCCACACACCCGTGTACAACATCACGGATCACCTCCCCGAACAACCCACACCCCGATCCCGCGCTGATCCGGACCGAACATTTCGGTACGCGCGCGACCGGATCATCAACTGAGGACAATATCGACGAGGAGTCTGTCATCGGCTCGAGGAACCGAAGGAGCGCCCGCCCAGGACGGAGAGGTGTTCGACATGCGACAGCATCAGCCGCTCTACACAGCACCCGCCCTCATTTTCGACCGGACCGTCACAATCCTCGATCTGGCTGCGACGCATGACATATACGACCAGAATGGCGCGCGGATCGGCGCGGTTTCCGAGAGCGGCGAGGGTCGTGGGAAAATGTTCGCTCGTCTTCTGCTCTTGCGGATCGACGGCCCCTTCACACGCCGCCTGGAGATCCGGGACGAATTCAGCGCTCGCGTCCTCGCCGTGACCCGACCCCGCAAGGTTTTCAAGAACACGCTGATCGTGCACGGACCCGATGGTGAGTACATCGGAAAGGCTGTGCAGGAAAAGGTTTGGGGCCAGAAGCGGTTTTCGTTCGTCTCCGGCGCAGGGCAACGGGTCGGCGGCATGAACGGCAACGGCATGCTCCGGATCACCACGTGGTCGATTCGGGACGAGACCGACAACGAGGTCGCGACGGTCCGTGGCCATTTCACCATGGCGAGAACCCGGCCGTTGCCCGAACCCCTCGCCAGCATGGCGCTGGCGTCGGCACTGACCGTCGACATGGTTCTCGACGGAAAGGACCTCCCCGCCGTGACCGACCTACTTCCGTGGTAGGTGTTGCACAGAATTCCCCTCGGGCAGCGCGATTCAGGTTCGCAAACCTGCGCTTCACCGATTCGGACTACAACTGCACGCCCAGCAGCGCGTCCACGGCGGTGGAGATGAGGGCCGGGGCTTCGCGGTCCTGACCTGCGTAGTTCAGGGCCTGGTTGGCCCAGTTGTCCACGGCGGCAAGGGCCTTCGGTGTGTCGAGGTCGTCGGCAAGGTGCTGGCGCAGGCGGGCGACGGTGTCTTCGGCGGCGGGGCCGCAGGTGAGGGCGGTGGCTCGGCGCCACAGGTCCAGGCGGGCGGTGGCGTGGGCGAGGACGGTGTCGGTCCACATGCGGTCCTGGCGATAGTGACCGTCGAGCAGGCCTAGGCGGATGGCGGCGGGGTCGACGCCCGCGGCGCGCAGCTTCGAGACGAGCACCAAGTTGCCGCGCGATTTGGACATCTTCTCGCCGTCCAAGCCGATGAGGCCGGCGTGCACGTAGTGGCGGGCGAAGCGGCGGCCCGCGATCAGCGCCTCGGCGTGTGCGGCGGAGTATTCGTGGTGCGGGTAGATCAAGTCGCTGCCGCCGCCCTGGATATCGAATTCGGGCCCGACGCGATTGAGCGCAATCGCCGCACACTCGATATGCCAGCCGGGTCGCCCCGCACCGAACGGCGCCGGCCACGACGGCTCGTCGGGACGCGCGGCGCGCCACAGCAGCGCGTCGATGGTGTCGCGCTTGCCGGGACGGTCCGGGTCGCCGCCGCGCTCGGCAAACAGACGCTCCATGGTTGCGCGGTCGTAGCCGGATTCGTAGCCGAACTGTTCGGTGGCGTCGGCGCGGAAATAGATGTCGGGATATTCGGCGTCGTCGACGGTGTAGGCCGCGCCGGAGGCCAGCAGCTTCTGCACGAATTCGATGACCTCGTCGACCGATTCCACGGCGCCGATGTAGTCGCGCGGCGGCACGATGCGCAGGGCAGTCATGTCCTCGCGGAACAGATTGATCTCTCGGGTGCCCAGATCGCGCCAGTCCACACCGTCACGGGCCGCGCGCTCGAACAGCGGGTCGTCGACGTCGGTGACGTTCTGCACGTAGTGCACCTCATGGCCCGCATCGCGCCACAACCTGTTGACCAGGTCGAAGGTCAGGTAGGTGGCGGCATGCCCGAGATGGGTGGCGTCATAGGGGGTGATCCCGCAGACGTACATGGTGGCCGTAGGGCCCGGGGTCACCGGGCGAACCTGCCGGTCGGCGGTGTCGTACAACCGCAACGGTGGCCCTGCGCCGGGAATTGTCGGTAGGGCGGTATCGGACCAGGACTGCATGATTACGAGGGTAAAGGTGTGGTGGCGGCCATTGCGCCGCACCCTGCTCGCAACGGTAGGTTGTATGGCAACCACCCCGGAGCTGACCTGCCCCTATGTCGCAAAAGTCGGATGTCAATGTTTGCCGTCCGGCGGATCGAATTGCCGCGAGTGGCGTAGGTCACTGTCGATGAGTTTGCTGCGAGCACCGTGCGCCCGAATTCGACCGGGGCCGAGTGGGACCGCGCTAGGTTGGACGGGTGACTGTTCTCGGTGCGGTGTCGATGCCCCAGGTTTCCCCGGAACGTTTGCTCGCGGTGGCGGCCGCGGCCGAGGACGGTGGTCTCGAAGAACTCTGGTTGTGGGAGGATTGCTTCTGGTCCGGTGGGATCGCCACCGCCGCAACGGTGTTGGCGCGGACCGAGCGGGTGCGTGTCGGGATCGGGGTGATGCCGGTACCACTGCGGAACGTGGCGCTCACGGCAATGGAAGTAGCGGCGCTGCTGCGGCTGCATCCGGGCCGGGTGATTCCGGGTTTCGGGCACGGAGTGCAGGACTGGATGGGACAGATCGGTGCGCGGGTCGAGTCGCCGATGACGCTGCTGCGCGAACAGTTGGGTGCGCTGCGCGGGCTGTTGAACGGTGAAAAGGTCAGTGCCGCAGGCCGATACGTGCGCCTGGACAATGTCGCCCTGGCCTGGCCGCCCAGCACGCCCCCACCGCTCACCGCCGCCGCGACCGGCCCGCAGACCCTGCGACTGTCCGGTGAACTAGCCGACGCCACCATCCTCACCTCACGAACCACCCCAGACGGCGTCCGCGCCGCCCGAGCGCGTATCGAGGAAGGCCGCGCGAAAGTCCAACGCACCGAACCGCATCGCGTCATCGTCAACCTGCTCACCGCCACCGGCCCGGACGCGGTCGAACGCCTGACCGCGGCCCAGCAGCGCAACTCCGGTGAGCACCCGCCCGAGGCAGGCGTCGCGGGCGACGCACACGCCATCGCGGAAGCCGTCCGCCGCTACGCCGAGGCAGGAGCGGACACCGTCGTCCTCGAACCCGCCGACGACGATCCCGACCTGGTCGGATTCGTCCGCTTCGCCGGGGCCGAGGTCCGCCCGCTACTGAGCTGAGCGCGGTACGACCCCGTCGGCCGGCGCGACCACAGTGTTCGCAACACGGCGCCGTCCGCTATCGCAGGCAGCGCACGACTCAGAACGCGGGCCACGGAATCGGTCGCGAGGTCCTCGGCATCGGCATCACCGGATCGTCCAGCAACTCCCGCGCACGGTCGGCGAGCGCCTCGATCTCGGCATCGGTGAGATGCGGTGCGAGATCATCGGCGAGCGTGCCGGGTAGCTCCTTGGCGAAGGCGGCGATATCGGCCATCAACCCGTCACAGATGGGTTTGCCCGCCCACCCCCACAGCACCGTGCGCAACTTGTGCTCGGTGTGCAGGCAGATACCGTGGTCGACACCGTAGACCTGCCCGTCGGTACCTTCCAACGCGTGCCCGCCCTTGCGGTCGGCATTGTTGAGCAACACATCGAGCACCGCCATCCGCTGCAACCGTGGATCGTCGGCATGGATCAGCGACACCTCGTTACCCGCCGCATCCTGGGCGCGCAGCACCTCGCAGAACCCGTCCGGCACCGCACCCAACGGCACCAGATCCACCAGATCCAGCCGGTCGCCCTGATCGGTGTGGTTGTCCACCGACTCCACCCACCGCTGCACCATGCCCGGCCCGTAGGGGCCATCGCGCAGAATCGTCTCCGGAATGACACCCCATCCGAGGGCATCCGACACCCGATAGGAGGCCACCTCACGCCCGGCCAGGGTGCCGTCCGGGAAATCCCACAGCGGCCGCTCCCCGCGCACCGGCTTGTAGACCACGCGAACGCCGTCGAAGCCATCCGCATCGCAGACGAGGGTGACATTGCTCGCGGTCGTCACCCGCCCGATCACCGTCAATTCCGCGGTGTGCCACCGAGGCTCGGCCACGGACTACTCCTCTAGCTCGGCCGCGCCGAAAATATCCCCGCGCTTATATCCGTTGGTTCGCACACACATATGTCCGCGCGACGAGAGCGGTTCCCCACACAGCGGACACGGCGGCCGACCCGCCGCGATCACCCGGGTGGAGCGCAACGCGAACTCCCGCGCCTGGATCGGGGTCAGGAACACCCGCACCGCGTCGGGACCCTCCTCGGTGTCATCGAGCACCACCGACTCGTCGACCTCGGTTTCGGTGATCGCCAGCAACTCCACCACCACCGCACCAGCATCGGCGTCCCAGCCCAAGCCCATGGTGCCGACCCGGAACTCGGCGTCGATCGGGGTCAGCAGCGGGTCGCTGTCGGCAATGTCCTCGGCCTGCGGCGGCACCTCGGCGCCGAAGCGGCGCGCGACCTCGTCCAGCAGCAGACCCATCCGATCGGCGAGCACCTTTACCTGCTGCTTCTCCAGCAACACGCTGACCACCCGTGGTTCCTGCACCGCCTGCAGGTAGAACGAGCGATCGCCCGGCTCACCGACGGTCCCGGCGACAAAACGATCGGGGGTGCGAAATACGTGGATTGCGCGAGACATCTGCACCTCCTGATACGTGACCCTGATCGACTACCCGCGGCGCTGGACTCCGCAACACGCCACCTACTCGTTTACAAGGAATCTCAAAGCTCCGCATTCCCATTATCCGCACTCGGGGTCGCACCGAGCTCGCCACCGGGAACCGGACCGGCTTCAGGGTCTGCGGGAGTCCCGGAATCTGCGGCGGGCCGTTGCGGTTTGATAGCCAAACCGGACAGATCCCCCGTGTCATTGAGCCGAACCACATACGGCGCGGTCGGGGTGTAGCGCACGATGCTGATCGAGGCGGGTTCGACCACAATGCGCTGGAAACCGTCGAGGTGCAGACCGAGCGCGTCGGCAAGCACGGATTTGATCACGTCGCCGTGCGTGCACGCCACCCACAACACATCGTGACCCGCCTTTTCGGCGAAGCGTCGATCGTGCTCGCGCACCGCGGCCACGGCACGGATCTGCACCTGTGCCAGACCTTCGCCGCTGGGGAAAACCGCGCCCGAGGCGTGCCGCTGCACCACCTTCCACAGCGGTTCGGTCAGCAGATCCGCGATCGCTTTGCCGGTCCAGTCGCCATAGTCGACCTCGATCAACCGATCATCGTATTGCGGTTCCAGACCGAGCTTTTCCGCAAGCGGCGCGACCGTGCGCTGACAGCGCAGCAGCGGCGAATGCACGATGTGCTCGATCGGCAGCGCGGCGAGCCGTTCGGCGACGTCGCGTGCCTGGGTATTGCCGTGCTCGGTCAGATCGACGCCCGCACTGCGCCCGGCGAGGGTGCGGGCGGTATTCGAGGTCGAAACACCGTGCCGCAGCAGGATCACCGTCATGGCACCAGCCTAACGATCATGTCGCCGAAACCACTCCGCTCGCGAGCAGGCCCATGACCGTCAGCCCGAGCACGATGCGGTAGCCGACGAACCAGTCCAGAGAATGTTTGCCGACGAACTTCAACAGCCACGCCACCGAGGCATACCCGACCACGAACGCCAGAATCGTCGCGACCAGCAGCTGCGGACCGCTGGCATTGAGGCCCTCACCCGCCGGTTCGAACGCATCCGGCAGGCTGAACAGGCCTGATGCCGTCACCGCGGGAATGGCGAGTAGGAACGAGAACCGCACCGCCGCTTCGCGCTCCAGCCCGAGGAACAGACCCGCCGTCGCGGTCGCGCCCGAACGCGACACACCCGGGATCAAGGCCAGACATTGCGCGAAGCCCATGATCAAACCGTCGCGGGTAGTCAGCTGCTCGATCGGGCGGATCTTGCGCCCGTAGTACTCACCGGCCGCGATGACCAGCGCGAACGCGATCAGCATGAACGACACCAGCCACAGATTGCGGGCGCCGGTGCGGATCTGATCCTTGAACAGGAACCCGAGCACCCCGATCGGGATCGTCGCGATGATCACATACCAGCCGATGCGATAGTCGAGTTCACGCTGCGCCTGCTCGTCCAGCACGCGCTTGTGATCGGCGGTGATGACCGGAAGTCGCATGGTGGGCTGGTCGTGCAGCGGCAGCTCCGGCTCGCCACGGCTGGTCAGCCGATCGCGCACGCCGGCGAACCACGCGACGATGATCCGCCAGATGTCCTTGGCGAAGAACACCAGCACCGCCGCCTCGGTGCCCAACTGGGTTACCGCGGTGAACGAGGCGCCCGCGTCATCGCCGAAGAACACCGAGGACACGATGCGCAGATGCGCCGAAGAGGAGATCGGCAGAAATTCCGTGAGACCCTGCACCAGACCAAGAATCAAGGCCTGCACCCAGGTCATCGACTCGCCGACCACGAACCAGCCTCCACTTCCGCCCGAAATATATGTTCCTACTGGGCAATTGGTCCGGCGATCGATCCCATCACTGTGACCACCGCCGCAATCACGCAGCGACAGTACAGTGTCGAGATGGCGTCGGCATGCCCGGCTCGACCGTGCGACCCACGGCGCTGGTGGGCGTCGAGTTGCGTATCCACACTCTAGGCTTGGCGCCGTGACGATAGCGCGGGCACGGTGATGGAACAGCGGACGGTCGGCCGCAGCGGCCTACGGGTGTCCCGGATAGGACTTGCGACCCACACCTGGGGTGCGCATACCGATGCCGACGATGCTGCGGTGCAGTTGGTGGCTTTCGCCGAGGCGGGCGGCACATTGGTCGACACCTCCCCCGCCTACGCCGGCGGTGCGGCACAACGGATCCTGGCCGAACTGCTCGGCGATCTGGTCTCCCGCGACGAGCTGGTGCTCAGTGGCTGCGCGGGTGTCGCGCCGTGGATCACACCCGCACCCGTCGGACCGAACGTGCCCGAGCCGGAGCCGGTGCGGCCGGCCGTGGACACCTCGCGGCGCGCGCTGCTGCGCCAGCTGGATCGGACGCTGCTCGAATTGGGCACCGACTATCTCGATATCTGGCATGTCGCCGCCTGGGATCCGGCGACTCCGCTGGACGAGGTCGCCGCCACCCTCGAATTCGCGGTGCGCTCCGGGCGGGTGCGTTACGCGGGGGCGCGCGGGTTCAACGCGTGGCAGGTCGCCAGCCTGGCGGCGGTCGCGCCCGTCACCGTCGCCCAGACCCCGTACTCGCTGCTGGCCCGCGACACCGAAACCGAATTCATTCCGGCCGCCCAGCATCATGGTGTGGGGTTGATCGCCACCGCGCCGCTGGCCGGGGGCATTCTCACCGGCAAATACCGCGATGGGGTGCCCGCCGATTCGCGCGGTGCGGACGAGGCGACCGCCGCCGAGATCCGGCACCGGCTCGACGACCATGCGACCCGGGTGGTCGAAGCGTTGGTGACCGCTGCCGACGGACTTGCCACCTCACCATTGGCCGTTGCGCTGGCCTGGATCCGGGACCGTCCGGGCATCGCGAGCATGATCGTCGGCGCACGCGATATCGGCCAGTTCACCGGGGTACTGGCCGCCGAGACTTTGGAACTGCCGCGTGCCATCGCGGCCGCGCTCGACGATGTCAGCGCACGCGCGGCGGGGTGAATCGATGCGGGAGGCTAGCCTTACCTGCATGAGGTTTCTCGACCGTGTCCGATCCGGCGGGGTGCGTTCCCTCCTGGCCCTGCTGGCACTGACCCTGCTGGTCGGTTCGGCCTGCGGTACCGACAGTGATGCCACGGGCAGCGGCGGCCGCGGGCCGGTCACCGCGAAACTGGAGAACCTCGACCCGGTGCCGATCGGGCCCGAACCTACGCCCGCGCTGCCCGCGATCGTCCGATCGTTCGACGGCGCCGAAGTCACCATCACCGATGCCAGCCGCATCATCGCCGCCGACCGCTTCGGTACCCTCGCGCAGACGGTCTGGGCGTTGGGTTTGGGCGCCAAACTGGTCGGGCGCAGCACCGCGGCCGGGTTTCCCGCAGTGGCGAATCTGCCGATCGTGACCGGTGGCAGCGGTTCGCTGAACGTGGAATCCGTTCTGGCACTGCGTCCTTCGGTCTTTCTCACCGATAGCACCAGCGCCGCCCCGCAGGTGCGTGAGCAGTTGCGCGCGGCCGGGGTGACCGTCGTCTACTTCGATCCGCAGCGCACCATGGACGGCGTGGTACCGCAGATCGTGGCAGTCGCCGCCGCACTCGGTGTACCCGATCGCGGCCAGGCCCTTGCTCAGCGCACCCGCGACGAAATCGCCGCCGCCAGTGCCGGGGTGCCGAAGCAGGACAAAGCCCTCACCGTCGCCTTTCTCTACCTGCGCAGCACCGCCATCACCATGCTCGCCGGACCCGGCTCCGGCGCCGACGCCCTCATCACCGCGCTCGGCGCACGTGATGCGGGCTCTGCGGCCGGGTTGACCGAGCCGTTCGTCGCGATCACCAGTGAGGCCATGATCGCGGCCGCACCGGATGTGCTGCTGGTGATGTCGGATGGGCTGAAGTCTGTCGGCGGCGTCGACGGACTGGAAAAAGTGCCGGGCATCGCCCAGACACCCGCCGGACGCAACAAGCGCGTGGTCGATATGGCCGACTCGGTGGTGTTGAGCTTCGGCCCGAATACCGGCCGGGTGATCGCCGCCCTCAGCGAGGCCGTGTACGGCACCAAGCCCGCATGAGCGGCAGGTCACGGGCGGATGGCGGCGAGGTGCCGGTGTGAACGGAAGGGCTACCGGGGCAACCGCGACCGGCTCGGCGATGCCGCACAGTCCGCATCCCGTTGCGCCCGAGTCGCGAGGGTGGTCGCGGACCGCGATCGTGTTCGCCGTGGCGGTGGCGGCGCTGGTGGTGTTGGCGTTGGCGTCGGCGGCGATCGGGCAGGTGCCGACGACACCCGCTGAGGTGGCGGGCAGTGTGTTGCATCGGATCGGGTTGGACTGGGGGCCGATGCCCGCACATCCGGCGGGTGAGGTGACGCTGTGGGAGGTGCGGTTCCCGCGCGTGGTGCTCGCGATCCTGGTCGGCGCCGCATTGGCGACAGCGGGTGCGTTGTTGCAGGGGGTGTTCGCGAATCCGCTCGCCGAACCCGGTGTGATCGGAGTGTCGGCGGGGGCCGCGGTCGGCGCGGGCACGGTGATCGTGGTGGGTGGTGCGTTCGTGGCGGCGTGGTCGGTGGCGGCGGCCGCATTCGCGGCGGGGTTGCTGACCACACTGCTGGTGTATCTGCTGTCGCGCTCGAATGGGCGCACCGAGGTGGTCACGCTGGTGCTGACCGGCGTCGCGATCAATGCCTTCGCCGGTGGCCTGATCGCGTTGCTGCTGTTCATCGCGACCCCCGCCGCCCGCGACCAGATCGTGTTCTGGCAATTGGGCAGTCTCAATGGAGCCACCTGGGATGCGGTGCACGTCGTCGCTCCGCTGGCCGCTCTCGGCATTCTCGCCGCGGTGCTCATCGCGCCCCGCCTGGACCTGCTCGCTCTCGGTGAATCCCCCGCCCGGCACCTGGGTGTGGACGTGGAGCGCTTGCGGCGCAATGTCATCGTGGTAGTCGCCGTCCTCGCCACCGCGGGCGTCGCCTTCACCGGCATCGTGCTGTTCGTCGGGTTGATCGTGCCGCATGTGGTTCGCATGCTGGTCGGCCCCGCCCACCGCATCCTGATCCCATTGAGCGCCATCCTCGGCGCGGTCGTGCTGCTCGCCGCCGACGTGGCCGCACGCTCCCTGGTCCACAATGCCGACCTGCCCCTCGGCATGCTCACCTCCCTCATCGGCGGCCCCTTCTTCTTCTGGCTCCTGCGCCGCACGCGTGCTCGCGCGGGAGGTTGGGCATGAGTCGCGAAATCAGCTGGGACGCAACCGTTCCGCGCACGCTCGGAATGTGGTGGGCCCCTGTCGCGAACGCCATTCACCAGCGCGTCGGAGTGTTCGGCCGAAAATGTATCTCTCCCGCCGATCAGTCATGCAGCGTGCGGGCGGGGCAACCGGGCAGGTCGAACGCAGATTCCTGGTGGCCTCGCACGCCGATGCTGGACCGCGGGCCGGCAGTGGACGGGCGCGACGCGCCGAGGGGCCGACAGGCAGTGCAGGCCGGAATGTCGAACTCGACGGCCCGGCGCGGCAGCATTATCAGCGAATGTCGCGCATACATGCCGCAGCCCGCAGGTGGGGCGGAGGTGTGAGCAGGGTGCTGGAGGGGTTGGGGTCGGTGTTCGCACGGACGCATGAGTTGCCGGTGCCGCCGCAGCCGGGTGCGGTGACGCTTCGGGCCAGCGGTGTGAGCGTCGACAGGCGTGGAGCTTCGGGGGCGCATACGCGGCGGGTGCTCGAAGCGGTCGACTTCGACGTGGTCGCGGGCGAGATCGTAGCGTTGGTGGGGCCGAACGGGGCGGGCAAGTCGACACTGTTGGCGGCGCTCGCGGGTGAGTTGGAGCCGAGCGAGGGCACGATCGAACTCGATGGTCGGGCGCTGGGCCACTGGTCACATTTGGATATGGCGCGGCGCCGTGCGGTATTGCCGCAGAGCCACACCGTCGGATTCCCGTTCACCGCTCGCGAGGTGGTCGCTATGGGGCGCGCGCCGTGGGTGCGGACCGAGCGGCGGGACCGCGATGACGAGCGAATCGCCGCCGCCATGACCGTCGCCGACGTAGAACACCTTGCCGCCCGGCCATTTCCGACACTCTCCGGCGGTGAACGCGCCCGTGTCGCCCTGGCCCGCGTCCTGGCTCAGGACACCGCAACCCTGCTGCTGGACGAACCTACCGCCGCTCTCGACCTCGGCCATCAAGAAGCGGTTCTACGCCTGGCCACCGCCCGGGCCGCCGCGGGCGCCGCCGTCGTCGTCGTCCTGCACGACCTCGGCATCGCCGCCGCCTACGCCGACCGCGTCGCCGTCCTGGAATCCGGCCGCATCGCCGTCGACGGCCCACCCCGCAAAGTTCTGACCACCGAACTCCTCACCCGCGTCTACCAACACCCTGTCGAAGTCCTCGACCACCCAGTGACCGGCGCCCAACTGGTCCTGCCCGTCCGTCGGTGACCGTCGCCGGACCCCGCTTCGAAACAGGCCGGCCGTCGCGCAAGCACGACTGGCAGCCGAGCCACATCCACTAACACCGGGCCGAGTCGTCGACGGTTTGCTGTCACGTTCGCACGAAAAGTGAATGCTCAGCCCGAGATCGGGCTCCGAACAGGCGATTTCAGGCCTGATGCCACAGCATCCGCAAGGCGGCGTTGATCGCCCATATCGCGAAGAACACGGCTGCGGCCAGTGCCGTGAAGGCGAGACCGATCAGTACCGCCGCGCCGCCGAACCAGACGATCTCCAACAGGGCGCGCCACGGGCCGGTGAGGGGGTATCGCGCATTCTTGCCGCCGCCCGCCGCGAACAATGCCCACACCACGATGAATACCGCGGGGGTGGCGATTCCGGCGACGACGCGCACGACGGGGTTCGCATCGAGGGTGAAGCCCCAGATCGCCGCTCCGGCGAGTACGCCCAGTTCGAGCAAGAACATCAGGCCCGGATTCGCGCCCTCGAGCACAGTCATTCTCGATCCCTCTCACCCGCTGACGAGCAGCCCCGTCAACGCCAGACCAGCTTCAACACCGCGGGCGTCAACAGCATGCGGACCACGGACGCGTCCAGGACCAGTGCCGCGATCATGCCGTAGGCGATGTATTTCATCAACACCAGGTCGGAGAACCCGAAAGCGCCGGTCACCACGATGAGAATCGCTGCGGCAGAGGTGATTACCCCGCCGGTGTGGGCGATACCGTAGCGGATGGCCTCCGGCGGCGACGCGCCGTCCGCGCGCGCCTCGGCCATCCGCGACAGCAGGAACACCTCGTAGTCGGTGGACAGCCCGAACACCACCGTCACGATCAGCGCCAGCACCGCGAACATCAGCGGCCCCGGTGTGAAGTCGAAGCTGCCGGCCCCGTGCCCCTCGACGAACACCCAGGTGAGCACACCCAGTGTGGAGGCCAAGCTCAGCGCGCTCATCAATACCGCCTTGAGCGCCAACACGATTGAACGGAATGCCAGATACAGCATCACCAACGCCGCGGCCGCCAGGAGCCCGACCAGCAACGGCAGCCGCACGAGCAGCCCGTTGATGCTGTCACGCTCGAGCGCGGGCACCCCGGTCACCATGATCTCCACCCCGGAAGGTTCCGCAATCGCACGCAGCGCATCGATCACCGCGTCCGCATTGCGCTTGTCGGCGAGACCGGCGTTGAGCACATTGATCTGGTCCTTGGTCGGCGCACCGGGTTCGAAACGCCCCGTCAGACCGGGAATCCGGCTCGCCTCATAGCGAATATCGCTGAGCTGCTGCGGATTCGCGCCCACCACCACCAGTTTGATCGGCTCGGTGCGAAAACTCGGGAACAACTGGTCGAACCGTTCCTGCGCGACCCGCGCCGGATTGTCTTCGGACAAATACCGTTCGCTGATCCCGCCGAACTCGATATTGCGAATCGGAACGATCAACGCGAGCAGCCCGAGCACGATCGGCACCACCACCGCCCATGGTCGCCGCATCGCCCGTGTCGCCAGCCGCGAGAAGAACCCCGAGTCGATCTGCGCCTCGGTCTTGGTGCGCGAGAACCGATGCCAACCCCACAGGTCGATTCGCCGTCCGACAATGCTCAGCACCGCGGGCAGCGCCGTCACCGACAGCAGTGCGGCCAGCAGTACCGAACTGATGCCGCCATAGGGCACCGACCGCAACACCCCGTTCGGGAAGATGAACAACGCCGCCAGGCTGATCGCGATGATCGCGGCCGAGAACAGTACGGTGCGCCCGGCCGTGGCCACGGTGCGCGCCGTCGCATCCTCCACACTGTGCCCGCCGGCCAGCTCCTCCCGGAATCGGGTCACGGTGAACAGTCCGTAGTCGATCGCCAACCCCAGACTCACCAGCGTCACCACCGCACTGGCGAAAACGTTCACCGCGATGTGATCGGTGAGCATCCGGATGGTGCCCTGGGTGCCGAGTACCGTCATCCCGCCGATCAGCACCGGCAGCAACGCCCCGACCACCCCGCCGAATACGAAATACAGCAGGATCGCCACGATCGGCAGCGCGATGATCTCGGCCCGGCGGATATCGTCCTGCATGCCCTGATTGATGCCCTCGACAATCGGTTGCAGCCCGGCCAACTGCACCGTGGTGCCGCCGGGGCCACCGCCCGCGCGCCCGGCACCCAGCTCACCCTTGATCGCGGTGTAGTTCTCGACCGTCGCGGTGCCCTCTCCGCGCAATCCGACGCTGGCGAAGGCATGGGTGCGCGAGGCATCGGTGGCCTGCGCGGCGAAGGGGCTGTCCCAATAACTGTCGATCTTCAGAATCCGGTCGGGGTGCCGGGCAAGCAGCTGCTTCAGCGAATTCGTCACTGCCGCACGCACGGTCGGATCGTCGACGGTCATGCCCTCGGGCGCGGTGTAGAGCAAGACGATGTCGCTGTCGGTATCGCGGCCGAAGGTGGCATCGGCGATCTTGGCGGCGGCCACCGATTCACTGCTCTCGTCGAACCAGCCCTCCTGAGTCAGCCGGCCCGCCAGATCCCGGCCGTACCAGCCCGAGAGCAGCACCGCGACAATGGCGATGCCCAGCACCAGATAGCGGTGGCGGTGGATGAGACGACCCCACCGCAGCGAACCGGATTCGATCATCTAGCCGCAGGCCGCGGTGCGGTAATCGGCCGAGCGCAGAATGCCGCACAGGTCGGTGCGCGAGATCTTCCACCTGCCGTCGAGCAGCACGAAATGCACGACGGTCGTGCGGACCGCGGTGCCGGTGCCGTCCTTGTCCAGCCGCATGGTCGCGGTCAGTGTGCCGTCGCGGTTGTCGAAGACCGGATCGGTGACGCCGTAGACGGCGCGCGGATTGTCCTGCAGTGCCTTGTACATGTCCGGGATGGCGTCGCGGAAGGCTTCGCCGTCCTCGATGAGGTCGGTGCGTTCGGAGTCGGGTAGCGCCGGATCCAGGGCGCGTTTGATCTGCGCATCCAATTCGGCGGCGCTCGGCAGTGGTCGGTGGGCGGCGCTGGAGGAGGTCGCGATCGAGGAGGACAGCGAGGCATTGGCCGAGGAACGCGCGGCATCGACCGAGGCCTCATCCGGTCCGGTGCTGCACGCCGCAGCCGCCGCGACGAGGATGGCCGCGGTCAGCACGGAACGGACGAATCGTGTGGTTGGCATCACCATCTACATACCATCAATGACCGAACTGATGCGGCCGAGCAGGGCCCGCACGGTCGTCATGTCCCGATCCGGGGCCGATTCGACCGGTACCGCATCCGGGATCATGTCGCGCACCAGAGCGACGACGCTGCGTTCGTCGTCGAGGTCGATATCGGTGGCGCGGGCCTGCGCGACGGCGACGACGTCCTCCGGTCCGGGCACATCGCTGTCGAGATCGGCGCGGTAGATCTCCAGCTCGACGGTGGAGCGCACGGTGCGGAAGGCGTAGGGCCTGCCGTCGGCCGTGGTGCCGAATCCGTGAGCAAACGGACCAACGGTTATGTCATCGATGGCAAATCCCGATGGATGGTCGGCTTTCAACCGGATCTCCCTGAATTGGATATTGATTCAAGTCAACGGTAACCCCCATCACCGACATTCTCCGCCAGCGACTACCCCGGTAGGCCGGTCAAGTGCGCCATCATGGTCAGATGGTGCTGTAGCCGATGATTTGTCGTAGTTAGGAGTTCGGTGGATGCGCCCATATAGTTCGCTACCTGCTGTGCTTGCGGGTGCGGCGGTGCTGGCGCTGATCGCCGGATGTTCCTCCGATTCCGATAGCGACAAGCTCGAGACTCGACCGGCGGCGACTGCGGCGGTCGCGCCCGAGCAGAGCACGCACCCCGCCGGGGACGTATGGGGGCTCGGCAACCCGGTCGGCGGACTATTCGCCGAGGCGGCCACTGGACAACTGGTTGCGCTCGAAGCGAGCCGCGACACCAGCACAATGATGTTCATCATCGACCCCGTGACCTTCACCCGCGTCGATCCCACTGGCGCGCCGAACGAGGAGATGCGCACCCTCCTGCTGCCCGCCCACGGTGTCGGCTTGGCGCAGGGCAAGCCGGGTGAAGTGCTGATCCCCGGCGACCACCGGATCATGCGTGTCGACATCACCTCCGGCGTGACCACCGAGGTGCCCGTGGACGGCGACGCCAGATCGGTGCGCTACCGCGACGACGGCACGCTGTTCGTCGGCACCGCCGATGGAAAGGTGCGCGAACTTTCCCCCGACGGCAAGGTCACCGACACCATTTCCGGGCTCGCCTCCGCCGATGCCCTCGCCCTCACCGGCAACCATGTCTCGGTCCTGGACCGCCGCCAGACCTCGCTCACCCAGCTCGATCTCGGCAAAGACCGCCTCGGCCTGGCACTGCGCGCGGGTGAGGGCGCGACCAACCTGATTACCGATCCGTTCGGCCGCATCACCGTCACCGACACCGCCGGTGACGAACTGCTGGTCTACACCGCCGGACCGCTCGTGCTGCGGCAGCGATTCCCGGTAGGATCGTCGCCTTACGCGATTGCCTACGATCAGCGGTCCGACACCGTGTGGGCGACGTGTACCCAGAGCAACGAAGTCGTCGGATTCGACCTGTCGACGGGTATACCGAGAGAGGTGGGCCGTTATCCGACGGTTCGCCAGCCGAACTCGGTGACCATCGACGAGCGCACCGGTGACCTGTTCGTCGGTTCCGCGACCGGAGACGGTCTGCAACGGATCCGCGCGGACCAGCGGAAGAAAGGGCAGTGATGGCGCCACAATCACGCGCAGCGCTACCGGCGAGCTGGGAAACCACCAGTGACGACTACGAATACGTGCCACTGCGGCTCCCACCGGAGGTGACCCGGGTGACGGCCTCGATGCGGCTGGCCATCCAAGCCGAATTCGGCGGCTGGGAACTGTCGCGGGTGCGAGCCTACACCGACGGCAGCAGGCGGGTACTGCTGCGGCGCCGAAAAACCGCACTACTACCCCAGCCCGAACCGGGAATGTGAGGCCATGTATTCACTGCTGCTGCGCCTGATGTTCCTGCTGCCGCCGGAACGCATCCACCATCTGGCGTTCACGGTCATGCGGCTGGCGGCCCGGTTCGCGCCGTCGCGCTGGGCGATGACCAAGGTGTTGACCACTGACGATCCGATCCTGCGCAATCACGCCTTCGGCATCGACTTCCCCGCGCCGCTCGGGCTGGCCGCCGGGTTCGACAAGAACGCCGACGGTGTCAACGCTTGGGCGCCACTGGGATTCGGATTCGCTGAAATCGGCACCGTCACCGCGCAGGCCCAGCCGGGCAATCCCGCGCCGCGGTTGTTCCGGCTGTCGGCCGACCACAGCCTGATCAACCGGATGGGGTTCAACAACCACGGCGCCGCAGCAGCTGCCGAACATCTGCGCAACCGCCGCGGCGGTGTCCCGATCGGCGCGAATATCGGAAAGACGAAGATCGTCGAACCCGCTGACGCGGCGGCCGATTACGCGGTGAGCGCATCTCTGCTCGGGCCGCTGGCCGACTTCGTCGTCGTCAATGTCAGCTCCCCCAACACTCCCGGTCTGCGGGATCTGCAGGCCGTCGAATCCCTGCGCCCGGTGCTGCAGGCCGTCCTCGACAGCGTCGAGGTCCCGGTATTGGTGAAAATCGCCCCCGACCTGTCCGACGACGATGTGGACGCCGTCGCCGACCTCGCGGTCGAACTCGGCCTGGCCGGGATCGTCGCCACCAACACCACCATCCGCCGCGACGGCCTGCGCACCGATGCCGGCCAGGTCGCGGCCATGGGCGCGGGCGGGTTGTCCGGTCCTCCGGTTGCCGAGCGCTCGCTGGAGGTGCTGCGGCGGCTCTACCGCCGCGTGGGCGACCATCTGGTGCTGATCTCGGTCGGCGGTATCGAAACCGCCGACCAGGCCTGGGAGCGCATCCAGGCCGGCGCCACCCTGCTGCAGGGCTACACCGGCTTCATCTACGGCGGTCCGTTCTGGATGCGCCACATCCACCGCGGGATCGCCCAGCGGCTGCGCGAAGCCGGTTACCACTCGATCGCCGAGGCGGTCGGCGCGGAGCACGTGGCTCATACCTGATCCCGACCGGTCGTTTCGCGCGGTTGATGCATTGTTGCGGCACATGCCATTTCGCGTGTGTGGGGCCTAAGCTGGTGTGCGGCAAGACATATCGAATGCAGCACCCAGAGGGGGCGGCGCATGGTCCCGCACGACCCGGGAACGAATGCCGAACCGGCGAACGCGTGTGTTCCTCGTGGCGTGGTCACCGTCGTCGGGGGCGCCGTCAGCGATCACATTTACCGTGTCGATCACGTTCCTTCCGCAGGGCCGGAGGCGCACGGACGCTTCGAAGCCCATCCGGGTGGCAAGGGGCTGAACCGCGCCGTCGCCGCGGCACGACTCGGCCTGCGATCGCGACTGATTTCAGCGGTGGGCGACGACGACGCGGGCGGGCGGATACTGGCCTACCTGCGTGCCGAGCGGGTGAATACCGAACATGTGCGCGTCGTACCCGGCGTGCCGAGCGCGATCACGATGGTGGTGGTCAACCCGACGGGCGTGAGCACCACGATCGGTTGTCGTGAGGATGGCATCGTGCCCGATGTCGAGCACATCGGTGACGGGCTCGCCGCCGCGGATGTGGTCTTGCTGACGTTCGAACAGCCGAGCTGGGTGATCGATCGGGTATTGGCCGCCGTCCGGAGCCTGCGGCCCGCGCCCGTGCTGATCGTGCACGCCGCACCGCCGATCGAGGCACCTCACGACCTGCTCCGCCACCTCGACAGGATCGATTATTTGATCGGGGCGCCCTGGGAGCTCGGTGACCTGGCAGGCACACGCGATGCGGATTTCGACTCGTCGGTCGCGCCGTGGTTGCGCGCGCGGGGGGTGCGCAGTGTCTGCGCGGTCGAGCACCTCGCCTGCCGCGTCCGATCCGACACGGTGAACCTCGATCTGCCCGCGAATCCAGCAGCGCGACAAGGAGATTCACCTGGCGGCGGTGCCGCGTTCGGTGCCGCGCTGGCGTATCGGCTGTTGCTGACCGAGCGACCCGCCACTGGCCCGGACTACTACTGGGCAACCGCTGCGATGGCATCGACCTCCGTGGAGGGTCCGGTACCGGTCGGTATGCCGACCTCCGCCACGATCGATGCGGTCGTGGCTCGGTATCCCGCGTCGCGATGACATCGGCCGCCTCCCCTCCCGGCGGCCGATGCCCCGCGGCGCCGCACACTATCGGAACACCCACGGTGTCCGGTCGCCGTGCAGCGACATCCAAGAGGCGGATTCACCGTCCACCGGGTCGTCCTGAATCCCGCTGGGACGCTGGCGTAGTCGAGTCAGTATCCGCTTCGACAACAGGATCACCGCCTGCTCCCAGATGATGCCGACACGTCCGGCCAGGATGGCCGCGTCGGCGTGGGCGTGCCGATCGTGCACGATATCCGGATCGCTGAGGATCTCGTCGAGTTCCATGCCCGCGAGCGCCTGTTCGCGGGTCAGCAGCCGATCCGGCAGCCAGCTCAGTCGCCAGACCGCGGCCCCCGACCCGATCTGACGGTATGCCGACTCGGGGGTGATATCGCTGATCATGGTCCAGTCGGTGGTGTCGACGGTCATGGGTGCCTCCGGTGTAGCAATTCGAGCCCGATGAGCTCGGGGGGTACGTAGCTGGTCACGAATGCCTCCGGTCGAGCATCCGTTGGTGCAGCGTGTGCAGTGCCTGCTGCACGGTGATACCGAGTTGATCGGCCAATGCCCGCGCGTGCGCGTCGTGGTCCGATGCCGGGTCCGGGTGGCTCAGCATCTCCTGCAATCGCATTCCGGCCCAGGCCTGTTCGCGGGTCAGCTGGTCGGGTAGCCAGCTCAATCGCCATGCCGGTTCCTCGCGGCCTGCTCGCCATGCCCATTCGTCGGGCGTGACGCTACTGGTCATCGACCGGCTGCATTCATAGATCGTCACGGCTGTCTCCGGGGTGCCCGAGCTGTCGCCGACCGCATTTCGGGTGCACTGAGCCCCGGTCGACCACTGTGTCGCGGTCAGCCGGGGCTCGTTGCCGTCGGATGGAGCAGGCGACGAGTCGACTTGATCGGGTGAAATGTCGTTCCGGCGAACTCGATTCGTTCGCCTAGGCCGTGGCGAGGTTCGCAACGAGCTCGGTTTCGGTGCCGCCGGCTCTCGGCTCCCCGTGCCGCCGTGCGTGCCGTATCAGCAGAATCACTCTCATCACCAGGGCCCTCCCGAGTCATCTGGCGGACGACGCTTGGTCGCCGTAACTCAGTGTGGCATTTGCCGTTCACTACGGTCAATTGCCGTTGTAAGTTGGTAATTGCCGGTTCGCTCGACGGCTAAACCCCGGACGATTGGCATATCGTGAGAGTGGCACAGGGAACGATCGCAGCGTCATGGAGGACAGGCCCGCCTATGGTCCAGCAGGACTCACGCACGGTTGCCATCCGCAACATTCTCACCAGGCTCAGCAAACGTTCGGGCCTGAGTGCGGATCGGTTGCGCACCACGGAAATCGACGTCGCTCCCCTGCTGGATTTGCCCGTTGTCAAGGAGCGAGCGGGCCGCGAGGGCATCTCGGTGGAGCAGGCCGTCCTGCCGGTGATTCGGGACCTCGCCCGGCAATTGGCGCCGACGCACCGGCTGATCGCCGACGCTGAGTTGTCGCTGGGACTCCTGCGCGAAAAGTCGCCGCACGGAATCGATCTGGCGCGCCTCTACGCGGCCGATCTCGGCGAGCGGCGTGAATATCTCACGGCGGTGTGGGAACTGTTGCATCGCACGGTCGGAGCAGACGACATCACGTCTCCGCCGAGCGTGCGCTCCCTGCGAGCGACGCCCGAGCGCCGGGCGTTCACCGCGTTGGCGGGACAGCTCGTGGCCGCGTCGAGCTACGCCGGCCGATCCGGATATCGTTTCACTCCCGAACCGAAAGTGCTTGTGACGCTGCCGGATTCACAGCCGCAACGCGGAATCGTCACAGTCATCGGCGACTCCGTGATCGATCATATATACCGCATCGGGCAGATTCCGGTGGCGGGCAAGTCGACGCCGGGCGGATTCGAGATGCACGCGGGTGGCAAGGGGCTCAATCGTGCGGTGGCAGCGGCACGGCTGGGACTTCAGGTGCGATTGGTCTCCGCGGTCGGCGCCGACGACGCGGGCAGATATATCCGCGACTATCTGGAAACCGAGAACGTCGACATCCGCCTGGTCAAGGAGGTCCCCGGCGCGCAGACCCAAGTGACGGCCGTGATGATCACCAGCACCGGGACCTCGAGCTACATCAGCTGTAAGGATGAGCGGATCCGGTTGGGTACCCATGACCCCCGCGATCCGGAGGTGCGGTCCGCTCTGGCCGCCTCGGACGCGGTGCTGCTGACCTTCGAGCAGCCGATCGATGTCGTCGAGCGGACCATGGCCGCCATCCGTGCCCTGAATCCGCGTCCGCTGCTGCTGGTGAATGCCACCCCGGCCGTCGAAAGCCCTCAGTATCTGTACGGCTACCTCGACACCGTGGATTACCTGGTCGGCACCACAGGGGAACTCGCCAAGATGCTGCCCGGGGAAGATATCGGCTCGGCCGAGAACATCGCACAACGGCTGCGCATGCTGGGTGTTCGTGCGGTGTGTGTGATCGACGGCTTCCACTGCACGGTGCGATCCGATGCCGTCAACACCCGCATCGCCGACTTCCCCGTCGCGCTTGCCGACTCACCGGGTGCGGCGGCCGCATTCTCGGCCGCTCTGGCGCGCCAACTCGTCGGTACGGCCGGACCGGTCGACCAGCGGGTATTCCGTTGGGCCACTGCGGCAATGGTGGCCACCCAGTCGTTCGGCGATGTGCCGGACGCGATGCCGCGGGAGCACGATATCGATCGGATCGTCCACATCGCCGCCGACGAGCCGACCACGGGCTGAGCGCCTAGGATGCGTCGAGGCCCCGCTGACGCGGCCCCCCTCGGTTGGTGTGTAAATTGGCTCGCACCCGTCACGGGCGGACGTTACGGCGATCGGCGAGGCCACATCACCTGCAAGTTCATCCCATGTATCGGAGGGCCAGCGTGACCGAAGCGGCGTCTAGCCTCGATGAGACCGGGCACCGCTTGACCCGCCGGGGTCGCGAACTACAGGTCGGCGTCGTGCCGATACCGCACGGTGTCGATGGCGGGCACGCACTGGTCTTCGGGCAGGCGACACACGGATCCCCCGTAATCAGCGATGGCTGTCTGGTCCGGATCCACTCCCGCTGCCTCTACGGCGACGCGCTGCGGTCAGATGACTGCGACTGCGGCCCCGAGCTCGATATGGCCATGGACATGATCCAGAACGAGGGCGCGGGCGTGCTGATCTATCTGGAACAGGAGGGCCGCGGCGCCGGGCTGATCAACAAGGCCCGTGGGCTACAGACCAGCGAACGCTTCGACATCGATACCTTCACCAGTTATGCGCGGCTGGAGCTGAGCGCGGATTCACGGTCCTACGAGTTCGCCGCCCAATGCTTGCGTGATCTCGGACTCACATCGGTACGACTGCTGACGAACAATCCCGACAAGGTGGAACCGCTGGAGCAGGCCGGACTCACGGTGACCAGGGTGCCGCTGCACACCTGGCCGCGCAGCGAGCGGGCGCGAAAATATCTGCAGGCCAAACGGCGTCATCGCGGACACCAGATCCCGAGACTGCTGGCTGTTTCGCCGGTCGAGCAAGTCAGTCGGGAGCGACGCGCCCGTATTCACCTGGCATCCGTGGCGATTCCGGTGATGGCGCTGCCCTCTGCTCTGCTCGGATACATAGGCGTCGCCACGATTTCGGCTGCGACGGGCTTGGTGGTCCTGGGTCTTTGCATGTGGCCCGACAGGCGTGGGGGGTACCGACCCGCTCGACGAATACGCAACGCGGCACGTCGGTCGGTGGTCGATGTCGAGCAGCCGTGCTACCTGTATCCGGACCTGGGTGAGGTATCGGATGACATCCGCGCGCCAGGAGAACCTCGCCCTCCCACACCTCGCGGGATCGGGCGCCGACGTGCTCGCGCAATGGCGCACGCCGGTGCGGACCAGTTCGGTACGTAACTGCGAAAACGACACGGCCCCAAGGCTGCTCGCCGAACTCTCGGCAGTGGTGTGCATCGGCTCTCGCCGCCCGGACGATAGGCCGGCGCGCTCCCGGATCCAGCTTTCTCAGCAATCGGACAGCAGCCCTGGTCGGATGATGCGCGAACTGATGTGCGTGGCTGGCTTTTCCGACAACAGGGTCCGCTCATTCGGCTAGGCGCTCAGTCGCATTCGCAAATTCTTCGCAGCTGTGATTTAGACCACGCGGCATGGATCTGGTATGGCGCAGTATTATCCAGATCGGCTGGTCGATGATCTTCCCGCGGCACAACCGATATCGAATTCCCATCGCGACCGGCCAGTGATTCCGTCTGCGAGTCAAGACATCTCGGACGTCCGGACGGGACGGACATCGGTCGCGCGAGCGCGCCGATGTCGCTCGATCGACCTCGCGCGGCGAAATCGGCGTGGGGAAGCTCCCGCGCGTATGGCGCCGCGATCGAGCAAGCGCACCAGGCTACATATCCCGGTCGTGAAATCGGAGGTCACCGTGGTGGACAACTCGAGCGCTCACGACGACACCGCCCATCGGTTCACCCGCAACGGGCGGGACCTGCAACTTCGTGTGATGGAGGTGTCCGGCGGTGCCGAGTGCGGGTATGTGCTGCTATATGGCGAGGTGAGCGACGGATGTCTGGTCCGAATTCACTCGCGGTGTTTGTACGGCGAATCGCTCGGCTCGCAGGATTGCGACTGTGGGCCCGAACTCGACCAGGCCTTGGACCGGATATGGGACGAGAGCGGCGGCGTGCTCATCTATCTGGAGCAGGAGGGCAGGGGTAGCGGATTGATCGCGAAGGCGCTCGGCTACCGGGAGAGTGAACGCCGCGGAATCGATACCTTCGCAAGCTACGAGAGTCTTGGCCTGCCCGCGGATAGCCGCACCTACCACGCTGCGGCCAAAAGCTTGCAGGATCTCGGACTCACCACAGTGCGACTGCTCACGAACAATCCCGCGAAGGTCGACCAATTGCGTTCGACCGGTCTGGCGGTCACCCGGGTGCCGTTGCACACCGAACCGCTGAGCCAACGGGCCGCTGAATATCTGGAGGCGAAACGGCGCCGTCGCGGGCACATGATCCCGCCGTACGGCATGCTGTGCGAGCCGCGCATGGAGTCCGTGCCCGAGCGATCGGGGCCCTTTCTGCGTATCTGGTCGCGGCTCGGACCTGCACTGCGCACGCGTCACACGGTCCGGCGCGTGCGCGTCAAAGTGCGGCCCAGCACACTTCGCCGGATCTGGCTGCGGGGCGCGGATCTGCCGTGGGGGCGCGGTGCGGGGTCTGATTCGTCCGTATAGAAGTAACGGACACGATTACCCCGGTCTGGCTACCATGAGTGAGCCGCGCCACATGGTGCTATCGAACCGTGTGACACGATGAGATAGAGTCGCTTGCAATTTATCAGGAGCAGCGGGTCTCGAACCGTGTGGAAACCATGCGGTCGCTCCGGGCGCGGTTCACGCCAGAGATATCGGGAAACGGGAAGATGACGACAACAGAAATCGGTTTCGCGCACGAGTCCGGCAAGACGGTGTACACGGTGCCGCAGGCATTCCAGGAGACCGTGAAGTTACGACCGGATCAGGTGGCGTTGCGGACGGTCGGCGGCACCACGGAGATCAGCTGGCGCGAATACGGCGAGCGGGTGCGCACGCTGGCGGCGGGACTGGCCGGCCTTGGCGTCGGCCACGGCGACACCGTCGGCATCATGCTCACCAACCGGCCCGAGTTCAATCTGGTCGATACGGCGGCATTGCATCTGGGCGCTACACCGTTCTCGATCTACAACACCAGCTCATCCGAGCAGATCACGCATCTGTTCACCAATGCGGAGAACAAGGTGGTGATCACCGAGCGCGCCTTCCTCGACGTCATCAAGGGCGCGGGTGTGCAGCTCGAACACATCGTGGTGGTGGACGGTCCGGCCGCCGATGCGGTCGGCCTCGCCGACCTGGAGGCGAATCCGGCCGCCGACTTCGATTTCGACGCCGCTTGGCAGGCGGTGACCCCCGATGATCTCGCCACGCTGATCTACACCTCGGGCACCACCGGCCCGTCCAAGGGCGTAGAGATCACCCACCGCAATGTGCTGGCCCAGATCATCGCGCTGGTCAACGGCCCGCTGCGAGTCGGCCTCGACGACCGCGCGATCTCCTATCTGCCCGCCGCGCACGTCGCCGACCGCATCTCCGGCCATGCCATCAGCCTGCTCACCGGCATCCTGATCACCTGCGTACCGGATCCGCGTGAGATCGCCGCCGCACTGCCCGACGCGCGTCCCACCGTATTCTTCGGTGTGCCCCGGGTGTGGCAGAAGATCAAGGCCGGTATCGACGGCAAGGTGGCCACCGAAGCGAGCCCGGTGAAGAAGGCACTGGCGAACTGGGCCATCAACACCGGCGTCGCGGCGGCGCGCGCCGAGCTGGCAGGTAAGGGGGGCAGCCCGCTGCTCGCGGCGCAGTACAAGGTCGCCGACGCGCTGGTGCTCTCGAAGCTGCGGGCCGCGCTCGGCCTGGACAACCTCAAGGTGGCCGCCTCGGGCGCCGCCGCGATCCCGGCCGAAACCCTCGAATACTTCCTCGGACTCGGGTTCACCGTCAGCGAGGTATGGGGCATGTCGGAGACAACCGGTGTGGCCACCTACACCGAACTGGCCAAGCCGCGCCCGGGTTCGGTCGGCCGGGCCGTCGAAGGCCTCGAGTTGCGGCTCGGCGAGGACGGCGAACTGCTGGTGCGCGGCGCGATCGTCACGCCGGGTTACCGCAAGCAGCCCGATAAGACCAAGGACGCGCTCGACGACGACGGCTGGCTGGCCACCGGTGACGTCGCAACCATCGATGCCGACGGCTATGTGCGGATCGTGGACCGCAAGAAGGAACTGATCATCAACGAGTCGGGTAAGAACATCTCCCCGACCAATATCGAGAACGCGGTCAAGGCCGCCTCCTCGCTGGTCGGTCAGGTGGTGGCGATCGGTGAGGCCAAACCGTTCATCTCCGCGCTTATCGTGCTCGACCCGGACACCGCGGCCATCCGGGCCAAGGAAATCGACGCGCCCGCCGACGATCTGGCCGCACTGGCCACCCGCAAGGAGATCCTGGACGAGGTGCTGGCCGCGGTCGTCGCGGGCAACCGCAAGCTGTCGCGAGTCGAGCAGATCAAGCGATTCACCGTGGTCGGGACGCCGTGGGAGCCGGGCGGTGATGAGTTGACCCCGACGATGAAGCTCAAGCGCAACCCGATCGCGGCGAAGTACGCCGAGGAGATCGCCTCGCTCTACACCACGCCGCTGCCTGAATCGGTGGTGAACGTCTCGTAATGACCGGTGGCCCTGAGCAAAAGCTCAGGGCCACCGTCGTTTTCCCGCTATGTCTAGACGACCTCGTACTTGGCGACGATGGTGGCGCGGGCCAGGGTGTGCGAGAAAAGGTTGAACCCGAGAAAGGCGGGGGTGCCGTTCTCGTCGATCTCCAACCGCTCCACATCCACCGCGTGCACGACGATGAAGTAGCGGTGGTACCCGTGTCCGGCTGGTGGCGCCGCACCGACGAATCCCGGGAACGCGCCGTCATTGCGCAACGTGACCGCCCCTTCGGGCAGCACACCACCCTCACTGCCCGACCCGCGCGGCAGCGAGGTGGTGCTCACCGGGATGTTGGCCACCGCCCAGTGCCAGAAACCGGCCGCGGTCGGTGCGTCCGGATCGTAGACGGTGACCGCGAAACTCTTTGTCTGCGCAGGGAATCCAGACCAGGACAGCTGCGGCGAGACATCCTTGCCGCCCGCGCCGAAGACGCCGCTGACCTGATCGTTGCCGAAGCTCTCGCCATCGGCGACATCCTCTGAGGTCACCGTGAAGCTGGGCACCTCCGGCAGCGCGTCGTACGGGTTGTAGGAGTAGTCGGGCACGGTGAGTCCTTTCGATCGTCAGCTGTTCAACAGGAAGTGTTCCAGCACCCGGGTGCCGAATTCGAGTGCCTGCACCGGAACCCGCTCATCGACGCCGTGGAACAGTGCCGTGAAGTCCAACTCCGGCGGCAGCTGCAGCGGTGCGAAACCGAAGCAGCGAATACCCAAGCGGGCGAAGGCCTTTGCGTCGGTGCCGCCGGAGAGCATATAGGGCACGGTGCGGCCCTGCGGGTCGTGGGCGAGAATGGCGTCGTTCATCGCGTCGACGAGATGTCCATCGAATGTCGTTTCGTAGGAATCGAGTTTGGTGATCCACTCGCGCTCGACATCCGGGCCGATCAGCTCGTCCACCTCACGCTCGAACGCGGCCTGCCGCCCCGGCACCACGCGACAGTCCACGACCGCCTCGGCGGTCTGCGGGATCACATTCGCCTTGTAACCCGCCTGCAGCATGGTTGGGTTCGCGGTATCGCGCAGTGTCGCGCCGATAATGCGGGAGATCGTGCCCAACTTCGCGAGCTGGCCCTCGATATCGGGACTCGACGGATCGAATTCCAGGCCGGTCTCCTCGGCGACCGCGGCCAGGAATTCGGCGACCGAATCCGAAAGTACCAGGGGGAAGGTGTGTTTGCCCAAGCGCGCCACCGCCGCGGCCAGAATCGTGACGGCATTGTCCTCGTGCAGGAATGAGCCGTGACCGGCACGCGCCTTGGCGCGCAACCGCATCCAACCGAGCCCCTTCTCGGCGGTTTCCACCAGATACAACCGACGGTCGGTGCCGTCCGGGCGCGGCACGGTCAACGAGAAACCGCCGACCTCCCCCACCGCCTCGGTGATCCCGTCGAACAGGTCGGGCCGATTCTGCACCAGCCACTGCGAACCCCACTTGCCGCCGTTCTCCTCGTCGGCGAGGAAGGCGAAGACGATATCGCGTGGTGGCACCGTCCCCTCGATCTTGAACTGGCGCGCGATGGCCAGCATCATGCCGACCATATCCTTCATATCGATCGCGCCGCGCCCCCACACATAGCCGTCGCGCACCGCGCCGGAGAACGGATGCACACTCCAGTCCGCGGCCTCTGCGGGCACCACATCCAGATGCCCGTGGATCAGCAGCGCACCGCGGCTCGAATCGGCCCCTTTCAACCGCGCGAACACATTTCCGCGACACGGTGCGCCCGACTCCACGTACTCGGTCGTATATCCCGCCTGATGCAGCTGATCGGCCACCCACTGCGCGCATTCGCGCTCACCCTTGGTGGTTGCCAGATCTCCGGTGTTGGAAGTGTCGAACCGGATCAGCGTACTGACCAATTCGACCACCTCGGACACGGCACGAGACGTGGTGTTCGGACCGGATACTTCGCCAGTTGCAGACACGTACCCTTTCCTACCACCTGACACCGCCCGCGTGTCGCCATAGCCGTTCCCGCACGGCACCGCCCGCCGTCGCGAGGTGCGCGATCGCGCGCGGGTGCGGGTCGATTCACGCTGATCGCAATCGCCGACGCTGTGTGGTCGCGGCACGGCCGGGTATGTCCCGGTCAAAAGCCTTGACCGGAAAGCCGGACCCATGAAGCTCCCGAACCTGCCATTGCCACCGATCGATACCGCGACCGACTGGGTCGCCCAGCAGGTACGAGCGTGGATTCCCGAGGCGGATATGAACGACCGGGATCCTGGATTCATCGCCCACACGGTCGGACCGTCCTGGCAACTGGTTCGCGCGTACTTCCGGGCGGAGGTACGCGGTATGGAGCGGATACCGAAAAACGGCCCGATGCTATTGGTCGGCAACCACTCCGGTGGCAATGTCTCGCCCGAGGCGCTCGTGACGACTCTGGCGTTCGCGCGCTATTTCGGACCCGACCGTCCCTTTTATCAACTCGCCCACAATCTGGTGATGGCCGTGCCGCTGCTCGGCATGTTCCTGTCCCGTTTCGGCACGGTGGCGGCCGACCCCGAAAGTGCCAAAGCGGCGCTGCGCAGTGGTGCGGCGGTACTGGTGTATCCCGGCGGTGACTGGGAGGTGCACCGCCCGACCTGGGAGGAGGACCAGCTCGATTTCGCCGGACGCACCGGATTCCTGCGAGTGGCCTGGGACGAAAACGTGCCGATTGTGCCGTTCGTGAACTACGGCGCTCAGCAGAACGCCCTCATGCTCACCCGCGGCGACCGGATCGCCCGGCTGCTGCGGCTGGATCGGACGCTGCGATTGAAGGTGTTCCCGATTTCGCTGGCGCTGCCGTGGGGGCTGAATATCAGCGACCTCGCCGGGCATATTCCGTTGCCGACCAAAGTGACGGTCGAATTCCTGCCGCCGATCGACCTGCACCAGATATTTGGGTCGGAGCTCGATGTGGATCGCGGCTACGAGTACGTCACCGGGATCATGCAGGAGGCATTGTCGAAACTGGCCGAGGAACGCACGCTGCCGATCCTGGGATGAGCCTCACGCGGGCGGGTGGACGCGCCCGGCGCCGATCCGATCGATGCGATCGCGCCCCCACGCACCCAGTGGTTCCAGCGCCGCATTGAGTGCGCTACCCAATTCGGTCAGCCGGTACTCGACCTTCGGCGGCACCTCGCGGTAGATCTCGCGATCCACGATGCCGTCCTCCTCCAGCTCCCGCAGCTGCTGGATCAGCATCTTCTCCGATACACCTGGCAAGCCGCGGCGCAGCTCGCCGAAGCGGCGCACGCCATGATTCGCCAACTCCCACAGGATCAGCGCTTTCCACTTGCCGCCCACCACATCCATCGCCGCGTCGATGCCGCAGAAGTACGGCCCGGATCTCTTCGCACCCATCCCTACCCGTTCCACATGCGCATCGGCAAGTACTGGCTCGAATAGTAGGTACTCGTCATCAGCTCGGGCAACGCGGGGCAGAAACACCGAAAATCACCAGCTAAACCCGCGATTTGGTCAACGCAGCCACATCCGATAACCTTGCTGAGCACACCGGTCCGGGTGGCGGAATGGCAGACGCGCTAGCTTGAGGTGCTAGTGCCCTTTATCGGGCGTGGGGGTTCAAGTCCCCCTCCGGACACAAATCTGTGGCATTTATGCCCCCAAAATTGGGTCCGGGCATCGCCTGGACACTCCGTCCCGGCAGTACGCCGCCACCTGCGGGTTTGTTCCGTTGGGCGGTGGTCGATGTGACCGATGACACAGTATCTGCGCTGATCCCTTCCTCCGCCTCCATCGGGCTCACCGGCGGCGATGGCTGCGGAATCGGTGCCGGTCTGCCGATGGCGACCATCGAGCAACCACCCGCACACACCGCGGTATACAGCGTGCGCCCGGTCGACACCAACGGGCGCGTGGTCGACAAAGCCGTTCTGGCAGCGCTGGATTGGCACCCCGGTGACCTCCTGTCCTGGCGGATCGCCGCGGGGCTGATCGTGATCACCCGGCCCGGCTACGGCCGCCGCGGGGTCACCAAGCATGGGCATCTATCCCTGCCCGCCCATGCACGGCGCGCCGCGGGCATCCGCCATCACGACAGGGTCCTGTTGGCCGCCGATCCTGATCAACGCCTGCTGGTGGTTTTCCCACCACATGTCCTCGATGAGATGGCCGCTCGCCGCTTCTCCGCGGGGGTAAGCCGATGAACGCGCGCAGCGACACTGGCGCCGACGTCGCCGCGGTCCGGATGATGATGGACCGGTTCAATCTCACCGTCGCCGAGCTCAGTGACGACACCGGTGCGGCCGCAAGCGTCCCGACCTTCGGTGACTACATCCCTATCGTCGCCGACAGCATGCCCGCGAGCCGGACTCGCGATCACTATCAGACATATTGGACGAAGATTCTTGCCCAGCCGGGGTGGGCTGAGCGGGCATTGAACGAGCCGACTGCCGTGGAGTTGCAGGGGCTGTGCGAGGTGATCAAGACCCAGCGACTGATCCGCCGCAACGGTCGAGACGGACGTGAAGTCGTGCGCCACGTCATCGACGCGTTGCGCCGGGTCTACAAGCACGCCGAAGATAACCGGATCATCGACTCGCGCGACAACCCGGCCGCGAGGCTGACCAAACCCCGGCGCACGCGATCCAATCGGCGTGCATTGCCCGAAGACCTCCTGAGCGAGATCAACCGCGTCGCCGCTACCACCGGCAACGACCCGCAGCTCGACACCCTGCTGCTGCGCCTGCACACCGAAACCGCCTGCCGCCGAGGCGGTGCACTGGCCTTGCGTCCCCGAGATCTCGATCCCGTGCAGTCAGTGATTCTCTTACGGGAAAAAGGCGGCACCGAACAATGGCAGCCGGTCTCGCCCACACTAATGCGCGCGCTGTGCCGCCACGCCGAACAGCGCGGAGCCGCACCGAACGAGCAACTACTGCGTGCACGCAACGGCAAGCCCATCACCCGCCGTCGCTACAACTACCTGTTCGAGCGCCTCGGCCGATACCTGCCCTGGGTCATCACCCACGGCATCTCCATCCACTGGCTGCGCCACACCACAACCACCTGGGTCGAGCGCCGCTACGGCGGCGCGATCGCCCGCGAGTTCGCCCGCCATGGCCTCGGCAGCGCCGGACCCACCGGTGTCTACACCACGGCAACAATCAACGAAGTCGCATCCGCGCTCGCCCACCTCACCGGGGAACCCCACCCCCTGGCCACAACGCTCACGCGGGCACAGAAGAACCATATGACGACATAAACGACGCAGCCAGGCAGATGGTCTGCCCCGAGGCCGGCGATAGCCACTGGGACGAACTCTTCGACATTGGTCCACAGCGAATGCCGGTCTCTCGGGGCGACCCCCGGATATATGCTGCCCGATTCGTGTTTCGAGCATCACCCACCGCGCGCACCGCAGGCAGTTCACCGGCGCGACCTCACCCATGGCAGACCCGTTTCGAGCGGCGCTTCCAGCTGCTCCCAACAGTCGCCCGCAGGGCTTCGTTTCACCGATCGTTCAGGACATGACACATGCCATAAGCGCGACAACATCAGGGTCTGGGACCGTGTGCAGCTGGATCGCCCGAATCCGCCTCAGCACGCAGTCCTCAGCCAGGAAGGGACACCAATGCATCAGCACGCCAATACTGAGCCACCCCGGTGAGTCCGGAGGGGACTATCTCGCTAACGGTGTTTCCGGCGGTTTCTCTCAGTAGGTTTGGGCGTCGGGCCAGCGGTCGGCGAAGGTGATCGCGAATGCGTTGACC